>NZ_JBWKAJ010000031.1:0-86230 GCF_056437585.1 Streptomyces sp. NPDC042364 | reverse complement strand
GACCGGACCAGCTACAAAGCCACCACCAGCATCGAAATCCTCGCCGCCGCCAGCCCTTGACAACACACCCCAGCCGCAAACTTCACGGCCTTGGGGCTAGCCGCCAACTCCCTTACAGGGGCGCCCTCTCCGCACAAGAGGGCGCCTTTCCGATGCGGGCCGCGGCCGGCAGGGGGTCAGGGGTGCGGGGCTGTGTCGACATGCGGCTCCGCCGCGTGGGCGCGCTCAGCCACGGACGGCCCGCGACCCAGGCCCCACCGCGGCCCCCGCCCCCTGCCGCTCAACCGGCGTAGCTACTTCGCCTTCTCGAAGTCGATGGAGCTGTAGGCGCGCAGCTTGCTCAGCCGGTGCACCGAGTCGATCCGCCGCACCGTCCCCGACTTCGACCGCATCACGATGGAGTCGGTCGTCGCGGTCTCCGACCGGTACCGCACTCCCCGGAGCAGCTCACCGTCGGTGATCCCCGTGGCGACGAAGAACACGTTCTCCCCGGACACCAGGTCGTCCGTGGTCAGCACCCGGTCGAGGTCATGGCCCGCGTCGATCGCGCGCTGCCGCTCCTCGTCGTCCTTCGGCCACAGCTTGCCCTGGATCGTGCCGCCGAGGCATTTCACCGCACAGGCCGAGATGATGCCCTCGGGCGTACCACCGATGCCGAGCAGCATGTCGACCCCGGTGCCCTCCCGCAGCGCCAGGATCGAGCCCGCGACGTCACCGTCCGAGATCAGCTTGATGCGCGCCCCGGTCTCCCGGATCTCGTTGATGATGCCCTCGTGCCGCGGCCGGTCGAGGATGACGACCGTGACGTCCTCGGGGGTGGACCGCTTGGCCTTGGCGACCCGGCGGATGTTCACCGCGATCGGCGCGTTGATGTCGACGAAGTCGGCGGCCTCGGGGCCGGTGACGAGCTTGTCCATGTAGAAGACGGCCGACGGGTCGAACATCGTGCCCCGGTCGGCCGCCGCGAGCACGGCGATCGCGTTGGTCATGCCCTTGGCCGTCAGCGTCGTGCCGTCGATCGGGTCCACGGCGATGTCGCACTCCGGGCCGGTCCCGTCACCGACGCGCTCCCCGTTGAAGAGCATCGGGGCCTCGTCCTTCTCGCCCTCCCCGATGACGACGACGCCGTTCATCGAGACGGTGGACACGAGGGTCCGCATGGCGCGTACGGCGGCGCCGTCGGCACCGTTCTTGTCCCCGCGGCCGACCCAGCGGCCCGCGGCCATCGCGGCCGCCTCGGTCACCCGTACGAGCTCCAGGGCGAGGTTGCGGTCGGGGGCCTCGGAGGGGACTTCGAGCTCGGACGGCAGATGATGGTTCTCGGTCATCGGAGCGCACCTTTCTGATACGACGACGGCCGGATGAGGGTTCGGGCCGACTCTATCGTCAGGCTGACAAATTGAGCAGGGGACCCCACGGATGAGCAGACCGGTGCACCTGCGACGATGAGTACGTGGCAGGTACGAAAGGCAAGCAGTCCGTTCGCGACATGGTCCTCTCCCTGGGGCTCATCGTGCTCGCGGCATGGGTCATCTATCTCTTCATCCCGCACGACGAGACCGAGCAGGAACTCAAGCGTGTCGACTACCGCGTCGAGCTGCTCACGGCGCGCCGTGCCGCCTCCTATCCGGTGGCCGCGCCCGTAGGCCTGCCCGACACCTGGAAGGCGACGTCCGTCCGCTTCAGCGGCGCGGACTCCGACCACTGGCACCTCGGGTTCCACGCCCCCGGCGGTCAGTACGTGGCCGTGGAGCAGTCCGCCGGGAAGCCGTCCCGGTTCATCCCGGACGCCACCCAGGACGCGAAGAAGACCGGCACGACCCAGGAGATCGGCGGCGAGACCTGGACCCGCTACGAGGGTGACCGTTACGACGCCCTCGTCCTGCGGAGCGAGGGGTCCACCACCGTGGTCGCGGGCGGCGCGTCGTTCGAGGACCTGACGAGGATGGCGCGGGCGCTGCGGACGGAGTGAGGGGCGCGTCCGTATACGAACCCGGGCATTCCGTATACGAAGTGCGGACCCGCTTGTCCCGTATGCGAAGAGCGAGCCCGCGTATTCCGCGCATGGACCCGCGTGTACGGAGCCTCCGCACGCGGAAGGGGCCCCCGGTCGTGCCGGGAGCCCCTTTTTCCGTGCCGTCGTCTCGGTCTCAGACGGTCGTGATGACGTCGTCGAAGGCCAGGCGCGGGGAGCGCGGGTAGGAGGCGCCCTCGCCCGGCTTGCCGATGTTGACGATCATCAGCGGGGTGTGGTCGTCGTCCAGGAACTCCTTCTGGACGCCGGCGGCGTCGAAGCCGGTCATCGGGCCGGCGGCCAGACCCGCGGCGCGCACACCGATGATGAAGTACGCGGCCTGGAGGGCCGCGTTCAGCCCGGCGGCGGCCTCACGGGCCGGGCGCTCGGCGAAGAAGAGGTCCTTGGCCTGCGGGAACGCCGGGAACAGGGTCGGCAGCTCCTCGTGGAACTCGTTGTCCGCGGCGAGGATCGCGACCAGCGGGGCGGTGGAGGTCTTGGCCTGGTTGCCCTCGGCCATGTGCGGCACCAGGCGCTCGCGGGCCTCGGCGGAGCGGACCAGGACGATGCGCAGCGGGGTCTGGTTGAAGGCGGTCGGGCCGTACTTGACCAGGTCGTAGATCGCCTGCACCTGCTCGTCGGTGACCGGCTCGTCGGTGAACGCGTTCGCGGTGTGCGCCTCGCGGAAGAGCAGGTCCTGGGCGGCGGGGTCGAGAACGAGAGACATGGAACAACCTTCGGCAGACGGGTGCGCTGACGACTACGAAGGTACGCAATGGAAGTTCAATTTTCAATTAAAGGCGGGGCTGGGTGATCCGCTTCACAGGAAGACTGGGCGATCCGCTTCACAAGAACCGGCGACAGGTCCGCGAGCGCGGTGTCACCCCTGCCCGTCGCCGGAGGCGTCCGCCTGCTCGCCCTCGGCCAGGGCCGCGTCCAGCCGGGCCCGCGCGCCGTCCAGCCAGCGCCGGCACACCTTGGCCAGCTCCTCGCCGCGCTCCCACAGCGCGAGGGACTCCTCCAGCGTCGTACCGCCCGCCTCCAGCCGCCGGACGACCTCGATCAGCTCGTCACGCGCCTGCTCGTACCCGAGTGCCCGGTCGGCCTCGGACGCTCCGGCCGCCCCGCCCGTCACCGTCGTCTCCGCGGCCTCGCTCACGTTGCTGGTCATACGGCCCACCTTATGCGTCCCCTCCGACAGTGCCCTCGACCCGGACGGCGAACTCGCCCTCCGCCACCCGTGCCCGCAACGGCTCCTCCGCCACGACCTCCTCGGGCGCGCGCACCACATGCCCGTCCGCCTTCTGGAGCACCGCGTACCCCCGCTTCAGGGTGGCGGCGGGGGAGAGGGCCACCACGCGCGCGTGCGTGTGCGTCAGCTCCGAGACGGCCCGGTCCAGATGGTGGCCGAGGCACCGGCGGCCACGGTCGAGCAGCGAGGCCACCTGGTCGGCCCGCTCGTCGATCATGCGGTGCGGGTCCTCCATCGAGGGGCGCGCCAGGGCGTGCGCGAGCCCCCGCTCCTCCCGCTCCAGCAGCGCCTCCACACACCGCCGCGCCCGGTCCCGCAGCCAGCGCACCCGCTCGTGCTCCTCGCCGACGTCCGGCACGACCTTCTTGGCCGCGTCGGTCGGCGTGGACGCCCGCAGGTCCGCCACGTAGTCCAGCAGCGGGGTGTCCGGCTCGTGCCCGATCGCCGACACCACCGGCGTACGACAGGACGCCACCGCCCGCACGAGCTGCTCGTCGGAGAACGGCAGCAGGTCCTCCACGCTGCCGCCGCCGCGCGCCACGATGATGACGTCCACGCCCTCCATCGCGTCCAGCTCCTTCACCGCCTGCACGACCTGCGGCACCGCGTGCACACCCTGCACGGCGACGTTGCGCACCTCGAAGCGGACGGCCGGCCATCGGTGCCGGGCGTTCTCCAGTACGTCCCGCTCGGCCGCGGAGGCCCGGCCGCACACCAGCCCGATCAGCTGCGGCAGAAACGGCAGCGCCTTCTTCCGCTCCGGCGCGAACAGCCCCTCGCCGGCCAGCGACTTCTTCAACTGTTCCAGCCGCGCGAGCAGTTCACCCACCCCGACCGGCCTTATCTCGGTGGCCCGCAGGGACAGCTGGCCGCGCGGCGCGTACCACTCCGGCTTCGCGTGCACGACGACCCGGGCGCCCTCGCTGACCACGTCCGCGATCGCGTCGAACACCTGCCGGTAGCAGGTCACGCTCACGGAGATGTCGTGCGACGGGTCCCGCAGCGTGAGGAAGACGACGCCGGCGCCCGGGCGCCGCGACAACTGCGTGATCTGCCCCTCGACCCACACCGTGCCGAGCCGGTCGATCCAGCCGCCGATGAGCCGGGAGACCTCGCCGACGGGCAAGGGGGCGTCGGCGGACGTGTTGAGAGCCATGTGGGGAGCGTATCGGGGGGTGCCGACAGCGCCGTAGGGCTCGGGGGGACGGGTTCACCGGCGGCTGCGGGTGGGTGGGGGCCGTCCGCGCCCACGCGGCGAAGCCGCATGTGTTCCGCCCGCCCCTCCAGGGGCGCGGGGAACCGCGCGGGAAACCACACCTCACCCGCACCCGCCGAACGGCACGCGCCCCCGAGCTCTCCCGCCCTCCCAAGACGGAGTCCCCCGGAGGGAACCCCCTACGATGGGGTGCATGACCGCTTCGCCTGGCCGCCGCCGTGTCCTCCTCGCCGCTCCGCGCGGCTACTGCGCGGGTGTCGACCGTGCCGTGATCGCCGTCGAGAAGGCCCTGGAGCAGTACGGGGCCCCGATCTACGTCCGCCACGAGATCGTCCACAACAAGTACGTCGTGCAGACCCTGGAGAAGAAGGGCGCCATCTTCGTCGAGCAGACGGAAGAGGTCCCCGAGGGCAACATCGTGATGTTCTCGGCGCACGGAGTGGCCCCCACGGTCCACGAGGAGGCTCAGCGCGGCAGACTCGCCACCATCGACGCGACCTGCCCGCTGGTCACCAAGGTCCACAAGGAAGCGATCCGGTACGCGGGCGAGGACTTCGACATCCTGCTGATCGGGCACGAGGGCCACGAGGAGGTCATCGGCACCTCCGGCGAGGCCCCCGACCACATCCAGCTGGTCGACGGACCCGGTGACGTCGAGAAGGTCGAGGTCCGCGACCCGTCGAAGGTCGTCTGGCTCTCCCAGACCACGCTCTCCGTCGACGAGACGATGGAGACGGTGGGCGCCCTCAAGGAGAAGTTCCCGCTGCTCGTCTCCCCGCCGAGCGACGACATCTGCTACGCCACGCAGAACCGTCAGCTCGCCGTGAAGCAGATGGGCGCCGAGGCCGAGCTGGTCATCGTCGTCGGCTCCCGCAACTCCTCCAACTCCAAGCGGCTCGTCGAGGTCGCCAAGCTCGCCGGCTCCCGCGAGGCCTACCTCGTGGACTTCGCGAGCGAGATCGACGAGGCATGGCTGGAGGGCGTGGAGACGGTCGGCGTCACCTCGGGCGCCTCCGTGCCGGAGGTCCTCGTCGAGGAGGTCCTGGAGTGGCTCTCCCAGCGGGGCTACGAGGACGTCGAGCTGGTCAAGGCCGCCGAGGAGTCGATCACCTTCTCGCTGCCCAAGGAACTCCGCCGCGACCTGCGCGAGGAGGCGGCCGCCCTGGTCGCCGAGCGCACCGGCCAGGGCGTCGCCGGCGCCTGAGCCCCCGCAGTCTCCGCGTACGGCCCCGGAACGTGAAGGTTCCGGGGCCGTACGCGTGCGAGGACGTATGGGTTCCGGGGCCGAACGGAGGCCGGGCGGCCTCTGGCCGTGACTGTCCGTCGTACGACGTAACGTAGGGCCATGCACATCTTCGGCGTGGACATCGGTGGATCCGGGATCAAGGGCGCTCCCGTGGACCTGGACCGGGGCGACCTGGCGGACGAGCGGTACAAGGTGCTGACCCCGCAACCGTCGACACCCGACGCGGTGGCCGACGGGGTGAAGGAGGTCGTCGACCACTTCGGCTGGACCGGCCCGGTCGGCGTCACCTTCCCCGGCGTGGTCACGGGCGGCGCCATGATCCGTACGGCGGCCAACGTCGACAAGGGCTGGATCGACGTCGACGCGCGCGCCCTGCTCGGCGACCGGCTCGGCGGTCTCCCGGTCACCGTGCTGAACGACGCGGACGCGGCCGGCGTCGCCGAGGCGCAGTTCGGCGCCGGACGCGACCGCCGGGGCACGGTCATCATGCTGACCTTCGGCACGGGCATCGGCAGCGCCGTCTTCTGCGACGGCGTCCTCGTCCCCAACACGGAGCTGGGCCATCTGGAGCTGGGCGGCCACGACGCGGAGACCCGCGCCTCCACCAAGGCAAAGGACGACCACGAGCTGACCTGGGAGCACTGGGCCAAGCGCGTCACCAGGTACCTCGCCCATGTGGAGATGCTCTTCTCACCCGAGCTCTTCATCATCGGCGGCGGCGTCAGCCGCAAGTCCCACAAGTTCCTGCACCTGATCGAGGGCATCCAGGCCGAGATCGTCCCGGCCCAGCTCCAGAACAACGCCGGCATCGTGGGCGCGGCCATGAGGGCGGCGAAGGCGGGCTGACCCCGCGATCCCGCTCGGGGGCGGGGCTGGGCGGAAGCCGGGGCGGGTCAGGAGCCGCGAGGCGCCGTGCGGCGGGGCTGCGCCGGGGGCCTCGGGGGCCGGGGCCGGCCCGTGGCGTGGTCGGACGAGGAGCGCGGCCGGGCGCTGGACGTCCCAGGCCGCCCCTGCCCCCGGTGTCCCTCGGCCGCCGCCTTTTCGCCGGCCCTCCCCCTCCCTCGCTCCGCGGCCATCTCCCACTCCCGCTGGGCCGCCCGCCGGGCCATCAGCCGCAGTTTGCGCACGGTCACGATGACGCCGGCGATGAGCGTGCCGCCGTAGAGCCAGCCCGCTCCCACGGCGAGGGTGGTGACCAGGCCCATCAGATACCCGGCGGGTCCGCCCTCGCCGCCGACGATCGGCGGCAGTCCCGCCGCGAAGGCGATGGGCACGACCACCGGCCCGCTCACCAGGTCCACCCGCCGCATCCACACCGCGGTCAACGCGCTGACCGGCAGGAACAGTGCCCCGTACAGCGCGAGCGACGCATCGAACAGCAACCGGTCGAGGCAGGCGAGCGCGAACATCGACGCCGCGCAGAACAGTCCGCCGCCCAGCCCGGTGAGCCGGGGGTTCGGCATCCGGCGCGCGGCTCGGGCGACGCGCCGCACGGCTCGGGCCGGGGCCGGAACGGGCCCGCGTGAGACCGGGGCACGACGCGGTGTTCCCGCGCCGCCCGGTTGCCGGTCGCCTCTGGCCACCTGCGGCGGAAATCGAGTGCCGCGCTGCGGTCCGGTCCGAGGGGGATACGTCCTTTGTTGCTCCACTCGACCAACTTAGGTCGGTTAATGTGCCGAATGGGTTCACTGACACGCCGTTGAGGGGGCCTTGGGCAAGCGTTCGATACGTCGCCGGGCAGGGCGCGGGCACGCCGTAAACTGGGGGACCGGCCAGCCCTCTGGCCCCTGGGGCACGATCCGCCGGACCGCACCCCCAGGCCCCGCCACCCCAGGCCGCCTGGCCCTCCTACGTACGGGAAGTCGCAAACGTGTCGCTCACGATCGGAATCGTCGGTCTGCCCAACGTCGGCAAGTCGACCCTGTTCAACGCCCTGACCAAGAACGACGTGCTGGCGGCCAACTACCCGTTCGCCACGATCGAGCCGAACGTCGGCGTCGTCGGCGTCCCGGACGAGCGCCTGACCAAGCTGGCGGAGATCTTCGGCTCTCAGCGGATCCTCCCGGCGACCGTCGACTTCGTCGACATCGCGGGCATCGTGCGCGGCGCCAGCGAGGGCGAGGGCCTCGGCAACAAGTTCCTGGCGAACATCCGTGAGTCCGACGCGATCTGCCAGGTCATCCGCGCCTTCAAGGACGAGAACGTCGTCCACGTCGACGGCAAGGTCTCGCCCAAGGACGACATCGAGACGATCAACACCGAGCTGATCCTCGCCGACCTCCAGACCATCGAGAAGGTCCTGCCGCGCCTCCAGAAGGAGTCGCGCATCAAGAAGGACGTCGCGCCGAAGGTCAAGGCCGTCGAGGAGGCCAAGGAGATCCTGGAGAAGGGTGACACCCTCTTCGCGCACGGGATCGTCCAGGGCTCCGAGCGCAACGAGCTCCTGCACGACCTGCACCTGCTCACCACCAAGCCCTTCCTCTACGTCTTCAACGTCGACGAGGAGGAACTGGTCGACGAGGACTTCAAGAACGAGCAGCGCGCGCTGGTCGCCCCCGCCGAGGCGATCTTCCTCAACGCCAAGCTGGAGGCGGACCTCGCCGAGCTGGACGAGGAGGACGCGCTCGAACTCCTCCAGTCCGTCGGCGCCGAAGAGCCCGGCCTCGCGACCCTCGCCCGGGTCGGCTTCGACACCCTCGGCCTCCAGACGTACCTGACGGCGGGCCCCAAGGAGTCCCGCGCCTGGACGATCAAGAAGGGCGCCACCGCCCCCGAGGCCGCCGGTGTCATCCACACGGACTTCCAGAAGGGCTTCATCAAGGCCGAGGTCATCTCCTTCCACGACCTGGTGGAGACCGGTTCGGTGGCGGAGGCCCGCGCCAAGGGCAAGGCCCGCATGGAGGGCAAGGAGTACGTGATGCAGGACGGGGATGTCGTGGAGTTCCGCTTCAACGTGTGAACTCCACCACGTCGCCGATGTGGAGGAGTTCAAGGCAAAAGTGTGAGTGGCCAGGGGAGGCCGGGGGTATTCGTTCCGGCCCCCTCGGTAATCACCGCCGCATAGACAAGACGGGGACCGGCGTTACGTCGTGCGGTCGACCGCAGTGCCTCAGCCCCTGAAGGGCGATGTTCGACCAGGTGATGGCCCGGATCACCGGCCGGTTCAGGCGAGTTGAACCCCGGGCCGCAGCCCGCGCCCACCTGCTCGGGCTGCTGTCCTCGACTCCGACCGACTTGAGGCCATCGGCGCGGAACTGGATTTCCCGGACGAGCGATGGGGAGTTCCGGCGCTGGCGGTCAGGGGAGCTTCAAGCAGCCGGTCGCCAGTTGGTGCGGCGAGATCCACCTCACGACCGGGTGTGAGGTGTCGCGGCCGGTGGACTGGGCTGGGATTCGTGATCCGCAGGGTGGACCCGGCCCGGATCCGGGACCTGGTCTCCCATACGCCGGGCGGCGGCCGGACCGACATCACCCTTGTTGACACGGAGCGGACGTACAACGAGTCGGTGCCCGACCTGCGGCCCGGGTACGTCTGCTTCGGCCTCACCGCCGACACGCTGTTCCCGTTCTCCCAGGTCACCCTCGTGCAGACGGCCAAGATGCTTGAGGCCTGGGGCGTCGAGGTCGAGGTCATCGGGATCCGGGCCACGGCGGCGCCTGCACGCCGGGCGGGAATCCGGCACCTGGCCGCGTAGCGGGGGTGAACCGCCCCAAGGCGGACGGAGACGACGAAGACCTGAGGGGCCGGGGCGCCCGGAAGGGCGAACGAGTGGTTCTCGGCGCGGTTCACGTGCTCACTTCAGGTGATCGCTTCACCGAGGGCCGCGCGACCGCCGCGTGCGCGGAGCCGTACGCACGCCCGACGAGCGGGCACAGCGTGATCCGCGGTGTCCAGGGCCGGCCCGTCGCGACCGCCGCAGGACCGATCGGCGCCGACGGCGGCCGTTAGGCCCCATGACAGCGAGTGAGTGTCCGGGTGAACTGGGAAGAGAGCCGAGAGTCCGGACGTAGGAGGCACAGTGAGCGGTCTGGTGGTCGTGGGAGTGGACGGGTCGCCGTCGGGTCTCGCCGCGGTGGAGGCGGCGGCACGGGAGGCGCAGGCGCGCGGAGCGCGGCTGCGGGTGGTGCACGCGTTCGTCTGGCCCGCGATGCATGTGCCTCTGGGGCCGTCGTCCCTGGGCCCGCCCGAGGGCGGGCTCCGGAACATGGCGGACCGTCTGGTGGCCGAGGCGGTCGACGTCGCGCGGGTGACGGCCCCGGACGTCGAGGTCAGCCACGCGGTGGTGACCGGTGAACCCCTGACGGTGCTGGAGGCGCAGTCCCGTTCGGCCGAACTGGTGGTGGTCGGGTCCCGGGGCATGGGCGGGTTCGTCGGCCTGCTGGTCGGGTCGACCGCGGTGCATCTGGCGGCGCACGGCCGGTGCCCGGTGCTGGTGGTGCATGACAAGCCGGGTACGGAGGGCCCGGTCGTGCTGGGCGTCGACGGCTCGGCCGCGAGTGAGCGGGCGGTGGACTTCGCCTTCGCCGAGGCCGAGTCGCGCAAGGCGCCGCTGGTGGCGCTGCACGCCTGGACCACGTGGAACGCGCCGATGCCCGCACCGCCGGACGCGTCGACGCCGTACACGAACCCGCCGGGCGCCCTCGCCGGGGAGGAGGAGAGCCTGCTGTCGGAGGCGCTCGCGGGCCGCCAGGAGCGGTACCCGGGTGTGGTGGTGGAGCACAGGGTCGTGCACGGTCCGACACGGGAGACGTTGATCGAGGCGAGCCGGTCCGCCCAGCTGATGGTGGTCGGTGCCCGCGGCCGGGGTGGTTTCGCCGGGCTGCTGCTCGGTTCGGTCAGTCAGGCCCTGCTGCATCACGCCCACTGCCCCGTCGCCGTCGTCCGCGGCGAGGTGTGACCGTGCCGCAGCGGGCCGCGGCCGGGAACCACACCCTGCCGGTAGGGGCGCCCGCGCAGGCGGACGCCCACCTGCGCGAGGCCGCAGACGTGGCGGACTCGCTGGCCGTGGTCCCGGCCATCGGCCTGGCCACGGCGGACGCCGAGCGGCGGGCCGCCGCCTGGGGCGCCAACGAACTGGCCGAACCGGCTCGCCGGCCGCAGTGGCTGCGCCTGCTGGACCAGTTCCGCAGCTGGCTGATCGGCATCCTGCTCGCCGCCGCCGTCATCGCCGGAATCATCGGCGAGATCAAGGACGCCCTCGTCATCAGCGTCGTCCTGCTCATCAACGCCACCATCGGATATCTGCAGGAACGCCGCGCCGAGCGCAGTCTGGAAGCCCTGCGCCGGATGCTGGTCCCCACGGCGCGCGTGCGCCGCGACGGCCAGGTGAGGGTGATCCCGGCCGGCACCCTGGTGCCCGGCGACATCGTCCTCCTGGAGGCGGGCGACCGCGTCCCGGCCGACGGACGCCTGGCCGTCGCCGAGTCGGTCGAGGCCGCCGAGGCCGCGCTCACCGGCGAGTCCCAGCCCGTCGCCAAGACGACCGCGCCCGTCGCGGACCACGGCGACGAGCCCGTGCCCGTCGCCGACCGCGCCGGCATGCTCTTCATGAACACCGCGCTGACCCGCGGCCGCGCCGAGATGATCGTCACCGCGACCGGGATGCGCACCGAGGTCGGCGCGATCGCCGAGGCCCTGCGCACCGGCAGCGAACCGCCCAGCCCGCTCCAGGTCCAGATGGACAGCCTGGGCCGGCGCCTGGCACTGGTCAGCGGTGTCGCCGTGGCGGCCTACGCGCTGGTGGCCCTCCTGCGCGGCGAGGAACTCGCAGATCTCGCCCTGCGGGCGGTGGCCCTGGCGGTCGCCGCGATCCCCGAAGGGCTGCCCGCCGTTCTCGCGCTCACCCTGGCCCTGGGCGTCTACCGCATGGCCCGCCGTGGCGCCATCGTCAAACGCCTGGCCTCCGTCGAGGCGCTCGGCTCCGCGACCGTGGTGTGCAGCGACAAGACCGGCACCCTGACCATGAACGAGATGACGGTCCGCGCCCTGTGGGCCGCCGGCCGCGACCACGACGTGACCGGCGAAGGCTACGACACCACCGGCACCGTGCTTCCCGTGAGCGGGGAGAGCCGCGCGGACTTACGCGACGCGGTGTTGCCGTTCGCGCTGTGCAACGACGCCCGTCTCACCGCGGACGGCGTCATCGGAGACCCCACCGAGGCCGCCCTGATCGTGCTCGCCGCCAAAGCCGGTCTCGACGCGGACCTGCGGACGCGCATGACGCGTACGGGTGAGGTTCCCTTCGACCCGGCCGCCAAGTACATGGCCACCTTCCACGCCGACGCCGACGCCGACGCCGACGGCGGCGTCGGCGTTCACGCCAAGGGAGCCGTCGACGTCCTGCTGGACCGCTGCACCCACGTCCTGGCAGAACAAGGACCCGTGCCCCTGGACGCCGAGCGCCGCCGGGAGATCACCGACGCCGCACGGCGGATGGGCGGCCAGGGCCTGCGCGTCCTCGGCGCCGCCACCGCCACCGCCACCGCCACCGTCACCGCCGGCCGGCTCGGCCCGGAAGAAGTGACGGGGCTGACCCTGACCGCCGTCGCCGGGATCGCCGACCCGCCCCGGCCCCAGGCCCACGAAGCGGTCAACCTCGCGCAGGCCGCCGGCGTCACCGTCAAAATGATCACCGGGGACCACGCCGACACCGCAGCCGCCATCGCCCGCGAACTCGGCATCACCGGAGATGTCGTCTCCGGCGCCGAACTGACCCGGATGAGCGACCAGGACCTCGCGGACCGCATCGAGGACATCGGCGTCTTCGCCCGCGTCGCCCCCGAACACAAGGTGACCATCGTCCGCGCCCTGGCACGGCGCGGCCACATCGTGGCCATGACCGGGGACGGCGTCAACGACGCCGCCGCCCTGCGCGCCGCCCACATCGGCGTCGCCATGGGCGTCACCGGCACCGACGTCGCCAAGGAAGCCGCCGACATGGTGCTGACCGACGACGACTTCTCCACCATCGTCCGCGCGGTCCGCGAAGGCCGCTCCATCTACGACAACATCGTCACCTTCGTCCGCTTCCAGCTGTCCACCAACATCGGCGCCATCCTCACCCTGCTCGCCACCGTGCTGGTCGGACTGCCCGCCCCCATGTCCGCGATCCAGCTGCTGTGGGTCAACATCATCATGGACGGACCACCCGCCATGGCCCTGGCCATCGACCCCCCGCGGGACAACGTGATGCGGCGTCCGCCCCGCCCGTCCGGTGAACGCATCCTCAACGCACGCCGCCTGGCCGCCATCACCCGCTCCGGCGCGGTCATGGCCGTCGGCACCCTCGCCGTCTTCACCGGCGCCCGCCACCTCACCGACACCGCGACCGCCGCCACCATGGCCTTCACCACGTTCGTCCTCTTCCAGCTCTGCAACGCCCTGGCCGCGCGCAACGAGGACGGCCCCGTCCTCGGCCGCCACCAGTTGCACAACCGCACCCTGTGGATCTGCCTGGCCGCCGTCCTGGCCCTCCAGGTCGTCGCGGTGCAGCTGCCCTTGGCGCAGGGGGTCTTCGACACCGTCTCCCTCGGCCCGGCCCAGTGGGCGGTCTGCCTCGCCACCGCCTCCACCGTGCTGCTGACCGAGCACGTCTGGCGCGTCGCCCGCGCACGGTCCGGCCAACCGGCCGACGTGAGGCACGACGACCGCCCCTGAGCCCCCCTCACGTCGCCGACCCGTGAGGCCCGGGAAGGCGACCGGAGGCAGCCAGGCCGACCGGACGTGGGGCCCGACTCCCGTTGATCCGCGGCGAGGTACGTCCGCGCTGAACACCACCTGTGCGGTGGGCCGTCGACGGACCCACCGCTCCGATCCGTCGACGGAGCCGGTCGGCCCTCGCCGGGGACCAGCGGCCCCTGCCCCGCGACCCGCCGGAGGAGAAGCAGCATCCACCGAAACGCAGCACCGACGCGAGAGGAGCTCGCTTCCCCACCCCAGCCACCCCTCACCCCCTCACCCCCTCACCCCCTCACCACCCCCGACTTCAGCCCCGCCCCGCACAACGGCACCACCGCCAAGCGGCTCCCCAGGGCTTCCTCCCGTACGGCGGCCCAGCAGGCAACGCCCGTCGCCTCGACGAACAGGCCCTGGGAGGCGAGGTCGAGCTGGGCGTGGCGGAGCTGGTCCTCGGTGACGGTGAGGAACCTGCCGCCGGAGTCGCGCACCGCCCGGAGGATCTGCCGGGCCCGGGGCGGGCGCGGGATGGCGATGCCCTCGGCGTGGGTGGGCGCCATGGGGGTGGTGCCGACGAGGTCGTCGGCGCCCTCCTCCCACGCGTGGGCCAGCGGTGCGACCGCGGCCGGCTGGACGGCGTACAGGGCGGGGCGGCGGCCGATCAGGCCCGCCGCGTGGAGTTCCGCGACGGCGAGAGCGGCGCCCAGCAGCAGCGTGCCGTTGCCGACCGGGACGACGAGCACGTCCGGGAGGCGGCCGCCGAGGTCCTCCCACAGTTCGTGGACGTAGGTCTTGGTGCCGTGGAGGAAGTAGGGGTTGTAGACGTGCGAGGCGTAGAAGACGCCCTCCTCGTCCGCCGCCTCGCGCGCCGCGGCCGCCGCCGCCTCGCGGTCCCCGTCGACGATGTTCAGCCGCGCGCCGTGCGCCTCGATCTGCTCCAGCTTCTTGGCCGAGGTGCCCGCGGGGACGTACACCGTGCAGGGCAGCGCGGCCCGCGCGCAGTACGCGGCGACGGCCGTGCCGGCGTTGCCGCTGCTGTCGGCGACGACCCGGTGCGGTGCGAGCCGCCGCGCCAGCTCGGCCAGGAGGACCGCGCCCCGGTCCTTGAAGGACAGCGTCGGCATCAGGTAGTCGAGCTTGGCGGAGACGCCGTCCCTGAGTTCGACGAGCGGGGTGCGGCCCTCGCCGAGGGAGACCGCGGGCGTGCCGAGGGGGAGGCACTCTGCGTAGCGCCAGAGGGAGTTCACCCGGCCGGCCAGGGACTTGAGGGGTGCGGGGGTGGGCGCGAAGTCGAGGTCCAGGGGGCCACGGCAGGCCGGGCAGCACCAGGCGAGGGAGGCCGCGGGGACGCGGGTGCCGTCCGTCGGGCAGAAGCGATCCGGCAGAGGTGTCATGCACGCAGGGTAAGTGGGGCCGACGACGCCGGTGCCCCATGGCGACTGTCATGGGCGCGGCATGACGGTGTGTCATGGAAGTGCGTAACGGTGTGTCATGGGCGCCATGCATCGGTGCGTCATGGCGGCGTGTCGTGACGGTGTGTCGCAGCGGTCCGGTCTGGCGGTGAGTCATGACGGTGGCACGGGCACCGACTTGCTGCCGCGGTTACGTGCGTGCAGGGGCCTTGTGCAATTCCTTCAGAGGCCTCAATCTTTCGGCTGACGCACAGGAAACCCACAGGGAATTGACATGGGCATGATATCCGCCCGGACCGTCCCCGCGTCCGAGTGTGTGCGTCCCCCCACCAGCGCACCACCGATTGAGGAGGATCCCTCAGATGGCAGTGATGCGTCAGAACCGGCGAAGACTGGCCGTGATCAGCGCGGCGGCCACCGCGGCGCTCGCCTCCGGCCTGGTCTCCGCCCTCCCCGCCACCGCGGCGGCGGTAGGCCCGATCCAGTACGCGGGCGCGACCGGCGCCGTCAAGGACAGCTACATCGTCACTCTGAAGGCGGACGCCAAGGCCGGCTCCGGCAAGGGCAGGGCCCTGGCCGAGCGGTACGGCGCCGAGATCGAGCGCACGTACACCAAGGCGCTCAACGGCTACGAGGTCAACGCCACCGAGGCGGAGGCGAAACGATTCGCCGCCGATCCGAACGTCGTCTCCGTCGTCCAGAACCGGACCTTCACCATCTCGGCGACACAGCCCAACCCGCCCTCGTGGGGCCTCGACCGCATCGACCAGTCGGCGCTGCCGCTCAACCAGAGCTACAGCTACGACGACACCGCGGGCGAGGGCGTCTCCGTGTACGTCATCGACACCGGCGTCCGCATCACGCACAGCGACTTCGGCGGCCGTGCCGTGGACGGCTTCGACGCCGTCGACAACGACACCACCGCCCAGGACGGCCACGGCCACGGCACACATGTCGCCGGAACCGTCGCCGGCACGGCCTACGGCGTCGCCAAGAAGGCCAGGATCGTCGGCGTCCGCGTCCTGAACAACTCGGGCCAGGGCACCACCGCGCAGGTCGTGGCGGGCATCGACTGGGTGACCGCCAACGCCGTCAAACCGGCCGTCGCCAACATGAGCCTGGGCGGTCCGGGCGACTCCGCCATCGACACCGCCGTACGCAACTCCATCGCCTCCGGTGTCACCTACGCCGTCGCGGCCGGCAACGAGACGACCAACGCCTCGACCCGTTCCCCAGCCCGCGTCACGGAGGCCATCACCGTCGGCGCCACCACCAGCTCCGACGCGAAGGCGAGCTACTCCAACTACGGCACCGTCCTGGACCTGTTCGCCCCCGGCTCCTCCATCACCTCGGCCTGGCGCACCAACGACACGGCGACCAACACCATCTCCGGTACGTCGATGGCGAGCCCGCATGTCGCGGGAGCGGCCGCGCTGTACCTGGCGGACAACCGCACGGCCACCCCGGCGGCCGTCCAGACGGCCCTGGTGAACGCCGCCACCACCGGGGTGGTCACCAGCCCCGGCACCGGCTCCCCCAACCGCCTGCTGAACGTGGGCGGCGGAGGGACGACGCCGCCGCCCGGGCCGCGTTTCGAGAACACGGCCGACTACGCGGTCAACGACAACTCCACCGCGGAGTCGCCGATCACCGTCAGCGGTGTGTCGGGCAACGCGCCGTCCTCGCTCAGCGTGCCCGTGAACATCGTCCACACGTACATCGGTGACCTCCAGGTACAGCTGGTCGCTCCCGACGGCACCGCGTACACGCTGAAGGCGTACGGCATCGGTGGCAGCGCGGACAACATCAACACCACGTACACCGTGAACGCCTCCTCGGAGGTCGCCAACGGGGTGTGGAAGCTCCGGGTGAGCGACAACGCCGCGCTGGACACGGGACGCATCGACTCCTGGGCGCTCCAGTTCTGACCCCGGCCTGAAGGCTTCCGGTCCCGGCCCGACCGCGGGGCGGGCGGGGGCGATTCCGCAGGGCGCCGCACCCCCTGGGTCCGCGCCCCGCGTGTCGACCCCGCCCGCCCCGCGCCTACCATGCGCCAAGTCGTACGGAAGTCGTACGCCAGTTCCCGCTCTCCGGCGCAAGGAGCACGCGACCCGTGGCCACACCTCCGCCCTCCGGGGCGCAGCCGCCCCAGAGCGGCCCGTTCCCGCCTCCGGGGCAGCCGCGGCCCGGGCCGCCCGGACAGCCGTACCCGGCGGCGCCCCAGCCGTGGGGACAGGCCTGGGGGCGGGCGTACCCGGCCCTCCAGCCCTCCCCGCCGGTCAACGGGCTCGCGATCGCCGCCCTCGTCCTGGGTGTCGTGTGCCTGCTGCCGGGCCTGGGGCTGGTCCTCGGAGTGATCGCCCTGGTGCAGATCAGACGGAAGGGGGAGCGGGGAAAGGGCATGGCCGTGGCCGGGATCGCGCTGTCGACGGTCGGCGCCCTGCTGATGACGCTCGCGCTCGCCACGGGCGGCGCACGCGACGCGTGGGAGGGCTTGCGGGAGGCGGCGAGCGGCTCGGGCACCGCCTTCTCGGCGGAGAAGGGCGAGTGCTTCGACGTGCCGGGCGGCTCCCTGGAAAGCTACGTGTACGACGTCGACGTGGTGCCCTGCGCGGGGGAGCACGACGCCGAGGTGTTCGCCGGCTTCCGGCTGCCGGACGGGGAGTACCCGGGCGGCGACGCGGTCGACGAGACCGCCGGCGACAGGTGCTACGACCTGTCCGCCGCGTACATCATGGACACCTGGGCGATGCCGGCCGATGTCGACGTGTACTACTACACGCCCACCCGGCGGAGCTGGCGCTCCGGCGACCGCCAGGTGACCTGCGTGTTCGGCAACGAGGACGCGCGGGAGCGCCTGACCGGCTCGCTGCGGCACGACGAGACCACCCTCGACGCCGACCAGTTCGCGTTCCTGAAGGCCGACGGCATCCTCAACCAAGCCTTCGAGGGCCTGCCCGACACGGACTACGTCGGCGACGACCTGCCCGCCCACAAGGCGTGGGCGCCCGATGTGGTCGACGCCCTGGAACGGCAGGCGGCGGCCCTGCGGGCGCACGACTGGGAGCCCGGCGCCGAGAAGGCGGTGACCGCCTACGCCAAGGCCCTGGACAGGGCCCGTGAGGAGTGGCAGGGCGCGGCGGACGCGAGTGACGCCGACGAGTTCGGCGACCACTGGGACAGGGCGCACCGGCTGACCGACGGCCCGAAGGCGGTCACGGCGCGCGAGGCTCTGGGGCTTGCCACCACTCCGGAGATGACCGACGAGCGCGGAGCGGGCGAGGGTGACGGAGGGGACGAGCCCGGTGCTCAGGTGTGACCACGTCCCCAGCGGGGAGAAACTGCCTGCGTAAACGCCTTCCCCGGCACATGTCATCACATCGAGTGATTCCTTGGCCTTTGCTTGCATGGCACAACCCACGGTTGCCACGCTGTTGCTGTCTGTACAACCTGATGGGAGCGGCCAGTGACTTTCGGTGAGCAGCCGGCGTACTTGCGTGTCGCGGGTGATCTCCGCAAGAAGATCGTGAACGGATCGCTGCCGCCGCACACCCGTCTCCCCTCCCAGGCGCGTATCCGCGAGGAGTACGGCGTCTCCGACACGGTCGCGCTGGAGGCCCGCAAGGTGCTCATGGCCGAGGGGCTGGTGGAGGGCCGCTCCGGGTCGGGCACCTATGTGCGGGAGCGGCCCGTGCCGCGGCGGGTGGCCCGTTCCGGTTTCCGTCCCGCCGGCGGGGCCACGCCCTTCCGGCAGGAGCAGGCGGACGCCGCCGTGCGCGGCACCTGGGAGTCGCGCAGCGAACAGGTGGAGGCGAGCGGCGCGATCGCGGAACGGCTGGCCATCAAGCCCGGGGACCGCGTGATGTGCACGAAGTACACCTTCCGCGACGCGGGTGAGGTGATGATGCTCTCCACCTCCTGGGAGCCCCTGGCCCTCACCGGTCGCACACCCGTGATGCTCCCCGAGGAGGGCCCGCTCGGCGGGATGGGGGTCGTCGAGCGCATGGCCGCCATCGACGTCATCGTGGACAACGTGACGGAGGAGGTCGGTGCCCGCCCCGGCCTCGCCGAGGAACTCCTCGCCCTCGGCGGTGTCCCCGGGCATGTCGTCCTGGTCGTGCACCGGACGTACTTCGCCTCCGGCCGCCCGGTGGAGACCGCGGACGTGGTGGTTCCGGCGGACCGGTACCGGGTCTCGTACCATCTGCCGGTCAAGTGAGCGACCGGGTCCGCCTGTCCGGGAGATCCGTGGATTCCGCGTGTGTCGGGCGACGGCGCGCAGGGGGCAAGCGGCCGCTGCCTGAGGCTGGTTGCAGTGACCGGGGCTTTCGGACGCTTCCGAACACAGCTCGAATTCGGTCGTTCTTTCCGTCGGCCGGTCGCGCGTCGCGGCGGCGCCCCGATGTGCTCAAGGGGCGCTGGATGGCTGCTCGTTGAGGCGCGGAACGGCGCACGGGTGGTGACCGACGGCGCGTTCGACGGGGTGCGCCCCCCTCGTCTTGGCTTGTTGCGTACCTCTTTGTGAAAAGACGGATTCGCTGTGTAAAGGTTGGGCGTACGCTCGGGCATATGCGGATTGCGGTTTCCTTGGACGGCGGGGCACGGCGGAATCCGGGGGCGGGACTCGGATCGGCCGGGGTGGGAAGGGGCGGTGGGGGTCGATGAACGACGGCACGATCACTCTTCCCTGGCTCGTCATAAGGCAGGACGACAACGGCAATCGCTACCGCGTCGGCAGGTACGCGACCCGTGCCGAGGCGCAGAAGATCGCGGACAGCCTCGACAGCCGCGGCCACAAGCAGCTCTACTGGGTCGAGCGCATCGGGCAGAACGGCCAGAACGGTCAGATGGGGAGCAAGTGACCCACCCTGCCCTGCGTGTCCGTCCGCTCCCGTAGGCTCCCGCGCATGACCGAACCGATCGTGGTGGTGGGTGCCGCCCTGCTGAAGGACGGCCGGCTGCTCGCCGCGCGTCGCAGTGCGCCGCCCGAGCTGGCCGGACGCTGGGAGTTGCCCGGCGGCAAGGTGGAACCCGGTGAGCCCCCTGAACAGGCCCTCGTGCGGGAACTGCGCGAGGAGCTCGGTGTCGAGGCGAAGCCCGCCGAGCGGGTGCCGGGGGAGTGGCCGGTGGGACCGGGCCATGTACTGCGCGTCTGGATCGCGCATCTTCTCTCCGGGGAACCCCGGCCGCTGGAGGACCACGACGAGCTGCGCTGGCTCGCCGCGGACGAGGTCTGGGACGTCGACTGGCTGGACCAGGACGTTCCGGCCGTGATGGAGGCCGTGCGGTTGGCCTGGGGTCCCGGGGGAGTCTGAGTGCCCTGGTTTCGGACGGTTCGCGCACACTTCTCGGTCGCCCGTCACACGGTTCTGTGCGCCCCTTTCTGATGCGTCGAGTGCGGGGGGATGCGCTCCCCGCACTGTTTGTGCCACAGTGCGCCCTCATGCGCGGTACTCGAGGTTGGATATCGGGTATGTGCCCATTAACCCCATGAAACCGGACAGGGTCCGCTTCTGACTGGGAAGTGATCGGCGTGATCGACAACGGAGACGACTGCGCCGAGTGGACCTTCCCGGCGGAGGCCGACGCCGTGCGCACAGCCCGGGCCGTGGTGCGCGGCCGGCTGCGCGAGTGGGGGCTCGACTCCGTCGGTGACATCGCCGCGCTGCTGGTGAGCGAGTTGGTGACCAACGCCCTGCGGCACGCCACCGGCCCCATCGGTGTACGGCTCATTCGTTCCGACGGCCCCCCGGCCATCCTGCTCGTGGAGGTCTCCGACCCGCTGCCCGACCCGCCGCGCGAGCGCGCCGCCGACGCGGACGACGAGAGTGGCCGAGGGCTGCGGCTCGTGGCCTGCTCCGCGCGGGCCTGGGGTACCCGGCCCGGCGAATCGGGCAAGACGGTCTGGTTCGAGCTGGCGGTTCCCGACTGACCGGAACGGCGGACGTACCGGGGGCAAGTCCCGGCGCATGACCGGCGTCCACGGTGTACGGACCGCGCCGGGGGCGGCTCCCCGTGGCGCGTGTGCGACCGATCGGTTCAAGCCAGTGGCGCCGATCGGAGTCTTTGGTTGGAGCGGGCAACGCCTGGTTAGAAGACTTGGGAGTGTGTCGCAGCCGGTCCAAAAACGATCGGGACCGTGCTGTGATCGTGAACACCGTGTTGCGCGGCGCCGTAGTGCTGGATACTGCGGGCAGCCGCCCCTGGTGACCGAAGCCGGACGCGGTGAGCTGGAGGGGACGGTTCGCGTGAGCGAGATACCAGCGAAGGCCACGGAGTCCACGGAGCCGAAGGGCCCGTCGGACCGCGCGAGGCCCGAGGCCGCAGACGATTCCGGCCTGGGCCGCGCCACACGCGATGCCGTCACGCGTGACGGCGGAAGCGCTTCCGCCGGGCCGGGCGGCGAGACCCCGGGGTACGCGTCCGGAAGTCCCGCGTCGGCCGACCGTACGGTACCGGCCGGGGGCGAGGCCGCCGACGCCGTCGCGGCCGCCGGCGTCATGGCCGGTCAGGGGCCCGGCGACCCGATGTGGCAGACCAGCCCGCCCGGATCGATGTACGACTACATCAAGGTGGCCTCGTTCTCCATCGGCCCCGACGGTCTCGTCGACCAGTGGAGCCTGCGCGCCGAGCAGTTGTTCGGCATCTCGGCGGCGCGGGCCGTGGGCATGGACCCCATCGAGGCGTTCGTGGACCCCGACCGGCGCGAAGAGGGCCAGCGGAAGATGGCCGAGGTCCTCGACGGCCGCGAGTGGACCGGTGTGGTGCCCTTCCGGGTGCCGGGCCCCGAGGGGACCGAGGGCCTCGCCGAGGTCTATGTGATGCCCACCACCGTCGAGGGCGGCGAACGGGCCGCCGTGTGCATCGTGGTGGACGTGCGCACGCTGCGCCGCATCGAGACCGACCTCGCCGCCTCGCAGGCGATATTCGGCCAATCTCCCTTCGGCTTCCTGCTGATAGACACCGACCTCCGGGTGCGGCGCGCCAACCAGCGGTTCGCCTCCATCTACGGCGGCCACGTCGACGACCACCGCGGCAGGGGCGTCCACGACTACCTCCGGTCGCCGGAGGCCGAGCGGGTCGAGGCGACCCTGCGCCGGGTCCTGGAGAGCGGCGACTCCATCACGGACATGCACATCTCGGGTTTCGTGCCCGGCTCAGAGGAACGCCGCCACTGGTCCGTCAACCTCTACCGGGTGCACAGCGGCACCGGCCGCCCCATCGGCATCGCCTGGCTCGGCATCGATGTGACGGCCCGCCGCGCCGCCGCCCGTGAGGCCGCCGCCGCGCGGCGGAATCTCGCCCTCCTGAACGAGGCCGGTGCCCGCATCGGCAACTCCCTCGATCTGGAGACCACCGCCCGCGAACTCCTCGACGTGGTCGTCCCCAACTTCTGCGACCTCGCCACCGTCGACCTCTACCAGAACCTCCTCGTCGGCGACGAGACCCCGCCCGGACTCGCCGACGGCAGCGCCGAACTGCGCCGGGTCGCCTTCGCCAGCGCCGTCTCCGACGCGCCCTTCGTCGGCGGGCCCGCCCCGGTGCGCGTGGGCGCGGTCCACCACTACCCGTTCAACTCGCCCTGCGCGGACGCCCTGCGCACCGCCCGCCCCCAGCAGGTCCCCGAGGAGGACAACCTCATCCAGGCGACGCTCGCCGTGCCGATGGTCGCCCACGACACCGTCGTCGGACTCGTGCAGTTCTCCCGCACCAAGGGCAGCGAGCCCTTCGGGGAACGCGACCGCGCCCTCGCGGTGGAACTGGCCGCGCGCGCCGCCGTCTGCATCGACAACGCCCGCCTCTACCGCCGCGAACACGAACGCGCCCTCATCCTGCAGCGCTCCCTACTGCCGCCGGGCGACCCCGAGGCCTCCGGACTCGACATCGCCTGCCGCTATCTGCCGGGCAACGCGGCCACCGAGGTCGGCGGCGACTGGTTCGACGTCATCGAACTCCCCGGCCACCGCACGGCGCTCGTCGTCGGCGACGTCATGGGCCGGGGCCTGCGCGCCGCCGTCGCCATGGGCGAACTCCGGACCGCCGTGCGCACGTTGGCCCTGCTCGACCTCGAACCCGCCGAGGTCCTCTCCGCGCTCGACGAGATCGCCCGCGGCCTCGGCAACCCCGGCGGCGTCCAGTCCGCCTCCCGTACGGCCGCCGGCCGGCCCCGCGACAAGGACCTCTCCGAGGTGTACCTCGCGACCTGCGTGTACGCCGTCTACGACTCGGTGACCCGGCGCTGCACCTTCGCCAACGCGGGCCATCTGCCGCCCGTACTGGTCGAACCCGGCGAGAGCGCGCTGATGCTCGACGTGCCGCCCGGCATGCCGCTCGGCGTCGGCGGCGAGCCGTTCGAGGAGGTCGAGGTCGAACTACCCGAAGGCGCACTGCTGGCGCTCTACACGGATGGACTGGTCGAATCGCGCGACCACCCCCTCGACGAGGGCCTCCAGGCATTCGTCGGCGCCCTCACCGACCCCGCCCAGCCGCCGGCCGCGGTGCGCTCCGACGGCCCCCGGTCGCTGGAGGACGTCTGCGACCACGTCCTCAACACCCTCGACACCCATCACGGCGAGGACGACATCGCGCTGCTGATGGCACGTGTCCAGGGGCTGCCGGCCGACTCCGTCGGCGACTGGACCCTGCCGCGCGAGCCGCGCAGCGTGGGACGCGCCCGGGAGTACGCCCGGGGCCGGTTGCTCGGCTGGGACCTGGAACCGCTGGTCGACACGGCCGAGTTGCTCGTCAGCGAGCTGGTCACCAACGCGCTGCGCTACGGCGAGGGCGAGATACGGCTCCGGCTGCTCCTCGACAGGACCCTCGTCTGCGAGGTCTGGGACGCCGGGCTCGTCCAGCCGCGCCGCCGCCGCGCCCGCGACACGGACGAGGGCGGCCGGGGTCTGCAACTCGTGGGCCTGCTCTCGGCCGCGTGGGGCTCCCGTCGCACGCCCCGCGGCAAGACGGTGTGGTTCGAACTGCCGCTCCCGGGAGAAGAGGGCGGCCTGACGGACCCGGCGGAGGCCTTGCTGAGCCTGTTCTGACGCCCCCACAGGCACCACCCGGGGACGCGCGGTGTCCACCGGCCCTCCGGCCCTCCGGCCTGCCGGCCCGTGCGCCTACGGGCGCCCTACCCCGCCCTCGCCGCCCTGCGGCCGCGGGTTGCCGTGCCGCCGAAGCAGGCCGGACCCCGTGGGGTGACCCGGCCGCCGTCCTGGGCGTCCCCGAGGACGATGCCGCCCAGCAGCGCCCCGGCCATGCCGTCGCCGACCGGGCCCTCGTACGGGTCGCCGTAGTCCCGTACGTCCTGCTCGGCCAGTCGCCGGGCCTCCCGGGCGAGGGAGTGGGCGCGGCGGGCGCTCTCCTCGTCGGTGGTCTCGTCGGTGGTCTCGTCGGCCGGCCTCGTCCCGTCGGCCGCGCCCGCCTCGCCGTTCCCGTCGCCCGGGGGCTCCGCCTCGGCGGTGCCTTCCGGGCGGTCGGTGCCGTCCGGCCTGTCCGGACCGTCGGTCGCGTCGTGGAGTGCGGCCGCCTCGGCCCGTTCCACCCACCGTCGCGCCTCCGCGAGCCGGGTCCGCGCCGTCACCCCCACCGCACCGCGATGCGTCGTGATGTAGTCCGCCGTGGCGGCCACCGTGCTGCGGGCCGGGAGCAGCCACCGGCCCCGGCGGCACAGGACGTCGAGAGGGTCGTCGTACGTGCCCGTGGGGGCGGCCCCCTGCTTCAGGGTCTCGGCGGCGCGCGCCACCTCGGCGGCGAGCCGCTCCACCCCCGTCACGAAGGCGTCCGCCTGGTCGATCGCGCCCTCGGCGGACCGCAGGTGCACGGCGGCCGTGTGCGGGTCGCCCGAGTCGGTGAACCGGCGGGCCCGGTTGAGCTCCGCCGTCGCGAACACCAGGCGGTCCTCGGCGTGTTCGGCATGACCGGCGACGGGGCGCACGACGGCGGGTGCGTAGTGCTCGCGGAGCCCGGCGACGGTGGCGGCCGCCGTCGCCGTACGCCCGGTCAGCTCACGGAAGCGGGCCTCCGCGCACTGCAGGGCCGGAACCATGTCGCGTTCCAGGGCACGGAGCTGGTCGAAGGCGGGGGCGGCGATGTCCAGGCGCCGCTGGGCCATCGTGCAGCGGGCGAGGATCTCCTCCAGCAGGACCCGCTCCTCGTCGGGCGGGAGAGTGCCGGCGGCCGCGTCGTCCAGCCGTTGACGGATCAGGAAGGCCGCCTCCGATTCGCGGCGCGCGTCAGCCAGCGCATCGGCGAACGGTTCGGCCGCCGCACGGCCCGAGCGGGCCACCGCGAAGCGGAGTTCCTCGGCGCCGGTACGAATGCCGTCGTCCGTCTCGACCAGCAGGCGCCAGCCCCGTCGGTGCAGGTCGGCCGGCGGGGGCAGGTGCTGTTCGAAGGTCCCGGCCGGTGTCGTCCGCAGTGCCGCGCGCCGTCTGCGCCGGACGAGTGAGTAGGCGGCGAGCCCGACCGCCGCGCCCGCGACGGCCACCGGCAGGATCAGATCGGCCGCCGAACCGTCGTCGTCACCGGCCGCCGGGGCGCCCACCCCGACGGCCACAGCCCGCCGGACGGCGGCCGAGGCCCAGGCCGGGGACGGACCGGTGGCCACCGGGCCCGCAGACCACTCGGCGACAGCCGCAGAGGCGGCCGTGACCGCTGTCGTAGCCGTAGCCACAGCTGTGGGCGGAGCGGCGGCCGCCGCCCGCCGGCCCACCGACGAAACCGCAGACCGGTCCGCGGCGGCCCCGGGCGCCCGGCGGTCCGTGCCGGCCGTGTCCGCCAACGGGACCAGCAGCAGCCAGACCAGGGCGGTCATCCCGCCGAACGCGGCGTGCGCCACCCGCACACCTATGTGCGACGTGGCGCCGCGCGACCGGTTTCTCCTCGAACGCGACGTCACATTTGGGAGCGTATGGCCGTACCCGCGAGGTCGCGACCGGGCCGCGGGACGGCGGGGGAGGCCGGGGCCGGTGTGCCATACGGACAGAACCGGGTTTCCCGGTGCCCCGAGGGCACCGGGGGCGTGATCGACCCCTTGCTCCGGTAGGCAGGAAAGGGCTCCCCCGGGGCGATGCCCGGATAGCGGAGAGCGGAGAGCGGATAGCGGATACCGGACAGGGGATGCCCGGTCACCGGTTCCCCGGCCGGCCGGGGTCGCCGTG
This sequence comes from Streptomyces sp. NPDC042364, assembly GCF_056437585.1. Classification (NCBI taxonomy): domain Bacteria; kingdom Bacillati; phylum Actinomycetota; class Actinomycetes; order Kitasatosporales; family Streptomycetaceae; genus Streptomyces; species Streptomyces sp. NPDC042364. The sequence continues at coordinate 60,256 of NZ_JBWKAJ010000031.1, read as the reverse complement.
CGGCGCCCCCGACAGGCCCCTCAGTCCGCCGACGAGCGCCTCCTGATCTTCGAGCCGAGCCAGACCAGCGGGTCGTACTTGCGGTCGACGGCCCGTTCCTTCAACGGGATGAGCGCGTTGTCCGTGATCCTGATCCCCTCGGGGCAGACCTCGGTGCAGCACTTGGTGATGTTGCAGTAGCCGAGGCCGTGTTCGTCCTGCGCGGTGCGCTTGCGGTCCAGGCCGGTGTCCTCCGCCGCGTCCAGCGGATGCATGTCCAGTTCGGCGACGCGCATCAGGAAGCGCGGGCCGGCGAAGGCCGGCTTGTTCTCCTCGTGGTCGCGGACCACATGGCAGGTGTCCTGGCACAGGAAGCACTCGATGCACTTGCGGAACTCCTGTGGACGGTCCACGTCCTCCTGCATCATGCGGTACTCACCCGGTCCGAGCCCCTCCGGCGGTACGAACGCCGGGACCTCCCTCGCCTTCTGGTAGTTGAAGCCGACGTCCGTCACCAGGTCCCGTACGACCGGGAAGGCCCGCATCGGGGTCACCGTGATCGTCTCGTCCCGTTCGAAGACCGACATACGGGTCATGCACATCAGCCGGGGACGGCCGTTGATCTCCGCCGAGCACGAACCGCACTTGCCGGCCTTGCAGTTCCAGCGGACGGCGAGATCCGGAGCCTGGGTCGCCTGGAGACGGTGGATGATGTCCAGCACCACCTCGCCGTCGTTGACCTCGACCTTGAAGTCCTCCAGGCCGCCGCCTCCCGCGTCGCCCCGCCACACCCTGAAGTGGGCCGTGTAGCCGCTCATGACCGTCGCTCCTCGTGGCTGCTCACTCGTACAGCTCCTCTTCGGCGAGGTACTTGACCAGCTCCTCCTTGTCGAAGAGGGCGAGCAGGTCCGGTCGGATGGGATCGGTGGTCTCCCGCGTCAGGGAGATCTGGCCCGCGACGGGATCGGTGGCCGCGAGTCCACCCGTCGGGTCGGTGAGCCGGCACAGCAAATTGATCCGGCGCCACTCGCGGTCCATCGCCGGGTGGTCCTCGCGGGTGTGGCCGCCGCGCGACTCGGTGCGCTCCAGCGCGGCCCGCGCCACGCACTCGCTGACCAGCAGCATGTTCCGCAGGTCCAGGGAGAGATGCCAGCCGGGGTTGAACTGCCGGTGCCCCTCGACGCCGGCCCGGCGCGCCCGCACCCGGAGGTCGGCCAGCTTCTCCAGCGCCTGCTCCATCTCGCCCTCCCGGCGGATGATGCCGACCAGGTCGTTCATGGCCTGCTGGAGCTCCTGGTGCAGGGTGTACGGGTTCTCCGGCGGGTGCCCTTCGGCCCGGCCCTCGCCCTCGGCGGAGAACGGCCGCAGCGCCTCGGCGGCCGCCGCGTCGACCTGGCCGTCGTCCACCGGGGGCCGCGCCCCGGCCAGGCCCGTCGCGTACTCGGCCGCGTGCAGCCCGGCCCGGCGGCCGAACACCAGCAGGTCGGACAGGGAGTTGCCGCCCAGCCGGTTGGAGCCGTGCATACCGCCGGCCACCTCCCCGGCCGCGAACAGCCCCGGTACGCCGCGCGCCGCCGCCGTGTCCGACTCGACCGCGATGCCGCCCATCACGTAGTGGCAGGTGGGGCCGACCTCCATGGCCTCGGCGGTGATGTCGACGTCGGCCAGCTCCTTGAACTGGTGGTACATGGAGGGCAGCCGGCGGCGGATCACCTCGGCCGGCATCCGCGTGGACACGTCGAGGAAGACCCCGCCGTGCGGGGAGCCCCGGCCCGCCTTCACCTCCGCGTTGATGGCGCGGGCCACCTCGTCACGGGGGAGCAGCTCGGGAGGCCGCCGGTTGTGGTCGGGGTCCTCGTACCAGCGGTCGCCCTCCTCCTCGGACTGCGCGTACTTCTCCTTGAAGACGTCCGGGATGTAGTCGAACATGAACCGCTTGCCCTCGGAGTTCCTGAGGACACCGCCGTCACCGCGCACCGACTCCGTGACGAGGATGCCCTTCACCGACGGCGGCCAGACCATCCCCGTCGGATGGAACTGCACGAACTCCATGTTCAGCAGCGGTGCCCCCGCGAGCAGTGCCAGCGCGTGCCCGTCGCCCGTGTACTCCCACGAGTTCGACGTGACCTTGAAGGACTTGCCGATGCCGCCGGTGGCGATGACGACGGCAGGCGCTTCGAGGACGAAGAATCGGCCCGACTCGCGGTCGTAGGCGAAGACACCGCAGACCCGGTCGCCGTCCTTGAGGACGCGGGTGACCGTGCACTCCTGGAAGACCTTCAGCCGGGACTCGTAGTCCCCGGTCTCCTTGTGGTCCTCCTGCTGGAGCGCCACGATCTTCTGCTGGAGCGTGCGGATCAGCTCCAGCCCCGTACGGTCCCCGACGTGCGCGAGCCGCGGGTACTCGTGGCCGCCGAAGTTGCGCTGCGAGATCCGGCCGTCCTTCGTACGGTCGAAGAGGGCGCCCCAGGTCTCCAGCTCCCACACCCGGTCCGGGGCCTCACGGGCGTGCAGCTCGGCCATGCGCCACTGGTTGAGGAACTTCCCGCCGCGCATGGTGTCGCGGAAGTGGACCTGCCAGTTGTCACCGGGGTTGACGTTGGCCATGGCGGCCGCGATGCCGCCCTCCGCCATCACCGTGTGGGCCTTGCCGAAGAGCGACTTGCAGATCACCGCCGTACGGGCGCCCCGCTCGCGGGCCTCGATCGCGGCGCGCAGCCCCGCCCCGCCGGCGCCGACCACGACGACGTCCCACTCCTGTCGTTCGACCACGGACATCAGAAGCACCTTTTGTCGTTAGAAGAGCACCGGATCGTCGAAGGCGCCGGACGCGAGCAGATACACGTAGAAGTCGGCGAGCGCCACGCTCACCAGGGACGCCCAGGCCAGCTGCATGTGGCGGGCGTTGAGCCGCCCGACCCACTGCCACATCCGGTAGCGCACGGGATGCCTGGAGAAGTGCTTGAGCTTGCCGCCGACGATGTGCCGGCACGAGTGGCAGGAGATCGTGTACGCCCAGATCAACACGATGTTGATCAGGAAGACGATCGTGCCGAGGCCCATGTGGCCCCACTCGTAGTTCTCGTCGCGGAAGGCCAGGACGGTGTCGTACGTCAGGATCCCGGCGACGACGATCGCCGCGTAGAAGAAGTACCGGTGGATGTTCTGCAGGATCAGTGGGAAACGGGTCTCACCGGTGTACTTCCCGTGCGGCTCGGCCACCGCGCAGGCGGGCGGGGACGCCCAGAAGCCGCGGTAGTAGGCCTTGCGGTAGTAGTAGCAGGTCAGGCGGAAGCCCAGCGGGAAGATCAGGATGATGATCGCCGGTGAGATGCCCCACCAGCTGCCGAAGATCTCCCAGTTGGGGCCCGCGTGCATCGGCTCGCAGCGCTCCGCCAGACAGGGGGAGTAGAACGGCGAGACATAGGGGGCCGCGTAGTAGTGCGCGTCCGAGAAGGCCCGCCATGTCGAGTACACGATGAAGGCGAGCAGACCGGCCGCGGTGCCGGCGGGGGCCAGCCACCAGCGGTCGGTCCGCAGATGCGGGGCGGCGATCGCGGCGCGCGTACCTGTGCGTACACCGCCGCGTGAGGGATGGGGGTCTGTTCCTGGAGGTTCCGTACCAGTGGCCAACGGGGACTCCCGGTCGGTTCTTTTCGGTTGTCGGGCGCTCGGCGTGCCGGGTGCTCGGGGCCAGGGGGCGCGGCGGTCGCGGGCGCCGAGTCCCTCGTCGTCCGAGTCCGTCCACAGCGAGTCGTCGTACGGGGTGTCGGGGATGGGGACCAGCTCCGGGTGCTTGGCGGACGAGCGGGTGACGGCCCCCTCGCGCAGCAGCGCGACGCTCTCGCGCAGGTGATCGGCGTCGGCGCGGACGCGGCGCATGTCGAGCCCACCGCTGCCGATCTGCTGTTCCAGGCGTCCCACCGACCGGTAGAGGTCGTCGAGGCAACGCTGGACCGATGTCAGTTCATCTTGCACGGACATGACTTGCCCTCACTTCCGCGGATCGTCGAGGACCGAGGCGGCAACGTTCATGCGCCTGCGAGTGTTGCGCGTCACACGTTGCGCTGTGAAGGGATGTGCATCGATTGGCGGATTGCGGGCCTCCCGTGCACGCCCATTTCACGCTCGGTGTGCGCCGGGGTTCACGAGCGGCGCATTGCGCCGTAGGGGTGACTTTTCGCTCCCCGTCGCCGTGTCTCCATCGGTCGGTGAACTCCTTCCTCTTCAGTGTGTGGCCGTAGATGTGATCAGCTCCATATACACCCAAAAGTGATCATAACGCCCTCTTGGCGGGAGGGTGCGGTCCTCCGGAGGTAGCAGCCATGTCCCACCACGGCGTCGGACCGCGTGCGGTGATGCGCTCGGTCGCCTTCCTCACCGCGGGTGTGCTCGCGGCGCCCCTTCTCACGGCCTGCGGCGAGGAGGACCCCGCGGGCAGGCCGGTGGCCGGCCCCGACATCGCGCCGGCCGCCCGTGACCGGATCGCCGAGGGCGGCACCCTGCGCTGGGCCGTGGACGCCGTACCGGAGACGTTCAACGCGTTCCAGGCGGACGCCGACCCCACCACCGCGCGCGTCGCCGACGCCGTCCTGCCGTCGATGTACCGCCTCGACGCCGACGGGCGGCCCCAGGTCGACACCGACTACCTGGAGTCCGCGAAGATCGTCGAACGCGAACCCCGGCAGGTGGTGCTCTACAAGCTCCACCAGGAGGCGGTGTGGAGCGACGGGCGGGAGATCGGCGCCGCCGACTTCGCCGCCCAGTGGCGGGCCCTGTCCGGCAAGGACTCCGCGTACTGGACCGCCAGGAACGCCGGCTACGAGCGCATCGAGAAGGTCGAACGCGGCGACAGCGACCTGGAGGTCCGCGTCACCTTCGACCGCCCCTACGCCGACTGGAAGTCGCTGTTCTCCCCGCTCTACCCGAAGCAGGTGACCGGCACCCCCGACTCCTTCAACGACGACGCCCGCAAGAAGCTCAAGGTCACCGCCGGGCCCTTCGCGCTCAAGAAGGTCGACCGCAAGGGAGGCGAGGTCACCCTCACCCGCAACCCCCGCTGGTGGGGCCACCGGGCCAAGCTGTCCGAGCTGGTGCTGCGCGCCGTACCGCGCGACAAGCGGGCCGAGGCGCTCGCCGAGGACGAGGTGGACATCGCCGAGATCGACGCGTCCCAGGCGGAGCGCGTCATGCAGGCCGCCAAGGAAGGCCGGGGCCCCGAGGGCTCCGCCGGCCCGCACGGCTCTCCGGACGCCCGCGGGGCGCAGGGCCTCGGCGGTCCCCTCGCCCAGGGCCCCGGTGCCGGTCTGACCCCCGCGAAGGCGCTGCGTTCCTGGGCGATCGCGCACGGCTCCGACGAGAAGGCCGCCGACGAGGAGACGCGCGCCCGGAAGGAGCGGCGCAAGGCACTCGCCGAGTACACCGCACAGCAGTCCGCCCTCCGCGGCTTCGAGGTGCGCCGCTCCCTCGAACCGGCCTTCACCCAGCTCGCCCTCAACGGCGCCGACGGCCCCCTCGCCGACGAACGCGTCCGACGCGCCGTGGCCCGAGCCCTCGACCGCAAGGAGCTCGCCGCCCTGGTCCTGAAGCCCCTGGGCCTGCCCGCCGTGCCCGTCGGCAGCCACCTCGCCCTCTCCGGCCAGGCCGCCTACGCGGACAGCAGCGGTGCCGTGGGCGACCAGGACACCGACGAGGCCCGGGCCCTCCTCGCGGACGCCGGCTGGGAGGAGGGCGGCCCCCTCCGGGAGGGCAGGAAGGCCGCCGGGGCGGAGGGCGAGAGGACCACCGGGTCGGCGGAGGAAGGGTCCGAGACGGAGTCGGAGAAGGAATCCGGCAAGGAGTCCGCGAAGAAGGACGAGAAGGAGTCCGGGAAGAAGAAGGACGAGCGTGCGGACTCCGGAGACGACGAGGACACGTACGTCGTCGGCGACGACAACAAGCCGTACGAGACCGACGACGACAACCACCTCGCCCAGGACGGCAAGCAGTACGTCCCCGGCGCCTACGCCCCGCGCGGCACGCGGGCGCCCGCAGACGCCGCGCGGGCACCGCTGGCCAAGAACGGCAAGCCGCTCACCCTCCGCTTCGTCCTGCCGTCCGGGCCGGGCACCGAGTCCCTGCGGACCGTCGGCGCGCGGATCGCGGTGATGCTGGAGAAGATCGGCATCCGCACCGAGATCTCCAAGGTCGCCGACGAGAGCTACTTCAAGGACCACATCGCGAACGGGCAGTACGACCTCGCCCTGTACTCGTGGCCCACCTCCGCGTTCCCCGCCACCGACGCCCGCCCCATCTACGCGAAGCCGGTCCCCGCGGCCGACGGCTCGCTGAGCGTCGAGCAGAACTACACCCGCGTCGGCACCAACCAGGTCGACCAGCTCTTCGAACAGGCGATCTCCACCCTCGACGAGTCCGAGGCGCGCTCGCTGATCCGCAAGGCCGACGCCCGTATCTGGGCCGCTGCCGGATCGATCCCCCTCTACCAGCGGCCCCAGCTCTTCGCCGCCCGCCCGCACCTGGCGAACGCCGGCGCCTTCGGCTTCCAGACCCCCGTCTACGAGGACATGGGCTTCCTGAAGGAGGGCGCCGGGGCGTCGACGGGCTCCTCCCGGAAGTAGCGGATCACCCTTGGCGCAGGCCGGCCGCCGCCCCGCACGACGCGGGCGGCGGCCGGCCCGTTCTCGCGCCGTCAAGGGGGCCTGACCTGGGGCGGAGCGGGGCCTGTACGGGCGGGCGAGCCCTTGGTGCCGCGGCCCCGTACCATGGGGTGAGGCCGTGGCGTGTCCAGCCCGGCAGGGCCCGCGTAACACAGACGTACGCAGCAGGGCCGTCCTCACACTCCGGGAGAACGCCGCAACATGGCTGTGACCACACGTCACGACATCCGCAACGTCGCCATCGTCGCCCACGTCGACCACGGCAAGACGACCATCGTCGACGGCATGCTGAAGCAGGCCGGTGCCTTCGCCGCGCACCAGCTCGACTCCGTCGACGACCGCATGATGGACTCGAACGACCTGGAGCGTGAGAAGGGCATCACGATCCTCGCCAAGAACACGGCGGTCAAGTACCACCCGAAGGACGGCGGGGAGCCCATCACGATCAACATCATCGACACCCCCGGCCACGCCGACTTCGGCGGCGAGGTCGAGCGCGGTCTGTCGATGGTCGACGGTGTCGTCCTCCTCGTCGACGCCTCCGAGGGCCCGCTGCCGCAGACCCGCTTCGTGCTGCGCAAGGCCCTCCAGCAGCGGCTGCCGATCATCCTGTGCATCAACAAGACGGACCGCCCCGACTCCCGGATCGACGAGGTCGTCAACGAGACCTACGACCTGTTCCTGGACCTGGACGCCGACGAGGACCAGATCGAGTTCCCGATCGTCTACGCCTGCGGACGTGACGGCGTCGCCTCGCTGACCAAGCCCGCCGACGGCACCGTCCCTGCCGACTCCACCAGCCTGGAGCCGTTCTTCTCGACGATCCTCGAGCACATCCCGGCCCCGACGTACGACGACGCCGCCCCGCTCCAGGCCCACGTCACCAACCTCGACGCCGACAACTTCCTCGGCCGTATCGCGCTGCTGCGCGTGCACCAGGGCGAGCTGAAGAAGGGGCAGACCGTCGCCTGGATGAAGCGCGACGGCTCCGTCACCAACGTGCGCATCTCCGAGCTGATGATGACCGAGGCGCTCACCCGCAAGCCCGCCGAGAAGGCCGGCCCCGGTGACATCTGCGCCGTCGCCGGTATCCCGGACATCATGATCGGCGAGACGCTGGCCGACGTGGAGAACCCGATCGCGCTGCCGCTCATCACGGTGGACGAGCCCGCGATCTCCATGGTCATCGGTACGAACACCTCCCCGCTGGTCGGCCGCGGCGGCACCGGCAAGGGCGCCGACGCCAAGGCGGCGGTGAAGGACCGCAAGGTCACCGCCCGCCAGGTCAAGGACCGCCTCGACCGCGAGCTGATCGGCAACGTCTCGCTGCGCGTGCTGGACACCGAGCGTCCCGACGCCTGGGAGGTGCAGGGCCGTGGTGAGCTGGCGCTGGCCATCCTGGTCGAGCAGATGCGCCGCGAGGGCTTCGAGCTGACCATCGGCAAGCCGCAGGTGGTCACCAAGGAGATCGACGGCAAGACGTACGAGCCGGTCGAGCGCATGACGGTCGACGTGCCCGAGGAGCACATGGGCGCCGTCACACAGCTCATGGGCGTCCGCAAGGGCCGGATGGACAACATGTCCAACCACGGCTCGGGCTGGGTCCGCATGGAGTTCGTGGTGCCCTCGCGCGGCCTCATCGGCTTCCGTACCGAGTTCCTCACGCAGACCCGCGGTACGGGCATCGGGCACTCCATCCACGAGGGCTTCGAGCCCTGGTTCGGCACCCTGCAGACCCGCAACAACGGTTCGCTCGTCGCCGACCGCTCCGGCGCCGTCACCGCGTTCGCGATGACGAACCTCCAGGAGCGCGGTGTGCTCTTCGTGGAGCCCGGCACCGAGGTGTACGAGGGCATGATCGTCGGTGAGAACTCCCGCGCGGACGACATGGACGTCAACATCACCAAGGAGAAGAAGCTGACGAACATGCGGTCCTCGACCGCTGACGTCGCCGAGTCCATCGTCCCGCCGCGCAAGCTGTCGCTGGAGCAGTCCCTGGAGTTCTGCCGGGACGACGAGTGCGTCGAGGTGACCCCGGAGGCCGTGCGCATCCGCAAGGTCAACCTGGACGCCCGCGAGCGCGCCCGCGCCGCGAGCCGCGCCAAGCACGGCTGACGGGCCGTCACACGTAGTCGCTGAAGCCCCGGTTCACCGCAGAGCGCGGAGGACCGGGCCTCCGGCGTGCCCGCATTCAGGCGGAAACTGCGGAAAGGCGGGGGCTGCAGGGGTGTTCGTGAAGAAGGCCGGGTGGAAGCCGGCCTCGCGCCCCGAAGCCTTCAGCCGACTGTCCACGGGCTGTGAAGCGCTGTTCGGATATCGGTGATCCAGCGATCAAGTTTCGGACATGTAAACAAAAATCCTTCACCGAATGTCCGATTCGTCGCTCTTCCTTATCGCCTGTCAAGCGCGCGTAGGTGTCAATCTTTGCAATTTTTGCTCAAAATATGGACGGTAGGGAGATCCCTATGTCTTCCGCCCTTGACGCGCGTTGACTCACTTGGCGAAAGTTCCCCCAAAACGCAGAACCCGCCGGTAGCCGGATCTGTGCTGCGCTCAACTCTCCAACCCCCCGGGGGAAGAACACACATGACCAGTCCAACCAAGGCCGAGGGCTCCGGGTCCACGGTCGCCTTGGACCCCGAACTGGCGGCGACGACCGAGACCGTCCAGGTCAAGGAACTCGTCGGTCGCTCCCCCGGCCAGCTGATGTGGATCCGCTTCAAGCGGGACCGCGCAGGAGTGACGTCCGCCTGCATCGTTCTCTTCTTCATCGTGATCGGCCTGCTCGCGCCGGTCATCTCGAAGCTGTACGGCAAGGACCCCTACACGGTCTACGCCGACGAGCGGCCCGAACTGTTCGACAGTGCGGGTGTCCCGCTCCAGCCCAACGGCGGCATCAGCGGCGAGTTCTGGTTCGGCCTGGAGCCGGGCAACGGCTACGACGTCTTCACCAAGCTGCTGTACGGCATCAGGAACTCGCTCGGTATCTCCGTCGCGGTCACCCTCGCCACCGTGCTCACCGGCGTCCTCCTGGGCGTCGCGGCGGGCTACCTCGGCGGTAAGGTCGACTTCGCCATCAGCCGGGTGGTCGACTTCCTGCTCGCCTTCCCCTCCCAGCTCTTCTTCATCGCGAGCATGCCGGTCGTGGTCTCGCTCTTCGTGGACCCCAAGGACGAGACGCCGGTCTATGTCCGGGTGGTGGCACTGATAGCGGTGCAGTGGTTCCTCGGCTGGATGAGCCTCGCCCGCATCCTGCGCGGTACCACGCTGTCCCTCGCCGGACGCGAGTTCATCGAGGCGGCCAAGGTGAGCGGGGCGTCCCCCTGGCGGATCATCCGCAAGGAAATCCTCCCGAACGTCGTCACGCCGATCCTGGTGCAGTCCACGTACATGCTCCCCGCGTTCGTCACGGCGGAAGCCGGACTGTCGTTCCTCGGCGTGGGAATCGTCGAGCCGACGCCCGACTGGGGACAGATGTTCTCCAAGGCGTCGACCGAACTCGTGATGCAGAACGACATCACCTACATGTTCTTCCCGGGTATCTCCATGATCATCTTCATCGTGGCGTTCAACCTGCTCGGGGACTCGGTCCGCGACGCCTTCGACCCGAAGACCGCTCGCTGACCGGGACTGAATGGGCATCCTCGCCCGAACCAGCCGGGGCGGCACCGTCGCGGCATCGGCTGGCACTTCATTTCATCGCACTTGTGACAGATAGATGGGTGGGAACCAAGTGATGGGTAAGGGTGGACGCCACGCTTACGCCGCCATCTCCATGCTCGCGGCCGGAGCGCTTGCGCTCACGGGCTGCAGCGAAGGCGGCAGCAAGGAAGGGACCGGCAACAACAAGGACAAGGAGAACGCCGCCCGGCAGCAGTCCAGCATCGAGTTCGGCGACGCCAAGGCCTCGACCGGCCCGGCCGCCGATGTCCCCGGTGCCAAGCCCGGTGGCGCGGTGACGGTCCTTCAGAGGGACAGCTACGCCCACCTCGACCCGGCCCAGATCTACGTTTCCGACGAGGGCTCCCTGTCCTCGATCCTGCACCGTGGTCTGACCGGCTACAAGGCCACCAGCGACGACGGCTCGAAGCACGAGGTCGTCGGCGACCTGGCCACCGACAGCGGCACGACCACCGACGGCGGCAAGACCTGGAAGTTCACGCTGAAGGACGGCGTCAAGTGGGCCGACGGCTCCGAGATCACGTCGAAGGACGTGCGCCACACCTTCGAGCGGCTCTTCGCCCCGTTCGTCACCAACGGCCCGACCTACATACAGCAGTGGCTGGCCAACACCCCGGGCGCGGAGTACCGCAAGCTCCTGAAGGACGGCCCGTACAAGGGCAAGCACCTGCCGGACAGCATCCTTGAGACGCCGGACGACAAGACCGTCGTCTTCAAGTTCAAGGAGCCGAAGCCGGACCTGCCCTACGCGCTCGCCATGGCGGGCTACGCCCTCGTGTCCGAGAAGAAGGACACCAAGGAGAAGTACGACAAGGCCCCGATGACGGCCGGCCCGTACAAGATCAAGGACTTCAAGTCCGGCAAGTCCATGACGCTGGTCAAGAACGACAACTGGGACCCGAAGACGGACCCGATCCGTCACCAGTACGTCGACCAGTTCAACTTCGTCTTCAACAAGCAGTACGAGGACTCCACGAAGGCGCTGCTCGACGACTCCGGCGAGAACGCGACCTCGATCAGCTTCAACAACCAGGTCGACGCGGGCAACCTGTCCAAGGTGCTGGCCGACTCCTCGCTGAAGAACCGCGTGGTCTCCGGCTACCAGCCGTACGTGGGCCAGATGAACATCAACCTGTCCCAGAAGGAGATGAAGGACAAGAAGGTCCGTGAGGCCATCGCGTACGCGCTGCCCGTCACGCCCTTCGTCCGCGCCTACGGTGGTGCGCAGGCCATGGAGGTCGCCGGCGGTCTGATCAGCCCGACCGTCTCCGGCTACAACGCCAACTTCGACCCGTTCGGCAAGAAGAAGAAGCCGGCCGGTGACCCGGAGAAGGCCAGGCAGCTCCTCAAGGAAGCCGGCAAGGAGAACCTGAAGCTCACCTTCGGCTACATCAACACCCCTGAGGGCCAGCAGTACTCGACCGCCATGGCGGCCGGTCTGAAGAAGGCCGGCTTCGACGTCCAGCGCCAGGAGATCCCGGCCGAGACGTACTACGACCAGGTCAGCAAGGTCAAGAACAACTACGACATCTTCCACACCGCGTGGGGTGCCGACTGGCCGAGCGCCTCGACCGTGATCCCGCCGCTGTACGACGGCCGGCAGATCCAGGACGGTGCCTCGAACTACTCGCACATCAATGACGACAAGGTCAACGCGGACATCGACCGGATCAACAAGATCACGGACCCGGTCAAGGCCGCGGAGGAGTGGAACAAGGTCAACGAGTACATCGTGAAGGACGTGGTCTCCAACGTCCCGACGGCGTACTACAAGCAGACCCAGATCGCCGGATCGAAGATCGGTGGCCTCGTGTACGACGACGTCCTCGGTGGCGTCGACCCGCGCAGGCTGTTCGTGAAGTAACACCTCCCACCCCTCAAGGTGCTGATGGGCGCCCCGTCCCGCGACGGGGCGCCCCTGGCCCGCCCAGGCTTCCCCCGCCCGAAAGCTGCTTTCTGATGCTGCGCTTCATCCTCCGCCGGACTCTCGGCTCCGCCGTGATCCTGGTCCTGCTGACCGTGGTCGCGTTCCTGCTCTTCTTCGGCATGCCACGTGATCCGGCGCTGCTGATGTGCGGCAAGACCTGCACTCCGGACGCGCTGGCCAACATCCACCAGACGCTCGGCATCGACAAGTCGATCCCGGAGCAGTTCTGGATCTTCCTGAGCGGCCTGATCATGGGCCGCGACGACTTCGCCCAGGGCCCCTGCCCGGCGCCCTGCTTCGGCTACTCGTACCACACGAAGGAAAACGTCTGGTCGACGCTCATCGACCGCCTGCCGACCACGATCTCGCTGGCCATCGGTGCCGCGATCCTCTTCCTGGTCGTCGGCCTCGGCGCGGGCCTGATCGCCGCGTGGAAGCGTGGCACGATCATCGACAAGACGTTCACCGCGGGTTCCATGGTTCTGAGCTCCATGCAGATCTACTTCCTCGGCCCGCTCGCGATAGCCATCCTCGTCTTCCAGTTGCACCTGTTCGACCAGCCCAAGTACACGAACCTCACCGAGAACCCCGCCGCTTGGTTCACCGGTCTCGTACTTCCCTGGGCCGTGCTCTCGACGATCTTCGCCGCTCAGTACACTCGTATGGCGCGTTCGTCGATGATCGAGCAGCTCCAGGAGGAGCACGTCCGGACGGCCCGTGCGAAGGGCATGTCCCGGAGTTACGTCTTCTTCCGCTACGCCTGGCGCGGTTCCCTCATCCCGATCGTCACGATCTTCGGAATCGACATCGGGGCGCTGCTGGGTGGCGCGATCATCACCGAGTACACCTTCGGCCTGCCGGGTCTCGGCATGCTGGCGGTGGAGGCCGTGAACTTCAGCGACCTGCCCCTGCTGCTCGGTGTGATGCTGTTCTCGGCCGCCATGATCCTTCTGTTCAACATCATCGTCGACGCGTGCTACGCCTTCATCGACCCGCGCGTGCGGCTGTCCTAGGAGCTTTCTGTGACCACTCTGACCAAGGAATCGGGGGCTCCCTCCTCGGCCGACGCCGGGGCCTTTCTCTCCGTGCGCGACCTGCGGGTCCGGTTCAAGACCGAGGACGGCGTCGTCAAGGCCGTCGACGGGCTCAGCTTCGACCTGGAGCGGGGGAAGACCCTCGGCATCGTCGGTGAGTCGGGTTCCGGCAAGTCCGTGACGAACCTGACCATCCTCGGTCTGCACAACCCGCAGTTCGCCACGATCGACGGCGAGATCCTGCTGGAGGGCCAGGAACTCGTCACCGCCCGTGAGAACGAGCTGGAGAAGCTCCGCGGCAACAAGATGGCGATGATCTTCCAGGACCCGCTGACGGCGCTCTCGCCGTACTACACGGTGGGCCGGCAGCTGTCCGAGCCGTACATGAAGCACACGGGAGCCTCCAAGAAGGAGGCTCGGGACCGCGCCGTCCAGATGCTGGAGAAGGTCGGCATCCCGCAGCCCAAGGTGCGCTTCGACGACTACCCGCACCAGTTCTCCGGCGGTATGCGCCAGCGCGCGATGATCGCCATGGCGCTGATGTGCGACCCCGCCCTGCTCATCGCCGACGAACCGACCACCGCACTGGACGTGACGGTCCAGGCACAGATCCTGGACCTGCTGAAGGACCTTCAGCAGGAGTTCGGCTCCGCGATCATCTTCATCACCCACGATCTCGGCGTCATCTCGCAGATGGCCGACGACCTGCTGGTGATGTACGCGGGCAGGGCCGTGGAACGTGGCAGCGTGAAGGAGGTGCTCGGCGACCCGCGGCACCCGTACACCTGGGGTCTGCTGAGCTCGATGCCCCGGCTGGACAGCGACATCCACCAGGCGCTGACGCCGATCCCGGGCAGCCCGCCGTCGCTGCTCAACCCGCCCTCGGGTTGTCCTTTCAACCCGCGCTGCGCCTTCAAGAGCGAGGTGCCGGGCACCCTCTGCACCGACGAGCGACCGCCGCTCGCCGATGGTCGCGCCGCCGCCTGTCATCTGACGGCCGAGCAGAAGCAGACCATCTTCATCGACAAGATCCAGCCCAGGCTGCGCTAGGGAGAACCGAGACATGAGCGACAACCTCACCCTCCCCGCACAGCAGGGCCCCGTCGACACCGCCAGGGAACCCCTCCTCGAGGTCAAGGGGCTGACCAAGCACTTCCCGATCTACGGTGGCTTCCCGATCAAACGGAAGGTCGGCGCCGTCCAGGCGGTCGACGGCGTCGATCTGACCGTCGGCGTCGGCGAGAGCGTGGGCCTGGTCGGCGAGTCCGGCTGCGGCAAGTCGACCACCGGCCGGCTCATCACGCGCCTTCTGGAGCCCACCGGCGGCTCCGTCACCTACGCGGGCCAGGACATCACGCACGCCTCGCGCAGGCAGCTCGCCCCCGTACGGTCCGAGATCCAGATGATCTTCCAGGACCCGTACTCCTCGCTCAACCCGCGGCAGACGGTCGGCACGATCATCAAGGCGCCGATGGAGGTCAACGGGATCGAGCCGGAGGGCGGCCGGGAGAAGAAGGTCCGTGAGCTGCTGGAGCTCGTGGGCCTCAACCCGGAGCACTACAACCGCTTCCCGCACGAGTTCTCCGGCGGTCAGCGGCAGCGCATCGGCGTGGCCCGGGCCCTCGCCCTCAACCCGAAGCTGATCGTCGCCGACGAGCCGGTCTCCGCGCTGGACGTGTCCATCCAGGCGCAGGTGGTGAACCTGCTGCAGAAGGTGCAGCAGGAACTGGGCATCGCCTTCGTGTTCATCGCCCACGACCTCGCGATCGTGCGGCACTTCTCGCAGCGTGTCGCGGTGATGTACCTCGGCAAGGTGGTCGAGGTCGGCGACCGGGACTCGATCTACAACCGTCCCCGGCACCCCTACACCCACGCCCTGCTCTCGGCCGTCCCCGAGGTCACGGTGGAGGGCGAGGAGGGCAACGGCAAGGAGCGGATCCGGCTCTACGGTGACGTTCCCTCGCCGATCTCGCCGCCGTCCGGCTGCCGCTTCCGCACCCGGTGCTGGAAGGCGCAGGACAAGTGCGCCACGGAGGAGCCGCCGCTGGTGCAGCTCTCCGGGAACCGCGACGGCCATCTGACGGCCTGCCACTTCCCGGAGGAGCCGACGACGGAGGCCCGCGCCGAGGACGTCGTGCTCGACCCGGCGCTGAAGGCGCTGGAGCAGGAAGCCGAGACGGGGAAGAAGCTCGGCAAGGACTGACAACTGGTTGACCGGGAGTCCGGGCGCGGAGTCGGAGAACTCTGCGCCCGGACTTTCGTTGTCAGCGGGCCTGAAGGCACGAAAGGGGTCGCGGAGCGTGGGGCGACGCGCAGCAGTCGGGGGCGACGCGCAGAGTCGGCCATCGGCTTGAGACCGCCTCGGAGCCGAGGGCCCCGGAACTCCCATCCTGCTACTCAGTGACGTCCGCCGACAGGTATGCCTTGCCCTTCGGCGCCAGGCACACGAACCAGTCCACGGGGGACCCCGCGGCCGACCGGATCCCGGGTTCCCCGCCGACAGCGCCCCGCCCTGCGGTGGCTCGCCGGACTTCGGTGGCCGTGCCGTCCTTCCAGGTGCAGGTGACGCGCTGGGCAGTCCTGGCCACGTGGCCGATGACCAGGTGGAAAGGACTCTCGGGACCTTCCAGCTCGAAGGAGAAGGACTGGATGTCGGTGCCAGACTGGGTGGACTCCTCTGTGAACACGTCCAACACCGTGATGTTGCTCTTGCCCCCCACGCTCCGCCACACGAAGAACGCCTTCTTGCCGATCAGTTCGGCCGGCCGGTCAACTCCGGGGTTCTCCTTGCTCTCTTTCATCGCCGCCAACTGGGCACGGGCCTCCGCCTCGTCGCGCGGTGCATCCCACACGTCGATGAACACCTGCCATTGCTCGCCCTGGACGGTTCCGCTCCCCAGCACGGTCCGACGGGCGGAGTTCACGTTCCGCTCCTCGGGCGTCGGCGCCTGTGTCGCCACCGGTGCGCCTCGCCTCCCGTCTCCTTCCTGCGGCCCCGTCACCGCGAGCGACGCCGTTGTGCCCGCGAGCACCAGGGCCGCGGCTGCCGCCACCGCCCAGCGGCGGGTTCTGAGGCGTCGGCCGTTGCGAAGCATCACGTGGACCGGGGCCATCCCGATCTCGACCTCGTCCGCGGCGTCCGCCAGAAGGAGGGAGATGTCCCTGTGGGTCATGTCGTGGTTCTCCTGCCCGCCCGCGTTCATCACTTCCGCCCTTCGCTCGTCAACGCTTCATCCAGGCCTGGCACAGCACGTAGCTTCGCGATTCCCTTGGCCGAGTTGCTCTTCACCGCTCCCACCGAGCAGCCCATGGCTTGCGCCGTCTGCGTTTCGGTCAGGTCCTCCCAGTAGCGGAGGACCACCGCCTGCCGCTGGCGTGGCGGTAGTTGACCGAGTGCCTTGAGCAGCGTGCTGCGGTTGTCGGCCTGGCCGATCGGGTCGCCGGTGTCGCGCGGTTCGTGCGCGAGGTCGGAGTCGCCTTTGGCCCACAGAAACTCTTTGAGACGTCTGCGATGCCTGCGGGCATGTGCGTTGATCATCATGCGCCGTACGTACGCTTCGGGCTCATCGGCCGAGCAGACGCGGCGCCATGCCAGGTACGCCTGTTCCAGCGTGGACTGAACCAGGTCCTCCGCGGCATGTTGTTCACCGGAGAGGAGGAAGGCCGTACGCAGCAACCGCGGCCAGCAGCCGATGACGAAGCCCTGGAACTCCTCGTCCCGAGTCTTCTTCTGATCCCCCATGGGCACCTCCTTGATGACCCATAGAGTCCATGGGCGGGCAAGATCGTTGCCTCGGCCCTGAAGATTCTTCGCAGCCCCTTCGCACCGGCAGTGCCCGGCGGGTGGGCGCGCAGACATGACTCACCCCGGCCGTGGTGCGGCGAGAGGGCGTGCGGGGGCCGCGACGCCGCGGAGATCCGCCGGAAGGGCCCCGGAGGCCATGGGTGAGTACATCCGGCTGGACGCGTTCCCCCGGACGGGCCGCGTGATGTGCGTCCTGCGTGTTATCGGTCGATATTGGCCGGTAAAGGATCAGCGCGCCCGCGCTGCCCTGAGCGCACTCGCGCACGTACGAGGAGGCACCCCATGCGTGGAGCCACGCACGCCCGATGGATTGCCGGCACGGCGGTCGTCGCGCTCGCCGCGACAGGCTGTGGCGGTGGGAGCGACGACGGCGGCGGCAGCGGCGGCGGTGACAGCGGCGCGGTGCTCAGCTCCTCATGGGGTGATCCGCAGAACCCGCTGGAACCGGCCAACACCAACGAGGTGCAGGGCGGCAAGGTGCTGGACATGATCTTCCGCGGGCTGAAGCGGTACGACGCCAAGACCGGCGCGGCCGAGGACATGCTCGCCGAGAAGATCGAGACGACGGACTCGCAGAACTTCACGATCACCATCAAGGACGGCTGGACCTTCAGCAACGGCGAGAAGGTCACCGCCAAGTCGTTCGTCGACGCGTGGAACTACGGGGCGAGCCTGAAGAACAACCAGAAGAACGCGTACTTCTTCGAGTACATCCAGGGCTACGACAAGATCCACCCGGACGACGGCAGCAAGCAGTCCGCCGACACCCTCTCGGGCCTGAAGGTGGTCGACGACAGGACCTTCACCGTCGCCCTGACGCAGAAGTTCTCCACGTTCCCCGACACCCTCGGCTACAACGCCTACGTCCCGCTGCCCCAGTCGTTCTTCACCGACCACGACGCCTGGCTGGCCAAACCCGTCGGCAACGGCCCGTACGCCGTCGACTCCTACACCAAGGGCTCGCAGCTCTCCGTCCGCAAGTGGGACGACTACCCGGGCGAGGACAAGGCCCAGAACGGCGGCGTGGACCTGAAGGTCTACACGGACAACAACACCGCGTACACCGACCTGATGGCCGGCAACCTCGACCTCGTCGACGACGTCCCGGCCGCCCAGCTCAAGAACGTCAAGGCCGACCTCGGTGACCGGTACATCAACACCCCGGCCGGCATCATCCAGACGCTGTCCTTCCCGTTCTACGACGAGGCGTGGGACAAGCCCGGCGCGGAGAAGGTCCGCGAGGGCCTGTCCCGCGCGATCGACCGCGAGCAGATCACCGACACCATCTTCCAGAAGACCCGTACCCCCGCCACCGACTGGACCTCACCGGTCCTCGGCGAGGACGGCGGCTACAAGAAGGGCCTGTGCGGTGACGCCTGCGAGTACGACGCGGACGCGGCGAAGAAGCTGATCCAGGAGGGCGGCGGGCTCCCCGGCGGACAGGTCAAGATCACGTACAACGCGGACACCGGCTCCCACAAGCAGTGGGTCGACGCCGTCTGCAACTCCATCAACAACGCCCTGGACAACGACAAGGCGTGCGTCGGCAACCCGGTCGGCACCTTCGCCGACTACCGCAACCAGATCACCCAGCGGAAGATGAGCGGCCCGTTCCGCGCGGGCTGGCAGATGGACTACCCGCTCATCCAGAACTTCCTCCAGCCGCTCTACTACACCAACGCCTCCTCCAACGACGGCAAGTGGTCCAACGCCGACTTCGACAAGCTCGTCGACGAGGCCAACGCCGAGGAGGACACGGCGAAGGCCGTGGAGAAGTTCCAGCAGGCCGAGGAGGTCGTCCGGGACAACATGGCCGCCATCCCGCTCTGGTACCAGAACGGCAGCGCGGGCTACTCCGAGCGGCTGTCCAACGTGGCCCTGAACCCGTTCAGCGTGCCGGTGTACGACCAGATCAAGGTCGGCTGAGCCGCCCGGGCGGGCGCCCCGGCGCCCGCCCACTACCCCCGGAGTCCGCATGGGACGGTATGTGATCCGGCGCCTGCTGCAGATGATCCCGGTCTTCGTGGGCGCCACCCTCCTGATCTTCCTGATGGTGAACGTGATGGGCGACCCCATCGCGGGCCTGTGCGGCGACCGGGAGTGCGACCCGGCGACGGCCGCCCAGCTCCGCAGGGAGTTCGGCCTGGACAAGCCCGTGTGGCAGCAATACCTGACGTACATGGGCAACGTCTTCACCGGCGACTTCGGCACCGCGTTCAACGGGCAGGAGGTCACCGAGCTGATGGCCTCCGCCTTCCCGGTCACCATCCGGCTGACGATCGTGGCGATCCTCTTCGAGATCGTCATCGGCATCACGCTCGGTGTCGTCACCGGTCTGCGGCGCGGCCGGCCCGTCGACACGGGGGTCCTGCTGACCACCCTCGTCGTCATCTCCGTCCCCACCTTCGTCACCGGTCTGCTGCTCCAGCTGCTGCTCGGCGTGGAGTGGGGCTGGATCCGCCCGTCGGTCTCCTCCGACGCCCCCTTCGACGAGCTGATCGTCCCCGGCCTCGTCCTCGCCTCGGTCTCCCTCGCCTACGTCACCCGGCTGACCCGTACGTCGATCGCGGAGAACGCCCGTGGCGACTACGTCCGCACCGCCGTCGCGAAGGGCCTGCCCCGGCACCGGGTGATCCGCAAGCACCTGCTGCGGAACTCCCTGATCCCGGTGGTCACCTTCATCGGCACGGACATCGGCGCCCTGATGGGCGGTGCCATCGTCACCGAGCGGATCTTCAACATCCACGGCGTCGGCTACCAGCTCTACCAGGGCATCCTCCGCCAGAACACCCAGACCGTCGTCGGCTTCGTGACCGTGCTCGTGCTGGTGTTCCTCCTCGCCAACCTGCTCGTCGACCTCCTCTACGCCGTACTCGACCCGAGGATCCGCTATGCCTGAGCCGCAGCAGCCGCATGTCTCCGGCGGAGGGCGCGCCGCCGAGGACGGGGCGATCGCCGCGACCGGCATGGGCGGCGCCATGGACCTGGCGACCACCGAGGGGGAGTCACTGGAGAAGAGGCCGGGACCGGACGGCGGCGGACCGGGCGCCAAGCCCCGCAGCCTCTGGTCGGACGCCTGGCGCGATCTGCGCCGCAACCCCGTCTTCATCATCTCGGGACTCGTGATCCTCTTCCTGGTCGTCATCTCCCTGTGGCCGTCGCTGATCGCCTCCGGCAACCCCCTCAAGTGCGACCTCTCCAAGGCCCAGCAGGGCTCGCAGCCCGGACACCCGTTCGGGTTCGACGGCCAGGGGTGCGACGTGTACACGCGGACCGTGTACGGGGCGCGGATCTCGATCGCCGTCGGCGTCTGCGCCACACTCGGGGTCGCGCTCCTGGGGTCGGTGCTCGGCGGGCTCGCCGGCTTCTTCGGCGGGATCTCCGACTCGTTCCTGTCGCGGATCACCGACGTCTTCTTCGCGATCCCGGTGGTGCTCGGCGGGCTGGTGCTGCTGTCGGTGGTCACCAGCAACAGCATCTGGCCGGTGATCGGGTTCATGGTGCTGCTGGGCTGGCCGCAGATCTCCCGCATCGCCCGCGGTGCCGTCATCACCGCCAAGCAGAACGACTACGTCCAGGCCGCCCGCGCCCTCGGCGCCTCCAACTCCCGTCTGCTGCTGCGGCACATCACCCCGAACGCCGTGGCCCCGGTCATCGTCGTCGCCACCATCGCGCTCGGTACGTACATCGCCCTGGAGGCCACCCTGTCCTACCTCGGTGTCGGCCTGAAACCGCCGAGCGTCTCCTGGGGCATCGACATCTCCGCCGCCTCGCCGTACATCCGCAACGCACCGCACGCCCTGCTGTGGCCCTCCGGAGCCCTCGCGCTCACCGTCCTGGCGTTCATCATGCTCGGCGACGCGGTCCGCGACGCCCTCGACCCGAAGCTGAGGTGAGCCGTCGTCATGCTGCTCGAAGTGCGTGATCTCCGGGTGGAGTTCAGGACACGGGACGGGATCGCCAAGGCGGTCAACGGGGTCGAGTACGCGGTGGACTCGGGGCAGACACTCGCGGTGCTGGGGGAGTCCGGGTCAGGGAAGTCGGTCACCGCGCAGGCGATCATGGGGATCCTCGACATGCCGCCGGGACGGATCACCGGCGGCGAGATCCTCTTCAAGGGCCGGGACCTGCTGAAGCTGAAGGAGGACGAACGCCGGAAGGTCCGCGGCGCCGAGATGGCGATGATCTTCCAGGACGCGCTCTCCGCCCTGAACCCCGTGCTGAGCGTCGGCGACCAGCTCGGCGAGATGTTCGTCGTCCACCGGGGCATGTCGAAGAAGGACGCCCGGGCCAGGGCCGTCGAGCTGATGGACCGGGTCCGCATCCCGGCCGCGAAGGAACGCGTACGGGACTACCCCCACCAGTTCTCCGGGGGGATGCGCCAGCGCATCATGATCGCGATGGCGCTGGCCCTGGAGCCCTCCCTGATCATCGCCGACGAACCGACGACGGCCCTCGACGTCACCGTCCAGGCCCAGGTCATGGAACTCCTCGCGGAACTGCGGCGCGAGCTGGACATGGGCCTGATCCTCATCACCCACGACCTCGGCGTCGTCGCGGACGTCGCCGACCGCATCGCCGTCATGTACGCCGGCCGCATCGTGGAGTCCGCCCCCGTCCACGACATCTACAAGGCGCCGGCCCACCCGTACACCCGCGGTCTGCTCGACTCCATCCCGCGACTGCACCACAAGGGCAAGGAGCTCTACGCCATCAAGGGCCTCCCGCCCAACCTCACCGCCATCCCGCCCGGTTGCGCCTTCCACCCGCGCTGCCCGATGGCCCGCGACGTGTGCCGCACCGACGTACCGCCGCTGTACGACGTGACCCCGTCGGACGGGACCCGGGTGAGCGCCTGCCACTTCTGGAGGGAGTGCCTCGATGACCGAGTCGATGACCGAGCCGATGGCCGTACCGACGGTTGAGCCGATCCTGGAGGTCAGCGGACTGGTCAAGCACTTCCCGCTGACCCGGGGCATTCTGCTCAAGAAGCAGGTCGGCGCGGTCAAGGCCGTCGACGGGGTGGACTTCACGCTGGGCGCGGGGGAGACCCTCGGTATCGTCGGCGAGTCCGGCTGCGGCAAGTCCACGGTGGCCAAGATGCTGGTCAATCTGGAGCGGCCGACGGCCGGGACGATCAAGTACAAGGGCGAGGACATCACCAAGCTCTCCGGCAGGGCCCTGAAGGCGGTCCGCCGCAACATCCAGATGGTCTTCCAGGACCCCTACACCTCCCTCAACCCCCGGATGACCGTCGGCGACATCATCGGCGAGCCCTACGACATCCACCCCGAGGTCGCCCCCAAGGGCGACCGGCGGCGCAAGGTGCAGGAACTCCTCGACGTGGTCGGCCTCAACCCCGAGTACCTCAACCGCTATCCGCACCAGTTCTCCGGCGGCCAGCGCCAGCGCATCGGGATCGCCCGCGGGCTGGCGCTCCGCCCCGAGATCATCGTGGCCGACGAACCGGTCTCCGCGCTCGACGTGTCCGTCCAGGCCCAGGTGATCAACCTGCTGGAGCGGCTCCAGGGGGAGTTCGGGCTGAGCTACGTCTTCATCGCCCACGACCTGTCGATCGTGCGGCACATCTCCGACCGGGTGGGCGTGATGTACCTGGGCCGGATCGTCGAGATCGGCCGCGACGCCGAGATCTACGACCACCCCACCCACCCCTACACCCAGGCGCTGCTGTCCGCCGTGCCCGTCCCCGACCCCGAGGCCCGGGAACACCGCGAGCGGATCATCCTCTTCGGCGACGTGCCCTCCCCGACGAACATCCCGTCCGGGTGCCGCTTCCGCACGCGCTGCTGGAAGGCCCGCGAGAGGTGCGCGCGGGAGGTGCCGCCGCTCGCGGTACCGGAGGAGTTCCGGCACACCGCGGGCCCGGCCGCCCATGACTCCGCCTGCCACTTCGCGGAGGAGAAGCAGGTCGTACCGCCGGAGGAACCCCTGGACGATCACACCAAGGGAGCCGGATAACCACACAAACACACACCAAGTGCGTTAACACGCAGGCAACTTGGCTGACGTCGTTCCGATATACGGACGCGCGAAGCTGAACAGCGTACGGCCGTGCGGGTGCCGTAAACGGGCCGGGGCGCGCCATGTCGCCCCGGCCCGTTGCCGTGCCCGCTCCCGCCGGCGCTACGCCGGGCCCAACGACCGCTTCAGGAAGTCCACCTGGAGCAGCAGCAGGTTCTCCGCCACCTGCTCCTGCGGGGTCATGTGCGTGACCCCGGAGAGCGGCAGCACCTCGTGCGGCCGGCCGGCCGCGAGGAGCGCGGAGGACAGCCGCAGCGCGTGGGCGAAGACGACGTTGTCGTCCGCCGTGCCGTGCACGATCATCAGCGGGCGGTGCGGCAGCGCGGGCGAGGAGAGCCCGCCGTCCGCCGTCACCAGCGAACTGCGCGCGTACGCGTCCGGCCCCGCGTCCGGGTCGCCGAGGTACCGCTCCGTGTAGTGCGTGTCGTACAGCCGCCAGTCGGTCACCGGGGCGCCCGCGATACCGGCGTGGAAGACGTCCGGGCGGCGCAGGACGGCCAGGGCGGCCAGCCAGCCGCCGAACGACCAGCCGCGGATCGCCACCCGCGACAGATCCAGGGGATGCGACCGGGCGAGGTCGTGCAGCGCGTCCACCTGGTCGTCCAGGGAGAGGGTGAAGTCGCCGTCGATCGCCTTCTCCCAGGCGGGGGAGCGGCCCGGTGTGCCGCGCCCGTCGGCGACCACCACCGCGAAACCCTGGTCGGCGAACCACTGCGAGGTGAGGTGCGCGTTGTGCGCCGCCAGCACCCGGGGGCCGTGCGGACCGCCGTAGGGGTCCATGAGGACGGGGAGGGGTGTGACGCCGTCGTAGTCGCTCGGCATAAGCAGGGCGCACGGTACGCGGCGTGCGCCCCCTTGCGTGAACCGCACGCGCGGGGACAGACCGGGATCTTCCGCGCAAGTCGCCACGACCGCCACCTGCTTGCCCTCCCGCACCACCCGCACCTGGGCCCCCGCCCGGTCCGGCACGGCGGAGACGAGGACGGTCACACCGCCGGAGCGCACCGCCGAGTGCACCCCGGGCTCCTCGGAGACCCGCTCCACTCCCAGTTCGTTCACGCGGTAGACGTGCACCTCGCCGATCTCCGGCTCGGCGGCCGCCTCGCCCGCGGACGCCGAGACCAGCACATCGTCGTCGGACACGTCCAGCACCGCCCGGATGTGCAACTGCGGCCCCGTCAGCGGGCGCTCGCCCACGGCCAGCACCCGCGCGCCGCCCTCGTCCGCGACACGCACGAGCTGCCCGGACGGACTCCACGACGGCACCCCGGGGAAAAGATCCAGCCAATGTGGATCTTCGTCGGCGTGCACCATCCGGGTCGCCCCGGTGTCCGGGTCCACCGCCAGGAAAAGCTGGCTGCGCTGGTCCCGCGCCTGGACGAGAAGCAGCGGCGCACCCGCGGCTGACCAGTGCACATGCGCCAGATACGGGTAGCGTGCCCGGTCCCACACGACCTCCGTGCGCGTCCCGGAGAGGTCGGTCACGAAGAGCCGTACCTCCGCGTTGGCGGTGCCGGCCGCCGGATACGCCACCTGCCGCGGGTCCCTTTCCGGCTGCGCGGGGTCCGAGATCCACCAGCGGCGCACCGGCGTGTCGTCCACGCGCGACACGAGCAGCCGGTCCGAGTCGGGCGACCACCAGAAACCACGTGAACGGCCCATCTCCTCGGCCGCGATGAACTCCGCCAGACCGTGGGTGACGTTCGCCGCCCCCTCCTCGGTGAGCGCCCGGTCGTTGCCGCCCTCCGCCTCCACCACCCGCAGCGTGCCGCGGGTGACATACGCGACGTACCGGCCGTCGGGGGAGGGGCGTGGGTCGATCACCGGTCCCGGCACATCGAGTCCACGGGCCGTACCGGCCCGCAGTTCCGCCACGAAGAGCCGCCCTGACAAGGCGAAAGACGCCAACTCCACGGCCGCGTCGGTGGCGTAGCCGACGATTCCGGCGCCGCCCTCACGGCTGCGCTCACGGCGCGCCCGCTCCTCGGCGGACAACTCCTCGGAGGAACCGTGCAGCAGCGCCTGAGGGTCGGCCGCCACCCTCTCGGCGCCGTCCGGAAGGTCCAGTACCCACAGCTTGTTGGCCCGGTCGGTACCGGACGAGGACCGCAGGAACACGACACGGGAACCATCGGGAGCGACGGAGAACGCACGCGGCGCGCCGAGACTGAAACGCTGTGTCCGCGCGTGCCGACGGGGGAAGGACTCGGGCTCGGTCGTCATCCCCCGACCATATTGGCCATGCGCCCCCTTGTGCGGCCGTGCGCCGATCGATGCGCGCGTTTGGATAGTTATGATCACTAGCGCCGAGTGGGTATGAACCTGCTGGCTGCTGTACGGATTCACAACTGCGTCACCCGCGTCATCGTCCGGCGACATCCTCACCGTCGCCGTTCGACAACTGCTTCACTCCCCAGGTCCCAGGGAACTTTTTGGAGGTGAGCCGCCGTGGCACTCTCGATTTCGGCGGTGGTGCTGCTGGCGATCATCGTCTTCATCCTGATCAAGAAATCAGGGCTGAAGGCACCACACGCGATCATCTGCATCCTGCTCGGGTTCTACCTCGCCTCCTCGACCATCGCGCCGACGATCAGCGAGCTGACCACCAACATCGCGGGCATGATCGGCAGCATCAAGTTCTGAGACCTCACGACCGACCCCGGGCCCGCCCTCGCGCCCGTCCCCGTGACTGTCCGTGCCCCGCACGGGCACGCACCGGGGCCTCGTAGGGTGGGCCCATGACCGATCTGCCCGCTCGCCGACTGCTCCTGGTGCACGCGCACCCGGACGACGAGTCGATCAACAACGGCGCGACCATGGCCAAGTACGCGGCCGAGGGAGCGCGGGTGACGCTGGTGACCTGCACCCTCGGCGAGGAGGGCGAGGTCATCCCGCCCCACCTCGCGCATCTCGCACCCGACCGCGACGACGCCCTGGGCCCCTACCGGGTGGGTGAGCTGGCCGAGGCCATGAAGGAGCTCGGCGTCACCGACCACCGCTTCCTCGGCGGCCCCGGCCGCTACCGCGACTCCGGGATGATGGGCGTCGAGCAGAACGAGCGGCCCGGCGCCTTCTGGTCCGCCGACGTCGACGAGGCCGCCGGCCACCTCGTGGAGATCATCCGCGAGGTACGCCCCCAGGTCCTCGTGACCTACGACCCGGACGGCGGGTACGGCCACCCCGACCACATCCAGGCCCACCGCGTCGCCATGCGCGCCGCCGACCTCGGCGCCGACCCCGGCTTCCGCCCCGACCTGGGCGCCCCGTGGGAGATCGCCAAGGTCTACTGGAACCGGGTCCCGCGCGGGGTGATCGTCGAGGCCTTCGCCCGACTCCGCCGCGACCTCGCCGAGCCGGGACGGCTCCCCTTCGAGCGGGCCGCGGCCGTCGCCGATGTGCCGGGAGTGGTGGACGACCACATCGTCACCACCGAGATCGACGGAACCGGCTTCGCGGCGGCGAAGGCGGCCGCGATGCGCGCCCATGCCACCCAGGTCGAGGTCGCCGAACCCTACTTCGCCCTCTCCAACGAGCTGGCGCAGCCCCTCCTGGCCACCGAGTACTACGAGTTGGTGCGCGGCAGACGCGAAGGCGGGAGCAGGGAGAGCGACTTGTTCGAAGGGATTCCCGGCAGGTCCGTCGAGGGAGTCCGGAACGGAACGGGCCTGTGATGCGTACGACTGTGTATGACGAACGAGTGGCGTGGCCGCGCTGCCACCGAGAGGCGGGCACGCGATGAAGCCGACCCGGCCGCCCGCGGGCGGACAAGGCAGCATGCTCGCTCAGCCGTTGAGCCTGCCCTCGCTCGGGCGGAGCGCCGCCTACCTGGGACTCCTCCTGCTGGGAGCCGTGACCGGAGTGGCCGGGGGGCTCGCCCAAGCAGCCTGGTTCCCCCTCGGATTGCTGCTCGCGCTGATCGGCGCGGCCGGGCTCTTCCTGGGTGGCGCCCGCGTGACGGGCGGCAGGGCGGGGGCCGTTGCGCCGGCCGCCGGCTGGATGATCTCCGTGGTCCTGCTGACCTCCACCCGGCCGGAGGGCGACTTCCTCTTCGCCGCGGGAGTCGGCTCGTATCTCTTCCTGCTCGGCGGCATGGCTGTGGCTGTGATGTGCGCCACCCTTGGACGGGGGCGGCAACCGGCCGGGTCCGACGCCCGACTTGGGAAGTGACGTACCAGTTCGCCGCAGTCGGGGGGTGCGGGTCCCGTGTGGGTTTCCCACGCGGTCGTGGGATACGCGCCGGAAGTGGCCAGTATGGTGGTGCGCGCCGCCGAGCTGCCCGCTGAGTTGAGGTCGTGACGGGCGGCGGAGCAAACCGGGAGAACCTGCCTTGAGTCGTGAAACTGACACTTCGTCCTCCGGGGCCAATGGGCGCGGCAGCACCGCGTACCCGTCGGGGACACCGCCGTACGGCACACCCATGGCCACCGAGGCCGGTGCCGAAGCGGCCCGGTCGGCCGCAGGCGAGCGGCCGGACGGCCCCAAGACCGAGACCACACTGACGACGCGGGTCCGGATCAACATCCCCGGGTCCCGGCCGATCCCGCCGGTCGTCGTGCGCAAGCCGGTCGGTGACGGCGAGAGCGCGGCGGACGACGCCGGCTCCGAGTCGGAGACCACCGGCGCCACCGCCATGCCCGTGCTGACGGACACCCCGGCCCCCGCGCCGGAGCCGTCCCAGGCGGCCGACGACAAGCCGGCGAGCGACTGGTTCGCGCCACGCAAGAGCTCCCCCGCGGGCAAGGCCCCCGGCGGCGGTGGCACCAACGGCGCCGGGTTCTCCGCCGGAACGGCGGCCGTGACCGGCGGCCCGGCCACCCGCCCCGGCGGTGGCAACGGCGCAGGCAGGCCGCCCGGCGCCCCCTCCGCCCAGCCCGGCGGCCCCCGCCCCGGCGCGAGCGGCGCCCCCCGGCCCGGCGGTACGAACGGTGCCGGGCTCCCCGGTGCCACCAGCGCCGGACCGGTGGCTCCCGGCCACGGCGGCGGCACCGGCTCCTTCGACGTGTCGGCCGCGCTCGCCGCCGCCACGTCCGACCGCGAGGACCTGCCGTACTTCTCGGGCAACGGCACCGGGCGCGGCCCCTCCGGCCCCTCCGGCCCGGCGGGCCCCACCGGAGGCCCCGTCACCGGCGACAGCCCCCTCGGCCCGCCCGCGACCCCGAACGACCCCTTCGGTGCCGCCGCCGACTTCACCTCCCCGGTCGGCGCGGACTACGCCCACCCCGGCGGCGGCCTCAGTGACGACACCGCGGTGCTCACCCCGCAGCGTCCCGCCGGCGAGTCCGGCACCCCCGGCCACGGCGGCCCCGGCTCTCTGGACAACCCGTCCGGGCACACCCTGACCAGCGGCATCCCCGTCGTACCCCCGGGCATACAGGGCGCCCCCTTCGGCCCGGACGGCGTCGACGGCGCGACCCGGCACACCCCGCCGAAGCTGCCCGACCCCGGTACGCAGCAGCAGAAGCCCGGCGGGGGCAAGGCCGCGAAGGCCGCCAAGCCGGCCAAGAAGAAGGGCCGCAGCAAGCTGGCACTCCTCGGCGGCGGCGTGGTCGTCCTCGCCGGCGGTGTGTACGGCGCCGGTCTCCTCATGAACCACTCCGACGTCCCCAAGGGCACCACCGTCCTCGGCGTCGACATCGGCGGCGGCACCCGCGACGAGGCGGTCAACAAGCTGGACCAGGCCTTCGCCGACCATATGAACAAGGAGCTGAAGCTCGCGGTCGACGGCGACACGGTCACCCTCCGGCCGGACCAGGCCGGTCTCCAGTTCGACATGCAGGACACGGTCCGTGTCGCCGCCGTCAGCGACTACAACCCGGTCTCCGTGATCGGATCCCTCTTCGGGCAGAAGCGGGTCGTCGAGCCCGTCATGCCCGTCGACGAGGAGAAGCTCCGGGCCGCGCTGGAGCGCGCCGCGGGCAGCTCCGGCTCGGCGAGCGACGGCACCGTGAAGTACGAGCCGGGCAAGGCCGTCGCCGTCTACGGCAAGTCCGGCAAGGGCATCGCCGTCGACCAGTCGTCCGACGCCGTCGAGGAGGCCTACCGCACCCAGGTCGAGACGGGTACGGCCCCCGCCGTGAGCCTCCCGACCACGGCCAGGGAGCCGTCGGTCGGCAAGGCCGAGGTCGACCGGTTCATGAAGGACTTCGCGCAGCCGGCGATGTCCGCCATCGTCACCGTGCAGACGGACGCCGCGCACAGCGTCAAGCTGAGCCCCGAGAACTCCCTGTGGAAGTTCCTCACCGTCAAGGCCGTCGACGGCAAGCTCGTCGACTCCTACGACGAGAAGGCCCTGGAGGAGCTGTACGGCGGCACCTTCGACGGCGTCCTGATCACCCGGGCCAACGGCGACAAGACCCCGGTCAACGCCAAGGACGTCTACGGCGCCCTCCGCCTGGCCCTGAAGAGCAAGACCGACAGGGTCGCCGTGATCGACACCAACCCGACCTGACGGAGCACGACGCGGAGGGGGCACCCGGAGGCACACCGGGTGCCCCCTCCGCGTCTGTCGCCCCGCTGTCTCTCCGCCCGCAGGAGACTGCCCGGTGACGGGGCGGCGCACGGAGAACACCGTCCAGGGCAGCCGAGTCAGGGGCGCGGGGAACCGCGGGACCAGCCACAACGCACCCGCAGCCGTCCACCGCCCCGGGACCCGCGGTGAGCGCGCGCACGCCGCCGGTGTGCGTGCCGCGCCCCGAGGTCCAGGCGTGATCCAAACGACAGGCCCTACTAGTTCAACCGCGCCCGAGCCGCCCCCGCCTGCCGCCGCACCCGCTCCGCCGCGCTCTCGTCCACCCCGGCCACCACATCCGCGTACGCCTCCAACTCGGCGGCCCCGCGCAGAAACTCCCCCCGCTGCACCAGCAACCGCGCCCACTCGTACCGCAACCTGGCCGGACGCGAGGGCAGCGCCAGCGACAGCTCGATCGCCCACAACGCCACGTCCGACCGCTCCGGCCGGGCGGCGGCCCACGCCCGCACGTTGTTCAGGACCCTCAGCACGACGTCCAGCGGATCGGCCGGCCGCAGCATCCCCGGCTCCAGCGGACCCCCCGTCGCGCCCGCGACCAGCGTCCTCGCATCGCTCCCGGTGAGCACCCGCCCCCCGTCGAACGGATCCGCCAGCACCTGCTCCTCGGCGGGCCCGAAACCCACGACGAAGTGCCCGGGCAGCGCGACGCCGTACACCGGGGCCCCCGCCCGCCGGGCCACCTCCGTCCACACCACGGACAGCAGGATCGGCAGCCCCCGCCGCCGGTCCAGCACCCGGTGGAGCAACGACGACTCCAGCCGCTGGTAGTCCGCGGCGGAGCCGCGGAACCCGCACCGGTCCCCGAGCAGCCCCGCCAGCGCGAGCGCCCACGCCCGCGGACCTCCGGGACGGTACGGCAGCAGCCCCGCGAGCCGGTCGAGTTCGATCTGCGCGGCGTCGAGGCCGTCGTCGTCCAGGGCCCCGTCGCCCGCGGCCCCCACGAGCAGGCAGAGCGTGGCGAGATCGGGCCGCTCGGCCCGAGCCTCCGCGGCGAACCGCCGTCGGACCTCAGCGGCCCGCTCCGGCTCCGGAGGAAGTGGGGCACGCATGTCAGGGTGCTGCCCGCTCATGACGATCGATACGACTCGGAACCGGAACCCGCGGAATCGCCACCGAAGCCGGCCCGGTCACCGGCCTCCTCGGGCGCCCGATAGTGGTGGTACGCGTGGTGCGCCGCGAAGCCCATGCCCGCGTACAGCGCCCGCGCCGCCGCGTTGTCCGTCTCCACCTGGAGCCAGCCCGCCGAGGCCCCCTCGTCCAGCGCCCGCCGGGCCAGCGCGGCCATCACGGTCGTCGCCAGCCCCTCCCGGCGCCGCGCAGGATCGACCTCCACGGCCGCGAAACCGGCCCACCGCCCGTCCACGACGCACCGCCCGATCGCCGCCGGCGGGGCCCCCTCGGCCGCCGGCACCGTCGCGAACCACACCGAGGGCCCGCTGCCGAGCACCTTCAGCGCGACCTCGCTCACGCCCTTGCGCTGGTAGCGGCTCAGCCACGCCTCGTCCGCCGTCCGGGACAGCCGCACACCGGGTGCCTCCCGGTCCGCGACCGGCGCGAGGGCCCCGATCCACAGCTCGGCGGTCACCTCCCGGCTCCACCCGCGCTCCTCCACCGCCGCGCAGAGCAGCTCCTGGGTGCCCTCGCCGCCCGTGGCCAGCTGTATGTACGCGGGCAGCCCCCGGGCCGCGTACCAGCCGCGTACGGCCGTCAGAGCCTCGTCCAGGGGTATGCCGGGATCACCGAGGGGCAGCACCGAGTTGGCGCGCCGGGTGAAGCCGGAGGCGGCCCGCAGCTCCCACCCGCCGAGCGACTCCCGCTCGACCGGCTGCCAGGCCCGCGCCGAGACACGCGCCAGTTCCTCGTACGAGGCCGCGGGTCCCCGCCGGCGGGCGGGCGCGGCGGGCACCACCTTCCCCGCCACCAGCGAGGACTCCTCGATCCGTACGCGTTCCCCGTCCCTGCGGGTGATCAGCAGCACGCCGTCGTCCCATGATGTGAGAACACCGACCGTGTCGGTGAATTTCCGACCCGCGGCGGCATCCTCGGCAACGCGCCGCACCGAAACGCGTTTTCCCACGTCAGCGGCGGAAACGCGGATCTCGAGACGTCCACCGGCAGAGATTTCCACAGGTCAGTTCACCCCTCCTGTTCGGATCATGCCCAGGAACGGAGATACTAGGTGCGGGCATCGACGACGCCGCGCTCCCGCGCGCCAGGCGGCGGAGCCTGAGGAGGCCCGCCAGCGCCCTATCGAGGAGGAACGACAGCGTGACCTACGTCATCGCGCAGCCTTGTGTCGACGTCAAGGACAAGGCGTGCATCGAGGAGTGCCCGGTCGACTGCATCTACGAGGGTCAGCGGTCCCTCTACATCCACCCGGATGAATGCGTCGACTGCGGCGCCTGTGAGCCGGTCTGCCCGGTCGAGGCGATCTTCTACGAGGACGACACTCCGGAGGAGTGGAAGGACTACTACAAGGCGAACGTCGAGTTCTTCGACGAGCTCGGCTCCCCGGGCGGTGCGAGCAAGCTCGGCCTGATCGAGCGCGACCACCCCTTCATCGCCGCCCTGCCGCCGCAGGCCTGAGGCAGTGACGCCGCGGGCCCGCCCGGCCGGCGGCCCGCGTCCAGCGCCGCCTCGGTCCCGTACGGTCCGATCACCATGATCGCCGTACGGGACCGAGGCGTTCGCCGTACGAGCAGTGCGTACGCTGCGCCCTCGGCGCACGGGAACGTACGTACGAGAAAGTGAGCCAGATCCCGTGTCCGCAGTCAGCGATCGTCTCCCCACCTTCCCCTGGGACAAGCTGGAGCCGTACAAGGCGACGGCCGCCGCCCACCCAGGCGGCATCGTCGACCTCTCCGTGGGCACCCCGGTCGACCCGGTCCCCGAGCTGATCCAGAAGGCGCTGGTGGCCGCGGCCGACTCGCCGGGCTACCCGACCGTCTGGGGCACCCCCGAACTGCGTGACGCGATCACCGGCTGGGCCGAGCGCCGCCTCGGCGCCCGCGGGATCACCCACCGCCACGTCCTGCCGATCGTCGGCTCCAAGGAACTGGTCGCCTGGCTCCCCACCCAGCTCGGCCTCGGCCCCGGCGACCGGGTGGCGTATCCGCGCCTCGCGTACCCGACGTACGAGGTGGGCGCCCGCCTCGCCCGTGCCGAGCATGAGGTCTACGACGACCCGACGAGGCTCGACCCCGAGGGGCTGAAGCTCCTCTGGCTGAACTCGCCCTCCAACCCCACCGGCAAGGTCCTCTCCCAGGAGGAGCTGACCCGGATCGTGGCCTGGGCCCGTGAGCACGGCATCCTGCTCTTCTCCGACGAGTGCTACCTGGAGCTGGGCTGGGAGGCGGACCCCGTCTCGGTCCTGCACCCGGAGGTCAACGGCGGCTCGTACGACGGCATCGTGGCCGTCCACTCCCTCTCCAAGCGCTCCAACCTGGCGGGCTACCGCGCGGCCTTCCTGCTGGGCGACCCGGCCGTCCTGAACCCGCTCCTGCAGATCCGCAAGCACGGCGGCATGATGACCTCGGCCCCCACCCAGGCCGCCGTGGTCGCCGCCCTCGGGGACGACGCCCACGTCCGCGAACAGCGCGACCGCTACGCCGCCCGCCGTGCCGCCCTCCGCGACGCCCTGGAGCGCCACGGCTTCCGCATCGAACACAGCGAGGCCAGCCTGTACCTCTGGGCCACCCGGGACGAGTCCTGCTGGAGCACGGTCGCCCACCTCGCCGGCCTGGGCATCCTCGTGGCCCCCGGCGACTTCTACGGCCCCGCGGGCGAGCACCACGTCCGTGTGGCCTTCACGGCCACGGACGAGCGGGTCGCGGCAGCGGTGGCCCGTCTGACCGGAGCAACCGGGGCATAGCTCCGGCCGCACAGCCGAAAGGGCCCGGGGAAGCCCCCGGGCCCCTCGCACGCTGGACCAGGTGTCAGCCGAGCGGGCTCTTGACCGGCAGCTTGCCCGTCGGCAGCCCGCCCTTGGCGACGGAGTCCGTCGGCAGCCCGCCCTTGGCGACGGAGTCCGTCGGCAGCCCGCCCTTGGCGACGGAGTCCGTCGGCAGCCCGCCCTTGGTGACCGTGTCCGTCGGCAGCCCGCTCTTCGTCGCGCCCTTGGCCGCGTCACCCAGGGCCGCCCCGGCGGTGCCCGCGGCGTCCCCGGCGGTCTTCTGCGCGACGGGCGCCGTCTGCTTGGCGGCCTTCCCGCCGGTCCTGCTCACGGTCGGCAGCGTCTCCTTGGCCGCCTTGCCGCCGACGTTGCTCGCGACGCCGGTGACGCTCTGCGTCGCGCCGTCAACCGTGCTGCCGGCGTTCGCCCCGTCCACGGCGGACAGACCGCCCAGGTCCGGGGTGGCCGGTAGTTCGGGCGCCGCGCTCGCGGAGCCGGCCGCACCGACCACGGAGGCCGCTCCCGCTGCGGTCAGCAGCGCGGCATTGGCGATCCGGCGGGTCAGGGGGAGGGACATGGTGCTCCTTTGACGGAAGAGAACGGTGAAGTGTCCGACCTCGCCCGGGAGTTGATGGGGTCACCCCGGGCTCGGACGCAGTGATTACCGCTCGAGGTCCGCGAAGGTTGCGGCGGCCCGACGTAAAGAGTTGGCAATGCGTCGCATTATCGAATGCGTGCAAAAGAGGATGAACGGCACGCGGTTCGACTGTGTGCTGAATCCTTACCGCTCCGCTCTCCCAAGGGGTGTGGAGAGACAAGGGTGAGCAGGCCGGGACTCGGGCACCCCGTCCACCCGACGCGCCGCACATGCCTCTGACGGGTGAGCGTCGAGCCCTGCTGTCCAGGGACGATTCGGACCCGCCGCACCGTGACGCCCCGGGGCGACGCGGACCTCTGGCGTCCGGTCGTCCCCGGCGGAAGCGGACCTCTACCGTGCCGTGACGATGCGGACCTCGGCCGTGGATCCCGCCCCCACGGCCTTGCGCCACGCGCCGGCCCGGCCTTCGGCGACCCACTCCCGCCCGGCGTACGAGACGCGCTCGACACCCAGCCGGGAGGAGTTCGCGACGGCCCAGTGCGCCAGCTCCCAGCCGCGCCGCCGCATGTCGCCGGCGCCTCCGGCGTCCGACACGGGGATGGTGAGGGCGGAGACGGCCGGGCTCGGAGTCGCCCCGGCCGCCGGCGGGGCACCGGTCGAACCCGAGGCGGTCGCGGACGCGGCGGAACGCGAGGACTTCACCACGGCCCCGGCCGTCTCGAACATCTTGTCCCCGAAGTCCCGCGCGAGCGCGCTGCGCACCGCCTCGGGGCCGCCGCCGTACGCCGTGGCGGACACCTCCCGGCGCCCCTCGCAGGTCAGCGTGGCCGCCGCCCGGCCGGTCAGCGCGGCGGCCAGCAGCGTGGCGTCCGGCTCGTGCTTGGCGTAGGCGTCGGGATAGCCGCTGCGCTGTACCCGCTGGGCGGCCACGGTCAGCGGCAGCTCCTCGTAGTCCGCGACCTTGACCAGATGCTCGTAGAACTCGCCCGCCGCGTAGACGGGGTCCTGGATCTGCCGCTCGGTGCCCCAGCCCTGCGACGGGCGCTGCTGGAACAGCCCCAGGGAGTCCCGGTCGCCGTGCGCGATGTTGCGCAGGGCCGACTCCTGGAGCGCGGTCGCCAGCGCGATCGTCACGGCACGCTCGGGCAGGCCGCGGGAGGTGCCGACGGCCGAGATCGTCGCCGCGTTCGCCGCCTGCTCGGGGGTGAACTCGTACGACGTCTTCTCGTCCTCGGCCGACACCACCTTGCACTTCGGTGTGCCGTTGCCCCCGGTCAGATACTGCATGGTCAGATACGCCCCCAGGGCGAGCAGCACGACGAACGCCGCCGCGAAACGCAGGAAGCAGCCCCCACGGCGACGGGGGCGGGGATGCGGAGAAACGGTGTACGACTCTGGCACGCCGTACAAGGTACTGGAGGGTAATGCGAACGTGCCCGGGTTGTGGACAACCTCGTCGCCGGCGGCCTGAACCCGTCGGCAGCCGGGACCGTACGGGCGGCGCGTTAGGGTCGAGGACATGGCCGACACCCCGATTGACCTCACGCTGGACGCCGCGCGGCTGACCGCGCAGCTCGTCGACTTCCCCTCCGAGAGCGGCACCGAGAAGCCGCTCGCGGACGCGATCGAGACCGCGTTGCGCGCCCTGCCGCACCTCGCGGTCGAGCGCTTCGGCAACAACGTCGTCGCCCGTACGCGGCTGGGGCGGGCGGAGCGGGTGATCCTGGCCGGCCACATCGACACCGTGCCCATCGCCGACAACGTCCCCTCCCGCCTCGACGAGGACGGTGTCCTGTGGGGCTGCGGCACCTGCGACATGAAGGCCGGCGTCGCGGTCCAGCTGCGCATCGCGGCCACGGTGCCGTCCCCGAACCGCGACCTGACCTTCGTCTTCTACGACAACGAGGAGGTCGCCGCCGAGCTGAACGGCCTGAAGCACATCTCCGAGGCGCACCCCGAGTGGCTGGAGGGCGACTTCGCCGTCCTCCTGGAGCCCTCCGACGGCCAGGTCGAGGGCGGCTGCCAGGGCACCCTGCGGGTCCTGCTGAGGACGAAGGGCGAACGCGCCCACTCCGCCCGCGGCTGGATGGGCTCCAACGCCATCCACACTGCCGCCCCGATTCTCGCCCGTCTCGCCGAGTACAAGCCGCGTTACCCGGTCATCGACGGCCTGGAGTACCGCGAGGGCCTGAACGCGGTCGGCATCTCGGGCGGCGTCGCCGGCAACGTCATCCCCGACGAGTGCGTGGTCACGGTCAACTTCCGTTACGCGCCGGACCGTACGGAGGAGGAGGCCGTCGCCCACGTCCGTGAGGTGTTCGCCGACTGCGGCGTCGAGGAGTTCGTGGTCGACGACCACAGCCCCGGCGCGCTGCCCGGCCTCTCCCACCCGGCCGCCGCCGCCTTCATCGAGGCGGTCGGCGGCACCCCCTCGCCCAAGTACGGCTGGACGGACGTCTCCCGCTTCAGCGCGCTCGGCGTGCCCGCGGTCAACTACGGCCCCGGGAACCCGCACTTGGCGCACAAGCGGGACGAACGCGTGGAGACCGCGAAGATCCTGGCGGGGGAGGAGCGGCTGCGGGCCTGGCTCACCGCGTGAGGCACCGAAGGGATTCGGCCGGTGGACCGCTGGAGATGAATCAGCGCATATCGGCGGGCATCGGAACGCGTCGGTGGCGGATCGCGGCGGACACGCTTGCGTCCCCCGCCCGTAACCCGCGTGGATCTACGCTGAACCGAACCACCAGCACGGCGGAGGGAGCGGACATGGCGACCGGCAACCCCGAGGGCAGGAACCAGCCACCGGAGGAACAGCGGCTCGGGCCGGTGCTGCGCAGACGCACCCAGGTGCAGGCGAGCACGACCGACCAACGGCTGCTGGACGCGGGCGGCCCCTCGGACTGGGTCCACACCGACCCCTGGCGGGTCCTGCGCATCCAGTCCGAGTTCATCGAGGGATTCGGCACGCTCGCCGAACTCCCGCCCGCGATCAGTGTCTTCGGCTCCGCCCGGACGCCGGCCGGCTCACCCGAGTACGAGGCGGGCGTCCGGCTCGGCCGCGGCCTCGTGGAGGCCGGCTTCGCCGTCATCACCGGCGGCGGCCCCGGGGCCATGGAGGCGGCCAACAGGGGCGCCCTCGAAGCCGGCGGCACCTCCGTCGGGCTCGGCATCGAGCTGCCCTTCGAGCAGGGCCTCAACCCGTACGTCGACATCGGCCTCAACTTCCGCTACTTCTTCGTCCGGAAGATGATGTTCGTCAAGTACGCCCAGGGCTTCGTGGTCCTGCCGGGCGGCCTCGGCACCCTCGACGAACTCTTCGAGGCCCTCACGCTCGTCCAGACCCAGAAGGTCACCCGCTTCCCGATCGTCCTCTTCGGCGAGTCCTACTGGAGCGGCCTGGTCGACTGGCTCACCCACACGCTCGTGGCCGAGGGCAAGGCCGCGAAGAAGGACCTGACCCTGTTCCACGTCACCGACGACGTGGACGAGGCGGTGGCCCTGGTCTCGAAGGAGGCGGGCCGCTGACAGACCCCCCCGGGAGAAGCAGGGGGCTCAGCCCGCGCTTCTCCCGGGGCGCGGCCCCCAGAAGCGGGCCGAAGGGGCGCGGCCCCTGGTGACGGGACGGGCCGGGGCGGGGCGGGGCAGCGGGCGAGGCCCCCTACGCCAGCCCCCGCCGGGCAACCGCCGGAGCCCGGTGCCCGGCGATCGACGCCACCATGTCGAGCACCTGCTTCGTCTCGGCCACCTCATGCACCCGGTACACCTGCGCCCCCAGCCACGCCGACACCGCCGTGGTCGCCAACGTCCCGACCACCCGCTCCTTCACCGGCTTGTCCAGCGTCTCCCCCACGAAGTCCTTGTTGGACAGCGACACCAGCACGGGCCACCCCGTGGCCACCATCTCCCCGAGCCGCCGGGTCGCCTCGAGGCTGTGCCGCGTGTTCTTCCCGAAGTCGTGCCCGGGGTCGATCATCACGGACTCCCGGGGCACCCCCAGCGCCACGGCCCGCTCGGCCAGCCCCACGGTCACCCGCAGGACGTCGGCCATGACGTCGTCGTACTCGACCCGATGCGGGCGGGTACGAGGCTCGGAGCCACCCGCGTGCGTGCACACCAGCCCCACCCGGTACCGCGCCGCCACCTCCGCCAGCCGCGGATCGACCCCGCCCCACGCGTCGTTCAGAAGATCCGCCCCGGCCTCGCAGACGGCCTCCCCCACCTCGTGCCGCCAGGTGTCGACGCTGATGATCACCTCGGGGAACCGCCGCCGCACCTCGGCCACGAACCCCACCGTGCGCCGCGCCTCCTCATCGGCGGTGACCTCCTCGCCGGGCCCGGCCTTCACCCCGCCGATGTCGATGATCGCGGCCCCCTCGGCGACCGCCTGCTCCACCCGCGCGAGTGCCGGCTCGTCCTGGAACGTGGCCCCCTGGTCGTAGAAGGAGTCGGGGGTCCGGTTCACGATCGCCATGATCACCGGCTCGTGCGTGCCGAATTCCCGCTTGCCCAGCCTGAGCATCCGCTGTGCCCTCTCCCGGTACGTCCCGCCGATTGACCGCCCTGGCCAACAGCCTGCGACCTTAACTGTCAGACTCGCATGGCACGATCGGAGCGGACACACTCGAGGGGACCCCAGCGATGTTCATGTTCTTGTTCCTGGTCGTCGCGCTCGCGGTCGTGGTGGCGGCGGTGACGCTGGCCGTGGTGGGCGGCGGCGACAGCGCGGCCCTGCCGGAGGCCGCGGCCGAGCGGCTCCAGGACCCGCTGCCGGCCGACCGCCCGGTCAACCGCGCCGACGTGGAGGCCCTCCGCTTCCCGGTCGCCGTGCGCGGCTACCGCATGGTGGACGTCGACGACGCCCTCAGCCGCCTCAGCGCCGAGATCGCCGAGCGGGACGCCCGGATCGCGGACCTGGA
Organism: Streptomyces sp. NPDC042364; assembly: GCF_056437585.1. Classification (NCBI taxonomy): domain Bacteria; kingdom Bacillati; phylum Actinomycetota; class Actinomycetes; order Kitasatosporales; family Streptomycetaceae; genus Streptomyces; species Streptomyces sp. NPDC042364. The sequence continues at coordinate 21,197 of NZ_JBWKAJ010000031.1, read as the reverse complement.
GTCCGCGCTCGCCGGCGCCCGCGCGGCCACCATGACGTCCCTGCGCAAGCCGGAGGAGGGCGAGCACCGGTGAGCGACGGCACCGCCCTCGCAGGCCCCGACGGCGCCCTGCGCTGCCCCTGGGCCCTGTCCACCGAGGACTACGTGGCGTACCACGACGAGGAATGGGGCCGCCCGGTCCACGGCGACGACGCGCTGTACGAGCGGCTCTGCCTGGAGGCCTTCCAGTCCGGCCTCTCCTGGATCACGATCCTGCGCCGCCGCGAGGGCTTCCGCGCGGCCTTCTCCGGCTTCCGGATCGCCGACGTGGCCGCCTTCACCGAGGCCGACAAGGAACGGCTCCTCGCCGACCCCGGCATCATCCGCAACCGCGCCAAGATCGAGGCCACGGTCGCCAACGCCCGGGTCCTCGCGGACTGGGCCCCCGGCGACCTGGACACCCTGATCTGGTCCCACGCCCCCGACGCCGCCGCCCGCCCGGTCCCGAAGACCCTCGCCGACGTCCCCGCGGTCACCCCCGAGTCCACCGCCCTCTCCAAGGCCCTGAAGAAACAGGGCATCCGCTTCGTCGGCCCGACGACGGCGTACGCACTGATGCAGGCGTGCGGCCTGGTGGACGACCACCTGGAGACCTGTGCGGCGAGAAGGGCGCAGCTCTAAGGGGTCCTTCGCGGTGGGGAGCGGCGGCCGGGGCCGGTCTCAGCGGCCCAGATACTTCGGCGTCTCCTTGTTCACGAAGGCCCGCACGGCGATCGCGTGGTCCTCCGACGCGCCCGCCCGGGTCTGGAGCTCGTCCTCCTTGTCCAGGGTGTCGGCCAGCGAGTGCGAGAACCCGTAGGCCATCGCCTCCTTGATCGCCGCGTATGCCACCGTGGGCCCGTCGGCCAGCATCCGTGCCACCTGCCCGGCCGCTTCCCGCAGGGAGGCCGCCGGCACGACCCGGTTGACCATCCCCAGCTCGTACGCCTCCTGGGCCTTGATGCTGCGCGGGAACAGCAGCAGATCGGCGGCCCTGCCGGGCCCGATGACGCGCGGCAGGGTCCACGAGACCCCGGAGTCGGCGGTGAGCGCGACCCCGGCGAAGGACGTGTTGAACGCGGCGGTGTCGGCGACCACCCGGTAGTCCGCGGCCAGCGCGAACCCCAGGCCGGCGCCGGCGGCGACCCCGTTCACACCCGCCACCACCGGCTTCCGCATACCGGCGATCGCCTTCACGATGGGGTTGTAGTGCTCCTTGACCGTGTTCATGACCTGCGTCGAGTCCTCGATGAGCAGCCCGATGTGCTCCTTCAGGTCCTGCCCCACACAGAAGGCCCGGTCCCCGGCGGCGGTGAGCAGCACGGCCCGTACCGCGCCGTCCCCGGCGGCGGACTCCACGGCCTCCCGCAGCGCGACCTTGGTCGCGATGTTCAGCGCGTTCATCGCCTCGGGGCGGTTCAGCGTGATCGTCGCGAGTCCGTCGTGCACCTCGTAGAGCACGGTGTCGGCCATGGCGGTTACCCCTCCGGTGTCGCGGCTGGTGACGTACTGGTCGGTACGCCCTGCGTCACAGCACAGCATGTCGGAGATCAACGGCGGTGGCGCGGGCCGGACGTGTGACCTGCGTCAAAGAATCACGATCGGCCGAGCGGCCACCGAGGCAGCTGTGGTGGCGCAGTATCGCAGCCACATCGCCGAATTGAGTGGTTTTGCTCGCGCGCGTTGCGCAAGCGATGCCAACTGATGTTGGTCATCGGGTCATGAGATGCGGGATAATGGCCTGGAAGCAATGTGTTCGATGCCGGTGTCGCGTGTCCCCAGGTGGGCCCGCGCCTGCCCTCCAGGGCCGTCGGCTTTGGCGATGAGCTGGTTTCAGGAAGGGGAACGAGCATGGCGGCCATGAAGCCGCGGACGGGCGATGGCCCGCTCGAGGTGACCAAGGAGGGGCGGGGCATCGTCATGCGCGTTCCGCTCGAAGGCGGCGGTCGGCTCGTCGTCGAGCTGACCCCTGACGAGGCCGACGCCCTCGGCGACGCCCTCAAGAAGGTCGTCGGCTGACGCGCGTAGCGACCCGTACCCTTTCAGCTGCCCCGGCACCGCCCCTCGGCGGTGCCGGGGCACTGTTTGTCGTACGGGTGAGCGGTGGAGGCGGGGCGGTCCGGCAGACGGACCGGGGTGTGCGGGCGGTACGGGGGCGGGCGCGGGGCGTCAGCGCTTGACCGCGCAGAGCAGCCCGTCGCCCACCGGAAGCAGGGAGGGCACCAGCTCGGGGCTCTCCCGGACCGTGCGCAGCAGCTCCCGCAGGCGTATGACCTCGGTGGGCTGCGGGCCCGAGTCGACGGTGCGGCCGTTGGCGAAGACACCCTCGAAGGCGACCAGGCCACCCGGTCTGAGCAGACGCAACGATTCAGCGAGGTAGTCGAGGCTCTCCAGCCGGTCGCCGTCGCAGAAGACGAGGTCGTACCCGGAGTCCGCGAGCCGGGGCAGCACGTCGAGGGCGTGGCCCGGGATGAAGCGCGCGCGGTTGCTGGCGAAGCCGGCCGCGCGGAACGCCTGCCGGGCGAACTGCTGGTGCTCCGGCTCCGGATCGACGGTGGTCAGCACGCCGTCCGGCCGCATGCCGTGCAGCAGATGGATACCGGAGACACCGGTCCCGGTACCGATCTCCGCGACCGCCTTGGCGTCCACGGAGGCGGCGAGCATGCTCAACGCGGCGCCTGTGCCGGGCGCCACCGAGCGCAGCCCTGCTTCCCGAGCCCGGTCGCGAGCCCAGCGCAGCGCGTCGTCCTCGGCGACAAAGGCGTCGGCGAACGCCCAGCTCGTCAGCCGGTTGCCGGTAATGACCCTCTCCTTATGTACCCGCGGATACCTGGGCGTGACTGTATCCGTTGCCGCCGGGAACCTGCTGATGGGACCGGTCGTTTAAAGGGATGAGTGAGTGACGGGGGCCGCGACGGGGGTCAAGTGATGGATCGGTACGGCGAGCAGGCGCCGGTGCAGGTGCTGACAAAGCCATATGAGCCGGATCTGCCGGATCAGCGGTATGAGCCGCATCGGCACACATCAATTTCTCGTAAAACCGCTTATCCGGAGCTAACGGGCGAGGTGGCTATGGTAGGGGCTCCACTGGACACCACCAGAGCCGATAGGGGAGGTGCGGCCGCACCTGTGGATCGGGGAGGAGTGCTGCGGCGCTTCCTCGGATCGGCGGGTAGGCCGAAATCCGTGAACGACACCGCTGACCAAAGCCACGCCGACGCTTCCGCCGCACGCGGAGCGCAGACTGCGACCTTCACCACGGACGCGCACGCGCAGGCGTGGACTCCGCCCACCTGGGAGGAGATCGTCAGCACCCACACCGGCCGGGTCTACCGCCTCGCCTACCGTCTCACCGGCAACCAGCACGACGCCGAGGACCTCACCCAGGAGGTCTTCGTCCGCGTCTTCCGCTCCCTGTCGACCTACACGCCCGGCACCTTCGAGGGCTGGCTGCACCGCATCACCACGAACCTCTTCCTGGACATGGTCCGGCGCAAGCAGCGCATCCGCTTCGACGCCCTCGGTGAGGACGCGGCGGAGCGCCTGCCCAGCCGTGAGCCCACCCCCCAGCAGATCTTCAACGACGCGCACTTCGACGCCGACGTCCAGCAGGCCCTCGACACCCTCGCGCCGGAGTTCCGTGCCGCCGTCGTCCTCTGCGACATCGAAGGACTGTCGTACGAGGAGATCGCCGCCACCCTCGGCGTCAAGCTCGGCACGGTCCGCTCCCGGATCCACCGCGGCCGCTCCCAGCTCCGCAAGGCTCTCGCGCACCGCTCCCCGGAAGCCCGGGCCGAGCAGCGCCGCGGCTTCACGGTGCCCCGGGTGCCCGCGCTGGGAGGAGGGGGCGCGACCGCGTGAGTGGATCCCGGCCCACCCCTGCTGAGCAGCACCTGGGAGACCGACTGTCCGCGCTGGTCGACGGAGAGCTCGGTCATGAGGCGCGCGAACGCGTCCTGGCACATCTGGCCACGTGTCCGAAGTGCAAGGCGGAGGCGGACGCCCAGCGCCGACTGAAGAACGTCTTCGCGGAGGCCGCTCCGCCGCCTCCCTCCGAGAGTTTCCTGGCCCGGCTCCAGATGCTCCCGGCGGGCGGCGACCTCGACGGCGGCTCCCCGCTGGACGGCGGAGACCTCGCAGGAAGACTCCGGGGGACGCCCGGCGGCCCCGGACTCCCCCTCGACTCCTCCGACGACAGGGACTTCGCCGACTTCGGCGTCTTCGGCCCCGCCGGGGACCCCTTCGGATACGTCCCCTCGGGTCCGCACGGCGGCACGCTGTCGCCCTCGGAAGGCCGTGGGCTGCTCGGTGGCCGGGGCCTGACCGCCGGACGCGGCTTCCTCGGTGAGCGTGGCTTCCTCGGCGCCCGGGGCCTCCTCGGCGACCGTGGAGCGCTCAACGGGCGCTCCGCGTCGGGTGATCGCGGCTTCCCCGGAGGAGGAGGCACACTCTCCGCGGACGGGGACAGCGGCGGCGACCGGCAGGACGGGACCGCCGAGGAGCGCGCGGCCACGGGTCACCGCGGCTTTCGGATCCACGACGTGAGCCGGCACGAGGTCGAGCGTTCGGCCTCGCGCGGTATGCGTTTCGCGTTCGTGGCGGCCGGCGCGGTGTCGCTGGCCGCGATCGCGCTGGGCGGCATGACCACCGGTGTGCCCGCCGAGACGGTGGACGCCCGAGGCGGCGCCGGCTCCGGCAGCAATGTCACACCTCTGAGGAACCAGACCACCGGAGCGGCCACCAGCCCCGAGGCGCAGCGTCGCCGCGGGACCGTCGGTCCCCTTCTCGGGCAGGGCCAGCGGGCCGCGGCCGAGGTACCGGTGGCGCCGACGGAGGTCTCCGCGCCCCTGCTGCCCGGCATCCCGGCGGCGGGCGGTCAGCTCCGCGGGGCCGCGGACCCGCTGACCACGCCCGTCCTGGCGGGCGCGGCCGTCATGTCCCCACTCATACGCCCGCTCCCGACGGTCCCGCCGCTCCGGCTGACGACGTGGCCGCAGGCGCCCGAGCTCGCCCCGCCGGGCCTGCTGACGGCCCCTGACACCACCTCGTCCCCCACTCCCACCTCGCCTGCCCTCCGCTGACACCGAGTTCTGCGCGCCGGCCCGCGAACCTGGTTGAATCCAGAGTGGGCCGTGTCCGCTCGGGACGGGCCCCAGGTGTGGGGAGAACATGGACGAGGGGAAGCCCACGAAGGGGAAGTGGTGGAGCCGGCCCCGAGCGCAGGGCGCGGGGGCCGGGACGTCGGGGGACCACGACGGGCCTTCGAGGGCCGGTGGGATGTCCGCGGACGCGGTTCGCGACGCGGACGGCAGTGCGAACGGCGGGGGCGATTTCGAGTTGGAGCGACCTATCCCGGCCCCCGGCCGTCCCACCCACGACGAGGACTTCGAACTGGCCCGGCCGGCGGAGCCGTCGTGGCAGGACGAGCCGTCGGGAGGCGGGTCGCCGCGCGGCGACGCGGGGGAGGGCGACTCGGAGCGAAGCGATCCGGTACCCGTCGAGACAGAGCACCTCGGCTCGGTGCACGACGGTCCGGCGCGGGCTGACGCTGCGGGGAGCGACATGTCGCGGACCCACTCCATGTGGGGTGCCGACGGTGGCGACTTCGAGCTGGAGCGGCCGGTTTCCGCGGCCCCGGCGAGACATGCCGACGCGACGACGACACCGAGCGCCGACCCGAGCGGGGCGGCACCGGCCGCTGAGGCAGGCGCACGGACCGAGACGGACGAGACGACCACACGCCTCGTCCTCGAGAAGAGCGCGCCCACGACCGGGGAGACGACTCGGCCGCCGGCGGAGCCGGGCCCGGCCGGGCCCGGTGGGGGAGAGAGCGGTGTGGCGGCGCCGGTCGTGACGGGACCGAGCGCACCGGCCGACGCGATACCCCCCGCCGCCGTGGTCGCGGCCCAGCCCATGGGCGCCCCGAGCCCCACAGGAGGCCCGGCAACGCCCCTTGAGCGCCCCAAGCCGCTGCACGACCCCGACCCCTACAGCACCCCGCCCTACGGCGAGCCCGGTCCCTGGGCGCCCGCCCCACCGGTCCAGCACCCGGCGACGACCCCGGCGCACGGCACGACGGTTCAGGCGGGGACGGTGGCACACGGCCAGACGCTCCAGGCCGGGACGCCGGCGCCCGAGGTTCCGGCCGCGGCGGCGGCTCCGGCGCACGGCGCGACCACCATGGTGGCGCCCCAGGCGGCCGTGTCCGCCCCACCGCCGGTCCACGCGGCCGACGGCACGCACGGCACGTACAACACGCCGGCCGCAGCCTCGCCCGCTCCCTACGCGAACGCGGCGCAGGCGGCCCCGCAGCCGTACGCGGAGCCCACCCGGCCCGGTGGCAACGCGCCCGCGCCGTACCCGGACGCCTCGCAGCCGGCGCCGCCGCCTCATGCGGACGCTGCTCCGCCCGTGGCACCGTCCTACGGGGACGGCGCTCAGCCTCCGTCACCGTCCTATGCGGGGGGCACCCAGCCCGCAGCGCCGCATTCGCCGGGCGGCTCCCCGCCCCCGTCACCGTCGTATCCGGCGGACGCCTCTCAGCCCGTTCCGCCCCCGTACGCCGACTCCTCCCAGGCGCCGTACGCGGATGCCCCGCAAGGGGCCTCCCCGGGCCCCAGGGACCCGTGGCGGAACTACGACCCGTGGACCGGTTCCGGGCCGTTGCAGCAGAACGGCGCCGCCGTGGACGACGTGGCGCGGCGGCGGAAGCGAGGCTTGAAGGTCCTCGTGCTGGGGGCCGTGTTGCTCGCGCTGGTGTCCGGCGCCGTCGGCGGGGCGGTGGGCGCGTATCTCGAGCGGAACGGCGGCGTCGGCGAGATCGAGCTGCCGCAGTCCGGCGGCGGCACGAGCGGGCGGGCCCCGGACAGTGTCGCCGGGATCGCCGCCAGCGCGCTGCCCAGCGTCGTGACGCTCCACGTCAGCGGCTCGGACGCGCAGGGCACCGGCACCGGGTTCGTGCTCGACGAGCGGGGCCACATCCTCACCAACAACCACGTCGTGGAGCCCGCCGGTGACGACGGAGAGATACGGGTCACCTTCAGCGGCGGTGAGACCGCCGACGCCAGCCTGGTCGGCCGGGACACCGGCTACGACCTCGCCGTCGTGAAGGTGTCGGGGGTCAGCGGGCTCAAGCCGCTGCCGCTCGGCGACTCCGACGACGTGCGGGTCGGCGATCCGGTCGTGGCGATCGGCGCCCCCTTCAACCTCGCCAACACCGTCACCTCCGGCATCATCAGCGCCAAGGAGCGGCCCATCACGGCAGGCGGGGAGAGCGGTGACCGCAGCGACGTGTCGTACGTCGACGCGCTGCAGACCGACGCACCGATCAACCCCGGCAACTCCGGCGGCCCGCTCGTCGACGTCAACGCCCGGGTGATCGGCATCAACAGCGCCATCCGGTCCGCCGGAAGCGGATCCGAGTCGGACGGCGGCCAGGCCGGTTCGATCGGGCTCGGTTTCGCGATCCCGATCAACCAGGGCAAGCGCGTCGCCGAGGAACTGATCAACACGGGCAAGGCGACGCACCCGGTGATCGGCGTGACCCTCGACATGGACTACTCGGGTGACGGCGCCCGCGTCGGCGACGACGGCGACGGCAGCGTGAAGGAGGGCGGACCCGCCGACCGGGCGGGCATCCGCGCGGGTGACGTCATCACCGAGGTCGACGGCCAGCGCATCCACTCCGGCGACGAACTGATCGTCAAGGTGCGCGCCCACCGCCCGGGTGACCGGCTCGAACTCACGCTCCAGCGGGACGGCAGGGAGGAGACGGTCACCCTGACCCTCGGCTCCTCCGACGGGGGCTGACACCGCCGCGCGATTGACGGCAACTTCACAGGAGGGGGAGCCGTTCCCCCTCCTGCCAGGCAAACAGCGGGGAAAACCCGTGGCGTGACCAGGTTTCGGGGCGGCCTGACAGTACCGGTCCGGCGGGAACGCCGGGTACCGTGGACCCGGCCCGGACCACGGAAGACCTGCCGAGGGCCGCGGATCGGGACCGAGGACATCGCAAGGAGCTTCAGGTGTTCAATGACATAGGTGCGCTCGAGGTGGTGACGCTCGTCGTCCTCGCCGTGCTCGTCTTCGGTCCGGACAAGCTCCCGAAGGTGATCCAGGACGTCACGCGGACCATCCGTAAGATCCGTGAGTTCTCGGACAGCGCCAAGCAGGACATCCGCCAGGAACTCGGCCCCGAATTCAAGGACTTCGACTTCGAGGACCTCAACCCCAAGACGTTCATCCGCAAGCAGCTGGAGAACGACGACCTGGGGCTGAAGGAGATCCGCAACGGCTTCGACCTGAAGGCGGAGATGGCCGAGCTGACGGACGCGGTCCACGGCCGTGAGTCCGAGTCGTCCTCCTCGGGTTCCGGCTCGGGCGGTGCCTCCGGCGGATCCGTCGACATGACCAAGAAGCGCGAGAAGCTCGAACTGCACGAGCGTCCGCCGTACGACCTGGACGCCACCTGAGCCGTCCGCCCGACCGTCGCCCGCAGGGCCTCCCGCCTGCCCCGCGGGTCGTGCCCCGGCGTGCTGCCACGCTCCCGTACGTGATGCGATTCATACCGTCAGACGCCCTCGTACGGCCTGAAGCCGCCCGTACGCCGTCCTACGCGCCGGGCGCTTTCCCTGCTGCTCGGGGCGCTGTGGCTATGCTGCCCTGTTGTTGTGCGGACCGTAAGGAAAGCGAGCGCGACGCCCGAGAGGGGGGCGGGCCGCTCCGGTCCGTCGAGAGCTAGGAGGCGTCCGGGCACATGGAGACGACGAGTCGGGTAGGCGCGCAGGCGTCGGCCGCGGAGGGCGGACAACAGCTCCCCTCCGCCCGACGCACGGTCGACGGCTACCTGCTGGCGCCCTTCCCTTGGTACGGCCTCGACGAGGCCTTCACGGGGCCGCGCTGGCTGATGCAGGTCGGTACCTCGGCGGAAGGCGCCGTCGAGCACGGTTCGGTCGGACACGGCGACGAGCCCTCGGTCCGCAACGAGTTCACCGCGGTCACCACGGAGGACGAGCCCAAGGAGCGGTTCGCGGTCGTGGTGACGGTCGCCGCGAACGACGTACGGCACAGCGCCGACGGCACGGGCGTGCTGGAGGCCACGTCGGTCTCCTCGGCCGCTTGGCTGGCCGGTGTGGGGCTGCTGTCCTTCACCTGGCCAGGGCAGCTGGACCACGCCCTGAGAGACGACTGGCTGGACCAGCAGACCGAGACGGCGTGGGTCCTCGCGGACGACCTCGCCGGGCCCGACTGGTCGACGCTGTCCCTGCCCGTGGACGGCGTTCCGACGCCCTTCCACTACCGCGAGTCCGAGTTCGGATGGGTGCTCGCCGGCTCGACCCGGGAAGGGGTGCACGTGGGGGCGTACGGGAGAGGGATGAGCGCGTACGGGCTCGGCTTCGCCATGATCAAGGACATCGCGGAGTACGCATGACCGAGAAGGGCACCGCTTCGTCGTTGCGGTGCCCTTCCTTGCCGTAGGGCCTGGCTCCTGGCGGCTGATCGCGCGGCTCTGCGCGCCCCTCAGGGGGCGCTGGGACCCTTCAGAACTTGTTCCTCGGGGTGATGCCCAGGCTCATGCCCGACAGGCCCCGCTGGCGGCCGCCCAGCTTGCCGGCGATCGCTCGGAGGGCCGCGCCCGCAGGGGAGTCGGGGTCGGAGAGGACGACCGGCCTGCCCTCGTCGCCGCCCTCGCGGAGGCGGACGTCGATCGGGATGTTGCCGAGGACGGGCACGGTGGTGCCGGTGGTGCGGGTGAGGCCGTCGGCGACGACCTGGCCGCCGCCGGTGCCGAAGACGTCCACCATCTCGTCGCAGTGCGGGCAGGGCAGGCCCGACATGTTCTCCACCACGCCGACGATCTTCTGGTGGGTCTGGACCGCGATGGAACCGGCGCGCTCGGCGACCTCGGCCGCCGCCTGCTGCGGGGTGGTGACGACGAGGATCTCCGCGTTCGGGACCAGCTGCGCCACCGAGATGGCGATGTCGCCGGTGCCCGGCGGGAGGTCCAGGAGCAGGACGTCCAGGTCACCCCAGTAGACGTCCGCGAGGAACTGCTGGAGGGCGCGGTGGAGCATCGGGCCACGCCAGACGACGGGCGCGTTGCCCGGGGTGAACATGCCGATCGAGATGACCTTCACACCGTTCGCGGACGGCGGCATGATCATGTTCTCGACCTGGGTGGGACGGCCGTCGGCGCCCAGCATGCGCGGCACCGAGTGGCCGTAGATGTCGGCGTCGACCACGCCGACCTTCAGACCGTCCGCGGCCATCGCGGCAGCCAGGTTGACCGTCACCGAGGACTTGCCGACACCGCCCTTGCCGGACGCGACGGCGTACACGCGGGTGAGGGAGCCCGGCTTGGCGAAGGGCACCTCCCGCTCGGTCTGGCCGCCGCGCAGGGCGGACGCCAGCTCACGGCGCTGCTCGTCGCTCATCACGTCCAGCTCGACGTCGACACGGGTGACGCCCTCGACCCGCGAGACCGCCTCCGTCACGCGCTGCGTGATCGTGTCGCGCATGGGGCAGCCGGAGACCGTCAGGTACACGGCGACCGCGACCGCTCCGTCCGCACCGATCTCCACCGACTTGACCATCCCGAGTTCGGTGATGGGACGGTTGATCTCGGGGTCGTTCACCGTCGACAGTGCCTCGCGCACCGCGTCTTCCGTAGCCATAAGGACGATGGTACGGCGACGCCCGGGGGCCCCGGGAGCCCCGTCAGCGGTCGTCCATGTCACGCCCGCCCTGGTGTTCCGGCGGGAATACGGTCCTCGCCCCGCGCTGCCCGTCGGCGTCGCGCTCGTGCAGCTCCTTGACCAGGTCCTGGAGCTCGGAGCGCAGCCAGTCGCGGGTGGCGACCTCGCCGAGACCGATCCGCAGGGCGGCGATCTCCCTGGTCAGATACTCGGTGTCGGCGATCGACCGCTCGTTCTGCTTGCGGTCCTGTTCCAGGTTGACCCGGTCGCGGTCGTCCTGGCGGTTCTGCGCGAGGAGGATCAGCGGGGCGGCGTAGGAGGCCTGGAGGGACAGCATCAGGGTCAGGAAGATGAAGGGGTAGCTGTCGAAGCGCAGGTCGCGCGGGGCCGAGACGTTCCACACCACCCACAGGATGATCACGAAGGTCATCCAGACGATGAACCGTCCGGTGCCCAGGAACCGCGCGATCCGTTCCGAGAGCCGTCCGAAGGCCTCCGGGTCCCATTCGGGCAGGAACCTGGCCCGGCGCGGCAGGGGCTGGTCGAGACGGGTCCGCGGGCGCGCGGTGGCCCCTGCGGGCATGCGCTCCCGCGGGGGCGCCCCGGCGGACGGCGTGCGCTCGCGCATCGCCGCCCCGGCGTGTGCCCGCTCGCGCCCTCCGTTCCGCCCCGGGCGCTCGGAACGCTCAGGAACCATGGGCGGCCCCCTCCGCATCATCGTCCAGATGGAACTCCGTCTCCCGCCAGTCCTCCGGCAGCATGTGGTCCAGGACGTCGTCCACGGTCACCGCGCCCAGCAGCGAACCGCTCTCGTCGACCACGGGCGCCGCCACCATGTCGTAGGTCGCGAAGAACCCGGCCACCTCGGGGAGCGCGGCATCCGGGTCGAGCGGCTGGAGATCGTCGTCGAGGATCGAGCTGACCAGGGTGTACGGCGGGTCGCGCAGCAGCCGCTGGAAGTGGACCGCGCCGAGGTACTTGCCGGTCGGCGTCTCGTCCGGCGGCCGGCACACGTACACCTGCGCGGCGAGCGCCGGCGACAGATCGCGGTTGCGTACCCGGGCCAGCGCGTCCGCGACCGTGGCGTCCGGGCGCAACACGATCGGCTCGGTCGTCATCAGACCGCCCGCGGTCTTCTCCTCGTACGCCATGAGCCGCCGTACGTCCGCCGCCTCGTCCGGCTGCATCAGCGTCAGCAGCCGCTCCTGCTCCGCCTCCGGCAGCTCGGCCAGCAGGTCGGCAGCGTCGTCCGGGTCCATGGCCTCCAGGACGTCGGCGGCCCGCTCCTCCTTCAGCTTGCCGAGGATCTCGATCTGGTCGTCCTCCGGCAGCTCCTCCAGCACATCGGCGAGCCGGTCGTCGTCGAGGGCGGCGGCGACCTCGGCCCGGCGCTTGGGGGAGAGGTGGTGCAGCACGTTGGCGAGGTCGGCCGGGCGGAGCTGCTCGAAGGTCGCGAGGAGGCTCTCGGCGCCCTGTCCGTGCTCCTCCAGCGAGAACCCGGTGACCGCCGACCACTCCACGGTCAGCGTCTCGCCCTTGTGCCGCCGGAACGCGCCGCCCTTCCCCTTGCGTACGAACACCCGGTCGATCTCCCAGTCCCGGCGGGCCGGCAGCTGCTGTACCGAGATGTCGAGGACCGTGACCTCCTCACCGGTCTCCACGAGCCGCACGCGACGGTCCAGGAGCTCCCCGAGGACGAGCCGTTCGGTGGGCCGCTGCTCGAAGCGGCGCACGTTCAGCACGCCGGTGGTGATGACCTGGCCGGACTCGATTCCGGTGACCCGCGTCATCGGCAGGAAGATGCGGCGCCGTGTGTGCAGTTCGACGACCAGGCCGAGCAGCCGCGGCGGCTTCCGTCCGACCCGCAGGATGGCCACGAGATCGCGGACGCGCCCCACCTGGTCGCCGTTCGGGTCGAAGACCGCGATTCCGGAGAGGTGGGAGACGAAGATCCGGGGCGCCACCGCCGCCATGAGCCGCCCCTTTCCTGCGTGTTCGGTGCGAGAGCCGGTGTGCCCTCCGAGGCGCGTGGGTCTTTCGCGATAATCAGGCGAGCCATACGGGATTTGTCGGACGAGGAGGGCTTCAGGCTAGCCCGTCCCGATCGGATATGCCCTGGTGAGCGGTGCGGACGGACTGCCTCCGTGGGTCCGCGGAAGCCCCGGTACTCTGCGGTAGGCCTGGACTCCCCACGAAGAGGTGCATCGTCTGTGACTCCGACTCTCCGTACCCGAAGGGCCGCACTGGTGGGCGCCGTCTGCACCCTCGTGGCGAGCGGGCTGGGGCTCACGGGGTGCAGCGAGGACCCGAACGAGGGCACCAACGGGGTCGGCAGGCTGACCCCCGAGAAGATCCAGACCAAGACGAAGGCGGCCGCCACGGCGGCGGACGCCGTCCGGCTGTCCGGGTCCGTGGTCAGCAACGGCAAGACCTACAAGCTGGACATGCGCCTGAAGGACGACGGCGGCACGGGATCCGTGACCTCGGGCGACACCACCTTCCGGTTGCTGAAGGTCGGCGAGCACCTCTTCCTCAAGGCCGACGCCGAGTTCTGGGACCACGAGGACGGCGGTGACAAGCACGACGACTCCGACGCGGCCGCCGCGGACAAACTGGACGGCATGTACGTCAAGGTCCCCACCGGCGACCCGGCCTACCGGCGCTTCAGCGGCTTCACCGACAAGGACGTCCTTCTCACCAGCCTGCTCACCCTGCACGGCACCCTCTCCGCGGACGGCCACCACGAGCAGTCCGGCACCCGTACCATCCGCATCACCGGTGACAAGGGCTCAGGCGGCACCCTCGACGTCTCCCTCGAAGGCACCCCCTACCCCCTGCGCCTGGTCCGAGCCGGCGACGCCGGCACCATCCTCCTCACCGACTGGGGCAAGGACTTCCCCCTGGAGGAACCGGACAAGAAGTCGGTGGTCGACTACGGCAAACAACTCCCGACGTCGTAGCCGGGGCCGCGCCCCGAAGGGGTGCGGGGAACAGCGCGAGCAGCCACGACGAACCCGAGGCCGCCGAACGGGGCACGCCGAACGGGGCAGGCCATACGGACCACGCCATACAGGCCTTGCCGCCGGCTTGGTGGGCGAACTTCCGGCGCCCTACTTCTTACGCCTCTTGAACAGCAGCCGCGGCAAACCCGCGGGCACCGGCTGACGCGTGGTCGCGGGCGTCGGCAGCGGAATCCGCGCCAGATCGCCGTCGGGCAACGGCACCGTCGTCCCCGTCGGTTCCAGACGAAGCACCCGGCACTCGCGCGCCCACCGCTCCGGCATGGCCTCACCGTCGGGCGCGTTCAGCCGCTTCCCCTTGAGTTCGGCCACCGCCGCCTCCCACCCGGGCGACCTGGGGGCCAGCTCCACGACCGTCGCGTCCCAGGTCACGAGCCGCCCGCCCTTGTCCTTGCTGCGCACGGTCACCACGGCCGAGCCACCGTCCACGAGCCCCGGCAGCGGCTGCTCCCCGGGCCCGTCGCCGACCAGGCACACGGCTCCCTCGTGCCAGACGTGCCACAGCGCGCGGGAAGGCACCCCGTGCCCCTGCACGTGCGGCGACGGCACCCCGTCGCCGCGCACCCAGATGAGCCCGGACTTCTTGGTGGCCTCCTCGACGAGGGCCCGGTCGAGAAGCTGTTCCGTCATGCGGCCAGCCTAAGGGTTGTCCCGCGATCCCCGGCGGGCACGGGCTACGGGACGACCCTCAGGCCCTGGCGCCTCCCGGGCGCCGGGGGCTACAGCCACCCGTTCCGCTTGAGCGTGCGGTGGATGCCCAGGCAGAGCGCCACCGTGATGCCGAGGACCATCGGGTAGCCGAACTTCCACTGCAGCTCCGGCATGTACTTGAAGTTCATGCCGTACACCCCGCACACCATCGTCGGCACGGCGATGATCGCCGCCCAGGAGGTGATCTTGCGCATGTCCTCGTTCTGGGCGACGGAGGCCTGCGCCAGGTTCGCCTGGAGGATCGAGTTGAGGAGCTCGTCGAAGCCGACGACCTGCTCCTGCACCCGGGCGAGGTGGTCGGCCACATCACGGAAGTACTTCTGGATGTCCGGGTCGATCAGCCGCATGGGCCGCTCGCTCAGCAGCTGCATGGGCCGCACCAGCGGCAGCACCGCACGCTTGAACTCCATGACCTCGCGCTTGAGTTGGTAGATACGGCCGGCGTCGGTGCCCCGGGGGGTGCCCTTGCGGCCGGGGGAGAACACCTCCGTCTCCACCTCGTCGATGTCGTCCTGCACCGCGTCCGCGACCGCCACGTACCCGTCGACGACATGGTCGGCGATGGCGTGCAGCACGGCCGACGGGCCCTTCGCGAGCAACTCCGGGTCGTCCTGCAGCCGGTGACGGAGCGCCCGCAGCGAACCCTGGCCACCGTGCCGGACGGTGATGAAGAAGTCCCGCCCGGTGAAGCACATGACCTCGCCGGACTCCACCACCTCGCTGGTGGCGGTGAGTTCGTCGTGCTCGACGTAGTGGATGGTCTTGAAGACGGTGAAGAGGGTGTCGTCGTAGCGCTCCAGCTTCGGCCGCTGGTGCGCGTGCACCGCGTCCTCCACGGCCAGCGGGTGCAGTCCGAACTCCGCCGCGATACCGGCGAATTCGGCCTCCGACGGCTCATGCAGTCCGATCCACACGAAGCCGCCGTCCCGGCGCACCTGACGGATCGCCTCGTGCGGGGCGAGATTGCGCTCGAACGTGACGCGAGCGCCGTCACGGTAGACCGCGCAGTCCACGACGGCCGTGGTCGCCTCCGCCGGGCGCGTGGTGTCGTACGCGGCCCCGTCCTTGCGCAGCGACAGCCGGGACGGCCGGGAGGGGCGGACTGCGGCGCGCAGGTTGTTGATCATCGACATGGGCAGACTCCTTCGCAACGAAAGGCCGCCGACGACGGATGGAACTACCCGGAATGAGGACGTTTTGACTTCCGATGTTTGGCACGTCCACAAAGCGGGGAGCACCGCACCGTCGCGGTGACAGCTTCGCTTGATTCAGATCGGCGACGTCGGATCGATGAGGTCTGATCGGCGACGGCGGATCGGTGAGGGGATCAAGGCGGTAAAGAAGTGCTCTTCCGTTGCGCGACGACCGACGAGCGGCACGGCGCGAATGAGGGTGGCAGCCAAGCAGGGAGCTGACGCGAGAACTACGTGACTCAGCGGTCGGAAGAGCGGGTGGTACTGCACGGTCGACTTCGGTCCATCGCAGCCCCACCTCCTCCGGCCGGTCCCTCGTAAGGGACGTTCCATACCCCATCCGGGGTTCCCCGTAGGGGAGTCAGTTTTCTCTGGCCGGGACAAGAGGGCTTGAGAGCGACGCTTCTGCGTGCTGCCCGCATGCTGTCCCGACCGGCGCTCAAGACTAACAGTCGACTGAAGTGTCAAGGCGCCCGTTTGCCGGTTCCTGACGAGTTCTATGCTCGGCTCATGGCTGATGTTCTTCCGTTGGTGGAGGCCCGTTTGCGTACCGCGCTGGGCGAACCGGACGCGCGCGCCGCGGTCACCTTCCTCGGCGCGGACCGTATCGACGTGCTCCGCTTCACCGACGGCGACGTCGTCCGCTACGCCACGCTCGGGATGTCCGCCCAGCCGATGGCCGACCCCACCGCGGTCCTCGCCGACCCCGTCAAGGGCCCCCGCGCCGAACTCGTCCTGTCCGTACGGCACGGCATCGCCGACACGGACAAGGTCCTCCGCCCGCTCGCCGTGCTCGCCGCGTCACCGCAGGTGGAGGGCGTGGTCGTGGCTCCCGGCGCCTCTCTCGACGTGGGTGGGCCGCTCTGGCCCGGCGCCCCCTTCACCTCCGTTCTCGTCGCCGAGTCCGGCGGCCTGGTCGAGGACCTCGAACTGGACGCCCCCGCCGACCCCGTACGTTTCCTCCCCCTCCTCCCGATGACCCCCAACGAGGCCGCCTGGAAGCGCGTCCACGGCGCCCAGGCCCTCCAGGAGCGCTGGCTCACCCACGGGACGGACCTCCGCGACCCGGTCCGCGCGTCGGTCCCCCTGGACTGAGTGGACGACCCCGGACGGTTCCCCGGCTTCCCCGTGTGATGGACGGCACGCCGCATGTGACCGGCGGGCACCCGGCAGGTGGCCGAAAAACGCCGCTTCCCTCTGTGGTGCGGGTAGTTGATTCCGGTGGTTGCCTCTCCGGCCCTCCGGAGGGCCGGCCGCTGTCCGGGGTCCGGCGATCGTGCGCGGAACGTGACGCGCACACGCCGGACGGGTGATCGTCCTTGACGCGAGGAAGCACGGGGAGGACCGTTGGGCCCTATGAGGGGCGAACCCAGTTGCCCGAAGTGTGGTGGCCGGGTCAGGGCTCCCGGCCTCTTTGCCGACTCCTGGCAGTGCGCCGTACACGGGACGGTGCACCCGCTGCAGCCCGTGATCCCGCCCAGCGTCGAGGCCCTCAGTGTCGTCGTGCGCCGCGCCCAGGTGCCGGTGTGGATGCCGTGGCCGCTGCCGGTGGGCTGGCTCTTCACCGGCGCGGCCTTCGCCGGTGACGACCGCAGCGGTGGGCGCGCAACCGCCGTGGCCTGCTCCGGTCCGGGGCCACTCGGCGGCATGGGCGAGCTGGTGCTCATCGCCGAGGAACTCGGCGTGGGCCTCGGCGCGCGGTACGCGGGCATCGACGGGCCCGACCCCGGGGCGTATCTCAGTGTCGAGAAACCTCCCCAGGCCAAGGTGCTGGCGGCGGGTCGTCCCACACCCCTGTGGCATGTCTCGGGAACCCCCGACGACCGGGCGGTCTTCGCCGGTGAGGCGCTAGGTCTCTGGCTGTGGGCGGTCGTCTGGCCAGAGCAGACGGGCCTGCTGATGTACGACGAACTGGTCCTGACCGACCTGCGGGACGCGGGTGCCGAGGTGGAGCTGCTGCCGTGCGGCGCACTCTCCCCTCGCATCCTGGAACCGTAGGGCGCCTCTTCAGCCGTAGGGCGCCTCTTCGCCGCGGTGCCGGGGTGGAGAAGTCCGGAGTGGCGTGCCGCGGCACGGGATGAGGAGTCGGCAGTGGCGGGAACGGTGCTACGGGACCCTGGCAGCCCGCGGTCGCCGCGTGCCGGACGCCCCGGGCCATGGACGCCCCGGGCCATGACACGTCTGCTGCCGCATGTGTAGGGGGCGCTACCCGGTTTCGGGTGTGACCGGAGTGGTCCAAAAGGGCGCTATTCTTGAGCGTCCGCTTCCGTTCCGTCTTCGCCTGGAGTTCGAGTCGTGCGTATCGATCTGCACTGCCACTCCACGGCATCCGACGGTACGGACACCCCCGCCGAGCTGGTCCGCAAGGCCCGCGCCGCCGGGCTGGACGTCGTCGCGCTGACCGACCACGACACCACCCGCGGCCACGCCGAGGCGGCCGCCGCGCTGCCGGAGGGGCTGACGCTCGTCACCGGCGCCGAGCTGTCCTGCCGTCTGGACGGCGTCAGCATGCACATGCTGGCCTACCTGTTCGACCCCGAGGAGCCCCGGCTGCTCGCCGAGCGCGAACTGGTCCGGGACGACCGGGTGCCGCGGGCCCGCGGGATGGTCGCCAAGCTGAACGAGCTCGGCGTGCCCGTCACCTGGGACCAGGTCGCGCGGATCGCCGGGGACGGTTCCGTGGGCCGGCCCCACGTGGCCACCGCCCTCGTCGAACTCGGCGTCGTGCCGACCGTGAACGACGCGTTCACCCCGCAGTGGCTCGCCGACGGAGGCCGTGCCTTCGTCGAGAAGCACGAGACCGACCCGTTCGAGGCGATCCGGCTGATCAAGGGCGCCGGAGGTGTCGCGGTCTTCGCGCATCCCGCCGCCGTCAAACGCGGCCGCACCGTCCCCGAGTCCGCCATCGCCGACCTCGCCGCCGCCGGGCTCGACGGCATCGAGGTCGACCACATGGACCACGACCCGGCGACCCGGGCGCGGCTGCGCGGCCTCGCGAAGGAACTGGGGCTGCTCGCCACCGGGTCCTCGGACTACCACGGCAGCCGCAAGACGTGCGTGCTCGGCGAGTACACGACCGACCCCGAGGTGTACGGGGAGATCACGCGCCGGGCCACCGGTGCGTTCCCCGTCCCGGGGACGGGCGGGAAGTAGTCGGCTCCTCCGCCGAGGGTCCGGTGGCCCGGACGGCGGCCTACCCCGCGGTCCCACGGCCCGGCTTCCCCACGGCACGGCCCGAAGCCCGCCCGGCCCTCTGCGCCCTGTCCTCCGTTTCCCCGTTTCCCGTTCCCCGGTCTCTCTTCGCTGTTCTCCGTCCTCGGCTCCGCCTTCAGGTCCGGCGGTCCTGGTGGAGGACCGCCGCCCGCCGCTCGGCCGTGCGGGCTGACCTTCCCCCGCTCCGACCCCGTCTCTCCCGCACACTCTCGCAAGGCACCCCAGTGTTCGATCTCGCCGTCTTCGGTTCCCTCTTCCTCACTCTGTTCGTGATCATGGATCCCCCGGGGATCACCCCGATCTTCCTCGGCCTCACCGCCGGACGCCCCGCCCGGACGCAGAAGCGCATGGCGCTGCAGGCCGTCTGTGTGGCCGGTGGCGTGATCGCCGTCTTCGGTCTGCTCGGGCACCAGATCCTCGACTATCTGCATGTCTCCGTACCCGCCCTGATGATCGCGGGCGGACTGCTGCTCCTGCTGATCGCACTCGATCTGCTCACCGGGAAGACGGACGAGCCCAAGCAGACGAAGGACGTGAACGTCGCCCTGGTGCCGCTCGGCATGCCGTTGCTGGCCGGGCCGGGGGCGATCGTGTCGGTGATCCTCGCGGTGCAGAAGGCGGACGGTGTGGCCGCCCAGGTCTCGGTGTGGGCCGCGATCCTGGCGATCCATGTCGTGCTGTGGCTGACGATGCGCTACTCGCTGCTGATCATCCGGGTCATCAAGGACGGCGGTGTGGTGCTGGTGACCAGGCTCGCGGGGATGATGCTGTCCGCGATCGCCGTGCAGCAGATCATCAACGGTGTCACCCAGGTCATTCAGGGCGGCTGACACCGTGCCTGCGTAGGTCCCCGGACGTACGAGAGCCCCGTACGGCGCACATCGGTGCGATCCGTACGGGGCTCTGAAGTCTGAACGGACCCGCCCCCCGCGGGGCGGTCGCGTCGGCCGGTACTACGAGGCGGTCACGTCGGCGGGGCGGATCCAGAGGCGCTGCCCGATGGCGGCGGCCTGCTGCACGATCCTGTTGACGGAGGCGGCGTCCACGACGGTGCTGTCGACGGGCGTGCCGTCGGCGTCGTCGAGTCGCAGAATTTCGAAGCGCATGGCTTCTCCCTTCGTCTGGTCGTCCTCCCCTGAGGAGGACTACTGGTGGTGCGCGGGTCGTCGGTGCCCGTGTTCCATGAGGATTCAACGGTATGCATGTTACAAACATTCCCTACGCTAAGGAAATTTTTCGAGAAGCTAATTACTGACTGGTAAGTGACGTTGTGGGTGCGTCTACCAGGAAGCTGTAAGACTGATTGGGACCGGTTGTGTTCGCAGCGTGACCGCCGGGACAATGGATGCATATGAACGACGACGACCTGGCGGCGCTCGGCGCCCGCATCGACCGTACGAACGAGCTGCTTCAGCGCATGCTCGCCGAGGTGGCGAAGACGCCCTCGACCCATGCGATCTTCGTCGACGCCGGGTATCTGTACGCAGCGGTGGGGCGGCTCGTCGCCGGGACGGAGGACCGGCGGTCCTTCGACCTCGATGCGGAAGGCCTCATCGACGCCCTGATCGACCGGGCCCGCACGATCTTCGCGGACAGCCGGCTGCTCCGGGTCTACTGGTACGACGGGGCACGGCGCCGCATCCACACGGCCGAGCAGCAGTCCATCGCCGAGCTGCCGGACGTCAAGGTGCGGCTGGGCAATCTGAACGCGAACAACCAGCAGAAGGGCGTCGACTCCCTCATCCGCACCGACCTGGAGTCCCTGGCACGGCACCGTGCCATCAGCGACGCGGCGCTCATCGGCGGCGACGAGGACCTGGTCTCGGCGGTCGAGGCCGCGCAGGGGTACGGGGCGCGCGTCCATCTCTGGGGCATCGAGGCCCCGGAGGGCCGCAACCAGGCCGAGCCGCTGCTCTGGGAGGTCGACAGCCAGCGCACCTTCGACCTCGACTTCTTCAAGCCGTATGTCTCCCGGCGGGCCGCCGTCCCGTACGAGGCCACCGCCGGCACCCGGCCCACCCGTGAGGACGTGCGCTTCGTCGGCGCCCAGATCGCCGCCAAGTGGCTCGCGTCCAGGGGGCGCGAGCCGCTCAAGGAACTCCTGCACGGCCATCCGTACCTGCCCGGCTCGGTCGACCAGGACCTCCTCGTCGAGGCGGAGGGGCTGCTCCAGTACTCGCTACGGGGCCAGGCGGACCTGAGACGGGCCCTGCGGGACGGGTTCTGGGAGCACCTGAGGGCGCAGTACTAGCGCCAAGGCCGTGAAGTTTGCGGCTGGGGTGTGTTGTCAAGGGCTGGCGGCGGCGAGGATTTCGATGCTGGTGGTGGCTTTGTAGCTGGTCCGGTCG
>NZ_JBWKAJ010000030.1:0-87836 GCF_056437585.1 Streptomyces sp. NPDC042364 | reverse complement strand
GTAGGCGGCGAGTTCGGACTCCAGCCGCTGGGCGCGCGCGTTCAGTCGCTGGTTCGTAGCGCGGGCCACGGCGAGTTCGGCGGTCTCGTGGTTGGTCACAGCTTCTCCTCGGGGATGATCAGGGGGCCGGACGCCGGGACTAGGCCTCCCGGCGGCCGGCGTTCTGGTGTGCGGGGTAGCCGGATGCGTCACACCGCGGGGTCGACCTCGGGATGCGTGAACCGCACGGGCTTGCCCAACTCGCGGGCGTAGTCGATCTCCGCCGTGGTCGAGGCGCCGATGTAGTCCCCGACGACGAGCACCTCGTCGGCGAGCCGGATCTTCGCCCGGTGCAGGTCGTCAAGCGTCGTCTTCAGGCGCTCGGCCTCGACGGGGTCGGCCCACAGGGGGTGCGGGGTCTTCATGTCGCAGCCAGGCTTGACGACGATCCGGCCGGCCGCGGTCTCCTGGAGGTCGGCTTCGGCCATCTCGGGCATGAAGCGGGTGGATCCGCAGATGGCGACGATGGTGGGGATGTTGAGGCGCTTCTTGCCGTCGGTGAGCTTCTCTTCGGGGGTGAGCAGTTCGGGGTAGGTCATGGCTGGGCCTTTCTCGGTGTCGGTGGTGGTGTGGGTGGTCGTCGGGTGATCGCGGGCTACACGACGGGGGCGGTGGGCGCGGGCTTCGGGGTGCGGTGCTCCTCGCACTCCCACTGGGTGCCGATGTGGTCGCGGTAGTGCGTCATCGTGATCAGCTCGGTGGTGAGCCCGGCGCGGTCGGCCTTGGCCCGGTCGCGCTTGGTCGGGTTGAGGTGGCGGTGGGCTTGGTCGGCGGTCGCGAGGACCCAGCCGCTGTCGTCGACGGTCTCCACGACGGCGACGACGGCGGAGACGATGCAGCCGCAGGGCCGTCGTTGGAGCCAGCCGCATTCGTCGAGCGGGACGGGCTGGTCGTTGACGGTGACGGTGAGTCCGGTGGTCATGTCGTGTCCTGTCTGGTTGCCGCCCCACCCTTGGCGAGACGGTGCGGTTCGTGTCGATGGCGGGAGGTCGAGATGGACGGGACCGTCACGCGACGGGGCAGCCGGGGCAGTCGTCGATGTGCTCGGGGTCGTCGCTGTCGTCGGCGACGACGTGCGTCTCCTCGACTGCCTTGAATCCGCCGCGGGCAACAGCGCGGCGCACGGCGGCGGCCTGGTGCTCCCAGTAGGCGCGCTGCCCGTCGTCGATCCGGTCCCAGGCAGGCATGCCGTGAATTACGGCAAACCGCTGATACAGCCAGGCGGGCAGCGTGTCCTCGTCGGCAGGCTGGATGGCGTCCAGTTGGTCGCGGAGGCGGCGGATCTCGGCGATCAGTGCGGCGACGTCTGCCGGTGCGTGGGCGATGAAGCGGGCGTTGGCGTAGGACTCGGTGTCCGTCCGGTCGGCGGTCAGGGTGGCGATGTCGCCGTCGGTGTTCATGCCGGTGGTCGTGGTGCGGGGTCGGGCTTGGATGGTGTAGGTGCCGTTGAGGTCGCGGTGGGTGCCCCATGGGCCGGGGGTGGCGGCTGTGTGGCGGGCTTCGATCTCGGCGAGCTGGTGGTCGGTGAGGGGCTGGGGCTTGGTGTCCACGGTCGGTCCTTTCGGGTGGGGTGTGGTTGTGGTGGGGGCCGGTCACACAGCGGCGGCGGCGAGGCAGGCGGCGACAATCACGACGGTCGGGGTGCTGCCGGGGAACTCGATGACCGCGCCGTTGGGGCAGTCGAGGCCGGAGTCGTCGGACTCGTTGACGACGGCCCAGACGGCTCCGGACGGATGGCGGGCGATGCTGAGCGGCATGTCGTCGTCGGCGGTCCAGCCCGCGGCTTCGAGGGCTTCGAGGACGTCGAGGCGTCCATACCAGTCGCCGGGGCCGGGGCGGTTGATGATCAGGTGCAGGTCGCCGGTCTTGGCTGTGCTGGTCATGGGGTGACTCCTTGGTGGCGGGGCGGGGTGGGTGGCGTTCCACGAGTCGGCGATGCGGGCGGCTGTGGCGTCGTCGATCTCGCCGTGGGCGCGGACGGTGGCGGCGGTGAGCATGGGTCGGGTCCTTTCAGGCGGCGGGGAGGCCGCACTTGGGGCAGGTGCATTTGCCGTGGGTTGGGGTGGGCCCGCTAGGGGCGGTGCCGATGGGCCAGGCGCCGCGGTGGGGGATGACGTAGTCGGGTTCTTCGGGGGCTGCCGCTTCGGCGGGTGCCGGCTTGGGCGGGGGCGTTCCGGTGAGGGAGCGCAGGTAGCTCTCGAGGTCGCCGTCTTTCCGGAGGGCGGCGATGTCCTCCGGACTGAGACTCACGTCTGACTCATGTCTACAAATCGGGCATAGTGCCCTTGGAAGGCGCAGGTGATCGTCGCCGTCGGCCCGCCGCGATGCTTGCCGACGATCATGTCGGCCTCGCCCGCTCGCGGAGACTCCTTCTCGTAGGCGTCCTCGCGGTGCAGAAGGATCACGATGTCGGCGTCCTGCTCGATCGCCCCCGACTCCCGCAGGTCCGAGACCATCGGCTTCTTCTCGGTGCGCTGCTCCGGGCCGCGGTTCAGCTGACACAGGATGATCACCGTGATGCCGAACTCCTTCGCCAGGAGCTTCAGCGACCGGGACAGGTCGGCGATGGCCTGCTGCCGGTTCTCGGCCTTGGCGACCTGCATCAGCTGCAGATAGTCGACAACCACCAGGCGCAGCCCGATCGTTCGCACCAAGTGGCGCACCTGGCCCCGCAGCATCGGCATCGACAGGATCGGCGAGTCGTTGACGTGCAACGGCGCGGCGGCGATGTCCGGGGCCCGCCGGGTGGCACGGGCCATGTCGACGTCGTTGACCTTGCCCTGCTTGAGGTGGTGGTGCGGGATGCGGGCCTCGGCGCACAGGATGCGGTCGGAGAGTTCTTCCTTGCCCATCTCGAGCGATTCGATGAGCGTCGGGATCTTGTTCTTGATGGCTGCGGCCCTGGCGAAGTCCTGTGCCAGCGTGGTCTTGCCCATAGCCGGGCGCGCTCCGACGACAACGAGTTGGCCCGGCGCCCAGCCGCCACACAGGAGACCGTCCAGGTCGATGAACCCGGTCGGGATGCGGTCTTCCGCAGTCGGCTCGGTGATCGCCCGGATCAGGGAGTCGCTGAGGAGTTCGCCGATCGTGGACAGTTCTGACTGCTCGCTCGTGCGGACGACTCCGTCGAGTTCTGCCTGGATGGCGGCGATGTCGTCGTCGGGGTCGAAGGCTGCGGACCGGCCGCGGAGGATCGCGTTGTGCCCGTGGGCGATGAGGCGGGCGGCCACTGCGGCCCGTGTGATCTTTGCGCCGTACCAGGGGGCCGCGCCCGGGTTCGCCGCCAAGTACAGGTCCGCTAGCTGCGGCTCGACCGGCAGGGGGATCGGGAGGTAGCCGGATGCGTGCCAGGCGGCGAGCTGCTTGTGGACGGCCTGCCAGCGAATCTCGCCCTTGGTGAGTGTCTGGCGGATCTCGTCGGTTGCGTGCCAGGTCCAGCGGAGCCAGTCGGTGGTGATGTCGGCGGGGTCGAACTCGGCGGCCATCTCGTCGATGAGGTCGGGGCGGCTCATGGCGGAGGCCACGACTACGTGTTCGGCGTCGAGGTCGGCGGGGCGGGCGGCCTGCTCGGGCTGGTCGTCGAGCGGGGTCTCCCACATGTCGGCGGTCACGCGTTGATCTCCTCAGGGTCGTATGCGGTGGCGGGTTGGGACTGTCAGGCGGCGGCGCGGCGGCGGTCGGCGCCTTGCAGGAGGACGACTCCGCCGCGGCACATTTCGGCAAGGCGGGAACGGACCCGGTCTCCGGTGACTTCGGCGAGCGCGGAGGGCAGCACGTCGCACGTGATGAGCACGGGCCGGCGGTTGATGTACCGCTCGTCGAAAATCTCGAACAGGCGCTCTTGGGTCCACGCCGACGGGCGGGCCGCGGCGAGGTCGTCGATGAACAGCAGGTCCACTCGCTGCAGGTGCTTCACCAGGGCACGCCCGGAGTTGTCGTGGGCGTCGGGTCGCAGAGCGTCGAACAGCGCCGTGGAGCGGTAGGCCTCGACGACGGGGGTGCCGCGGTAGCTGTCGCCGAATTGGGCGTGCACCCACTGGCGTGCTGCCTGCCAGGCACTGTGGGTCTTGCCGACGCCGATGGGTCCGGTGAGGAACAGGCTGGGGCAGTCGGCCCGGCCGGCGGCCCAGGCGGCGATGTGCTGTTCGAGTTCGATGCTCGCCTGGTAGATACCGGGGATCTTGGCGGTGAAGGTGGCGACAGCGGCGTCGCGGCGCTCGGCGATCCAGGACTGTCGGGGGGTGGGCTCGTCAGAACTTGAGGGCATCGCTGATCTCCTCTTCGGTCATTTCGCGGGGTGCGGTGGCGGGGCCTTGGGGTGCACGCTTGCGCTGCTGGGCCAGGGCTTGGCGGCGGAGGGTTTCGTACTTGGCCCGGAGCTTTCCGGGGCTGAGGATGTGCGCCTGCCAGAAGTCGTCGTCGTGGGCCCAGTCGATGGCGGCGATGGCCTGGTCGGCTGTGACGTCATCGACGTCGAGCAGCAGCCGGACGTCGTTGCGCCACGTCTTCGTGATCCGCGGCTTCTTGGTGCCGCCCTTTTCGATGACGGCGGCCAGGTGTTGGCAGACGCGTTCGACGTCGGGGCGGGGTGAGGTTTCGCCGGATGCCGAAGGCTCCGGATTTCCCTCTATTCCTTTTCCCTGCTCCCTGCTCCCTGCTCCCTGCTCAGGGGCGTCATCCTCCGGAGGGCTCTGGAGGTTCTCCGGAGGACTCCGGCGGTCCTCCGGAGTGTCGGAACGTCGCTGGTCAGCGGCCTGCGGGACCTCGTCCGGGGTGGGGAATCGCGGCTTCCGCGGGTGGCTGACTTTCTGGTGCTCGTTCCAGCTGTTGACGTACACGAGAGGCCGTCCGGAGGCCTCGTACAGGGTGATGAGGCGGCCTTCCTGAAGGCTCTGGAGATCCTCGCGAGTCCTCTGGAGGATGTCCGGAGCCTCTTCGAGGGGCCAGATGGCGGCCCGGATGAGACGCGGGTCCGCCTGGCCGACGCCGTTGTCGTCGACGTAGGTCCACAGGCCGATGAAGGTGAGGCGCGCGGACAACGGCTGCTCGGCGATCGTCAGGGAGGTGAAGAACTCCGGCTTGATCGAGCGGATCCGTGCCATGGGGTGGTCTTCTTTCGAAAGCTGCGGATGGGGTGTCGGTGTGTTGCTGGTCAGGGCCGGTCGCGCGGCCGGCGGCCCGCGGTCACGCGGCGGACCGTTGTCGGGCGCACGCATTTCGGCATGACGCGCAGACGGGGATGCCGATGCGGTAGTGGATTGATCGCCCCTTCGGGGTGCCGCACCAGCCGGTCCAGTCGGGGAATGCGTCCGGGTCGTCGATGCGGTCGTCATCCCAAGCGCCGATCGGGGCCCAGCCTCGGGATGTAGCGATCTGCCTGGCTGCTGCCGCCCGCCACGCCGGGACGCCGGCTTCGACGGGATCAACGCGCCAGAGTTCGTCGTACAGGCGACGCGTCGTCTTCAGCGTGGCCACCTCGACGAGGCCACTGACGATGGTCTTTGCGAAGTTGGCGCGGTTCACCTGGATACGTCGGGCCAGCTCTGACTGGGTCCAGCCTGCGTAGACGAGGGCTTGGAGCCGTCGCCGTGTTCCGGTCCCGTCGACTGCTGTCCGGTCGCCGAGGTTGTCCAGGGTCGGTTCGACTGCCAGCAGTTTCAGGGCCGTCTCGGGGCGCACTCGCCGTGATGGGGCGAGGCCGCGTAGCCGGTCGCCGTACAGCAGCTTGGAGACGCCGCCGGTGGAGACGCCGGCGAGCTTGGCGGCGCGCATCCAGCCGATGCCGAACTCGCCGAGCGCCCGGACGTGCTGGCGGACGGGTTCGGCGTCCACAAACGGCTGCCAGCGGCCGTAAGCGATGGCCCGGTAGCGGTTGTTCTCGTAGTCGCGGGCCGCCTGGGTACAGAGGGGGCAGCGGCAGTGTTCGAGGTGGTACTTCGCGTTGCCGTGCGGGCGGGCGGTCGGGGCGCTCATGCTGCGGCCTCGAACTGCGGCTCGGCGTGCCGGTCGATGTCCTCGCCGGTGACGTGGCGCCAGGTCTTTCCGCTGACGATGTTGGTGATCGTGACGCGGCTGACTCCGTAGTCCGCGGCGAGGACGCGGTGCAGTTCTCCGGCTGCCTGGCGGGCCCGTATTTCGGCTACCTGGCTTTCGGTGAGCTTGCTCGCGCCGCTTCGGCTGCCCCGGGGCGACCGGCCTCTGGCCACCATGTCGGCGGAGTTGTCCGCCTTGGTGCCGACGGACAAGTGCGCGGGGTTCACGCAGGGCGGGTTGTCGCAGGAGTGACGGATCACTAGGCCGTCGATGTCCACGCCGGCCAACATCAGAGAGACCCGGTGCGCCTTGACCGTTGGCCCGGAGCGTTGCCCCGCCGGTCGCATCACGCCGTAGCCGTGCTCGTTCGTCGCCGCAGTCCACGGCCAGCAGTCGTCGGCGCCGCGACGCTCGACCTTGGACCAGAAACGGTCGGCGAGCGTCTTCTTCGGCGGATCGTCCGTCGTGCCGGTGCGCTTCAAGCGGCTGTCATGCAACTCGCAAAGCCCGTTACGGCGAACTCGGCGGTCGCAGGTCCCGACGGCGCATACCGTGCTGCTGCCCTTGATGCCCCTCATGCCGCCACCGCCAGGTCCGGCTCGGCGTAGCGATCCAGTTCCTCGCCGGTGATGGCCTCGACGAGGGCCGCGACGATGACCTCGGCGGCTGGCGGAGTAACAGCATTGCCAAGTTGCCTCACCTTCTCCCGCTTGTTGCCGAGCACGATGTACGTGTCGCCGAAGGACATCGCGCGGCCGATCTCGTGGGGTTCGAGCATCCGGAAGAGGACGTCGTTGATGTCGACATCGCCGCTGACCAGG
The DNA here is from genome assembly GCF_056437585.1 of Streptomyces sp. NPDC042364. Classification (NCBI taxonomy): domain Bacteria; kingdom Bacillati; phylum Actinomycetota; class Actinomycetes; order Kitasatosporales; family Streptomycetaceae; genus Streptomyces; species Streptomyces sp. NPDC042364. The sequence continues at coordinate 80,943 of NZ_JBWKAJ010000030.1, read as the reverse complement.
GCGTAGCGGTCGCGGGTCGACAGGGTGCCGACGGGTTCCCGAACGGTGCGGGCCTGGCCGTTGCCGTAGTACGGGACGAGGAGGTGTTCCCAGGTGACGAGCGACTGGTGGCCGGCCGTGGTCATGGTGCGGAAGTACTCGTCGGCGCTCGTGCACATCTGCCCGGCGTCGCCGCGCGGGGTGTTGTTTCGCATCACGAACGCGGGGATGTTCGGGGTGACGAGGCCGTGGTGGTTGCCGTTCGCGGAGACGGTGCCGACGGGCTCCTCGATGGAGCGTCCTCGGAGCTGGTCGCCTCCTCCGCGCATGGTGACCATGAACGGCAGCCAGGCCAGGCCGGTCTCGTTGCGGGCGGTCTGGGTGCGCAACGGGTTGTTCGCGGAGGCGGGCTCCTTGCCATCGCGCCCCTCGACGGGGATGAGAAGGGGCGGTATGGCAAGGCCGTCGTTCTCGCGGGTGGTGCGGCAGGCCATCGGGTCGAGGACGCTGGACGGGTCGTTGCGCCAGGTACCCCCGGCCGGGACCATGAACGGCTCGTAGGCGACGGCCTTGGTGGCGGTGGTCGTTTGGGTGGTGATCGGTGCGTCGACGGGCCAGGTACGGACGCCGGGGCGCCGCTCGAAGGTGTTGCCCGCTGCCTCCAGGGTGATCGGTCGGGCGAACTTGTCGAGGCCGGCCTGGATCCGGGCGAGCGTCTTGTCCGCGAGGGGCTTCGCACGGTCGCCGATCCGCTGCCCCGGCAGGGTCCAGTCGATCGCGACGGCCGCGGGGAGGGTCTCGGGCTCGACGACCTGGTTGCGGCACTTCGTGTTCGGGCAGCGGTAGACGTACTGCTGCCGGTAGCGGCCCATGTCCCGGCCGGGCTGCTTGAACCGCTGCACGGCGCGCACCCACGTGTCGCAGCCGGGGCACCAGGCGCGCGGGCGAAGCCACTTGTCCCAGTCCGGGGTACGGCGCAGGCTCTCGTGCCAGTAGGCGACGTACAGCCGGTCACGGGACTGCGGGGCCTTGTGCACGGTGCGCGGGTCGGCATGCATGCTGTTGAGGGCGATGACCCGCGTGCGGTAGCCGAGCTTGCGGATCTCGCCGAGCCAGCGGTCCCACTGGTCCCAGGCGCGGACGTCGACGACGTTCTCGACGACGCCCGCCTTGACGCCGCGCAGGTACATGGGGACTTCCTCCATGAGGGCGCGGGAGCGCTCGACTTCCTCGCTCGGGCCGAAGCCGTCGAAGAGGTCGCCCTGGAGGGAGGCGTCGAAGTCGCGCTTCTTGCCGCGGGCGTTGGACCACTGCGGGCATTCCGGGGAGGCCCAGAAGATGTCGGTGACGGGCCACTTCTCGACGGGCGCCTCGCGGATGTCGCCGCGGTAGTGGTCGACCTCGGGGAAGTTCGCGGAGTGTGACTCGATCGCCCGCTCCCAGTGGTTGGCAGCGCGGGCCATGCGGACGCCGGGGATGGAGTGCATGCCCTGGCTGGAGCCGCCAGCACCGCAGAACCAGTCCATGACGGACAGCGAGTCGTTGTCGTGGCGGTACATCAGGCGGCTGCCCTTTCGGTTTCGGGGTGGTGGGTGGTGTGTCGCTTCCGTGGGGACACGCCGGCCCACATGCCGTGGAGGCTGATGTCGGCCTGCTGGGCGAGCGTGTCGGCGTGGGCCTCGCATTCGGCCCGGACGGGGCAGCGTTCGCAGATGAGGCGGGCGTCGCGGTAGGTGTTGCCGGGCCCGTCGGGGGTCCACAGGTCGGGGTCGATCTGGGCGCAGCGGGCGTCGGTCATCCAGTCGTAGCGGCTCACGCGGCCACCTCGATCGCGTACTGGGGGTGGTCGCGGAAGGCGTGCTCGATGTACGACTTGCTGACGCCGAGGCGTTCGGCGGCGGCAACCTTGTTGAGGCCGCTGATCCGCATCAGCTCGTTCGCGTCCTGGGCGACGATCTCCCTGCGGGTCACCCCGTACAGGGGCTCGAAGTCGGGGTCGTCGATGACGTCCATCCGCTCGGCCCAGTAGGCGATCGTGGGCCAGTTGTTGCGCTGTGCGCGCAGCCGTGAGCGGTTTGCGGAGGTGGGGCGTACACCGCAACGCTCTGGCCGCTTGCTGCTGAGTTCGTCGTAGAGGTCGGCGATGGCGTCGGCGGTGCGGGCGTACAAGTGGGTCTGCCGCGGCAGTGTGTGCAGCGGCCGGTTTCCGTGCGGCAGGAGCGTGACGAGGTGGGCGTTGGGCCAGCCTGCAGCGTTCAGAGCCTGGACGCGCCGGAGGGATCCGATGGCGTGGGTGACGCCGGGGGTGATGCTGTCGGGGTCGAGGGCGAGGATTTTGGCGGCGACTTCGGGGCGGACTTTGTGCTTGCGGCCGAAGCGTCGGCCGTCGCCGCTGCCGTAGGGGCGGGTGAAGCCAGCGATGGTTTCGACGGCGAGCCCGGTGAGGGTGGAGATGCGGCGCGGGCCGATGTTGGCTGCTGCGAGGAGTTGCAGGTGCTGGCGGACGGGTTCGGCGTCGACGAGGGCGAGGTTGCCTACTCGGTTGCGGCGCCATGCCGTCTGGTAGGCCCTGACCCGGTCGAGGCACTCGACGCGCTTGCAGCCGTAGTGCTTCACGCACGTGACGGTGTTGTGGTGGGGGGCTTCGCGGACGGCGGTCGTCACGGCTTCTCCTTCCGAGTGCGGTTGGCGGGGTGGTTGGCGTAGGGCTCGAGGTGGCGGATGTCGCGGCGGGTGAGGTGCCGGTCTCCGCGGATGGCGTGGGCGACGGCCCAGACGGCGGCGGTGAGCATGGCCCCGGCGTAGGCGAGGGCGGGGAGGGCGGTGATGAGGCGGCCCATCACGCCGCCTTCGGCTGCTTGGCGCGGGCGGCGCGGCGGTCGGTGATGAACTTCCGGCCGGCGCGGGTCAGCAGGTAGACGTTGACCTTTTTGCCGTGGGCCTTCGGGTTGATCGACGGCTCCTCGCCCACTTTGCGGAGCAGCTGCGGCTCGTCGGGGTGGAGAGCGTCATGGCCAGTGAGGGCGGCGAAGTACAGGCCAGCCTTGCGGCACTCGTCCTCGGGGGCGATCAGGCGTATGTCGTTCATGCCGAACGGGCGGCCGGTGTCGGCGAGATGGAGGACTGCCTGGTCGAGGACGGCGGTCGTCCACTGGGTAACAGTGGGCTGCAGGGCGGCGAGGATCTGGGCGGCGCGGGCCTTGGCCTCGGCGGGAGTCAGCTGCATGTGGTGTCCTTGAGGTGAGGGGCCGCCCCGATTCCCGCGGGGCGGCCTTCGGCGTGCGGGCTACTGCTCGGTGGTGGTCTCGGGTTCGGCGGCGAGCCAGGCGAGGAGTGGGGCGGCGATGTCGCGGGCCCCGTTGGGCCGGTCGATGACCTTGCGGTGGAGCGACGGGCAGCGGGACTTGAGGACTTCGAGCCGGTTGTCGAGGTCCATCGCCACCGCGAGGTCGAACTCGTACTCGATCCCTTTGCGCTGCTCGGGCCGCATGCCGACCCGCTGCGGCTTGCCGTTCTCCAGCACCCACTCCGTGTAGGAGCGCATCGAGCAGACGACGTGCCCGGGGTAGTCGAGGATCGCGGCGACCATGTCGTTCTGCATGGGCGTGCCGTCTTTCCAGCCGGCGAACTTGTTGCCGCCGTACTTGGCCTTGGCCTTCTCGACCTGGTCGAGCGTGCCGTCGGTGCCCTTCCAGTAGTGGGAGAGGCTGTCGACGAACACGGTGGGGTAACCGGCCTGGGCGGCGGCGTCGAGAGCACGGCCGAGGTCGCGGGGGTCATAGCGGGTCATCGGCAGGGTGTCGAACTGGATGCCGAGGTGGCCGGCGTACAGGCTGGCGGCTCCACGCTCGGTGTCGATGACGGCGAACCTTCGGCCCTCGGAGAGGCCGTGGCAGATGCTGAGGCCGGTCCACGTCTTGCCGGAGCCGGACATGCCCTGGATGGACAGGCGGGCCTTACGGCCGGCCTTGGACGCGGGCCGGAACGCGAACTGCGCGGGGGCGCCGTTCTGTTCGGCGGCGGGCCGTCCGGTACGGACCGGCGGCGGGAGCTGGGACATTGGGGGTTCTCCTAGGCGTACTGGCGCTCGACCCAAGAGGGCAGCGCGGTCATCGGGTTGGGCAGGTAGCCGTGCCACTCGTCGCGTTCGCGGCAGACGGCGTAGGTGTTGAGGGCGACCTCGTTGAGGTGGCGGCCGATGCTGCGGGCCATCGGGTCGCAGGTGGTGACCACCACGAGGTAGGGCGGCTCTTTCTCCTGCAGCACGAACTGGAACGGTTTCTCAGGGTCGACGAGGTCGAGGGCGAGGCCGCCGTCGAGGTACCACTCCTGCTGCTGGTGGTAGCCGTGCTCGTTGAACGCCTTCTCCAGGTCTTCGCGGCGGCAGGATCGGGCGGTCTTGTAGTCGACGATCTGGCCGTCGTGGCGAAGCCAGTCGAAGCGGCAGCGACGCCAGATGCCGTTGTCCTCCCAGAACGCGGACTGCTCGGCGACGCCGGAGCCCGGCTCCAGCAGCCGGGCCGCTGCGGGCTCGGCGCGGAGAGCGGCGGCCATGGCCTCGACCTGGTCGAGTTCGTGCCGCTTGAGCGGGATGTTGCCCGCTGCCCTTATGTCAGCGACTTCGGCCCTGATGGCGTCGGTGTCCCAGCGGGCCGCGTCGACGAGGACCAACTCCGGGCCGTCATCGAGCACCAGCTTGTGGGCGGCGGTGCCGAGTTCGAGGGCCTTGTTGTGGGGTTGGGGGTTGTCGAGCCAGTGCTTGAACTTGGCGGGGCAGTCGGTGATGAGCTTGCGGGCGCCGGTGGAGGAGAGGCTGCCGCCGGGGATGGGGTCGGAGTGGTACAGCTCGGCGGGAATGTCGTACAGGCCGGGCTCGACCTCGACCGGCGCCGCGGTCACTGCTGCCCTCCGTGCATCCGCGACAGGGCCTCGCCCGCCATCTGCGCGAGCTGCTCATCGGAGGCGGAGTAGAAGGCGTCCGGGATGGTGACGGCGTCCCACACGTCTCGGGCCCATCGGGCGTCGCCGAGCGCGGTGTGCGCAACGTCCTTGGCCGGCGGCTCGACCTCGACGTGCCGGGAGACGTCGTAGGACTTCCAGGGCCAGCCGACAGCCTTGGCGACCTTGCCGTACCAGGCGGCGTCGCAGTCTTTGCGGGTCCACTCACTGGCCCGCCCGTAAAGGGCGCCGACGGCGAGTGTGGCGATGTCGACCGGGCGGTAGTGCCAGGGCAACTTGCGGCCGTGCGCCTGCAGCAGCTTGGTCAGGAATGCCACGTCGAAGCCCGGGTTCGATCCGACGATGACGGAGCTTTGGAGTGCTTCCTGGAGATCGAACAGCATCTCGGGCAGCGTCGACTTCAGCGGCGGGCCACCAGCCGGGAAGAACTCAATGGCGTCCCAGCCGTCGGGGACGGCGAAGCGCTCGTGGAAGCGGCCGATCTTCAGGGCCTCGGGGTCTGCCTCGGCGAGGTCAGGGCGGACCTGCCACACGTACTCGCAGTCGACGCCGTCTTCGCGGCGGCGGATGACGGCGATCTCCCACGCGTCGCCGTGGCGCGGGTCGAGGTGGGTGGTCTCGGTGTCGACGAAGGCGATGGTGGTCATGCGGCCACCTCGCCCGCCGCGATGGCCTGGAGGGTGGCGATGCCGTTCTCGTCGTACTTGGCGAGGGTGATGGCGGCCCCGTAGTCGGGGAACGCGCCGAGCAGCCGGGCCCGGTGGGTCATGTCGGCGCGGTCGATGAGGCTGATGAGGGATTCGGTCCAGTCGCCGGCCGGGTAGCCGCCGGGACGCCCGAAGTGGGAGAGGACGTGGGCGGCGACTTCGCGGCTGATGGTGGGGCTGCTGGGGCTCATGTTGCTCTCCTGGGCGTGTTCAGGGTGTGCGGATGGATGGGCCTCCGCCCCGCCGGGGGGTGGTCGGGGCGGAGGCCCTCGGGTGGCGCCTGGAGCTTGGGGGAGGCTCGACAGGCGCCCGCTATGGGGGATGTGGGTCAGGCCGCGGGTTCGGGGTCGTCTCGCTGCGCCCAGGCGGGCACGTGCGTCGGATCCCGGCGGGCCTGCGGCGACAGGTGGAGCGGCACCGGCGTGATGCAGTGCTGCCGGATCTCGTCGACGCTCAACTCCTGCGTCGCCGTCACCGCGGTCTCCGCCTTGCAGGCGATGTCGAGGCGGCGCTGCAGCTCGTCGATCTGCCGCTGCATGCCGTCCACGACTTCCGCGTGCCGGGCGTCGATGCGGGCGATCGCTTCGGCGTGCGCGAGGTCCTGGTCGTCGAGCTGGACCCGCATGATCTGGATGCGCAGTCGCGCGCCGGCCAGCTTGCACTGCAGCAAGTCGACGGTGTCGTCCTCCCGGTGCTTGCCGGAAGGCTTGTCCCGCAGGCTGATGCGGATCGGCAGCAGGTCGGTGATGCTCACTGGTCCTCCCGGCGGAGCTCGGCCGCGGTGTTCTGCAGGAGGCTGATGGCCGTGTCCTTGCCGTTGCCGGGGTAGTCGCACCAGGCCGCCACCGACGGTGCTGCGATGCGTGCCTCCAAGGCCTGCTCGGTGAGCCGGGTCAGGGGGTCGCCGCCGACGTGCCGGGGTGTGCCGTGCACGGCCACGTTGATGGCGCCGATCAGGTCGACCTGGCACTGGTTGAGGGGCAGCCCGTTCGCGGCCTGGCGGGCGTTGTACAGGTACTTCTTGCAGTAGCCGACTGTCTCGATGTGCTTGGCGGCTTTGTCCAGCACTTCGGCGATCGTGGTGTCGGCGGGTGCGGTGGTGGTCACGGCGCTCCTCCTTTCGTCTGTTGGTGTGCGGCGGTTTCGATGGCGATCTGCGCTTCCAACTCCAGGGCCCGCGCGGTGAGGCGGAGGTTGAGGAGCCGGAGGAGCGTGATGAACAGGCCCGCGGTCGGCGACAGACGGGGTGGCGGGGTGGTCATGCCACAGCCGCGGGGAACTCGTCCCAGGTCCGCCCGTCCAGTTCTCGGCCGGCCTTGCCCTTGCCGACGCGGCGCATCTCCCAGCGGTGGCCGAGGTCGTCGATCGGGTCGCCGACGAGGACGTTGCGCCGGTCGGACGGGCGGCCGATGACCTTCCAATCCGTGGGCTGGTACTCGCCCCACTGCTTGAACAGGTAGGGCACGCCCGCCGCTTGGGCCTGATCCCGGATGCTGCGCGCCCAGTCAGGGCTCATCGGTCGGGCTCCGCGCCCGGACTCGCCGCCGGCGATGACCCAGCCGATGGGCTGCCCGTTCGGGCGTCCGTTGCCGGTGTGGGTGCCGCTCCAGTGGCCTTCGCGCCCGCAATCCGGGCAGACGGGCTGGAGAGGGCCGCTGTAGAAGCGTCGGCAGTCGGGACCCTGGCAGCGCCAGCTGGCGTGGCCTTCCGGCATCCATGCGGTGAGGTCGACCGGCCCGAGGAGTGGTTCGCACGACAGGAAGCGGACTGCAGCCGCCGTGTCGACTAGGGCGGGGATGCGCAGGTCGGCACGCTTCTGGTCCTCGACGCTCACGCCCAACCACACATTCGGAAGCGGCCAGACGGTGTCGTACAGGGCCAGTGCGGTCTCCTCGTCGGGCGCGGCTTCAAGGAGACTCTGACCGCCGTCGATGAGGCTTCCGACCAGCGAGCGCATCCGGCCGTGGCGCTTCGTCAGCACCTGGTAGGTGTGCTGTGGTGTACGGGCCATCACAGCGAAAACCCGGGCGATGTACGAGTCGGGGATGCCCTTGTGGAACAGGTCGGACATGCTGTTTACGAAGATCCGCTTGGGCTTGCGCCAGCGGAACGGGATGTCCAGCCGCTCGGGGCGGAGGGTGACATCGAAGCCCGTCTCGAAGTGGTGGCCGGGGACGCCACGCCAGCGCTCGGCGAACGTCTCGGCGTAGCAGTTGTCGCAGCCGGGCGACACCTTCTCGCAGCCGGTGACGACGTTCCACGTCGCATCCGTCCACTCGATCTTGGAGGACTCACTCATGCCGCCACCCGCCGTTCCTGCTGCTGCCAGGTGGTGAGCTGGTTCGTCTTGGCGTGCCACGTCTGGGCCTGGTTCCAGTCCGCGCCCGGGAACGCACCCTGCAGCAGGGATGCGATCTGGCGGGAGCCGCCCGGCTGGATTCGCACGGGCTCACCGTTGGCGTCGAGGGCGCGGGCCACGAAGACGCGCTCCTGCGGGCCCTGCGTGTCCGTCCACACCGGGGCGAGGAGGATCGATGCGGCGGCCGGAGCGTGCTGGTGGAGCCGGTACGGGAGCCGGGAGTGGTGGCGTCGGCGCCGGGCCGCGGAGGCCTTACGCGGCCGAGCCGGCAGGTGTTCGGCGACGAGCATCACGACGTCTTCTCCTTGGTCGTCGGGGTCCAGCTCGGGTAGTCGGCGGCACACGAGCAGCCGTCGGGGCAGGCGCAGGCCAGCGCGGCGAACGCGCGGTCGGCCGAGTCGAGGAGATGCCGCTGCTCGGCCACCGCACCCGCCCGCAAACGCAGGGCGGCCAGGGCCTGAATGTCGGCCTCCAGACGCGCCAGGAGCACATCCAGGTCGGAGATCGGACGCGTCATCGGTCGACCCCCTGAACGGCGTCGTCGTAGCCCTCCCAGTTGTCCACGCCGGCCGCATGGAGGGCGGCCAACGTGCGGGAGTCCTTCTCCAACTCGGCGACGCGTGCCTCAGCGCTCCGCATGCGCTTGAGTGCACCGGTGAGGGAATCTGCGCCGTAGGTCGCCCGCCACTGCTCGACCTCTGCGAGCAGCAGGAGCATCGACTCCTTGGCGCGAGCGCTGTGGAACGAGATCGACGTCTCGTACCGCAGCAGGCTCCGGATCTCCGCGAGTCGCGCTTCGTCGAGGGTCTTCGGTTCCCGCCCGGCAGGCATCGGCAACGCGCCCTCGCGCTTGACCGTGTCCGCCAGCAGCGCCTCCTCGAACGCCGCCTCCGACACCACGTCCACGTGCGATAGGGCGATGCAGGCGCTATGGCCGTCCACCCAGACGACGTCGGTGTGGCCGCCCAGGACGGACGCCTTGCTGCGGGTTCGGGTGACGAGGCGGGTGGCCTTCGGGAAGTCCTCCGGACGCGCGCCCGGGTAGGCGAACACCGGGACACCGACCTCGTACAGGGCGTTGAACTCGGCGGCGTTCACGCGTCCACCGCCTTGATGAGTCGGCGGATGTCGTTGGCGGCGCCGCGCATGACGCGAGCGCGGTAGCCCTGACTCGGTTCGAAGTCGGCCATCCGGTCGAAGCTGTCGGCCGCCTCGTTCAGGGCCTTCTCCCGCGCCACGGCGAGTTCCGCACGAAGCCGGGCGTTCTCCGCCTTCAGCTCGGCGACCTCCTCCTGCTGCCGCTTCTGTGCCGTCTCCGCCTCGTGCTGCGGGGTGAAAACCTTCGTGCCGTACTTGATGGCAGTGGCGCACGGCCACCCGACGACGACGCCGTCCTCCCAGCAGACCGCGCACAGCCACGAGTTCGGCACACCGCAGTCGTCGAAGACCGGGACGTGGAATCGGGCCGGGAGCTGCTCGTTCTCCGCCAGGGAGAAGCCGGCGAGGATCTCGTAGTGCGGGTGGTCGGGTGCCTGCAGGAGCGTGGCCCGCTGCTGGCATTCGTCGTGCTTGACCGGCTCGCCCGCCTCGGCGTTGCTGCGGCAGGTGCCGCACGCGGACGGGTCTGCGACGGTGCTCCTCTCGGCGAGATGCTTCGCGCGCTGCTCGACCCAGAACGGGTCGCGATCCATGGCCGTGCTCATGCCGCCACCGCCTTCCGGGCGGCGTCGTACTGGGCGATGGCCCAAGAGGCGGCGTGGCACTGGTAGGCGAAGTGATAGTTCACCTTGTCCAAGGCCCAGTCGCCGACATCGGAGAAAGCGAAACCGCCGATCTCGCGAGTCCGGACCTCGTGTCCGGTGCGCGTGTGGCCGTTGTAGATGCCCCACATAGTTGCGTCGTGGCTGGAGTCGTGGTCCTTGGACGCGCCGCACGAGCACTCGGAGCGGTAGATCACGCCGTGCTCGAAGTCGTAGACCATCTGCATGGCCCAGTCCCGCGAGTGCAGCCGGTCACTCTCCAGGATCTGCTCCCGGACCGCAGCCCGCAGACCACGCGGAGCACCGTCCTTCACAGCCTCGGCAACCTCGGCCTTGACCTGGGCAACCAACCGCTCCCGGTCATACTCGCGGACGCTGTCGGCGCCGTTGACCAGCTTCGATGCCCACCGGTCCGGCTCGACGCGGATGCCGCGCAGCCAGTCGAACATGTCCTCGGTGTCCTTGCCGAACCGCTCGAAGTGGTACGAGCCGTGCGAGCCGGCGACCAGCAGGTTGTACGGCCACGTGACCAGGATGATTCGGGACCAACCCTGCAGGGCCTTGAACTCGGCGTGCCGGTACAAGCCGTCCCCGCGGAGCTCGACCAGCTTGCCGTCCTTCACGTCACGGGCGACGTGGGCGGCGATCTCGGGGTAGTCGCTCATGCGGCACCGTCCTGGATCGCGGCGCGGGTCTCGCGGTCGGCCATCGTGGCGGCCCAGTACGTGTAGAACAGCTCATCCAGCGCGGCAGCCTTCTCCGCCTCCGGGAGCTCCTCGAACGCCAGCCGGCCCATCTCCTCGACCTCGAAGCCATCCGGCCGGGTCGCCAGTAGAAGCTCCTCCGCCTCGTTCCACAGCGTGCGGAACGGCGTGAACATCGGGACGCCGGAGGTGATGCGGTCGAACTCCGTCAGCTCGTTCATCGGGCTACCGCCTGCGGTCCTCCAGTGCGTGCCGCGTGAAGGGCTTCGCGGTGGTCGTCCATCGCCGCCTCACGGGTGCTGGCGCGCTTCGAGGACTTGTTGATGACGTAGCCGCCGATGAGCCAGCCGTCGTGCCGCTTGTCGGTGCTGTCGTCGAAGACGACGGTGTCGTAGTAGCGCGGGGCGATCTGAACCGTGGACACCGTCAGCGCCATCTCGTCGCCGTGTTTGACGGGCGTCTGGCGAACGATCTTCGGGAAAGTGGTGCGTGAGAACATGGTGGTGGTCCACCTCTCTGTTCACGGATGGTGTGGGTGGATCGAGGTCGCCCGGACTTGGCCGTTGGGGCGGCCTCTTCGTTTGCCGCGTCAGGCGGCGAGGCGGGGCTCCGGCGGGCGGGACTCGTGGGCGCGGGAAGCGTCGGGGGTCACCGCCGCCTGGTACTGGCCTTCGAGGTAGGCGTCCAGGTCGGTGATCTTGTATGCGACGTATCGGCCAACCTTGAAGCCGGGCATCTTGAGGGCTACGTCCTTGCCGAGGAGGCGCCACTTGCGGAGCGTGGTGAGCTCCAGCCCGAGGTGGGCGGCGGCATCCTCGATCCACAGGCAGCCCTTCGGGGGGCCGGGGCGGGGCCCCTTCCTGTTGTGCACGGTTTACTCCTTCTTGGTGGGGGGGTCCTCGGGAGACACATCGTCCATTTCTGGAGACGCACTGGGCGCGAAGAGGACCAGCACGGCGACACCGAGCGCCTCCACGAGGGAGTGCGCGTCGTTGACGTCTGCGGTCTTCTGTCGCCCGGTGGCGAGCTTCTCGATGAGGCCGGATCCGCAGCCGCTGGCCTCGGCCAGGCTGTCGTACCCGTAAGGGGCGCCTCGACCTGGGTTCTTCATGACCCACTGGAATATCCGGGCGCTCTTCAGCGTGTATCTGCGGCTCAATGGTTCCCCCGTGGTGCGGAGCGGCCTTGATGAGACGAGTTAAGCACACGAGAGACGAATCGTCTACGGAACTGGACGCCCTCGGGTCGAGAACCGGCAAAGATCTTGGCGGGATACCATTGATCTGTAGACGATCCGTCTCCAACCCGAGATGGTTGTACGGACTGGCCTGCTATTTTTCGGGCGCCACCCCCTACACGTAGAGACAGTCGGTGCGAACGTGACGCGAGAGGACGAGGACATGACGGCCCCGGCCACAGTCCCGGAGCCTGGCGCGACCGAGGCTTCCTCAGCCCCGGGCGCCCTCTCCCGGCTCATCCAGGAGGCACTCGACAAGGGCGACTCCTACCAGCGCATCGCCGACCGGGCACGCGATCCGGAAACCGGCGAGACCGTGTCCAAGCCGTACCTGCAGCGAGTCGTGAAGAAACCGCCCACCAACCCGCCCAGTGTGCCGATGATGCGCGCCATCGCCGCTGCACTCGGCAAGCCCTTCCGGCACATCCAGGAAGCCACCGCCGAACAGTGGCTCCTCTACGAGTCCACCGAGCTCGCGGGCTATGACGAGGAAGTGCGCATCATCGTCGGCCACCTCGCCGGCAAGTCCAAGGCGGAGCTGATGAAGTGGCGGTACATGATCGAGGCCGAAGAACGCGCCAGGCGCGAGGCGAGCGAGTAGCACGGATCCCCGTCCCGCACCATCCAACGATCGCGATTGTCCGTAAGTAGACATTTAGGCAATCGATTGTCCGCGACTCTCAGTAGACGTACTCTTCACCAACAGTGCACTTCCGGCCGATCTGGCCGGAGTGCATCGCTGTACGCGGGGAGGATGCATGCTGGACGTCGCCTACGAAGCCGTCAGTGACCTGCCGCCGGGGAGACTGGCAGAGATCGACGAAGACCGCGGGCGGATACGCGTCCGTCTGGAGAAGGCCAAGCCTCTCGCCGACATCGTGCGGCAGTTGAACATCGAGATCGACAAGCTCATGTCCTCCGCCCGCTGGTTCCAACTGTGGGGGGACGAGATCGTCTGCAGCAATACCCCAGGCAGCCCGCTGCGGATCGAGTACGTCTTCCGCTCTTGGGTTCCGCGCGACATAGGCGCGTGCGTGGCAGAGCATCGAGGCACTGTCCGTGTCTACATCTGCCCCGACCTGGACCCGGAACAGTTCGCTGCCGCCATGAACCCGGCCACCGAGGACTTCCTCTCCGGTGGCCGCTGGTTCCAGTTGTACGCGGGTGAGATCATCGACAACAGCCCGGAGCCCATGAGCCAGGTGTAAGTGAACGGGGGCCGCCTTGCCCGGATACATCGAAGACCGGTGGTACAAAAAGGGCCCGCCTGATCCCGAGGACCCGAAGAAGCGGCCCACACGGATCAAGACCGACCTCCATGAGAAGTGCAAGAGGTACCGGGTCTGCGGCATCCCCGGGGTTCGTAAGCGGTCCTTCGATCGCAAGGCCGATGCCGAGCAGTGGAAGGCCAAGGTCCAAGCCGACCTGCTGAGGGGCGAGTTCGTCGACCACCGCGACGGCAACATCACGCTCGCCCAGTACATCGCCGAAGAGTGGTGGCCGACGAGGACCGGGGACCCGGGAACCCTGCAGACCATCGAGTCCCGCATCAACAATCGGATCCTTCCCTATCTCGGGGAGCTCAGCCTCAACGCCATCAAGGTGCCGCAACTGCGCAAGTACCTTGCCGATCTAGACGGTTGCTACCAGCCTGCGACCATCATCGAGTCCTGGGGCACCCTGTCTTCGATCCTCCAGGCGGCTGTCGACGACGAAAAGATTCCGCGGAACTACTGCCTCGCCAAGACGGTGAGGCCTCCGTCGAAGCCCGAACGCAAGGCCCGCGCTTGGAGCCGTGATCGAGTCATGGCGGTGCGCGAAGGGCTCGACGACTGTTTCCGAATCATGGTCGACCTCGGCGTCGGCGCCGGCCTGCGGCAGGGCGAAGTGCTCGGGTTGGCCATCGAGGACGTGGAGGAGGACGTCCTCCATGTCCGTCGCCAGCTGCGCGTGGTCCGGAACAGGCTTGTCTTTGCGCCCCCCAAGGGCGGCAAGACGCGCACCGTGCCGCTACCCAAGTACCTGGCTGAGCGCGTCGCGGAGCACGCGGACCGCTATCCGCCGCTCGATGTGACGCTTCCGTGGGTGAACCCGGCCGTACCTGAGAACGACAAGCAGGCCGCAGAGCGGGCGCCACGGACGCACAGGCTGGTCGTGGTGGGGCAGCAGCGCAAGGGTCCGCTGCGGCGTAGCGTGTTCAACGAGGGCCCGTGGAAGCGCGCCCTGGTGGTGGCAGGCGTGATCCCTCCGCCGCCGCCGAGGGAGCCCCTACCGCCGCGTTCTGACGGCACCAGGCGCCGACCGAACACCAAGTACGCGGCGGCGCCGGATGATGGCTTCCACGCGCTGCGGCACACCTTCGCTTCGGTGCAGCTGGATGCCCGCGAATCGGTGGTGGCGGTGTCGAAGTGGCTGGGGCACTCGGACCCGTCGATCACGTTGAAGATCTACGCGCACATGATGCCGGAGGCGGACGGGCGCGGCCGGGCGGCAATGGATGACTGGTTCGCAGGCGGCTTGTAAAAGATCTCCCTGAGCGCTCCCTGGCGCTTAGATTCGTCGGTCAGGGAGCGGCAGGTATGCAGGTGATCGGGTCAGCCGTTGGGGCGCAGGGTCCAGACCACGGTCATCTCGCCGGTCACGGCGCCGTCCGCGCGCCGGATGGCGACGGAGACGGGGAACTCGGGGCGCTCGCCGGCGTCGAGTTCGGCGACGACCTCGGCGGCGGGGCGGCCGAGGGTGGCGGTGGCCGTGACCTCGCCCATCGCGAGCTTCTTGTACGCGATCTCGGCGCTGACCGCGAGGGGCACGGCGCGCGCGAGCTGGTCGCCGAAGGCGGCGAGGACGATCGCCCCGCTCGCCGACTCGCCCAGCGTGAACATCGCCCCGGCATGCGGCCCGCCGACGTGGTTGTGGAAGTCACCCTGGTCCGGCAGCGACACCACGGCCTTCTCCGGCGTGGTCTCCAGGAACTCCAGGTTCAGCGTCCTGGCCATCGGCACCGTGGCGGCGAGCATCTCGCCGATCGACATCTGGTCTGCGCTCATGCCGCGATGTTACCCACGAGTAGGAACCTCTGGCCAGGGGTGCCGCCGTGTGGTGGGCGCAACAGAAGGAGCCCGGACGCGAACCACCGGGCGGACGCGGAACCGCGCCCCCGCCCCCTGGCCGTACACCTCCCCGACGCCCCGGCCGCGTCCCGCCCCTCACGATCTCTCCACCTGACCAGTACATGCCTGAAGGCGCGCGGTGACCGAACCGTGGCACGGCCTCACTACGTTTGCCGGCATGTGGCCAGGACAGCAGCAGCCGCCCGGGGGCGAGCAGAATCCGCAGCAGAACCCGTACCGGCAGCCGGGGTACCGGCAGCCGAATCCCTGTCAGCAGCCCGGTTACGGGCAGCCGGCGCCGCAGGGACCGTACGGGCATCAGTGGGGCGACCCGGCGCCCGCGGGCGCGCCGGAACCGCCGGGCGGAGGCGGCGGAAACCGGACCAGGATCGTCGCGATCGTCACGGCCGCGGCCGTCGTCGTGGCCGCCGGGGTGACCGGGTTCCTCGTCCTCGGCGGCGACCGGGACGAGGAGGCGAAGGGCGGCGCCAAGGAGGGGAGGGCGTCGGCGAGCGCCTCGCAGGAGCCGAGCGCCTCAGCCTCGGCCGACGACGGCCGGAGCGCGGACGGCCCGAAGCCGACCGTCGAGGGCTGGAAGGTCGTGGTGAACCCCAAGTGGGGCACCGCCTTCGACGTCCCCGCCGACTGGGAGATCGCCTCGCCGACCACCATCACCGGCTTCGAGGACGTCAAGGGCGAGGCCGGCGACCCGCCGCTCATCACCATGTCGGCACCGGCGTACCTCAAGTCCGAGTGGTGCACCTCGGACGACGACAAGGACGGCCGCGAGGACCACACCGAGCTCGCCGCCGCCGGCACCAAGGGTGCGAGCGGCGCCAAGAACACCGACGAGGTCGCCCTGAACCAGGTGCCCTGGTACGTGTACGGCGGGTACACGCAGCCCGACCGCAAGAGCCTCGTCGTGGACGAGAAGGCGCGGCCGTACACGACGGCCTCCGGCGTGGCGGGCAGTGTCGCCTGGGCCCGCTCCGAGAACACTCCGCAGAAGGGCAGGTGCGCGAGCGACGGCAAGGCCGTGACCTTCGGGTTCAAGAACTCAGCGGGTGACTTCGTGGCGTGGAGCCTGTACGGCGCGACCGGTGTCGACGACGAGGTGCCGGACTCGACCGTCGAGAAGATCCTGAGCACGGTCCGGCTCCACGGCGAACCCACGGGCGGCTGACCGCCGTGTCCCGGGGGCTCCGTGGCGCCCCTTCTGCGGCACATCTATGGTTACGAGCCATGTGGCCAGGACAGCAGCAGCCGCCCGGGGGCGAGCAGAACCCGCAACAGCCGAACCCGTACCAGCAGCCCGGGTACGGCGGCCCGGGGCAGACGGGATACCAACAGCCGGGGTACCAGCAGCCGAACCCCTACCAGCAGCCCGGGTACCAGTCGACGGGTCAGCAACCGCAGTACGGGCAGCAGCCCCAGTGGGGTGCCCCGGCTCCCGTGGGCGCGCCGGAACCGCCGGGCGGAGGCGGCGGCAACCGGACCAGGATCGTCGCGATCGTGGCGGCCACGGCCGTCGTCGTGGCCGCCGGGGTGACCGGGTTCCTGGTCCTCGGCGGCGACAAGGACACGAAGGACGAGGCGAAGGACGACCCCAAGCCGTCGGTCTCCCCCACGCCGAGCGCCTCGGAGAGCCAGGACAACCCGCGCGGCGAGGACGCGGGGGCCCAGCCGACCATCGACGGGTGGAAGGTCGTCGTCAACCCCAAGTGGGGCACCGCCTTCGACGTCCCGCCGGACTGGGACGTCAAGACGCCCGGCACCTTCATCGGCTTCGAGGACGACTCGAAGGACGACGCCTCGGTCCTCATCGGCATGTCGGCGCCCGCCATCCTCAAGGAGAAGTGGTGCGAGTCCGATTCCGACAAGGACGGCTACAAGGAGGATTCCTCCCTCGCCGCGACGGGCACCAAGGGACAGCAGGGCGCGAAGAACACCGACGACGTCGCCCGCAACGACTCGGCGTGGTGGGTCTTCGGCGGTTACACCGACCAGAAGGACTCCTCCAAGAAGCTGATGAAGGTCGGCAAGCCCGCGGCGTACACGACGACGTCGGGCGTCAAGGGCAGTGTCGCGACCACCTACTCGACCGGTGTCCCCAAGAAGGGCAAGTGCGACACCGACGGCAAGGCGACCACCTTCGCCTTCAAGAACTCCAAGGGCGACTTCGTCTCCTGGACGTTCTACGGTGCCAAGGGCGTCGACGACGAGGTGCCGGACACGACGGTGAAGAAGATCCTCAGCACGGTACGGCTGTACGGCGAGCCCACGGGCGGCTGAGCCGGACACGGCGACGGGGGCCGGCGGGTGTCGGCCCCCGAGCCGGCCGAGGCGCACCTCCGCGGTGGCCTGATCTGGCCGGACACCAAGGGGAAACGGTTTGGCAGGAGCTCCCCGCGGCAGCGATAGTCGGCCGGTGACCACTCCCGCCGCCTTCCGCCGCCGCCCCGCGTGGGCGGGCCGCAACTACACGATGCTGACGGCCGCCGCCGTCGTCACCAATCTGGGCAGCCACGGCGCCCTGATCGCGGCCGCCTTCGCGGTCCTGGAGTCGGGCGGCGACGGCGGGGACGTGGGTCTGGTCGCGGCGGCGCGCACCCTGCCTCTGGTGCTGTTCCTGCTGGTCGGCGGCGCGGTCGCGGACCGGTTGCCCCGGCACCGTGTGATGGTCGCCGCGAACGCCCTCAACTGCCTCTCCCAGGCCGTCTTCGCCGTGCTCGTGCTCACCGGGGAGGCACGGCTGTGGCAGATGATGCTGCTGTGCGCCCTCGGCGGCACCGGGCAGGCGTTCTTCAACCCGGCGGCCGAGGGCATGCTGTTGTCGTCGGTCACCGCCGAGCAGGCGGGGCGGGCCTTCGCGCTGTTCAGGTTCGCCTCGCAGGGCGCGACCATGACCGGGGCGGCGCTCGGCGGCGCGCTCGTCGCCGTGATCGGCCCCGGCTGGGTGCTCGCCGTCGACGCGGCGGCGTTCGCGGTCGCGGGAGCGATGCGCGCCTTCCTCGATGTGAGCCACATACCGGACCGCGAGCCGGGCCATGGCATGCTCGCCGATCTCCGCGACGGCTGGCGGGAGTTCACCGGCCGGCCCTGGCTGTGGGCGATCGTCGTCCAGTTCTCCCTCGTCAACGCGGTCATCGTCGCCGCCGATGCGGTCTACGGCCCCCAGGTGGCCCGTGACCACCTGGGGGGTGCGGGCCCCTGGGGTCTGGCACTGGCGCTGTTCGGGGCGGGCAACGCCGTCGGGGCCCTGCTGATGACCCGCTGGAAACCGCGCCGGCTGCTCCTCGTGGGCGTGCTGTGCGTCTTCCCGTTCGCCCTGCCGTCCGCGGCGCTCGCCGTGCCGGTCCCGGTCGCCGTGCTGTGCGTGGCGATGTTCGTCAGCGGGGTGTCGATCGAGGTGTTCGGTGTCTCCTGGATGACCGCCCTGCACCAGGAGATCCCCGAGGAGAAGCTGTCCCGCGTCTCGGCGTACGACTGGTTCGGCTCCGTTTCGCTGGTGCCGCTGGCCGCCGCGCTGGCGGGGCCCGCGGAGAGCGCCTTCGGACGTCCGGCGGCCCTGTGGGGCTGCGCCGGGCTGTGCGTCGCGGCGACGGCCGCTGTGCTGTGCATCCGGGACGTACGGACCCTGACCCGGCGCGGCAGGGCCGTCGCCCTCGGCAAGCCGGACGCCGAGCCCGGCTCAGCCGATGCCGAAAGCCCCGTCGGGCGGCTCGGGTGACGGCACCGCGTCCTCCTCGCCGACGGGCGCTGCCCCGCCGATGAAGTCGCGCAGCGCCGCCCCGTGTTCGACCCGCGCGGGGAAGGCGTCGGCGGCGGCGCGCCGGGCGAGGACGGCGACGTCGAAGGGCCGGTGGGAGGCGAGCAGCACGGCGTTCCCGAACCGCCGGCCGCGCAGCACCCCCGGTTCGGCGATCAGCACCAGCTCCTCGAACACCGTTCCCAGCGTCGCCAGTTGGGACCGCAGGAAGGCGAACGGCGCGGCGTCGGCGAGGTTCGCGAGATAGACGCCGTCCGCCCGCAGCACTCGTGCGGCGGCCCGCGCGTACACCTGGGTCGTCAGGTGCGCCGGGACCCGCGAGCCGCCGAAGACGTCCGCGACGATCACGTCGGCCGAGTCCGCCGGAGCGCCTTCGAGCCATTTCCTGGCGTCCGCGCCGTGCAGCGCGATCCCCGCCTCCGCCGGCAGCGGCAGCCGCTCCGTGACGAGGTCCAGCAGCGCCCGGTCGTACTCGACGACGTCCTGCCGGGAACCCGGCCGGGTGGCGGCCACGTACCGGGGCAGCGTGAGCGCGCCCCCGCCGAGGTGCAGCACGTCGAGCGCCCGCCCCGGTTCCGCCACCGTGTCCAGCGCATGCCCGAGCCGCCGCGTGTACTCGAACTCCAGATGGGTGGGCTCGTCCAGGTCGACGTAGGACTGCGGAGCCCCGTCCACCGTCAGCAGCCAGGCCCGCTCCCGGTCCACGTCGGGCATGAGCTTGGCGGTGCCCCGGTCGATGGCACGGGAGACGGGTATGGCTTCGTTCACGGGACCCATTCTGCCGGGCGCGGCCTCGGCCGAGGCACCACCGGAGCGCCCCGGAAGGGGGCGCGGGGAACCGCGCTGCCGGCCACGACGGCCCGTGGTCCCCCGCGCACGCCGGCCTGCCTACCGAACGGCCGTCACGGTCCCCGCCCCCACGGTCCGGCCGCCCTCACGGATCGCGAACCCGAGGCCGGGCTCCAACGGAACCTCCCGTCCGAGCTCCACGCTCATCGTGACCCGGTCGCCCGGCCGGGCGACGGCCGCCTCCCCGAGGTCGACGTCACCCACCACATCCGCCGTACGGATGTAGAACTGCGGCCGGTACCCGGTGGACACCGGAGTCGTACGCCCGCCCTCGCGCGCCGACAGCACATACACCTGCGCGGTGAAGTGCCGGCTGGGCACGACGCTCCCCGGCGCGGCCACCACGTGCCCGCGCCGGACGGTGTCCCGCGCCACTCCGCGCAGCAGCAGCGCCACGTTGTCCCCGGCCTGCGCCTCCGCCATCGGCCTGCCGAAGGTCTCCAGCCCGGTGACGACCGTCTCGACGCCGGCGCCGAGCACCTCGACCCGGTCGCCCACGCGGATGGTGCCCCGCTCGACCGCGCCGGTGACGACGGTGCCGCGCCCGGTGATCGTCAGGACGTTCTCCACGGACAGCAGGAACGGCGCGTCCAGGTACCGCTCGGGCATCGGGACATAGGTGTCCACCGCGTCCAGCAGCGCCTCGATCGACGCCGTCCAGCGCGGGTCCCCTTCGAGGGCCCTGAGCCCGGAGACCCGTACGACGGGGACGGAGTCGCCGCCGTAGCCGTGCGCGGTGAGCAGTTCGCGGACCTCCAGCTCGACGAGGTCCGCCAGGACGGTGTCCTCGCCGTCGTCGACGGCGTCGGCCTTGTTGAGCGCCACCACGATGTGGTTCACGCCCACCTGGCGGGCGAGCAGGACGTGTTCGGCGGTCTGGGGCATGATCCCGTCGAGCGCGGAGACGACGAGGATCGCCCCGTCGAGCTGCGCGGCCCCGGTGACCATGTTCTTGACGTAGTCGGCGTGGCCGGGCATGTCGACGTGCGCGTAGTGCCGGGTGTCGGTCTCGTACTCGACGTGCGCGATGTTGATGGTGATGCCGCGCGCCGCCTCCTCCGGGGCGCGGTCGATGCGGTCGAACGGCACGAACGTGCCGGCCCCGCGCCCGGCGAGGACCTTGGTGATGGCGGCGGTCAGGGTGGTCTTGCCGTGGTCGACGTGGCCCATCGTGCCGATGTTGAGATGCGGTTTCGTGCGGATGTACGCGGTCTTGGCCATGGCGATACCTCGAAGCCTCTTCAGCGGTACTGAGTGATGGCCCCGGCGCCGGGAAGGCGCGGCCGGGACGGGGACCCCGAGGTTCTGCCGACCCTCCCCCTGCGGGGTCCGCCGGAATCTCCGGGAAGGGTCAGCTTCGGGCGCCGTCTGCGGCGGCCACGACGATCAGAAGGGCAGCCTTCGGCGCATCCGCGACGACCGCGGATGCTGCGAGAACGAAGGCGTACCGGAACATGACGCCGATCCTCGCGGACGCGCCGCCGCGCGTCGAATGGTTTTCCGCGCGGGCGGGTTCGGGGATCGGGCCGAAGAGAGATGCTTCACAGGCCGGCCCGCGGGTGAACACGGGCCCCGCGGTATGCGTGTTCCCGAAGGCGCAGGCCGCGCGGTGTGCGGTGCCCGGCCGAGCGCCCGGCGGGAGATGCCGGACGGGGCCGTCGTCCCGGTTCCTGTGACCGCGGTGAGACGATCCGTACGGCATACCCTCACATCGGTCGGTTACCGTCGTCGAATGCTCGATGCCACCACCCGCTCTGGAGGCACCGCCTCGGTCCTTCCCCGGGCCGCCGCCACGGAGCTCGCCGTCGCCGCCCCCGCGGCCGTCCCGGCCGTTCCCCCGAACGGCGCCGCCCGCTGGGGCAGAGCGCTGCTCTCGCCGTGGGCGCGGTTCTCCCTGCTGGTGGCGCTGCTCACCGGCGCCGTGGTGACCGTGCTGCTCTTCGAGCCGCAGCGGCTGCTGGCCGACGGCTGGCCGCCCCAGCTGAGCGGCGGCGCGGCGGCCGTGGTGTTCGCGGTGGCGTACGGGCTGTGCACGGTGGCGTTCGTGCCGCGG
Organism: Streptomyces sp. NPDC042364; assembly: GCF_056437585.1. NCBI lineage: Bacteria > Bacillati > Actinomycetota > Actinomycetes > Kitasatosporales > Streptomycetaceae > Streptomyces > Streptomyces sp. NPDC042364. Next base: position 59,457 of record NZ_JBWKAJ010000030.1, on the reverse strand, counting down.
CCGATCCTCAACATCGCGGGGGGCGCGCTCTTCGGCTCGCAGCTGGGGCTGGCCTCGGCGCTCGCGGGAACCGTCCTCGGTGCCGGGATCGCGTTCGCGCTGGGCCGGATGCTCGGGCAGGACGCGCTGCGGCCGCTGTTGCGGCACCGTTGGCTGAAGTCGGCGGACGGCCAGCTCAGCCGCCACGGCTTCCGTTCGATGCTGGCGGCCCGGCTCTTCCCCGGCGTGCCGTTCTGGGCGGCGAACTACTGCGCCTCCGTCTCCCGCATGGGCTACCTGCCGTTCCTGCTGGCGACCGCCCTCGGCTCCATCCCCAACACGGCCGCCTACGCCGTCGCGGGCGCCCGCGCCTCGACCCCGACCTCCCCGGCCTTCCTGCTCGCGATGGCGTGCATCGCGATCCCGGCCCTGATCGGCGCGGCGGTGGCCTGGCGCAAGCGCCACCACCTACGGGCCCGCTGACCTGACCCGGGTGAGGGGAGAGGCGCCCGAAGGCCTCCTCCTCAGGGGGCGCCGGGAACCGCGCGGGAAAGCCCCACCCACCGGCACCCGGCGTACGCCCCCCGGCCCCCTCACACCGCTTCGAGCACCATCGCGTTGGCCGGCCCGCCCGCCTCGCACATGGTCTGCAGCCCGAAGCGAGCACCGCGTTCCCGCATGGCGTGCACCAGTGTGGTGGTGAGCCGGGTGCCGCTCGCGCCGAGCGGGTGCCCCGGGGCGATGGCCCCGCCGTGCACGTCGACCTTGCCGAGATCGGTCCCGGTCTCCTGCTGCCACGCCAGGACGACGCCGGCGAACGCCTCGTTCACCTCGAACAGGTCGATGTCGTCGATCGTCAGCCCGGCCCTGCGGAGCACCTTCTCGGTGGCCGGGACGACGCCCGTGAGCATGAGCAGCGGGTCCGACCCGGTGACGGCGAAGCTGTGCAGCCGGACGAGGGGCCGCAACCCCAGCCGGGCCGCCGTCTCGGCCGATGTGACGAGCACGGCGGAGGCGCCGTCGTTGACGGGGCTCGCGTTCCCCGCCGTGACGTTCCACTCGATCTGCGGGAAGCGTTCGGCGAAGCCGGGGTCGTGGTAGGCGGGCCTGAGCCCGGCGAGGATCTCCGGCGTGCTCCCGGGCCGTACGCACTCGTCGCGGGTCACGCCGTCCAGGGGCGCGACCTCGGCGTCGAAGAGGCCGCCCTCCCAGGCCGCCGCGGCCTTGTGGTGGGAGGAGGCCGCGAAGGCGTCGATCCGCTCCCGTGAGAGGGACCACTTGGCGGCGATCAGCTCGGCGCTGATGCCCTGCGGGACCAGGCCCTCGGGGTGGCGCGCGGCGACGCCGGGGCCGAAGGGGTCCGTGCCGGGCGGCACGTTGGACCACATCGGCACCCGGCTCATCGACTCCACACCGCAGGCCACGACCATGTCGTACGCCCCCGACATGACGCCCTGGGCGGCGAAGTGCACGGCCTGCTGGGAGGAGCCGCACTGCCGGTCGACGGTGGTTGCGGGCACGGTCTCCGGGAAGCCCGCCGAGACGACGGCGTAGCGGGTGGTGTTCATGGCCTGCTCGCCGACCTGGTCGACGGTGCCGCCGATGACGTCCTCGACGAGCGCGGGGTCGATACCGGCGCGGTCGACGAGGGCGCGCAGGGTGTGGGCGAGGAGTTCGACGGGGTGGACGTGGGCCAGGGCTCCGTTGGGCTTGCCCTTGCCCATCGGGGTGCGTACGGCTTCGACGATCACTGCGTCACGGATGGGGCGGGCCTCCGCCACCAGTGAGTAGGAAATCCATACTCACCATGGCTCCGTGAGTTGGAAAAGCAAACCCTCACCTAGACTGGGCACATGCCCGCCTCCGGAGATCCGCGTCCCTGCTCCATCGCCGACGCCCTGGCGATCGTCGGCGAGAAGTACTCATTGCTGGTCCTGCGCGAGGTGTGTCTCGGCAACGGCCGCTTCGACCGGCTCGTCCGCAACATCGGGGCCCCGCGCGATGTGCTGGCCACGCGCCTGCGGCGCCTCGTGGACGCGGGCATCCTGCAGAAGCACGCCTACAGCGAGCGCCCGCAACGCTTCGAGTACCGGCCGACCCGGGCGGGCCTCGAACTGGAGCCGGTCCTGATGACGCTCATGGCGTGGGGCGACCGCCATCTCCGGAAGGACGACGATCGCCCCATGGTGATCGAGCACGGCTGCGGCCATGAACTGGTCCCGGCGGTCACCTGCACGGCCTGCGGCGCGGAGGTCCGCCACGAGGACCTCACGGCACACCCGCAGACCCCGGGCTGGACGGTGACGGGTCCCGCGGCGCCCTGACGGGACAACCCTTGGAACAGGAGGCTCACACACCCCTGTTCCCGAACGCGCCGCGGCTCAGTCCCCCTGGTAGACGTCCAGCCGCCCGCACATCCCGAACCTCCCGTACGCCGAGGGCTCCTCGGCCCGCACCACGGCGCCGGCCAGATGGGACACGTCCCCCTGCTCCAGCCGCTCCAACTGCTCTCCCGTGGCCGCGGCGGCGGCCCGCGCGCCCCGCTCCCAGCGCGCACGCCACTCGGCGAGCCGGGGCCGGACCAGCGCGGCCGCGGCCCGGTGGAAGGCGGCGAGCGGCTCGGGGCCGTCCGCGTCACGCAGTGCCCGGTAGCCCTCCAGGGCGAGGTCGCGGCGCGCCCGGGCGACCCGCTCCTGCTCCTCCTCGGGCGCGTCCACCGGGATACGGGTCGCGGCGGCGTACGTCTCCGGGTCGGTCAGGTACTCCGGCGGCAGCGTGAGCACGGCGTCGCCCGCCTCCGGCAGCCCGCTGTTCTGCATCAGGACGGTGATGCGCAGCTCGTCCTCGTTGACCAGCCGGTGGATGGTGCCGGGCGTGAACCAGGCGACCGTCCCCGGCGCCAGCGGCGTGACCTCGTACCCTGACGCCGTCAGCGTCTGCACCGCGCCACGCCCGCCGGTGACGACGTACCCCTCCGAACAGGTCAGGTGCATATGGGGGGTTCCGCCGCACACGCCGTCCGTCGCGGGCCAGTCGTACACGGACAGGTGCGAGACGGCGACCCCGCCGGGCAGTCCCTGGTGGCCGTTCACCACGGATGCGCCTCCAGGTACTTGGCGATCTCCTCCCGCTCCCAGGCCCCGTCCGCCACGACGACCCGGTAGCGGCGGGTGAGCGTGTCACCGGGGGCGAGTTCCAGTTCGTCGAAGAACGCCCAGGAGGGCGCCACGGCCGCGAACGGCTCGTTGCGGACGAACCAGTGGGCGGGGTGGGTGCCCTCGGCGCCCGTGTGGTCGTTCTCCGGCGCGTGGACGAAGACGAGCGTGGCGTGCCCGTCGGTGCCGTCGTGTTCGCCCGAGTACGCCAGCCACGGAGCCTGCCCGCCCATCAGCTCCGGCCCCTCGGCGTCGGGGCCGATGATCCGCCCCTCCCTGAAGGCGCGCGGGCCGCGCCAGAACAGACCGGTGTAGCCGGCCATCTCGCGCCCGGCTGTGGTGGGGCTGCCGAACAGCAGCGGCTCGTCACGGCGGTTGGTGATCGCGCTGGTCCAGGTCAGCGCCCACGACCCCGCCGCGGTGTCGACGTCGTGCACCTCGATCCGGCGCTCCTCGTCGGCCCACAGCTCCCCGGTGTACGGATGCCAGGTCAGCCGCTCGGCGATCACCACCCGGTCACCGTCCGAGACGACCTCGTCGAAGCCGGCGTGGGCCATCGAGCCGACCCGCTCCGGGATCGGCAGGTACCCCTCGCCGTGGACGTAGGAGTTGCCGCCCCACAGGTTCTGCCCCGACAGGTGCGAGGCCGTCAGCTGGAGGCCCTTGTGCCAGCGGTGGTCGTTGGGCCGGTAGTCGGTGACGACATCGCCCGCGAGGGTCCGGACCGGGTGCAGATACGGCTTCGGAGCCTCCCAGGCCGCCTCCGGCCGGTACACGTAGCTGAACAGCTCGACACCGCTGGACGGCTCGGTGACCGTGATCCGGTCGCCGTGGGCGTGGACGACGCGCAGCCCGTCGTGGAAGGTCATGCGGGGATCTCCTCACTCGTGGCGGGCTCCTGGGCGGGTGCGGGCGCCCAGCCGGGTGCGCCGCCGTGCATGGCCGTGTAGTACGGGTCTCCCGGACCGATCTCGCCACGCCGCACGGTCGTGTCCGTGAACGCCGACTTGTACAGCGCGGCGATCAGCTCCAGGCTCGTCCGCCCGTCGGCGCCGCTGCTGCGGGGCCGCTCGCCGGCGCGCATGCTCGCGACGAGTTCGCGCAGCTGGGCCAGGTGGGAGCTGGGCACATCCGGGCCGAAGTCCCGCCAGGCCGCCGCGTCCGCCTCCGGGGTGCCGGGGGCCGGGGTGATGGACCAGTCGGCGTTGGAGTGGCCGTACAGATGGGTCAGTTCGATCGTGGCGCGCTCGCAGTCGATGCGGATGCGGCTGACCTCGTCGGGGCTGAGGACGCTGTTCACGACGGTGGCCAGGGCGCCGCTCTCGAAGCGCACGAGGGCGGTCGAGACGTCCTCGGTCTCCACGTCGTGGACCAGACGCCCGGCCATGGCCCGGACCTCGCTCCACGGGCCGAGCAGGTCGAGCATCAGGTCCATCTGGTGGATGCCGTGGCCCATGGCCGGGCCGCCGCCCTCGGTCGCCCAGCGGCCCCGCCAGGGCACCGCGTAGTAAGCGGTGTCCCGGTGCCAGGTTGTCTGGCAGTGCGCGACGAGGGGCCGCCCGACCGCCTGCTCGGCGATCAGCTGCCGAACATGCCGCGCGCCCGAGCCGAAGCGGTGCTGGAAGACGATCGAGGCGTAGGGCCCGCCGCTGTCCGCGCCCTCCTCCGCCTCCACCGCGTCGAAGTCGGCGAGCGTCGGCACCGGCGGCTTCTCGCACCACACCCAGGCGCCGGCCCGCAGGGCGGCCACGGTCTGCTCGCGGTGCAGGGTCGGCGGGGTGCACACGCAGACCAGGTCGGGGCGCTGCTCGGCCAGCATGCGGTCCAGATCGGTGTAGCCGTGCGGGATGCCGTGCTCGGCACAGAACGCGCGCACCGCGTCGGCATCGATGTCGACCGCCGCGACGACCTCTGTCTCGCCCTCGTCGGCGAGTCGCGCGAGGGCGGGAAGATGGGAGCCGCCGCCGATGGCGCCGACGCCGACGATCGCTGCGCGGACACGGCGGTCCCTCAGGGGGGCCGGCGACCGGTCCGGCGTCGGGCTCGGGTCGCTGCTGGGTGTGGGCATGGACGTGATCAGCACTCCATCGAACGGGACGTCGGACAGTGGCGCCAACGCCTGGCGGCCAGGGCTCCGGTGCACCGGGGGCTCTCACTACGGCAAGCGCTTTCTCCAGTCAGCAACGTATGTGCGGACATAGTGACCGGTCAACACCATGGATTCGGCCGTTCCACCTCTTGGAACGCGAGGCGGTCACCTCCCCCTCGCAGCCCTGCCAAACCCCTGTGGCCGCCCCGTCACCAAGGGGCGCTAGGCTGCCCCCCGTACCTGTGATCACCCGCCCCGCACGGCCGCCCGGCGGCCGGGTCGGCGGCGTGTCACGTCACCCGTCGGCCCCTCACGATCAGCGCTTGGACCACGTAACTTCATGTCTTGGTTTGAATCCCTCATCCTCGGACTCGTCCAGGGGCTGACCGAGTTCCTCCCCATCTCCTCCAGCGCGCATCTGCGCCTGACGGCGGCCTTCTCCGGCTGGGAGGACCCGGGAGCGGCCTTCACGGCGATCACCCAGATCGGCACCGAGGCCGCGGTGCTGATCTACTTCCGCAAGGACATCGTCAACATCATCTCGGCCTGGTCGCGCTCCCTGTTCAACAAGGAGATGCGCAGCGACCGCGACGCCCAGATGGGCTGGCTGGTGATCGTCGGCTCCATCCCGATCGGTGTCCTCGGCGTGACCCTCAAGGACCAGATCGAGGGCCCGTTCCGCGATCTGCGGATCACCGCGACCATGCTGATCGTCATGGGCATCGTCCTGGGCGTCGCGGACCGCCTGGCCGCCCGCGACGAGACGGGCGGCAAGCACCGCGCCATCAAGGAACGCAAGACCCTTGAGCAGCTGAGCGTCAAGGACGGCCTCATCTTCGGCCTCTGCCAGGCCATGGCCCTGATCCCGGGCGTCTCCCGCTCCGGTGCCACCATCAGCGGCGGCCTCCTCATGGGCTACAAGCGCGAGGCCGCGGCCCGCTACTCCTTCCTCCTCGCGATCCCCGCCGTCCTCGCCTCCGGTGGCTACGAGCTGAAGGACGCGCTGGAGGGCGGCCATGTCTCCTGGGGCCCGACGATCTTCGCCACGGTCATCGCCTTCGTGGTCGGGTACGCCGTGATCGCGTGGTTCATGAAGTTCATCTCGACCAAGAGCTTCATGCCCTTCGTCTGGTACCGCATCGCCCTCGGCATCGTCATCATTGTGCTGGTCAGTGTGGGTGTGTTGAGTCCCCACGCAGCTGAATCGGCGGGGTGAACCAGGGCCGCACAGGTAGCGCTATCCAGCATTTCCCAGCACCTGATTGCAGCACCACACCATGATCATCTCCCACTTGTCTCCCACCTGGGAGGCGGGATACGCCGCACCTAGGACGTGCGCGCCCGCAAAGCAGGGAATGACGCGGAAGAGCCCGCACGGCGTGGGCGGTTTCTAGGGGCCCTTCCATACAGAGGGTGGAGCGGGTCAGCAGGCGCCGCCTCACCTTGTTGACTCGTCAGTAGGTAAGGCAGTGGCCGGATGCGGTCTTCGGCGCAGCCTTCCCAACGCGCGCCGAAGACCGCCGGTCACTGCGCGTACCCCGTCTGGAGCGACAGCGCGCCACCCGTTTCACTCGAGCAGCGCAGCATCAAGAGCCCGCGCAGCAACCTCCAGGGCCCGCGTCACCACCGTCCCCGCACGACAGTTCGGAACACTGACGAGGGTTGGCGTACTCCTGACCGTGGTTCCGGGGACGAGGTAACGGGCGCTCTGCCGCCTCATGGCTGGTCGAGCGACGCGACCCCGGCTGCCATGGCCTTCTGGGCACCGGAGGCGAGGCTACCTGTGGCGCCGATGCGGCCCAGGGCGTCCCGCTGCTCGGGGGTGACCAGAACATCGATCTTGATGTCCTGCACGGGACCGAAGGTGCCGTCGGCGCGCTTGTCGAAGAACGTGCCGCGGCCCGCCCCAGGGTTTCATGTGCTGACACGGTGCTGACCTGTCAGCACCGAACTGCCGTGATTCCTGGCTGCCGAGCCCCTCCAGCTCCCGCACCGAACCCGTGCTGCTCCGGGAACACGGCCACGGGAGGAAGATCCGGGGGCGCTCCTGGCTGAGGTCTCCCGGCCGTCAGGCGCGCAGCAGGGTGATGGTGCGCCCGGAGGGCGTGGTCTGCTGCGAGAAGGCGGTGCGCTCGTGGACCGGGGCTGCCTGCGGGCGGGTGTCGAAGACGACGAGGGTGCCCGTGGACAGCTCCATGCGGTCCAGGTAGTCGTCCAGCTGTGCCAGCCCCTCGGCGAGGGGGTCGGTGCGGCCCTGGCGCCACACCTTCAGCTCCAGCGCCTCGCGCTGCACCGCCCGCGAACCGTCGGCAGCGGTGTACGGCTGGCGAATCAGCAGGTCCACGCGCCGCCGGCCGACCCCGTACTCCCGGTCGATGAAACCCGCCCCGTTCACGATCCGGTGCAGGTAGGCCATCATCACCAGCTGTGCTGCGGCCTCCGGGTAGGTCGAGGCGGTGGCCAGGATCTCGCCGTTCTCCCGCCAGAACTCGGCGAAGGAGCACAGCAGCTTGTCCATGTCGATCCGGCCGTCCGGCAGCCGGAAGCTGCTCGGGGCGGCGACGACCTGGCCCTCCGTGTTGTTTCCCAGGACCCGGACAATGACCTCCTGGTAGATCGGATTGGCCACCCGCACCGGCGCGTCCGGAGCGACCAGCCCCAGGTCACGCACGTACGCCAGATCGTCGTCGTACGTGTCCGTCGGCAGGAGCAGCTCGCCCGCGATCAGCGGCTGGATCACCCGCCGCACCCGGTCCTCGCCCAACCTGGCGGCCAGCGAGTCCAGATGCGTCGCACGCGCCAGGATCAGCCGCTCCTTCGCCTCCTCCATGTGCTCGGCCGTGATCGGCGTGTCCGACGGCACCCCCATCTCCTCGACGACCTCCCGGGCCAGCGCGTTGACCAGCCACGGCTGTCCCTGGGTAAAGCTGAAGGCACGCTCCAGCGCATCCACCGTGAAATCCTGGCCCGTCTGCGTGGTGTGCTGCCCGTACAGCTCGGCGACCTCGGCCTCGGTGAAGTCGCCCAACCGCAGCGACGCCACCTTGATGTTGAACGGACTCGACGTACCAAGGCGCCCCGGATCCCCGCCCGAGGCAGCCTTGTAGTCACGCACATCCCGCAGCCCGCACAGCACAACCGCATGCGGGAAGCCGCCACGGCTGACAGTGAAGCCATCGCGCAACTGGCGCAGCACACTGCGCAGGCTCTCCCCCCGCAGCGCGTCGATCTCGTCGAAGAACAGCACCAGCGGACGCGGACAGCTTCGCACCCACTCAGCCAGCCCCCGCGTGAGCCGGGACCCGGGCACCGCGTCGGGCCAGGAGGCGGGGGGCGCGAGCTCATCAGGAAGCCCAGCGGACTCCGCGGACCGCCGAATCGCCTCCAGCACCAGCAGCTCGGCCTGGCCGTAGTCCTCCCCGGCCACCTCCGCGCTCTCGCACGAGAAGTGCAGCGCCGCGTACCGGCCCGAGGCCGTCAGTTCCCGGGCCATCGCCGCCAGCACCGTCGTCTTCCCGGTCTGTCGTGGCGCGTGCACCACGAAGTACTGACCCTGCTCGATGTACCCGCGGGCCCTGGGCAGCCGCTCCTGGGCCGGCACCATGTAGTGACGCGTGGGGACGCACGGCCCGGCCGTATTGAAGTAGCGCATACCGCGCACGCTAGCCGACGGCACCGACAACCTGAGGCGACCGTGCACCCGACCACCGGCTACACCGCCCCGTACGGGCACGAGTGCCAGAGCAGCGGTGCCCCGGTGCGGGGATCACCCGGCGGGCAGACGCAGAAACGCGGCCAGCCCCCGCTGGGGTGCGGTGACCGCTGGAGCGCCTCCGGTGACCGCCAGGGCACGCAGGTCACCGCGGCACAGCTCTTCACGTGCCGATCAGCTCATCCGGGGCACCGACGTCGTCCCAGTCGGCCTCATGCATCCTGTCCATGCCGAAAATCTCATCCGGGCTGGTGAGCGACCGGGGCGCGCACTGCGGCCAGTGCCTTGTTGGACAGTTTGGCCGCGGGGCAGGGGCCGGTTCCCCGCGACCACGAACGCCGGGAAGCGGCTGTACCTGCTTCGTCACGGCGGCAAGGAGTGGCTGGATGAAGATCGACGCAGTCACATCGCCGTGGAGACCCGCATGGGCCGCGAGATCGCCGGCGTGGAAGGTCATCTACTCGCACGTTGCCCTTGCCATGGAGCAGGAGATTGCCGATTCGCTGCAAAGCAGGTGGCTGCGCCGTTCGTGGTCGGCGAGGAAGGGCACTGGAAAGGCGCCATCTCCCACCGCTCTACCATTCGATCTTGAAAAGTGGTGGAAACCAGCAGGTCAAAGCCGCTCAGGACACGTCGACATAGTTTCGTTCATGAAGTTCATCTCGACCAAGAGCTTCATGCCCTTCGTCTGGTACCGCATCGTCCTCGGCATCGTCATCGTCGTCCTCGTCTCGATGGGCGTGCCGAGCCCGCACGCCGGCGAGTCGGCGGGCTGACGGCGAAGCGTGCCTGGGCCGTCGCGGGGCGGCCTCGACGACCTGATCAGGGGCGTCCGCGCATCAGCGGACGCCCCAACTCCCTTTAGTGACCAAGCACATACGGGATCCGTAGCCGCGTTGTAGCGCACCGTCAGTTCTTGCGCCTAGGCTTGCCCGCATGTCCCCCGATTCCCTTGCCTGTGGTTCCGTGCGGTCCGCTGCCGATGTGAACGACCAAATCCGTGCCCTGTGGCGGCGCGCGGGAGGTTCGCTGTCGGCCCAGGAGCGCGCGGAGTACGAGCTGTTGGTGGTGCAGTGGGCCGCGGCGATACGCGAAGACGTCATCGAGGCCGCGTGAGGACTCCCGAGCCGAGTGCGGCCGAGCCCGACGGCGGCTCCGGAGGGCTGATCATCTTCCTGAACGGCACGTCCAGTTCGGGCAAGTCGAGCATCGCCGTCGAGTTGCTGAGGATCCTGGACGAGCCGTTCTTCCACCTGCCGGTCGACGCGTTCCACGCCATGCGGACCCGCCAGGAGATGGAGCCCGAGCGGCTGGCCACCGTGCTGCACCGCACCTGGCGGGGCTACCACCGCGCGGTCGCGGGCATGGCCGCCGCGGGCAACAACGTCGTGGTGGACCACGTCCTCAGCGAGGAGTGGCGGCTGCGCGACTGCCTCGACCTGTTCGCGCCCCAGGACGTCGTGTTCGTCGGCGTCCACTGCGCCCGGGCCGAGCTCGAACGCCGCGAACGCGAGCGGGGCGACCGGCCCCCGGGGCTGGCGGCGCGGCAGTTGGAGCGGGTGCACGCCCACGGGATCTACGACATCGAGTGCGACACCGGCCTCGCGGACCCGCTGCTCTGCGCGCGGCGCATCCGGGAGTTCCTGCCCCACCGCCCCGCTCCGACCGCCTTCCAGCGGCTGCGCGAGAAGCGGGGCGGCCAGGTGTGACACCGCGGAGCCGCCCTCCGGGCGACGACGCGAAGTGTCTGACACGGCCCGGGGCCCGTACGCCCCGAGCGACAGGCACCGGCGCCTACCGCCCTCCGGCAACCCGCAGCACCGCGCCGGTGGTGTACGAGGCCTCCGGCGACATGAGCCAGGCGATGGCCGACGCGATCTCGTCGGCGCGACCGGGGCGTCGCAGCGGGATGGACGCGGCGATCCGCTCGGGGCGCTCCGGATCACCGTTCCTGGCATGGATCTCGGTGTCGATCACCCCCGGGGCGACGGCGTTGACCCGGATGCCGTCCGGGCCCAGTTCCTTCGCGAGCCCCGTCGTGAGCGTGTCGACCGCCGCCTTGGTCGCCGCGTAGTGGACGTACTCGCCGGGGCTGCCCAGCGTGGCCGCGGCCGAGGACACGTTCACGATCACTCCGCCGCCCTCGCCGGCCATGGTGCGCGCCGCGCGGCGGGAGCAGAGCAGGACACCCAGGAGGTTGACCTCCACGACCTGACGCAGCACGGCCGGGTCCGTGTCGGCCAGCCTGCCGAACGGGCCCGTCACTCCGGCGTTGTTGACCAGCCCGGTCACCGGGCCGAGGCGTTCCGCGGCCGTCTCGAAGAGCCGGTCGACGTCGGCCTCGACGGAGGTGTCCACCTTGACGGTCACACAGCGGGCCCCGTTCGCCCGTACCCCCGTCGCGACCCACTCGGCGGCGGCACCGTCGCTCACATACCCGACGACCACGTCATGGCCGTCCGCCGCGAGCCGCAGACTCGTCGCGGCGCCGATCCCCCGGCTTCCCCCCGTGACCACCGTGACCGGACGTCTCATCCCAACCTCCCTGTATCCGGCGGCTCTCCCACCCCGCCCGATGATCGATCATTCCAGGGACGCCGGTCCGGCCACCAGGGCAGACAGGATTCTCTCCCGGTTCCCGGCCCCGGTCCCCCGGAGCCACGCGAAACCGACGGCAGCCTTTCCGCACCCGGCGACCACCGGTGCCACCGGAACCCGCCGGCCCGGCTGGAGGTGAGCGCCGGCAGCGGCCGGACCCAGCGCCCCCGCACCCGGCTCCGGGAGCCGGGTGTCCGGGGCCCGCCGATCCGCCGGACAGAGCAAGCTCGCGAGCGCGCGGCCGCCGGTCCTGCCCATGCTGAGTGGGCCCACCCCCTACGTTCCCCGGGACCGCCATGCCGCTCACATCCCGCCGTCTTCCTCGCGCCCGTGTCCGTCTGGCGCTCGTCGTCCTGCTCGGCTCCTCCTGTCTCGGCGGTCTCCTCGCCGCGCCGACAGCGGGGGCCGCCGCCGGCGGCGGGGACGAGCGCGCCCTGCGCCGGCAGCTCGAACAGCTGGTGCACACGCCGGGAGGGCCGCCCGGCGTCATCGTCGTCCTCGCACGCGAACACAGGACGCAGGTGCTGCGGGCCGGCGTCGCCGACCTGGCGACCGACCGCCCTGTCCGGCCCACCGACCACATGCGCATCGCCAGTACGGCCAAGGCGTTCAGCGGTGCCGTCGCCCTCCGTCTGGTGCAGCAGGGCGCCCTCGGCCTCGACGACACGATCGGCCGGTGGCTGCCGCAACTCCCGCACGCGTGGCGGAATGTGACCCTCCGCCAACTGCTGAACCACACCAGCGGAATGCCCGACTACAGCGAGGACCCGGAGTTCCTGGAGCTGCTCCTCGAGGACCCGCGCCGCACCTTCGACCCCCGCCGGCTGCTGGACTTCGTCGCCGACGAACCGCTGCGCTTCCCGCCGGGCTCCCGGTACCAGTACTCCAACTCCGACAACATCGCCGTGGCCCTCATGGCGGAGGCGGCCACCGGGAGGACGTACGAAGCCCTGCTGCACCGCCTCGTCATCAGGCCGCTCGGCCTGCGCGACACCAGCCTCCCGCTGGGCTACGAGCTGCCGGAGCCGTACATGCACGGCTACGACGTGCGCACGCCCGGGGCGCCGGAGGACGTCAGCGAGGTGCTCAGCGCCTCGGGGGTGTGGGCGTCGGGCGGCATCGTCTCCACCCCGCGCGACCTCACGCGGTTCATCCGTGCCTACGCCGCCGGGGAACTGACGTCCCCGGACCTACGGGAGGAGCAGCGCCGCTGGATCGAGGGCGCCTCCGAACCGGCCGGCCCCGGCCGCAACTCGGCGGGCCTGGCCGTCTTCCGCTACCGCACCCGCTGCGGGGTGGTGCTGGGACACACCGGGAACTTCCCCGGCTACACACAGCTGATGGCCGCGACACCCGACGGGCGGAAGTCGATCACCTTCTCGATCACCACGCAGGTGAACAGGGCGTCGGACCCCGCCCTGCTGGCTCGCCTCCGCACGATCCAGGAGAACGCCGTCTGCGTCCTCCTCCACCGGCGCCACCGCTGACCCCGGCGGGCACCCGGGCGGGCATCCCGGCTCATCCGCGCAGATGGGCGGGCATGTCGCCGTCGAGCGGGTACGGTCGTTCCCCGGGCAGCAGCTCCGCCGCCCGCTCCAGCTCGCCGGCCCGGACGAGGCCGTGCACCTCGCGGGCGAGCGGGGTCACGTCCTCGATCCCCACGATCCACTCGTCGGCATAGCGGGCGGCCGCCTCACCGGCCAGCCCCAGCTGCAGCGAGCGGTACGGCAGCGGGTTCAGCCGCAGGTCGCGCTCGGGGTCCCACTGCACCCGGGCGGGCGACCGGCGCAGTTCCCGCTGCCAGGCTGCCTGGCTCTCGTGGAGCGCCGGAACGTAGTGCGACAGGCAGGAGTGGCGCAGTGCCCAGGCGAAGCCCTCACGGCGGATCTCGACGGCCAGCACCGTCTCCTGGCCCTCCTTCAGGCCCCAGCCGCAGCGGTACATCATCCACAGGAACGACGGCTTGATCCACGTCATCCGGTCCCGCTTCCACGCGGGCGGGAAACGACCGTCGCGGGCGGCCGGGCCGCCGATCTCCGGCCGGTAGGCCTGGTACACGGTGACCGTGTCCGCCGTGTGGCGGGCCCGGACGCGGTATCGGGGCTCGGTCGTCTGCTCTCTTCGTTCACGTTCGCCTTCCTTCACGGGAGCAACATTCGATCAGCAGGGGCCTCCGGAGCCACCGAATATCGGCCGGTCGTATGTCGTCACCGCACGCCCCTTGGCGTGTCGCGCCCGCTGCCCCAAGACTGAGCCGATGACGCAGCGTGTGGAGCTCGCGACCGTGATGGACCGGCTCGCCGTCGACGGCCTGATCACCGAGTACGCGGTGGCGGTGGACGACGGCGACTGGACGGCGTACCGGGAACTGTTCGCCCCCGGCGGCCGCGCCGACTACCGCTCGGCGGGCGGCATCGAGGGCGACGCCGCACAGGTCGCCGGCTGGCTGGCCCGCAGCATGGAGCTGTTCCCCGTGCGGCAGCACCTGATCGTCAACCGCCGGGTGCGGTTCGGGTACCTGGAGCACGACACCGGTGACACCGCCGAGGTACAGGCGGACTACGTCAACCCCATGCGGTTCGGCGGCCACGACGGCACGGCCACCGCCCCCGACTTCGTCTGCGGCGGACGCTACGGGTTCGGCCTGATCCGCACGGACGACGGCTGGCGGCTCCGCGAGGTCGTGGTCCGGGAGAAATGGCGCCGCGCCCCCGAGGGCCTCCCCACCGACCAGCACCCCCACCCGGCCTGACCCGCCAACGCCCACCACCTCCCCGCGGTGCCGTCGCGCCGCACCCGTCCCTCCCCACGCCCCCTGTCGGAGATCGTCTCCGAGGCGCACACTGGAAGACACGGATCACCGGGGAGGGAGGCGCTGGATGACGACGCCCGAATGGCTGGCCTCCCCGTGGCGGCGTGGTCTCGGGGCCGCCGCAGCCGGCGCGCTGCCCGTGTTCGCGTTCCCCGGACCGGCCCTGTGGTGGCTCGCGTACGTGGCCCTGGTGCCCTGGCTGCTGCTGGTCCGCACGGCCCCGACCGGGCGGCGGGCGGCGTACGACGGCTGGCTGGGCGGTCTCGGGTACATGCTGGCCCTGCACCACTGGCTGCTGCCGAACCTGCATGTCTTCACCTTCGTCATCGCCGGCCTGCTGGGCGCGCTCTGGGCGCCCTGGGGCTGGCTGGTGCGCCGTCTCCTGGCCGGCGCACCCCCGCCCCGACGGGTCGCCGCCGCGCTGCTGGTCGTGCCGTCGGGCTGGCTGGCGATCGAGCTCGTCCGTTCCTGGGAGGGGCTCGGCGGCCCCTGGGGACTGCTGGGGTCCAGCCAGTGGCGGGTGGAAGCAACGCTGCGGCTGGCCTCGGTCGGCGGGGTCTGGCTGCTCAGCTTCCTGGTGGTGGCGGTCAACGTGGCGGTCGCCGTCCTGGTCTCGGTACGGCGGGCCCGGATCCCCGCCGTCGCGGGGCTCGTCGCGACGGCCGCCGCGACCTCGGCCGCATGGGTGTGGTCACCCCGCCCCGGAGTGGACGGCGCGGTACGGATCGCCGTCGTCCAGCCCGGTGTCACCGAGGGGCCCGACAACCGGTTCGCGCGGGAGGAGGCGCTCACCCGCCGCCTCGTGGGCAGGGACGTCGATCTCATCGTGTGGGGCGAGAGCAGTGTCGGCCACGACCTGGTCGACCGCCCCGACCTCGCCGACCGCATCGCCGCGCTGTCCCGCGCCACGGGGGCGGACATCCTCGTCAACGTGGACGCCCGCCGCTCCGACCGCCCCGGCATCTACAAGAGCTCGGTGCTCGTCGGTCCCGACGGCCCGACCGGTGACCGCTACGACAAGATGCGGCTGGTCCCCTTCGGCGAGTACGTCCCGGCGCGCTCCCTGCTCGGCTGGGCGACCTCCGTCGGCGAGGCGGCCGGAGAGGACCGCAGGCGCGGCACGGAGCAGGTGGTGATGGAGGTCGGCGACGGGCTGCGCGTCGGGCCGATGGTCTGTTTCGAGAGCGCGTTCCCCGATATGAGCCGCCATCTCGTCGAGGACGGCGCCGAGGTGCTGCTCGCCCAGTCGGCCACCTCCACGTTCCAGCAGAGCTGGGCGCCGGAGCAGCACGCCTCGCTGGCCGCGCTGCGGGCCGCCGAGACGGGCCGCCCGATGGTGCACGCGACCCTCACCGGCGTCTCCGCCGTCAACGGCCCGAGCGGCGAGCGCGTCGGCCCGTGGCTCGGCACGGACGAGAGCACCTCTGTGGTGTACGACGTGCCGACCGCGAGCGGTACGACGCCGTACGTCCGCTTCGGTGACTGGCCGGTCCACGGGGCACTGCTGGTCCTGGTGGGGTGGGGCGCCGTCGAGGGGCTGCGTACGGTGCGGCTCAGGAGTCGCCGGGACGGGAGCGGTCCTCCACCTCGCGTACGACCCGCTCGCACAGCTCATGGGTCGCCAGCGCGTCCCGTGCGCTGAGCACCTTGCCCGCGCGCACGGCGTCGAGGAAGGCGAGCACCGCCTGTTCGATGCCGCGCTGCCGGGCCACGGGCACCCAGTCCCCGCGCCGCCGCAGGGACGGCTGGCCCTTGTGGTCGATGACCTCGGCGAGGTTCACCACCTGACGTTTGGTGTCCTGCCCGGAGACCTCCAGGATCTCCTCCGCGGAGCCGCTGAGCCGGTTCATGACGCCGAGCGCGGTGAACCCCTCCCCGGACAGCTGGAGGACGACGTGGTGCAGCAGCCCGTTCTCGGTCCGGGCGCGCACGGTCGTGTCCTCGACGGCCCCGGGGGCCAGGAACCGCAGGGTGTCGACGACGTGGATGAAGTCGTCCAGGATCATCGTGCGGGGCCGCTCCGGCAGGCCGATGCGGTTCTTCTGCATCAGGATCAGCTCGCGCGGATGGTCGGCGCACTGGGTGTATCCGGGCGCGTACCGTCGGTTGAAGCCGACGGCGAGACCCACGTTCCGCTCCTCGGCGAGCCGCACCAGGCGCTCGGACTCGGCGAGTTCGTAGGCGAGGGGCTTGTCGACGTAGGTGGGGACGCCCGCCTGAAGCAGCCGGGTCACGACCTCGGGATGGGCGCCGGTCGGTGCGTGCACGAAGGCGGCGTCGAGATCCTGGGCGAGCAGCGCGTCGAGGTCGGCGTGGCGTCGTCCCGGCGGGAGGTGGAGGCTGTCGGCGACCCGGGTGAGTGTGGCGGGCGTCCGCGTCTGCAGATGCAGTTCGACGCCCGGCTGGGCGCCGAGCACCGGCAGGTACGCCTTCTGCGCGATGTCGCCGAGTCCGATGCAGCCGACCTTCACAGGGGTCTCCCGTCCGCCGTGTGCCGAGGCCCCAGCATAGGGCGTGGCCGTGCGGGATCAGGTAGGCGAGGATGCGGACATGACATCTCAGCGCACCGAACCCTCCGTCACCGCCGGCGAACGGGCCATGCTCGAAGGATGGCTCGACCACCACCGTGCGACTCTCGCACTCAAGTGCGAGGGCCTGGACGACGCCCGGTTGAGAACCGCCTCGGTGCCGCCCTCCGAGCTGTCCCCATGGGCCTTGTGAGGCACATGGCGGAGGTGGAGCGCATCTGGTTCCGCAAGGTGCTCGCCGGTGACGACCAGGGGCCGATCTACTTCAGCGACGAGGACCCGGACGGCGAGTTCCACGTCACCGAAGGGGACACCTGGGAGGAGGCGTACCGCGTCTGGCAGGGCGAGATCGCCGTCGCCCGGCGCAACGCCGAGCGCGCCGCCCTGGACGACGTGGCCGAGTCGGCGCACGGGCGCGGGGGCGAGGCCCCCAGCCTCCGGTGGATCTACACCCACATGATCGAGGAGTACGCCCGCCACAACGGCCACGCCGATCTCCTCCGCGAACGGATCGACGGGGCGACGGGACACTGAGGCGGACGGCGGCCCCGGCTCCTGGGGACGGGGGGTCGTCCTGGGGACGGATGGTCGTCCGGTTGGCGGATGGTCGTCCGGTTGGCGGAGGCCCGGGATCGGGCGCCCGGAGTTCTCCCCGCACGCGGGGATGCAGGCGCCGCCCGGGGGGCCCGGGGTCACCCGTGCGGGGGCATCCACCGCCCATCCTCTCCCGGAAGCGGCGCGGACACAGCAGAGTTGCGCGCGTGCATCGACCGACCACCACCGCAACGCTCCTGGTCACCGTGGCCGTCTCGGCTCTCGCCGGCTGCGTGACCGTGCACCGCCCGCTTCCGCCCGGAACACCGCCCACTCCGTCGCAGTCGTCGGAGCCCCGGCCGGACGGCACGACCGAGACCCGGGTCGTGCAGGCCCCGGCACGGGAGGCGCTGGCGCTGATCGGCCCGCCGCGGCGTCCCACACCGAGCACGTCCTCGGCACCCCGGCCCGCCGCCACCTCGGCTCCGGCCGCCGCGTCCACACCCACGGCACCGGCTCCGCGCCGGAAGCGGACCGACCCGCCACGATGGCCGGGCCCGCCGCCCAGGTCGAGGCCGCACATCGAGATCCCGCAGATCCCGGAGACCAACCGGGCGAAGCCGCCGAGGAACGGGGACGTCTGCGCGCTCGGTCACAAGTACGGCGGCTGGGGTGAGGACACCCCTCAGGCCGTCATCTGCGAGGACGTCTACGGCCGTTGAAAGCCCTCCGGACGGCCTGGTGCGGCGTCGGGGCGACCCGGGTCTGCGTTCGACGCCCGGGCCGCGGAGCGTGGCACGCACCGGCGGCCGCCGGCCGCGTCCCCGACCTCTCAGGGCCACACACCTACGGCCTCTGTCTCGGCGGCCCCGGTGTCTCCTCTCCGGAGGACGGGCTCTCCTCGTCGAGGCGGGCCTCCAGTCGTGCGAGGGCGGCCCGGACGCCGTCGCCGTAGCCGTCGTCCGTCAGTGCGCCCAGCGTGCCCTTGGCGAGGGCCAGATGGCTGCGTGCGGCCTCGTGGCGGCCGAGCCTGGCGTAGTCGGCGGCGAGGTTCAGGTGCAGCGAGGGGTAGAAGCCGCGCACCGCGAGGCCCTCGTGGTGCGCGGCCACCCGCTCGTCGGTCAGCTCGTCCGCCGCCGACAGGGCCCTGAGGTCCCACGCCAGCTCGTCGACCGGATCGTCCTGGGTGTCCGCCATGTAGTGCGCCAGGGTGCAGCGGTGGAACGGGTCCCCGTCCTCGCCGACCTCCTGCCACAGCTGCAGGAAGCGGCCCCGGGCCTCCTCGCGGTCACCGGCGTGGTGCAGCATGACCGTCTGCCCGATGCGAGTCATCATGGCGTCCGGCGCCGCCTGCTCCTGTCGCTCCACCGCGTCCTCCACACTCGTCGCCCCGGTGCCGTCTGTCCCCGCCGACGCTAACCGCAGGCACCGGCAATCCAGGTCAGGCTGCTCCGTACGGCCGCCGGGGCGCCCCGCCGCCGAACGGAGGACGGCCGGTGGCCGCCGGAGCGACGACTCGGGTCAGCCGAGGTTCGGGATGGTCCAGTCGATCGGCTCGTGGCCCTGGCGGGCGATCGCCTCGTTGATCTGGGTGAACGGGCGGGAGCCGAAGAACTTCTTGGCCGACAGCGGCGAGGGGTGCGCGCCCTTCACCACGATGTGGCGCTCCTCGTCGATCAGCGGGAGCTTCTTCTGCGCGTAGTTGCCCCAGAGCACGAAGACGGCCGGGTCGGGCCGGTCGGCGACGGCGCGGATCACGGCGTCGGTGAACTTCTCCCAGCCCTTGCCCTTGTGGGAGTTGGCCTCACCGCCACGGACCGTGAGCACCGCGTTGAGCAGAAGCACGCCCTGCTCGGCCCAGGGCATCAGATAGCCGTTGTCCGGGATCGGGGTGCCCAGCTCGGCCTGCATCTCCTTGTAGATGTTCCGCAGGGAGGGCGGGGTCTTCACACCGGGGCGCACGGAGAAGCACAGGCCGTGGCCCTGGCCCTCTCCGTGGTAGGGGTCCTGGCCGAGGACGAGTACCTTCACCCGCTCGTACGGGGTGGCGTCGAGGGCGGCGAAGACCTCTTCGCGCGGGGGGTAGACGGGACCCTTGGCTCGCTCCTCCTCGACGAACTCGATGAGTTCCTTGAAGTAGGGCTGCTGCAGCTCGTCCCCCAGGACCCCGCGCCAGGACTCGGGCAGCATGGCGATGTCGGTCACGTCAACTTCCTCCGGTGTGCGCTCACTTCACGGCCGCGCCTCGCACGGCCATGGGCGGCCGCGCGAGGCGCGGCCGCCGTCAGAGCACAGAACCTACAGGCGCCCACTGACAATCGGGGCCGCCCACCGGAAGTACCGGCCGCACCACCGGGGCCACCGGCCCGCCTCGGGGACGGGCGGGCCGGCACGGGGGACGGGCGGATCGGACCCGGGACCTACCAGCTGGTCTTCCAGGAGAGTTCCCACATGGTCATCATCGTCGCCGGGTCGATGAGCTTCTCGAGGCCCGCGACCTCCTCGTCCGCGGCCACGTACAGCTTGCCCTGCCACAGGGGGATCAGCCGGGCGTCGTCCAGCAGGATCTGCTGGGCCTCCTCGAACTCCTCGCCGACGGCACCGCGGTCGCTCTCCGCACGGGACTCCGGCAGCAGCTCATCGGTGATCTCCGGCGACTCGTACGGGGTGCCGAGGGCGTTCTGCCGGCCCACGAAGGGCGCGATGAAGTTGTCGGCGTCGTTGAAGTCGGGGTTCCAGCCACGCCCGAACACCGGGTACTCGCCCTTCTGGTAGCCCTTGAAGTAGGTCTTCCAGGGGCGGCTCTTCAGCGTGACCGTGAAGAGGCCGGACTCCTCCAGCTGGCGCTTCAGCTCCTCGAAGGCGGGCTTGGTCTGGGAGCCGTAGCGGTCGCTGGTGTACCAGAGGGTCAGCGGGACGGGCTCGGTGATGCCCGCGCCCTCCAGGATCTTCCTGGCCTTGGAGGCGCTGGGGTTGCCGTAGTCGTCGAAGAATCCCGTGGTGTGGCCGACCAGACCCCTAGGGATCATGGAGTACAGCGGCTCGACGGTGTCCTTGTAGACGTTGTGGGCGAGCGCCGGCCGGTCGAGGACCTGGGCGACCGCCTTGCGGACGGCGGGGTTCTTGGCCCACTCGTACTTCGGGTTGAACACCAGGTAGCTGATCTCGGTGGTGGGGTTCTCGACGATCTGGAGGCCCTCCTCCTCGCGGTTGGCCTGGATGTCCACCACGTCCGCGGCGCCGAGACCGCGGTAGACGACGCCGATCTCCTTGGCCTTGAGGGCCTTGACCAGCTCGTCCGACTGCTGGAAGTACCGGATGGTGACCGCGGAGTTCTTGCGGTCGGCGATGCCCTTGTAGTTGCCGTTGCTGACCAGCTCGGCCGACTTGCCCTCCTCGTAGGACTCCAGGTTGTACGGCCCGGAGCCGGTGATCTCGCCGTCCTCGCGGAGCTTGTCCGCGGGGTACTCCGCCGGGTCGACGATCGACATGGCCGGGGTGGTGAGCACGAGCGGGAAGGTCGCGTCGGGCTGGCTGAGGTGGAAGACGACCTCGCGGTCGCCCTTCGTCTGCACCCGGGAGAGGGTGGTCAGCAGACCCGCGGGGCCACCGTTGACGTTGATCTTCTTGATCCGGTCGAAGGAGTACTTGACCGCCTTGGCGTCCAGTGTGTTCCCGTTGGAGAACTTCAGGCCCTCGCGCAGCGTGCAGGCGTACACCGTGCTGGAGCTGTCGGTGAACTCGCAGCTCTCGGCCGCGTCCGGCTCGGGGTCGGACCCGCCGGGGGTGTAGTTCAGCAGGGGCTGGAAGACGTTGCGCATCAGCTCCCAGGAGCTGTCCCAGGCGGCCGCGGGGTCCAGCGTGCTGGGCGCGCTGGTGGTGCCCACGATGATCGGCGCCTGCTCCTCCGAGGCGTCCGAGGAGAACACACCACACCCGGCCACCATGGATATGGACGCGACCGCCGCGAGAGGCGGCAAGTATCGGTTCCGGTTGAACACGTGCATGCTCCTCGAAATGCCGTACCAAGAGTGGCCGAACGATACCGCAGGCCCCGCCGGACGCCACCGCCCGGCTGGCAGAACCCTTGATCAGCTCCTTGTGACGGCTTCACGGAGCCCCTGTGAGGGCCTGTGGCGGGCACCGGGGACATTCGGCGAAGGCCAAGGGTGAAGCCGTCGGAATGCCACCGGTGCCCGCCCGCGGGCCGGGCGCCCGGCGCCGGGTCAGCCGACCCCGGCGTTGAGGAAGATCCCGCCGTCGACCACGAGCGTCTGGCCGGTGATCCAGTCGGACTGCTCGGAGGTGAGGAACGCGGCGGCGCCGCCGATGTCGGAGGGCACGCCGAGCCGGCCGAGCGGGTAGGCGGAGGCGGCCTCGGCCTCCCGGCCCTCGTACAGTGCCTGGGCGAACTTGGTCTTCACCACGGCGGGCGCGATCGCGTTGGCCCGCACCTTCGGCGAGAACTCGTGCGCCAGCTGGAGGGTCAGGTTGATCATGGCGGCCTTGCTGATGCCGTACGCGCCGATGAACGGCGAGGCGGAGACACCGGCGACGGAGGCGATGTTGACGATCGCGCCGCCGTTGTCCTTCTGCCAGGCGTGCCAGGTCCGCTGGGCGAAGCCGAGCGCCGAGACGACATTGGTCTCGAACACCTTGCGGGCCACGTTCAGGTCGAGGTCGGCGATCGGCCCGAAGACCGGGTTCGTGCCGGCGTTGTTGACCAGGAAGTCGACGCGTCCGAACGCCTCCATCGTGCGCTCGACGGCCTGGGCCTGGTGCGCCTCGTCGTGGGCCTTGCCAGCGACGCCGATCACGCGGTCGGCGCCGAGCGTCTCGACGGCCTCCTTGAGGGCGTCCTCGTTGCGGCCCGTGATGCACACCCGGTCGCCGCGCGCCACGAGGGCCTCGGCGATGCCGTAGCCGATGCCGCGGCTGGCGCCGGTGATCAGGGCGACCTTGCCCGAAAGCTCGGGGAGTTCCACCGAAGTCATGTTCCCGGTCCTCTAGTTGAGCGGTCCGCCGGCGACGTACAGCACCTGGCCGGAGACGAATCCGGCGTCCTCGCCCGTGAAGTAGGCGATGGCGCCCGCGATGTCCTCCGGCCGGCCGACGCGCTGGACCGGGATCTGGGTGGCGGCCGCGGCCTGGAACTCCTCGAAGCCCATGCCGACACGGGCGGCGGTGGCGGCGGTCATGTCGGTGACGATGAAGCCGGGGGCGACCGCGTTGGCGGTGACGCCGAACTTGCCGAGTTCGATGGCGAGGGTCTTGGTGAAGCCCTGGAGACCGGCCTTGGCGGCGGAGTAGTTGGCCTGGCCGCGGTTGCCGAGCGCGGAGGACGAGGACAGGTTGACGATCCGCCCGAACTTGGCCTCGACCATGTACTTCTGGACGGCCTTCGCCATCAGGAAGGCGCCGCGCAGGTGCACGTTCATGACCGTGTCCCAGTCGGCGGCGCTCATCTTGAACAGCAGGTTGTCGCGGAGCACGCCCGCGTTGTTGACCAGGATCGTCGGCGCGCCCAGCTCCTCGGCGATACGGGTGACCGCGGCCTCGACCTGGGCCTCGTCGGAGACGTCGCAGCCGACCGCGAGCGCCTTGCCGCCGGCGGCGGTGATCTTCTCCACGGTGTCCTTGCACGCGGCCTCGTCGAGGTCGATCACCGCGACGGCCCGCCCCTCGGCGGCCAGTCGTACGGCGGTCGCGGCGCCGATGCCGCGCGCGCCACCCGTGACCACGGCGACACGCTGCTCAGTGGTGGACATTGCTGGTTCTCCTCGCCCTTGGGATGCGGCTCCTGCGGCCCGCCCACCCGGTGAGCGACCGCTTAGTACCTTCAGCACCCGTGACGCTAGAAGTCCTGGCACCCGGTGTCAACGCCCCACCAGGTGTGATCCCTTACGCCCGGCCGATCGGCGGTGTGTCGCCACCCGGCCGCCGGGGTGTCATCTGACCAGCAGGTCGAGCAACCGCGCGGCCTCGGCCACCGGGTCGGAGGTGAGCCCGGTGTGCACGGGTCCGGCCTGCACGACCGTGGACCGCGGCGCGACCAGCCACCGGAACCGCCGTCCGGCGTCGTCACGGGCGGCCTGCCCCGCCGCCTCCCCGCCGGCGCACACGCCCTCCACGGCCCGCAGCGCGGCCCGCACGCCCGCCACGTCCGCCCCGGGGTCCAGGGCGAGCAGCTTGGTCTCGTCGAGATGCGTGCGGGCCGCCACGACGGCCCGGGAGCGGCTGTAGACGAGGACGCCGGCGTTGAAGCACTCGCCGCGCTCGATCCGCGGCACGACGCGCAGCAGCGCGTACTCGTAGACGTCCTGCCCGGTCGCCCCGGTGGCCAGGAAGCGGTCGCTCACTCGATCCCCTCGATGCGTTCGTGAATGCCGGCGGCCCGCGCGAGCAGTGGTTCCGCGTACGCCCGGCGCAGGGCGTCCGGTGTGTCGAAGCCGGGCTCGTCCGTCAGCCACACGTCCGGGATCTCGGCGGTCACCTCGGCGAGGAGGTCCTCGGTGATCAGGGGCGCGAGCGCGGCGGCGGCCGTCGCGACATCGGGGCCGAAGCGGGCCAGGGCGTGGTCGGAGGCGTCGTACGGCTTGGCCGCGGAGGTGCGGGCGCCGGGCCAGTGGTGGTGCCAGATCATGGTGGCGCCGTGGTCGATGAGCCACGGTTCGCCGTGCCACATGAGCATGTTCGGGTTGCGCCAGGACCGGTCGACGTTGTTGATCAGCGCGTCGAACCAGACGATCCGCCCGGCCTCCTCGGGGCTCACCTCGAACGCGAGCGGGTCGAAGCCGATCGCCCGGGTCAGGAAGTCCATGCCGAGGTTGGTGCCGCCGCTGGACTTCAGCAGTTCCTGCACCTGCTCGTCCGGCTCGCCGAGCCCCAGCACGGGGTCGAGGTCGACGGTCACGAGGCGGGGGACGCGCAGGCCCAGCCGCCGGGCCAGTTCTCCGCAGACGACCTCCGCGACGAGGGTCTTGCGGCCCTGTCCGGCGCCGGTGAACTTCAGGACGTACGTCCCGCGGTCGTCGGCCTCGACCAGTCCGGGGAGCGAGCCGCCCTCCCGCAGGGGTGTGATGTAGCGGGTCGCGGCGACCTCACTCAGCATGTTCTCCGGCCACCCACTTCATCCGCTTCCGTCAACGGCCGTCCGCCCCTTGCTTCGGCCTCCGGCACGAAGTGAGCAGTGTAACCGGGGGTGATCACCGGTGAGGTGTGTCCGAGCCGCCGCGCCGGGGGACGGCCGGGGCCTGCCTCCGCCGGCACGACGGAGACGTGGCTGCGGGTCAGCCGGCGCACAGTCTTCTGGTGGCCGCGCGGATCGCCTCCGCATAGGGAGCGTCGAACGCGCGGATCCCGGGATCGAGGTCCCCGAAGGGAACAAGCGCCGCATGGGTGCTGTCCACCGACTGCATCCAGGCCGACCACGCGTCGTGGACATCCTCGTCGGTGACCTGCTCCCCTTTCGCCTTCAGAAGCACCGCGTACATGCGGAACAGGTCGTCGGAGTCCTCGGGGGGCTCGGCCTCCGCGGGGAGGCAGGACCGGATCAGGTCGGCGAGGGAATCGAGATAGGTCATACGGTCAGTGTGCCCACGAAAAGGATCAGGTGGGCGGCGACGAAGACCAGAGGGACCGTGCGTTCGGACACGCCCAGTTCGGCGTAGCGCTTGCGCCATGAGGGGACGGGCTCGCCCTTCAACTCCTCCCACTCCTCGGCGAAGACGTTCACCGGGAGACGCTTCTCCAGCCTGGTGATGACCTTGAACTTCGCGGCGTTGAGTGCCCGATAGCTACGGAGCTGCATCCACCAGGTGGCTGACAGGGTGATACCGGCCAGCACCGCGGCGAGCGAGACCCACCAGGGCGACTGGGAGAGCCTGGGGATGCCGTAGCTCATCAGGGCGACGAACGTGGTCTGCACCGAGAGGAAGAAGGCGTTGGCGGTTCCGCGCCGTGCGGACACCCGGTCTGCCATCTCGACGGAGAGCTTGTAGAGCTCCAGTAATTCGGCCCGCTGCCCCGGTGGGGTGGCTTCACTCACCCGAAACCCTCCGACGAAGACTGCTGACGAGGACTCGTCCCGACATGCCGGTGCCCACTCCGGATCAAGGCGCCCGCGCACCTTCGGCGAGGGCCGGAGGTCAGGGGGCGCCGCACGACGGACGGCCCGCCGTGCCGCGGATGCCCGGACGGATTCCCGGACGCGCCGCGCATGCGATCCGTCACAGCAACTCGTAGCGCTCCTTGAGGTCGGTGGTGCGAATCCGGCCGAGGACGACAAGCGTGTGGTCCTTGGTGTAGTACCCCTCCACCGGCCGCTTCGCGAAGTCCTTGAGGTCCTTCCACATCATCCCGACGGTCAGCCCTCCCTTGGTGAACCGGGCCAGCGCCGAGGGCTCCGCGACATCCACGGGCGCCGTCCGGTAGATCACGCCCTGCGCCGAGTAGACCCCGTTGCGCGCGCTCTGCCGGGACATCCACATGGCGGCCTGGGCGGCGGCGCTCACCCCCGCCTTCTTGGCCATGCGCACCGCGGACGCTCGTCGGCCGGGGCTGTAGCGCAGCCATGGGACGTCCGGCAGGCCGGGCAGGTCGAGCCTGATCTCCCGCAGCACCCCGGTGCCGCCTACGGTGTCCTTCGTCTCCAGCACCGAGAAGACCTCGCCGCGGTCGCCGTCCCCGGCCAGCCGGTACGTCGCGCCGTCCCTGCGCAGGAGCAGGGCTTTCGGGTCCGGCACCATGTCACACCTCCGTTGATGACCACTCAGATGAGCCAGTCGGGAACGTCTCCGGGATCCAGGTACTCCCACCATCGCTGCGCCCTGCCTGCCGTGGTGTCGACGCCGTTCGCCCAGTCCGCCACCGAGGGCCTGCCCTCCCGGTGGGCGAGGACCGTGTCGTAGAAGTCCAGGGCCAGCTCACCGACCTGTACGGTCGTCAGGGCGCCGGCAGCCGTGCGCAGTCCGATGTCGCGCCACCACGGCTCGGAGTAGAAACCTCTCGGCACGACCACGTTGAGGACGAGACCGCCCGGGAAGTAGTACGGCGTCTGCGGGGTGAGTTCGGGCGAGACCGTGTGGCCCCCCTGCGCGCGGGGCTCGGTGACCGCGCCCGCGCTGTCGGCCAGTGGCAGCTTCCGCGCCGGTTCCGTACGCGGGGTGCCGAGCGCGGCCAGGATCTCGGCCATCTGCTCGGAGGCGAGGACGAAATTGTCCGCCGCCCTGTTGGCCAGGGCGACGGCCGACTCGCCGGCCAGCACGGACTCGGCCAGCTCGACGGACCTCTCGGCCGCCTCTGCCGCGACCTCCACGGCCGCCCGGATATGGTCGGGCAGGTCGCCACGGGCGACGTGAGCGATCTCGCCCTGCAGTTGTCCGGCCCGCTCCGCCACCCGGCGCACCGCGTCCCGATTCATCAGTGCCTCCCCGGCGTCCAGGCTTCGATCGTGGTCCGCGCGTCGACCAACGCGGCCTGCAGCAGGACACAGAGCAGCCGGGTGCGCTCGGGCAGGCCGTCCCTGTGGCGCAGATCGGCCACTGGGCGCATCAGCGTGTTCAACGCGCTTCTCGCTTTGCCGGCGACGGCGGAGAACTCCCTGCCGGCCGGTGCGTGCGCGGCCGCGAGGTCGTCCATCTCCCAGAGGGCGTCGGCGAACGCGGTGGCGGAATCGAGCAGTCCGGACACTCCGGTGTGGATGTCACCGGCCCGCACCCGCCCGGCGAACCTCGGGGAGGCCTCGGTGAACGTCTCGAGCGCCTCCGTCAGGACGGCGAGCGGAACGGACGGCTCGGAGGCGGTGAACTCGGGGACGGCGGGCTCGACGGCGGTGGGCTCGGCGACGGGGGCCCCGGCAGCGGGCGGTGCCGCCAACCGAGCCAACCGGGACGCCACCGCGTGCACGGCGCGGCGGTGCGCCTCTCCGTTCGGCTCGGACAGGCGAAGTGCGGTCCAGTCCTCCCAGTGGTATCTGTCCAGCACCGGTGTCATCGGGTGGTCCGGGTATCCCGACCCGATGTAACGGATGGGAATCAGCACTTCGGAGCGACCGAGATCACGGGCCTTGCGCAGGAAGTAGCCCAGCTCTCTCTGGCATTCAGGGCTCCAGTAGTAGAGCGGGCTGACGACGGAGACGAGGAACTTCGAGATGCGCAGGCTCTCATTGATCTTCTGCCGCCAGTCCACGCCCAGTTGATTGCTGTCCACATCGAGATAGAGGTCGAGGCGCGTGCCGGTGAGATTTCGATATTCGTCGGCTACCAGCCGGGCCAACTCGGCGACCCTCCCACGGTCGGCGTCGTCGGCCTGGCGCGAGTACGACCAGAAACCGCTGACACTCATACCCCACACCCCCGGGCTGTTGCCTCCCCGAAGCCGAACCGCGGGAAACACTCGAACAGTCGTACTTCGCACGTACGTGGGTCAGCCGTGGGCCGGGGCGGCGGAAAGCCGGGCACGAGGGTGAAGAGCCATACGCCGTACAGCCGTTGGGTGTCCACGGCACCGGCGTAGAAACCCGCTCGAGGCACCCGGTCCATGTCATCAGCCAGTTGGCGCGTGCCAAGATGCAGCATGCTCCGGGTAATGCTCTGCGGTGCCGCCGACACGGAACAGGTCGAGGACCAGTTCGCCGAGATCGTCAATGATTTCGGCGGCGTTCCCTTTCATTTCCTCTCGGGCACGGTGCACTACATCAACTCCATCACGTCGAACTGGGAGGAGAACTCCCGTGCGACGGTTCAGGAAGCGGATGTCTGCGTCTTCGTCATCGTCGAGCACATCGGCCGCATCACATGGGAAACAGAGGTGACCGAGGCCCTGCTGGCCGGGAAGCCGTTTCTGGTGCTGTGTCTGGAGAAGACGTACCGGAGATACCTGGTCCTCGATTCGTTGTTCCCGCCCCAGACCGACGTCAGCGCCATTCCGGAGAACGAAAGGGACCTGGTCACCACACTGCGGGAGATAGAGAAGGAGCGCAGACTGACCGCCGTCCCGTACAGTCCGGGCAACTTCCCCCAGGTTCTCCGCCGTGAACTCTCGAAGCTCTTCTACATCGCTCTCGGACAGATGGCGGACCGCAACCTGCGGAAGGCGACCAGGCCGCTCCTGAGCGACCCCTCCAGGCTGACCGGGACCGACCTCAGAGTGGCGCAGGCCATCGCCGTGGACGAGTGGGAGGACAAGACACTCCGCAAGGCGGCGCTGCGGTCCCTCGCCGCCCGCGGCGCACTGGACGAGGACGCCCTGTACACGCTCCTTTCCAGCGCCGAGCAAGGAGTGCAGCGCATGACCGTGGAGCTCCTCGCCGACCTGTACCGGACCCGCCCCGTCGACCCGGCGCTCTTCGAGCATGTCGTCGCCGTCGCGAACGGCACCGACGACGTCGGGGTACCGCGTCGCCTGATTCCGGTTCTCCTGAACATGGACCTGTCCGCGGCGATCGAAGCCCTGGCGCTGCTCGACATGGCGGACTCGGGCAGCAAACGCAGGCTCGCGGACGCCCTGGAGAAGCAGGAGGCGGCCATCATCGATGCGGGACTCCAGACAGCGGCCGGGCACCTCCTGGAGAAGTGCCTGTCCAACACGGTCGACGCCGACTGGAAGGCCCGCTGTCGCGCCTATCTGGCCCGCCTCGGCTTCGCACCCCCCGCCTCCACCACCTGACCGCCACAACCACTCAGCCGGAGCCGCCGTGCCCCTCTTCGGACGCCGCAAGCGTCAACCCCGGTCAACGGGGTCGCCCACCTACATAGGACGCAAGTTCCACTCGGACGCCGGCATCGAGGCGTCACTGACGAACTTCCGCGCCGCACTCGCCCGACAACTGGGCCACCAGCCGTCCTTCACCACGACGTCCTGGACCGGCCCCGAGCCGGCGCCGGAGCGTGTCATCGCCACCCGCACTCCCGAGGGCATCGCCTACCTCGCTCTCTGGCCTGATGGCGCCATGCACTTCGTGGCCCCCGACTATCGGCAACGGCCGACCCCGCCCCTGGTCGGCATGTGGAAGATGCGCGACAACTCCCTCCGCAGCACCGGCAGTATCGAGCCGCATGAATTCGGCTCCACCACTCCGGCCTGACGGGGGCCATGCCACCACCCACTCCGCGGCTTCGCGCGTCCGGGCGGCCGCCGGAGCCTTGACGGGCCCGCTCCGCCCACAGCGCCGGTGCGCCGGACCGACAGCTTCACGACAGGTCCAGCTGACGCGGTCGTGACGCCGGACAGGTCAGGATGTGCACCGTGTCTGAACGTTCAAGCGCGCACTCGCCGTATCCATGGGTGGAAGCGCAGCAACACCGGAGGGATTCGTCCGTATGACCAGCGAAACGATCAAACCCGCTTCGGCCCCGGCCCGTCGCACCGTGGTGGCGGCGGCCGGCGTGGCGGGGCTCGCCGTCGCGCTGACCGCGTGCGGGTCGGACGACGACGCGTCCGGCTCGTCGGGCGCGGGCAGCAGCGGGAACAGCGACACGAGCGGCGGCGGCACCGGCGGTGCCGGCTCGGGCTCGGGCGGCGCCGAGCTCGCCAGGACCACGGACATCCCCGAGGGCGGAGGCAAGATCTTCGCGGACGAGAACGTGGTGGTCACGCAGCCGGAGGCGGGCACGTTCAAGGCGTTCTCCGCCACCTGCACCCACCGCGGCTGTGCCGTGAAGACGGTCGCCGACGGCGTGATCAACTGCCCCTGTCACCAGAGCAACTTCTCGATCGTCGACGGCAGCGTGAAGAGCGGCCCGGCGACCGAGGCACTGCCGGCCAAGAAGATCAGCGTCAGCGGCACGTCGATCTCGCTGGCCTGACCCGCGGCGGGCGTCCGCGACCCGCCCGACGGCCGTCAGGGTCTCGGTGCCGTCACCGGACGCCCTCGAGGAAGCCCAGCACCTCGTCCGTGGTCGCGACCGTGGCGACCAGTGCGAGGGTGTGACGGATCATCGCGGTGGTGTATTCGGCAGGCACCCCCGCGATGGCGTCCCCGGGCACCACGACGCGGTATCCGAGGTTCACCGCGTCGAAGACGGCGTTGGGGACGGCCACGTTGGCCGAGACACCGGTGACGATCAGGGTGCGGCAGCCGATGTTCCGCAGCAGCGCGTCGACATCGGTGCCGGCCAGCGGGGACAGTCCGTGCAGCCGCCGGACGACCAGGTCCTCCCGGGCGACCTCGATGGGCGGTGCGACCCGTACGGCCCTGGTGCCCGTGAGCTGCTGCACGGGAAGCCTCGCGGCGGCCTCGAAGAGGCGGGCGTTGTGGTTGGCGGCCCGCCCGTCGGGCCGCCGCTCGGCGACGGCGTGCAGGACCTGGACCCCGTGCGCGTGGGCGGCGGCGACCAGCCGGGCCACGTTCGCGAGCGCCCCCGAGGAGCGGGCCGCCTCGGCGAGTTCGGGAAGCGCGCTGTCCGGTCCCACGACGCCCTGCTGGCATTCGACGGTGAGCAGGGCGGTGGTGGCGTGATCGAGGAGCTCGCCCAGCTCCCGCCGCCCATTCGACTCACTCGGGTACGACTCCACGGTGACCTCCGTCGCCGGTGGCAGGGGCGGGCGAGCGTAACGCCCCTTGCGCACGGGCGGAAGACGACCCATGCTCATCTGACGCCACGTCAGCGGAGGGGAGTTCCATGGCCGTCACTCAGCGCCGGGGCCGGAAGATCATGATGGAGCCCGGTGAGATGGACGAGTTCCTGAGCGCACAGCGGACCTGCCGGGTCGCGACGGTCTCGGCCGACGGCGCGCCGCACGTCAGCCCGCTCTGGTTCGTCTGGGACGGCACCTCGCTCTGGCTGTACTCGATCACCCGCAGCAAACGCTGGTCCACGCTGCGCCGAGATCCGCGCTGCGCCGTCGTCGTCGACGCGGGCGAGGACTACGGCGAGCTCCGGGGGGTCGAACTGTCCGGCACTGTCGAGGTGGTCGGCGAGGTTCCCCGGACCGGCGAGCCGCTTCCCGAACTCGTGGAGGTGGAGCGCCTTTTCGCCCGCAAGAACTTCGGCATCGACGACATGCCGCACGACGGCAGACACGCCTGGCTGCGCCTGACCCCGGAAGCGATCGCCTCGTGGGACTTCCGCAAGCTGGGCTCCCCGTGACCATCGGGGGCCGGGGGTGCGAGCCGGATCCGGCACGTGACCTCTCGTCCCCGGGCGGCGCCCCGAGTCGCCCTACGCCCCGCACGCGGCCCCGGCCGTCCTGAGTGCCTCGACCGCCGCCCTGATGGACGGCCTGCGGTCGGCGTCCGCGCGCCACACCGCGTAGACGGTGCGGTGGACGCGGTGCCGTACGGGCACGGTCCGCACGCCGGCCGGCATCGGGTCGCGCCCCAGCCGGGGGGCGATGCACACGCCCAGCCCTGCGGCGACCAGGGCGAGTTGGGTGTGGTGTTCGCCGGCCCGGTGGGCGATGTGGGGCTCGATGCCGTTGGCGCGCAGGGTGTAGAGCAGCCATTCGTGGCAGAACTCGCCCTCGGGCCAGGCCACCCACGCCTCGTCCGCCAGTTCCTCCAGGTCGATCTCGTCCCGTCCGGCGAGCGCATGGTCCTCGGGCAGCGCGACCTCCACGGGGTCGTCGAGGATGGAGGCGCGGGCCAGCCCCTCGGGTACGGGCAGCGGCTTGTTGTACCAGTCGAGGACGACGGCCAGGTCGGCGTCGCCGCGGACCACCGCGTTGATCGCGAGTTCCGGCTCCAGCTCCCGTGACCGTACGCGCAGTGCCGGGTGGTCGGCCCTGAGCGTGCGGAAAACGGCGGGAAACAGCCCCCGTACCGCTGTGGGGAACGCGGCGAGCCGCAGTTCCCCGACGACCTGTCCACGCTGGGCCTCCAGGTCCGACTGGGCCAGCTCGACCTGGGAGAGGATCCGTGCGGCATGGTCGGCGAGGAGCCGGCCGGCGTCGGTGAGCCGCACCCCGCGTCCGTTCCTCGCGAGCAGTTGCTGCCCCACCTCCCGCTCCAGCTTCGCCATCTGCTGCGAGACGGCCGACGTGGTCACGTGCAGGCCGTCCGCCGCGCCGCTGACCGAGCCGTGCCGTGCCAGGGCGTCGAGGGTACGCAGGCGCTCCAGGTTCAACATATAAGGAATGCTACGAGAATCGCCTCACAAATTCTCGCTTGTGCTACGAGATCACAAGGGGACATCGTGTCAGGCATGACCATGGCGACGCCCACCCGAGCCCCTGTCCCCGCCTCCGAACGGCGCCGCGCCACCGTCGACTGGCGGCTGCGCTTCGGGTTCCTCTCCCTCATCTGGGGTTTCAGCTTTCTGCTGATCAAGGTGGGCACGGAGGCCTACGCCCCCTTCCAGGTGACCTTCGGGCGGCTGGCCTTCGGCACGCTGGTCCTGGCGGCGGCGATGGCGGTGAGGCGTGAGCGGCTGCCGCGCGGCGCCCGCACCTGGGCGCATCTGGCGGTGGCGGCACTCCTCCTCAACGCACTGCCGTTCTCGCTCTTCGCCTACGCCGAGCTGACGATCCCCTCCTCCCTGGCGGGCATCTGCAACGCGACCTCGCCGCTGTGGGGGATGGCCCTGTCCCTGGTCGCGCTCTCCGAGGACCGGCCGACGCGGGTCCGGGTCGCCGGTCTGGGCCTCGGCTTCCTGGGTGTGCTGACCGTCCTCGGCGCCTGGCAGGGCTTCGACGGCCTCGACCCCCGGGGCACCGCGTTGGCCCTGCTGGCTTCCCTGAGCTACCCGGTCGGCTGGATCTACGTCCGCCGTACCCTGGCCGGTACCGACCACTCCCCGCTCTCCCTCACCGGCGCCCAGCTGCTCCTGGCCACCGCCCAACTCGCTGTTGTCACACCGCTGTTCACCACCCTGCCCGGCCGCTTCCCGGTCCTGCCCCTGGTGGCCGTGATCGCGCTGGGCGCCCTCGGCACGGGTGTCGCGATGCTCGTCCAGTACGGCCTCGTGTCCGAGGTCGGCCCGACCACCGCCCAGATGGTCACCTACTTCATCCCGGTCATCGCCACGGCAGCGGGGGTGGCGCTCCTCGGCGAATCCCTGACCTGGTCGACACCGGTGGGAGCCGCGATAGTCCTGGCGGGCGCGGCACTGACCCAGGCGAAGCCACGCGGCTGAGGGGTCGGCGCCCGCCACCCCTCGACGCACAGCCCCATCCCCGCCGTCCGGCCCGGCCCTCGCCCCTCGACACTCAGCCGCACGCACCTCCGCCCGCCCGCCCCGTCATACGTATCCGCCCACCACCCCCGGCCCCACGGCCGACGCCACGGCCTCGGCGACCTGCTCGACCTCCTCGTCCGTGAGCGTGGAGACGGTGATCCTGATCCCCTGCGGGGCACTCATCCGGAAGCGGGCGCCGGGCGCCACGGCCCAGCCGGCGTGCAGCAGGCGGGCGACCGCACCGGTCTCGTCGGGGACATGGATCCATACGTTCATCCCACTGACACCACGCGCCTGGACCCCGCGCACGGCGAGCGCACGGATCAGCGCGTCCCGCCGCCGCCCGTATGCCGCCGCGACGGCCGGAGCGTCCACCGCCCCGTCGGCCCACAGACGCACGACGGCCCGCTGCGCCAAGCGGCTCACCCATCCGGGCCCGAGCCGCTGGCGGCCCCGCACCCGGTCGAGGGTGGCGGCGTCCCCGGTCAGGACGGCGAGCCGCAGATCGGGGCCGTACGCCTTGGCGACCGACCGCACGAAGGCCCAGCTGTGCGTGGTCCCGGCGAGCGGATGCAGGGGCTGGTCGACGATCCGGTAGCCGTGGTCGTCCTCGACGAGCAGGGTCTCCGGGTACTCCCCCAGGACGGCCCTCAGGGCACGAGCGCGTGCGGCGCTCACCGCCGCCCCGGTCGGGTTCTGCGCCCGGTCCGTGACGATCAGGGCCCGCGCCCCGGCCTCCAGGGCCCGTCGGACGTCGTCAGGGAGCGGCCCCTCGTCGTCGACACCGACCGGCACGATCCGCAGCCCCAGCGCCGGAACCAGATCGAGGACGCTGCCCCAACCGGGGTCCTCGACGGCCACGGCGTCCCCGGGCCTCAGGTGCACGGCGAGCACCCGCTCGATGGCGTCCAGCGACCCGGAGGTGACGGCGACGGGCCCGGCGGGGACACCGTCGGCGTCCAGGTCGGCCCGCGCGATCCGCGCCAACTCGGGCTCGACGGGCCCGGCACCGTACAGCACCGGCTCACGGTCGCCCTGCTCGGCGGCCGCCGCGAACACACCCGCGAGGCGCGGCAGCAACTCGGGGTCCGGATTGCCGTCGGCGAGGTCCCGCACCCCTTCCGGCACCTCCACCCGGATGTACTCGCGCTCGGTGGTGGCGGGCCTGGGCCGCACCCGGCTCCCCCGTCGTCCGGCGGTCTCGATGACCCCGCGCTCGCGCAGGGTGCGATAGGCGGCCGCGACGGTATTCGGATTCACCCCCAAGTGCACGGCCAACTCCCGCATCGGAGGCAGCAGTTGACCCGGCTCCAACTCCCCGGCCCCTACCGCGCGCTCGACGCTGGCCGCGATCTCGGCTGCGCGCCGACCGGTGATTGGGTATTCTCCTAGCACAAAGCCAAGTATGCACTAGTGCAATGGAGATCGCAATGACGGGGACCCCACAGTCGACGACACCGACACCGGCCGCCTACGCCGCCACCGACCGCACCGTCCCCACCCGGTCCCCGCAGCGGGCCTCGTACGACAAGGAGGCGGTGCACGCGATACTCGACGAGGGGTACGTCTGCCACCTCGGCTTCGTCCGTGACGGCGCCCCGGTGGTACTGCCCACGCTGTACGGCCGGGTCGGCGAGACGCTGTACGTGCACGGGTCGACCGGGTCGCGCCCGCTGCGGATGACGGGGAAGGCCGACCCCGGCCTCCCGGTGTGCCTGACGGTCACGCACGTCGACGCGCTGATCCTGGCCCGCTCCGGCTTCCACCACTCGATCAACTACCGCTCGGTGGTCGTGCACGGCATCGCCCACCAGGTCACCGACCCGGAGGAGCGGCGGATCGCCCTGGACGCCCTCGTCGACCACGTCGTCCCCGGCCGCTCCCGGGACTCCCGGCCCGCCAACGCCAAGGAGTTCGCCGCCACCGCCGTGATCAGGCTCGACCTGAACGAGGTCTCCGCCAAGGCCCGCACCGGCGGTGTCAACGACGAGCCCGAGGACCTCGCGCTCCCCCACTGGGCCGGTGTGGTCCCCCTGCGGAAGGGCTACGAGACCCCGGTCCCGGCGCCGGATCTGGCCCCCGGTATCGAACTCCCCGAGTACCTCAAGGCCCTGTGATGCTGATCCACCCCTGGGACGCCCCGCGCGACGACGGCGAATGGCGTCGCTGGCTCGCCGCCCACGACTTCGGCCAGCTCGCCGTCAACGGCCTGCCCGGCGACGCGCCCCACGTCCAGCCGATGCACTTCGCCTACGCCCCCGACGAGGGCGAACACGGTGTCGCCCTCGCCCATCTGGCCCGGCCGAACCCCCTGTGGCCGGCCCTGGAGGCCGACCCCGACGTCCTCCTGAGCGTCGTGGACGACTACGTCTACATCCCGGGCCCCTGGCAGACCCCACCGGGCGCCCCGCCGGAACACGGCACTCCGACCAGCTTCTACGCGGCCGTCCAACTCCGCTGCACGGCCCATGTCATCGACGACCCGGCGGAGAAGGCCGCTCTCCTCAACCGCCAACTGGCCCACTTCCAGCCTGAGGGCGGCTCCGCCACCGCGGCAGCCGACGAGGCACCCTACGGCCGCCTCCTCCCCGGCATCCGGGGCCTGCGCCTCGAAGTGACAGCCGTGCGCGCCAAGTTCAAGTACGCCGCCCATCGCCCTGAGGAGGTCCAGGACCGCGTCGTGGCGGGCCTCACGAGCCGGGGCGGGCCCGGTGACACGGAAGCCCGCCGCCACCAGCTGAACCGCCGGGGGATCTGGCCACCGGGCGGTCGACCGCGCCCTGAAGAGCCCGGCGTGAAGGAACGCACCCGCGGATAGAGGGACGGGGAAGCGGCGCGCTCGGCCACAGACGACCGGCAGCCCGCCACGCGCCACCACGCACCGGCACCGGGGCACACCACGACAACGCCCGGCACACCGTCAACGGTGTCCGGAGGCCACCTCGCCCCGGTCGACGCCCGCTCCACCGGACGCCACCACCTCCGCCGCCCCGGCCGCCCCCTGCCCCGGAGCGGACCGCTGCGCGACGAACGCCCCCACCAGCACGACGGCCCCTCCGACGAGCTGCGGCGCCGACAGGTGCTCGCCGAGCAGCACCCAGGCGAGCACCGTCGCGATGACCGCCTCCAGGCACGCGACCACTCCCGCCACCTGCGGGGACAGCCGCCGCACGGCCACCACCCCGGTGACATAGGCCAGCACCGTGGCGATCAGCACGACCCAGCCGAGCAGCAGCCAGGCCGGCACCGGCCTGCCGTCCATCCGCGCCGTGCCCCCGAGCACCGCCCAGTCCATGCCCCAGGGCCGGGCCACGACGGTGAGCACCGCCGCGCCGACGAGCAGCCCGTAGGCGATGACGCCCAGCGGATCCGGCGCCCCGTCCCCCGTGTCGCTCCCCTGGTCGGAGAGGACGAAGTAGCCGACCTGACAGCAGGCGGCCCCGAGCGCGAGCAGCAGACCCAGGGCGTCGAAGCTCAGCCCCGCCCACACCTCGACGACGCAGGCGAGCCCCCCGACCGCGAGGACGACCCCCGCGGCGGCGGCCCGTGTCACCGGCCGCCCCTGTACGAACCGCACCCAGCCGAGCACCAGGGCCGGAGCGAGGTACTCGACGAGGAGTGCGACCCCGACGGGGATCCGGGATATGGACGCGAAGTAGAAGGCCTGCACACCGGCCACGGCCAGCAGCCCGAACCCGGCCAGCAGAGCGGGCCGCCGTCGCACCAGGTCCCGGTGCCGCACGGCCGGCGGCAGCATGACCAGAGCGGCGCCCGCGACCCGCAGCCACACCACGTGCAGCGGGTCGAGCCCCGCCTCTATGAGTGGTTTGGCCGCGGTGCCGGACCCGCCGAAGGCGAGCGCTGATCCGAGCGCGAGCCCCAGTCCGACGCCGCGCCCACCTTGCCCCTGACTCCCCTGAGACCTGTGCACCGGCACATGATGACAGGAGCCAACAGGAGCGTCATCCGCGATTGCACCTGTCTCACCGCTCGGACACCGGACCCATGCCCCCGACATCGACCCCGGCGCCCCCGAGCACCTCCGCGGCCCGCGAAGCAGGCGCCGAGACGATCGCGGCGAGCAGATCGACCCCGTGGGCCCGGTCGGCACCACGTCGTACGGCACGCTCGTACGCCTCCGTCACGGCCCCGGCCGCCACCGGCGACCAGCCCGGCACTCCCGGTGCCACGGCCCCGGTCCCCGGGTCCTCGACACCGGTCTGCCAGCGCAGCCCGTAGCCGATGCTCCGCTGCACCAGGTAGCCGAGCAGGCGGGCGATCTGGGGCGGTTCGAAGGCGGCCCGCACCTGCGGGTCGGCCTCCAGGAGCGAATGCAGCAGATGGGCGGTGTCGATCTGCCGGTCCCCGTCCCGCAACGCCCGTCTGCGCGCGCCAGCGACCACCGAGGCCAGCTCGTCCGTGAGCCTGTTCTCGAGCTCCGCGTGGTTCGGGCCATGCCCGACGGCCGCCTGCCGGGGAATCCGGGATCGCACGCCCTCCACCCCATCAGCCGCGGCGGGCGGAGTCATCCACGGGAGGAACCATCTTCGAGTCCGACACAGGTTGCGCAAGGACGACCCTCGCCTCCTCCCTGCGGATGAGAGGCGGCCCGGCCGTCCCGGGGGTGTGCGTGCGCGCCCGGCGCTGATCACACACACTCCTCCTGACAGTTCATCAGTATTGAATGTTCCGGCTCTCGCGGCTACGTTCCGCGACACCACCGTCCGAGACGAAAGGGTTGTCGCATGGCCGATGTCAGCGCGGAGGCACGCATCGGGGCATCCGCCGAGCAGGTCTGGGCCCGGCTCGTGGACTGGCCCTCGCACGGCGAGTGGAACACGACCCACAGCGGCTTCCCCAAGGGCGGCCCGGAGACGCTCGCGGTGGGCGGCACGTACCAGGAGAACCTGAGGCTCATGGGCTTTCCGGCGGAGGTCGTATGGACCATCGCCGAGCTGGAACCGGCCCGGGTGCTGGCCATCCGCGGCAAGGGCCCGATGGCGGTCGACCTGGCCACCCGCTACACCCTCACCCCCGACGGCGACGCCACCACGGTCCGCATCGACGGCAGCTTCACCGGCGCGGCCGTCTCCTTGATGGCGGGCAAGCTCAAGGACTCCGCGACGGCGGCCCTCGGCGAGTCACTGCGCAAGCTGGACGCCCTGGTGAGGTGAGCGCGCCGCACGACCCCCGTCCCGCCGCCGGAACCCGGGCGACCGGCACACACGGGAAGTGCCCCGCGGAACCACGCCCGCGGGGCACTTGGAGCCGCACCGAGGAAGACCCGTCTCAGTCCTCGTCGGCGAGGATCAGATACAGCTTCTTGCGGGCTTCGTTGATCACGGCCAGCGCCTTGTCGCGCTGCTCCTTGTCACCGGTCTTCCAGACCTGACCGAACGCCTCCATCAGACCGAACCCGGCCTGCCGGATCTCGCTCAGCGCCTCCCAGTCGACCCCGCGCGAGGCCTCTTCCCAGGGCGCGTCGGGACCGTCCTCGGCCGCCGTACGGCCGGCCTCGGTGAGCGAGAACAGCTTCTTGCCACCCTCGCTCGCGCTGGCGATCAGCCCCTCGTCCTCCAGCAGCTGGAGGGTGGGGTACACCGAGCCGGGGCTGGGCTTCCACGCCCCGCCACTGCGCTCGGCGATCTCCTGGATCATCTCGTAGCCGTGCATGGGCCGGTCCTTGAGGAGGGCCAGGATCGACGCGCGTACGTCTCCCCGCCGCGCCCTGCCCCGGGGACCGCCCCGGCCTCGCCCACCCCAGGGTCCCGGACCGAAAGGCCCGAAGGGACCGGGGCCGCCATGGCCCGGCCCGAACGGCCCGAAGGCGGCACGCTGCGCCTCGCCGTCACCCCGGGCGAACGCATGGCCGCCGCCTCGGCGCGCATGCCCCCGCTCGAATCCGAAGCCCTGTCCGTAGTCCTGTCCACGGGAACGCATCACGATCACTCCATTCCATCGTTGATCTGTCGCGATGCCTCAACGATATATCGGAACACTCCCATCGACAAGCCCCCTCCCATGCGCCGCGCCCAGGAGAACGGACAGCGGGACGGTGTTCACGGCCACCGGCCACCGTGCCCCGGCCATCAGCGCGCGGGCCGGTTCCGGCAGACGCCGTGGTGGCGCGAGGGTGGCTCGCCGACGCGAGCCCGACCCGCCGACCCGGGGCGTTCCCGACCTCGCGTCCGATCCGGTGATCGGTCCAGTGCTCAGGGATTGGCCTTGGCCCGGGCCTCCACCGGCCCCCTAGCGTCACCCCTATGCGAATTCGTATCGTCGACGCCTTCACCGACCGCCCCTTCCACGGCAACCCGGCCGGTGTCCTCCTCCTCGACTCGTTCCCGGCCGACGCCTGGCTCCAGAACGTCGCCCGGGAGGTCAACCACGCCGAGACCGCCTTCGCGCACCCGCTCCCCGAGGGCGGCGAGGCCGACTGGGCGCTGCGCTGGTTCACCCCCGTCACGGAGGTGGACATGTGCGGCCACGCCACGCTGGCCACCGCGCATGTCCTGACCAGCACGGGCCGGCATGAGGGCCAGGTACGGTTCGCCACCCGCAGCGGCATCCTCACCGCCACGCCCCGCCCGGACGGCTCCCTCACGCTCGACTTCCCGACCGCGCCCCTCACCCCGGTCACCGCCCCGGACGGCCTCGCCGAGGCCCTGGGCGCCGAACCGCTCACCGTCCTCGACACCGGCCCTCACGTCGGAGACCTGCTGGTGGAGCTGTCCGGCGAGAAGACGGTCCGTGCTCTCACCCCCGACCACAAGGCCCTCGGCCGTCACTCCCGGCGCGGCGTCATCGCCACCGCCCGCGCCGAGGACCCCGCGGCCGGCCACGACTACGTCTCGCGCTGCTTCTTCCCCAACGTCGGAATCGACGAGGACCCGGTCACCGGCAGCGCCCACACCGCGCTCGCCCCCTTCTGGTCCGAACGCCTGGGCAGCCCCACCCTCACCGGCCTCCAGGCCTCCCCCCGCTCGGGCCTCGTCCGCACCGAACTCCGCGGCGACCGCACCCTCCTGAGCGGCCGGGCGGTCACCGTCATCGACGGCGAGCTGCTGGCCTGACCCCACCACAAAGGGGCGTACGGCATTCGCCGTACGCCCCTGCCCGCGCCCTGGTCGCGAAGCCGCCGCCGTTCCCCCTCGGCCGCCCGCGTCACCCCGGTCAAGCCGTCGGCAGCCACCCCACCTTGCCCGCCAGCAGCCCGTACCCCACGAACGCCCCGATGTCGAGCAGTGAGTGCGCCACGACCAGCGGGCCGACGCGTCCCCACCGCCGGTACAGGTAGACGAACACCACGCCCATCACCATGTTGCCGACGAACCCGCCGATGCCCTGGTAGAGGTGGTACGACCCGCGCAGCACCGAGCTGGCGGCCAGCGCGCCGCCCGGGGACCAGCCCAGCTGCTGGAGCCGGCGCAGCAGGTACCCGACCACGATCACCTCTTCGAGCACCGCGTTCTGGATCGCGGAGAGGATCAGCACCGGGTACTTCCACCACACTTCCGGCAGCGCCTCCGGCACCACGGTGAGGTTGAAGCCGAGACCGCGGGCCGCCAGGTAGAAGGCGATGCCCGTGCTGCCGATCACCGCGGCGATGGCCGCGCCCCGACCGAGGTCCGGCCACGGCTTCGTCCGGTCGAACCCGAGCGTCCGCAGCCCCGCTCCCTCCCGCATCAGGAAGTGCGCCACCAGCGCCACCGGCACCAGCGCGGTCGTGATCCCGAACAACTGCCACGCGAGGTCGAGCCACGGCCTGCCGGGTGCCGCCGAGGCGTTCATCGTGGCCGCCTGGTCCTTCAGCCCGCCCGGCCTGGTGACCGAACCGATGAAGCTGATCAGCGCGGACACCCCGCTGGCGCCGAGCGAGAGGCCCAGCACGAGCAGGGTCTCGTCCCTGAGTATCCGCCGGGTCGGCCGCTCCCGCGGCAACGCACCGTCCACCGACTCCGCCTGCCCCTGCACCCACGCCTCCACTGGTCCGTTCCCACCGGGGGACCATCATCGCCTGCGGCGCTGCGGGACTTGCCGGGGGCGTGCCTTCAGGGCCTCGGCCCGCACCCGGCCCGGGCACCGGGCCACGCGCGGGTCAGCCGGACACATTCACCGCCCGGGGGCGCGGGAACGGCGTGACCAGCCGTGACGGCGCCCGCGCCCGCTCACCCCGCGCCCTCAGCCCATCGGCACGGGCTCCGGCAGCCCCACCGGCCAGGTGTGCACCGGCTCCCCGGCATGCATCAGCTCGCAGTACCTCCGTGTGGTGGCGGCCAGGGCCGCGTCCCGCCCCAGGCCCTTGGCCAGCGCCTGATGGAACGTTTCGACCTGCCAGGACGCCCCGTTGACCCGGCGTCGGCAACGTTCCTCGACGACCCCGAGGTAGAAGTCCCGGTCGACCCGCTCTACACCCCACGCGTCCAGCCCCGCCTCGGCGAGCGGCAGCAGTTCCTCCCGTACCAG
Organism: Streptomyces sp. NPDC042364; assembly: GCF_056437585.1. Classification (NCBI taxonomy): domain Bacteria; kingdom Bacillati; phylum Actinomycetota; class Actinomycetes; order Kitasatosporales; family Streptomycetaceae; genus Streptomyces; species Streptomyces sp. NPDC042364. The sequence continues at coordinate 17,469 of NZ_JBWKAJ010000030.1, read as the reverse complement.
GTCGACCGCGTCCACCGGCCCCACCCCGCCGTACCGTCCGCGTCGCGGCCACTGCAACCGCGCGTCGATGCCGTGCCGGCACGCCTCCTCGAAGTTGGCGGCCGCGGTCTCGAACGGCATCCGCGTCCAGACGGGCCGCGACTCCTCGGCGAGGGCGCGCACGACCCCGTAGTAGAAGGCCGCGTTCGCGATCACGTCGGTGATGGTCGGTCCGGCGGGCAGCACCCGGTTCTCGACCCGCAGATGCGGAACCCCCTCCGCGATGCCGTACACCGGCCGGTTCCAGCGGTAGACCGTGCCGTTGTGCAGCGTCAGCTCCGCGAGCCTCGGAACGCCGCCCGCGTCGAGGACGGCGAGCGGATCCTCGTCGTCGCAGATGGGCAGAAGCGCCGGGAAGAAGCGCAGATTCTCCTCGAAGAGGTCGTACGCCGAGGAGATCCACCGCTCCCCGAACCAGGTGCGCGGCCGCACACCCTGGGCCTGGAGCTCCGGCGGCCTGGTGTCCGTCGACTGCTGGAACAGCGGCGGCCGCGACTCCCGCCACAGCTCGTGCCCGAACAGGAACGGCGCGTTGGCCCCGATGGCGACCTGCGCCGCCGTGACCGCCTGAGCCGCGTTCCACACGTCCGCGAAGCGCTCGGGAGTGACCTGGAGGTGCAACTGCACCGAGGTGCAGGCGGCCTCCGGCGCGATCGACTTCGATGTGCACACAAGCCGCTCCACACCGTCGATGTCGAGCGTGAAGTCCTCACCGCGGGCGGCGACGATCTGATCGTTGAGGAGCGTGTAACGGTCGCCCGCGGAGAGGTTGGACGAGACCAGGTCGTCCCGGTCGAGCGTCGGCAGAATGCCGATCATCACGATGCCGGCATCCACCTCCCCGGCTTTCCGGTCGGCGTACGCCAAGGACGTCCGCAGCTCCTCGGAAAGCCGGTCGAATACCCGGCCGCCCAGCCGGTGGGGAGCGATGTTGACTTCCAGATTGAACATGGCGAGTTCTGTTTGAAAGTCTCGGCTCGCAATCCGTTCCAGTACTTGCGCATTCATCATTCTCGGCAGGCCGTCGGCCCCGACGAGGTTCAGCTCGATCTCCACGCCCATCAGGTTCTTCGGGCGGTCGAACCGCTTCTCCTCCAGCAGGCGCTCCAGTCCCGTCAGACACTGCCGCAGTTTGTCACGGTAGAGCTGACGGTCGGACAGGCCGAACGACCCCGCCACGACCTTCTCCCCCATCGAAGTGTCCCTCCTCGGATGGGCAGGCCGACGAGCCGGCCACGACTGTCCCGGTTCACGGATGATGATGCCCAGGCAGAGCCGCCGATAACGTCCCGCGCGAGACCTGCGCCCGCTAGGCTGAGCCCGTTCACCCTCGGCCCTTTTGCGTAGGCGTGCTTCTGGCACATTCACGCGGCACGAAAGAGCACGCGCTTTCCACGCCTGGATTCGTGAAAAGCGCCGACGAGAACCGGCCGACCGCTACGCGTCGGTAATCCGAGGTCATCTCCTCATCCCCGACAAAAAATCGGGATGATTCCCGCGATTCAGCGACCGGATACCGCCTTGCTCTTCATATCGAAGACAGCTAGCCGAAACACCGATTGAACACGCGTCGTATAAACTCCGCAAACGAGGCTGAGAGTCGGCACTCGCGGTCCTCGGTCCTGCCGTCGGAGCTCGCACGGCGGACCCCCAACCCACGCACCGGACCCCGGGCACCCGTCTCTTCGATCCACGAGAGCTGACAGCGCCGTCCGCCCCCGCCCTCGCGCCACCGTGCCTGTCGAATGAGAGGCGACCCACCATGCCGCTGCTTGTCCCCCCGGCTCCCGCGCCCGCCCTGCGCACCGTCCTCACGGCACTCGGATCTCCCACCGCCGTCAGGGAGGACCGAACCCCTTCCCTGCGAAACGCCCAAGGTCCCGCCACGCCCGAACTCCCGCTGCCCGTCCACGTACTCGACCGGATCACCTCCGAGGGCGCCGGCAGCACCCGGCTCGCGGGCTGGCGCTTCCTGATCCGCTCCGGCGACCGCGCCCTGGCCGCCGCCGAGACCCGCCTCACCCCCGACGGGTGGGCGTTCTCGCACTTCTTCGAGGGTCCGTACATCGCCTCCACCGAACACGCCCTGCGCCAGGCCGACGTCATGCAACAGCCCTACCAGCCCCGTCTGCTGTCCGTACCCGAGCTGTACATGCTCACCCTCTGGCTGCATGCGGACACCACCGCCGACGGGACCACCGGCCACCCGGCACCGACCGACCTCCTGGTCCCGCTGGCCCCCGCACCACCCGGAATCGCGGCCCACCGCCCGCACCGGGTCGCCGATCTCCTGCCGGTCCTGACCACCCGAGTGACCCCCGCGCCCCTGATGGGGTCGCCCGCCTGAGCCGAGGTCGCCGCCTCACTCGCCTCATCGAGTACCCCGCTGCCGATATACCGGCAGCGGGGTACTCGGCTGTCATCGGCACACCATGCCGCTCTTCCGCGCGGCAATACGCTCGTACGAGCTATTCCCCGCCCCTCACCCCCGTCGGACTAGCCCCATCCGACCATTGCGAACCACCCGAATGGACAGTGGAGTTGCGATGAACCGTCCGCGCGGGGGATGCGTCATCAACCTGTGAGAAGCGGTGCTGCGAAATGCCTGCGGATTGACGCCCGTGGGGCAACACTGGGACCGGACCGAATTATCACAACGGGGGGCGGCCATGAGCGAGGCTTCACGCCGCGGAACAGACACGACAGCCATCTCACCACTCACGACAGAGCGAAAGATCCCAACAACCATGTGCCAGCACCAGCCACCGTGCCCGACCGCCGCATCCGCCGACCGGGAGGGCGCCCGACTCGTCGCGCACCACCCGGAGCAGGGATGGAGCCTGCTCTGCAACGGCGTTCTGCTCTTCGAGGACACCGGTGAGCTCCTTCCCGACGGCCGGATCATCGCCCCGCACCGCCCGCTGGACAGCGGCACGGTGATGACGGCGGCCTGAGCCGCGCGAGGTGCGCACAGGGCGGGCGTCCCCGCAGCGGCGTCCGCCCGGACACAAGCAACAAGAGGGGCCGGCCGGAGAATCACTCTCCGAACCGGCCCCGAGGCGTATGCGCGGATGACTACTCTTCGTAGGCGTCCAGCGGCGGGCAGGAGCAGACCAGGTTACGGTCGCCGAAGGCCTGGTCGATCCGGCGCACCGGCGGCCAGTACTTGTCGGCGGGCTTGACCCCGGCCGGGAACACGGCCTCCTCACGTGTGTACGCGTGGTTCCACTCGCCGCCGAGCGCGGCCGCGGTGTGCGGCGCGTTCCGCAGCGGGTTGTCCTCGGCGGGCCACTCGCCCGCGCCGACCTTCTCGATCTCGGCGCGGATCGCGATCATCGCGTCGCAGAACCGGTCCAGTTCGGCGAGGTCCTCCGACTCGGTCGGCTCGATCATCAGTGTCCCGGCCACCGGGAACGACATCGTCGGCGCGTGGAAGCCGTAGTCGATCAGCCGCTTGGCGATGTCGTCGACGCTCACGCCGGTCGTCTTCGCCAGCGGCCGCAGGTCGACGATGCACTCGTGCGCGACGAGCCCGCCCGGGCCGGTGTAGAGCACCGGGTAGTGCGGCTCCAGCCGCTTGGCGATGTAGTTGGCGCTGAGCACGGCGACCTGCGTCGCCCGCTTGAGGCCCTCGCCGCCCATCAGCCGGACGTACGCCCACGAGATCGGCAGGATGCCCGCCGAGCCCCACGGGGCGGCCGAGATCGGACCCACACCGGTCTCCGGGCCGGCCGCGGGCTGCATCGGGTGGTTCGGCAGATACGGCGCCAGGTGCTCCCGGACCGCCACCGGGCCGACACCGGGGCCGCCTCCGCCGTGCGGGATGCAGAACGTCTTGTGCAGGTTCAGGTGCGAGACGTCACCGCCGAAGTGGCCGGGCTTGGCGAGGCCCACCAGCGCGTTGAGGTTGGCGCCGTCGACGTACACCTGGCCGCCCGCGTCGTGCACCTGGGCGCAGATGTCGGCGACGTGCTCCTCGAACACCCCGTGGGTCGACGGGTAGGTGATCATCAGTACGGACAGCTCGTCCCGGTACTGCTCGATCTTCGTCCGGAGGTCCTCGACGTCGATCTCGCCGTCCTCGGCGGTCTTCACCACGACGACCTTCATCCCGGCCATCACGGCGCTCGCGGCGTTGGTGCCGTGCGCGGAGGACGGGATCAGACACACCGTCCGCTGGTCGTCGCCGTTGGCCCGGTGGTAGCCGCGTACGGCGAGCAACCCGGCCAGCTCGCCCTGCGATCCGGCGTTCGGCTGGAGCGACACCTTGTCGTATCCGGTGACCTCGGCGAGCCGCTCCTCCAGCTCACGGATCAGCGTCAGATAGCCCTGCGCCTGCGCGGCGGGCGCGAAGGGGTGCAGCTGCCCGAACTCGGGCCAGGTCACCGGCTCCATCTCGGTGGTCGCGTTGAGCTTCATGGTGCAGGAACCCAGCGGGATCATGCCCCGGTCGAGCGCGTAGTCCCGGTCGGCGAGACGCCGCAGGTAGCGCAGCATCGCCGTCTCGGACCGGTTCTCGTGGAACACCGGGTGGGTGAGGTACTCGTCGGAGCGCAGCAGCGCCTCGGGCAGCGTGTCCTCGGCGACGGCGTCGAGGTCCTCGACGCTGCCCTCCACACCGAACGCCGTCCACACGGCACCCAGCTGCGCCCGCGTCGTGGTCTCGTCGCAGGCGACGGACACCTGGTCGGCGTCCACGAGGTGCAGGTTCACACCGTGCTCGCGCGCGGCCGCCACGACCTCGGCGGCCCGTCCCGGCACCCGCACGGTCAGCGTGTCGAAGTACGCGCCGTGCACGACCTCCACCCCGCCCGCGGCGAGTCCGGCCGCGAGGACGGTGGCGTACCGGTGGGTGCGCCGCGCGATGGTCCGCAGGCCCTCGGGCCCGTGGTAGACGGCGTACATGCCGGCCATCACGGCCAGCAGCACCTGGGCGGTGCAGATGTTGCTGGTCGCCTTCTCGCGGCGGATGTGCTGCTCACGCGTCTGGAGGGCGAGCCGGTAGGCCTTGTGCCCGTCTGCGTCCACGGAGACGCCCACGAGCCGTCCGGGCAGGCTGCGCGCGAACTTCTCGCGCACGGCCATGTAGCCCGCGTGGGGCCCGCCGAAGCCCATCGGCACACCGAACCGCTGGGTCGTACCGATCGCGATGTCGGCGCCCAGCTCACCGGGCGGGGTCAGCAGCGTCAGGGCGAGCAGGTCGGCGGCGACGGTGACGAGTGCCCCGAGTCCGTGGGCCTGCTCGATGACCGGCTTCAGATCGCGTACGGCTCCGGAGGCGCCCGGGTACTGGAGGAGCACGCCGTTGATCTCGCGTGAGGCGATGTCGGCGGGAATGCCGTCGCTGAGGTCGGCGACGACGACCTCGACCCCGGTGGGCTCGGCGCGCGTCTCGATCACGGCGATGGTCTGCGGCAGCGCGTCCGCGTCGACCAGGAAGAGACCCTTCTTGTTCTTGCCCATGCGCCGGGAGAGCGCCATGGCCTCGGCGGCGGCCGTGCCCTCGTCGAGCAGGGATGCGCCTGAGGTGGGAAGGCCGGTGAGGTCGGCGACCATGGTCTGGAAGTTGAGCAGCGCTTCGAGCCGCCCCTGGGAGATCTCGGGCTGGTACGGCGTGTAAGCCGTGTACCAGGCGGGGTTCTCCATGACGTTCCGCAGGATGACGGGCGGCGTGAAGGTCCCGTGGTAGCCGAGTCCGATCATGGAGCCCAGCACCTGGTTGCGGTCCGCGAGCGACCGCAGCTCGGCGAGCACCTCGGCCTCGGTGCGCGCGCCCGGCAGCTTCAGTGCCTCGGCGTTCTTGATCACATCGGGGACCGCGGCGGCCGTCAGCTCGTCGAGCGAGCCGTAGCCGACGTGGGCGAGCATCTTGGCCCGGGCCTCGGCGTCGGGTCCGATGTGACGCCGCTCGAACGGGATTCCCTGTTCGAGCTCTGCGAGCGGAATGCGGTGGGCGGTCATTGCGGAGGCCTCCTGGTCTGACGCGACCTTCGAGGGCACCACGGCACGGGTGCCCGGACGGCCTCCCCCTCTGTCATCTCGACCTGAGAGCTTCACCGGCCCGGGTAGGACCGGCTTTCACCGTCGGTGAGAGCGGAAACCGTCGACACCCGCTCTGCTTTCCAGAGTGACCTCGTCCGTGCGGTACGTGAGCCTGAGAGATTCCGGGGAGGATTTGCTCCTTCGGCGCCTCCGGATGGTGTCCGGAGGACTCTCCCGCACGGGTTCAACAGCCGCTGCCAGCGTATCAGCGCGGTCAACGCACGTGTCTTCGAGTGGCCGCCATCCCCGATGTGCCTTTTCGTAGTGGTGAGGAACGATTTGCAACCCTCATGGCGACCACTTGGAGGGCCCGTGCAGACCGACATCGATCCGCGCAATCTGATCGGCCGCAAGGCGTTCGACCGCAAGGGCACCAAGATCGGCACAGTGGACGAGGTCTACCTGGACGACGCGACCGGCGTCCCCGAATGGGCTGCCATACGCACGGGCCTCTTCGGCCGCGACGCCTTCGTTCCCCTTGAGCCCAGTGAACTCGTCGAGGGTTCCCTCCGCGTCCCCTTCGACCGCGCCCTGATCAAGGACGCCCCCGACTTCGGCGTGGGCCGCCACCTCTCCCCCGAACAGGAACTCCAGCTCTACCACCACTACGGCCTGGACATCGCCCCGCCTCCCCCTCTGGACCACGACTTCGGCGACGTGACAAGCCCGGAAGACCCCTGACCTGCCATTTCATCGCGATCGTGGCGGCAACCCCGGCAGCTGCGGCCCGGCGAATGTCTGCCCGACCCCTCCCTCATACTCGGCTCCGGGACCCGGCACGGTCACCGCCTCCGACGGCCGCACCGGTCCGCCCGGCACCAACGGCAGCGGATCCACCGCCTCGAGATCGGGGTCGTCCGTGCGGAACGTCCGCACCCGGCCCGGTTCCGCGTCCCCCGGCGTCTCGAACCGCACCGTGACCCGGCCGAGCCCGCTCCCCTGCACCCACCCGTGCCCGTACTCGATGTGCCGGACGTCGTGCCCGGCCGACCACCGCCGTTCGACGGGGGCGCTCTCCTCCGCGACGACCTCCTCCACCGTCTCCTCCTCCGGAAGCTCCGGCTCCCCCGCAGCCTGCGCGAACAGATCCTCCTGCGTGTAGTCGGCGAGCCCGCTGACCCCCACCCCCAGCAACCGCACCCCGCCGGTGGTGTCGACGGCCTCCAGCAGCCGTGCCGCGGCCTCCCGCACCACAGCCGGGTCGTCCGTCGGCCCTCGCAGCGTCTCCGACCGCGTCAGCGTCGAGAAGTCGTACCGCCGCACCTTCAGCACGATCGTCCGCCCCGACAGCCCGGCGCTCCTCAGCCGCCGCACACACCGGTCGGCGAGCCTCTGCACCTCCAGGCGGACCCGCACCCGGTCATGGATGTCCACGTCGTACGTGTCCTCCACGGACACGGACTTCGCGTCCCGCTCGGCCACCACGGGCCGGTCGTCCCGCGCCAGCGCCATCGCGTACAACCCGTGTCCGTGGGCTTTCCCCAGCAGCCGTACGACCTCGTCCTCGCCCGCCTCGGCGATCTCCTCGACGGTGGTGATCCCGGCACGCCGCAGATGGTCCCCGGTGGCCGGCCCCACACCGGGCAGGATCCGCACCGACATCGGCCCGAGCAGCGCCCGCTCGGTACCGGGCTCGATCAGCACCAGCCCGTCCGGCTTGGCCTGCTCGGAGGCGATCTTCGCGAGCATCTTGGAGGCGGCCAGCCCCACGGACCCGGTAAGCCCGGTCACCGCTCGTATCTCCTGACGCAGCCTCACCCCCGTCGCCCGCGCCGACGCCTCGTCCCAGGCCGCTCCCCCGGCCTCCAGGTCCACGAACGCCTCGTCCAGGCTCAGCGGCTCCACCAACGGCGACAGAACGTGCAGAAGCCCCATGACCTGCTGGCTTATCGCCCGGTAGAACGTGAAGCGCGGCGTGAGATACGCGGCGTTCGGCGCGAGCCTGCGTGCCTGCGCCGTGGGCATCGCCGAGTGCACCCCGAAGACCCGCGCCTCGTACGAGGCGGTGGCGACCACACCCCGGGGGCCCAGGCCGCCGACGATGACGGCCTTCCCGCGCAGACTCGGCTTGGACGCCTGCTCCACCGAGGCGTAGAAGGCATCCATGTCGAGATGCAGAATCGTGGGCGCGGTTCTCACATCTCCGATGCTGCCCTACGCCACTGACAATGCCCTGCCACGGCCGATGGCGAGCCGGTGTCGCCGACGACGAGCGCTGCCGCGGGTCCGACCGCTCGGGCCCCCGTCGTGCTCCGCTCAGACCGCCCGGTTGCGCCTGCGCGCCAGTTCGTCCGCCGGGTTGGGGCGGACCAGGGTCTCGCCCGTGTCGATCCGCTCCCCGTGCAGCTGGGAAAGAGCGCTTTCCACGTCCCGCCAGACGACCCCCACGGCGATCCCGAAGATCCCCTGACCGCCTTGGAGCAGGGCGTGCACCTCGTCCGGCGAGGTGCATTCGTAGACCGTGGCGCCGTCGCTCATCAACGTCATCCGCTCCAGATCGCTGAAGCCCCGCTCCCGCAGATGCTGGACGGCTGTGCGGATGTTCTGCAGGGAGACACCGGTGTCGAGGAACCGTTTCACGATCTTGAGGACGACGACGTCCCGGAAGCTGTAGAGCCGCTGCGTCCCCGAGCCGTGAGCGGGTCGCACACTGGGCTCCACAAGACCGGTACGGGCCCAGTAGTCGAGCTGCCGGTAGGTGATGCCGGCGGCGGCACACGCCGTGGGGCCGCGATATCCCACGTTCTCGTACGGCTCGGGCTCCGCCTCCGCGCCGTCCTGGACGGCCGTCGGCAACTGCGGGACGGGACCGGCCGCGCCGCCGGAATGGGGGTAACCCCTGCTCGAGCGGAGCCGAGCGCTCGGGGGAGGGTACGAGCCGCTCTCCCCCAGACTGCGTCCGGGGGCACCCCCAGCCGTACCGTCGCCGCTGCTTCTCACGCCGACCTCCGTCCTTGACCTGCCTTCTCGACGGTAGGCAGCCACCAGGGGTGCGTCAACGACCGCCACACTCGGCACGCCGAGTGATAATCACCCTGAGAGTGGTTTCCCGTGCCCTTCCGCGGGGAAAGGCTAGCCGAATGTGCTAAACGGAACCGCAGGACGCCATATCGGCACGTCAGGCGCACCGGCCTCCAGGGCCACCGTCTCCTTGACCGGCTGCGACTCGCCTCGGCCCGACCGGCCTTCACTCCGGTCGGCCGCTGCCGGCACCCCCTGCTCGTCCCGCAGGTCGCGACCGGGCCCCATGACGGAGCGGCCCGGAGGTCAACCCGCTCCCGGCCGCGCGACGGGACCTCGGGCCCCTGACACGGGCCGGAGACCCGCCGGCCACCCGGCCCGGCACCACCGCACCCCGGCCTCACTGGCTGCTCGTACCGAAGTCCTCCGGCGAGATCTGGTCGAGGAACTCGCGGAACTTCTCCACCTCGTCCTCCTGCTCGTCCGGGATCGCGATGCCGGCGTCATCGAGCACCCCGTCACTGCCGAAGATCGGCGTCCCGGTGCGCAGCGCCAGCGCTATGGCGTCGGAGGGCCGCGCGCTCACCTCGACGCCGCTGGCGAAGACCAGCTCCGCGTAGAAGACGCCCTCACGCAGATCGGTGATGCGTACTTCCGTGAGCTCCTGACCGACGGCCTCCAGCACGTCCTTGAACAGGTCGTGGGTCAGCGGTCGCGCGGGGGCCATGCCCTGCTGGGCGAAGGCGATCGCAGTCGCCTCCCCGGGCCCGATCCAGATGGGGAGGTAGCGGTCGCCTCCCACTTCACGCAGGAGCACGATCGGTTGGTTGGAGGGCATTTCGACCCGGACACCTACGACATCGAGCTCGTTCACACAGCAACCCTAGGCCGTGCTCGGGATGTTTGGGTAGTCGAGCACGGATCGGCCCGGCGATCCGCCACAGGCGAACACTCCGCCTCAGCGGAGCCGGACGCCCAGCGCACTCTGCACGAGAGCGGCGTGCAGCTTCACCGTGAGCCCCGCCAGTTCTCTCGTACGGTCCTCCGCATGCGCCCTGGTCTGCGGATTGCGGTGTCGTCGCAGCGGGGCGACCACCTGCTCCACGAGGCCGGCCTCACGGTCGGCGGCGGCCCTCATCACCCGAAGATGCCTCGGCTCGATACCGAACCGCCCCAGTTCCACCACAAGCGTGGCTACCGTGAGGGCCTCGGCGTCGTACGAACCGTCCGGCAACGGCGCCAGGAGCCCGTACGACTCCCACTCGGCCAACTGCTCGTCCCCGATCCCGGCGCCGGCGAGCAGCTCGGCCCGCCCGATCCGGGCGGCAGTGGGCTCGTCGGGCTCCCCGAACAGCTCATTCAGACGCTCTCCGTCACCGAGGTCGCGCTGACGGCCCACCGACGGCAGCCGGACGTCCTCACCCCGTTCCAGGGCCTCAAGGTGCTCACGGATCACCTTGAGCGGCAGATAGTGGTCCCGCTGCATCCTCAGCACGTGTCCGAGGCGCTCGATGTCCTCGGCACTGAACTTGCGATACCCCGAGGGGGTCCGCTGCGGCTCGATCAGCCCCTCCGACTCCAGGAAACGGATCTTGGAGATCGTGACCTCGGGGAACTCCTCGCGCAGCAGGTTCAGCACCGTGCCGATGCTCATCAGGCCACTGTTCGCGGCGGTGGTGCCGTGCCCGGCACCACCGCTCGTTGTTCGAAGCATGGACCTTCCCTGGGGTTGCCCCCCGGAACGAGTCCGGGGGCGGGTCAGTAGCCCCGCTGGCTCGCGTAGAAGACCAGCCGGTACTTGCCGATCTGCACCTCGTCGCCGTTGTGCAGGGCGACCTGGTCGATCCGCTCACGGTTGACGTACGTGCCGTTCAGGCTGCCGACGTCGGCGACCGTGAACGAGCCGTCCTGACCCCGGCGGAACTCCACGTGGCGCCGGGAGACGGTGACGTCGTCCAGGAAGATGTCGCTCTGCGGGTGACGGCCCGCCGTCGTCAGGTCACTGTCGAGCAGAAAGCGGCTGCCCGCGTTAGGCCCGCGGCGCACGACGAGGAGCGCCGAGCCGAGCGGCAGGGCGTCTACGGCGGCCTGGGCCTCCGGGGACAGCGCCGGCAGCTGGGTCTGCCCCGTCGTCTCGGAGTCGTAGGCCTCGAGGCCGGAGATCGAGATCGTGGAGGTCGTCTCGGACGGACGCTCCGGGACCGCGCCGGGACGCAAGGGCGCGCCGCAGTTCGAGCAGAAGCGGCTGTTCTCCGCGTTGCGGTTACCGCACCTCGTACACACCAGGGCCGACATCGACGGATCCTCCTGCCGCGGCTGCCCCGCCGGGGCATGGGACGCATACGGGTCGGTGGCAAACCCTCCACCCGTACCTGAGGTTGACGGGTCCCCGAAACCTATGCGGCCCGACTGGGCAGGGTCAACAGACGGCGCGCCCTGACCTCCGGAAATGTCACCGCCCGGACCAGCGACCTGGTCGCGGAACAGCGGGCGCTCGCCGCCCTGGCCCTCCGCCTCCGAAGGCTGCGCGCGATGGCGGGAGGTCGCGTTGTCGCTGTCCTCTCGCGCGCTCTTGCCGAACAACTTCGCAAACAACTTCACGGGCGATTCCCCTTGACCGAAACAGACCCGCCCGTGGGGCAGGACGAACCCTGACTGAACACACCGGCCGACCCGGACATCCTGACAACGTCCGTTTCCACCAGACAGTTTCCACCACGCACCACCCATTCGGTGCGCCGACCCCCCGCAACCTCATGCCCTCGCCTGACGACCCCTATGCACCTGCGGTTCACCGGGAGGACGACCGAGCGTAGTCAGGCCGCTTCGCCGCTCGCAAGGCGTCCACGACGATCTTGTCAGCCCGCTCCACCGTCACGGTGGCCTGCTCCTTCTCCAGTGTCTGCACCACGCCTCCGGGGATGTTCAGTGCGGGCTCGAGGTCCTGCGGGTTACCGATGACCTTGAAACGAAAGGGCTGGGTGATCTTGTTCCCGTCGACACTGATTCCCCCGCCGGAATCGGTGAGATAGGTGCTGGCCACGACGCGAACGCCGTTCACCTGGATCGCCTCCGCGCCTGCTGCGCGCAGCTCCTGGATCGCGTCGAGCAGCATGTCCGCCTCGACCGTCCCCTTCGTGTCGTTGATCGTCAGCGTGATGCCGGGTCCCTGCGCCGCCACGGTGCCCGCCAGAACGCCGAGTTGCCTTTCCTTCTCGACCGTCTGCTTGCGCGCCTCCTCGGCCTGGTCCGAGCTGTTCTCCAACTCGGTGCGCTGATCCTCGAGACCCTGCTTCTCCTCCTCCAGACGCTGAGTACGGTCATCCAGTTCATCGAGGATGCGTACGAGATCTTCCTGACGTGCGCCGCGCAGCGCGCTGTCGTCGTTGTTGGAGGCCACCTGGACGGCCAGGCCGAAGCCCAGGCCGAACAGCAGTACTGCCACGATGAGTTGGGCCCGTGTGAAGCGCAGCGGCCACAGCCCCTGGGCCAGCCGCTGCCGCCCGGTCAGCCGGCTCTGCTCATCCTGCGCCGCACTGCCGGGCTCCTCGGCGGCCGTGACGGGGACCTCCTGCGGGAGTTCCCGGCGCAACCGGGTCGTGGGTTCGTCGTCCTCTTCCCGGCCCTCGCCCGCCATCGGCCTCGGCTTCTCGTCGCTCTCGCTCATCGGCCTCACGCCCGGAACACGTGCCGGCGGATCGCCGCGGCGTTGGAGAAGATGCGGATGCCGAGAACGACCACCACACCCGTGGACAGCTGGGCACCCACCCCCAGCTTGTCGCCGAGGAACACGATCAGGGCGGCCACCACCACGTTGGACAGGAACGACACTACGAAGACCTTGTCGTCGAAGATGCCGTCCAGCATGGCGCGCAGACCGCCGAACACGGCGTCCAGAGCCGCGACGACGGCGATGGGGAGGTACGGCTCGACCACCGCGGGTACCTCGGGCCGGACCAACAGTCCGGCCACGACTCCGAGGACGAGGCCCAGTACGGCGATCACGATGTGCCCTTCCTAGTGCTCGGTTCTGCTGTTCGTACGATCACGCTCGGCGCGGCCGGCACCCTGACGTCGTCCTCGACGGAGATGCTGGTCCGGATCCCGAAGTTCTCCTGCAGGACGTGCAGATACAGCCCGTCGGGGCTGTTCTGGAACCTGGTGCTCAGCCTTTGCCCGTCCCCCACCGCGAGGACCGTGTACGGCGGCACCAGCGGTTTGTTGTCGACCAGTATGGCGTCGCCCGCCGCCCGGATCGCCGACAGCGCGGTGAGCCGCTGTCCGTTGATCGAGACGGCCTCGGCTCCCGACTGCCACAGTCCGTTGACGACCCGCTGCATGTCCCGGTCACGCACTCGTCCGGTGTCGGAGAACCCCGAGGTCTCGCGCGCGTCACCGTCACCGCCCTGGCTGGCGTTCTTGGAGTCGTTGACGATGAGCTTCACCCCGGGGCCGTGGACCTCGACGGCGCCCGACAGGACGCCCACGAGTTCGCCCTGCTCGCTGTCGCCGCCGTTCTTGAGCGCCTCTCGCTGGCGCGCGCTCACGTCGTCACGGAGATCGTCGACGGAGTCCTCGAGCTTGTCCGCGGCCGCGGTCTTCTGCTGGATGCGGTCGATGAGCTCCTCGCGCTCCTTGGCGACCACGGGGGCGCTGATCCGTGCCTGCGCCGCGCCCACGGTCACGACCAGGGCGGCCAGCACCAGCCCGGCGGCGAGGCCGAGCTTCGCCCGTACGGTTTTCGGCATGCCTCCGGTGCCGTCGGCCTTCTTCCGGGCGGCGGCCTCGGCGTACCCGTCGTCGAGGCTGTGTTCCATGACGTTGGTGAGCAGCGACATGGAGGCGTCCGGACGCGACGGGCGCGTGGGTGTGCTCCGAACGGGGGGCTGCTGCGGCATGCCGCACATCGTCGCACGTCGCGCCCGCTACCTCCGAATGGCCCCACCGACGTGCCGGACAGGCCCCGTTGGGGGCACTTGTCCGGCACGTGTGTGTGGGGTGGTTCAGCGTCCGGCGCTGTCCACCACCGACGACCACTCGTCCAGCAGGGCTTGCGCCGAGGCGTCATCGGGTCCCTCGGCCCACAGATGCGTGACGGCTTCCGCCGGGTCCGGCAGGACCATCACCCACCGCCCGTCGGTCTCGACGACCCGTACACCGTCGGTCGTGTCGACGAAGCGGTTGCCGGCGGCCTCCACGACGCGGCGCATCACCAGCCCCTTGACGGCCCACGGAGTCGCCAGATCCCTCTTCAGGACATGAGCCCGCGGAATCCGCGCGTCGATCTGGCTCAGCGTGAGCTGCGTCCGCGCCACCAGCCCGATGAGCCGTACGAAGGCCGCCGTCCCGTCGAAGACGCTGCTGAACTCGGGCACGATGAACCCACCGCGACCGTCACCGCCGAAGATGGTCGTCTCGTCCCCGCCGACCCGTGTGAGGTCGTCCGGCGAGGTGGTGGTCCACTCGACCTGTGTGCCGTGGTACGCCGCGACCTGCTCCGCGATCCGCGTGGTGGTCACCGGCAGCGCCACACGCCCGCTCCGTCGCTCAGCGGCCACCAGGTCGAGCATCACCAGCAGGGCGCGGTCGTCCTCGACGATCCGCCCCTTCTCGTCGACCAGGGACAGCCGCTCACCGACGGGATCGAACCGCACTCCGAACGCGGCCCTCGACGACGCCACGATCTCACCGAGCCGTACAAGCCCCGAGCGCCGCATGTCGCCCGTCTCCGTCGGCCTCGACTCGTCGAGACCGGGGTTGATCGTCAACGAATCGACGCCCAGTTTGCCGAGCAGACTCGGCAGGACGAGGCCGGCGCTGCCGTTGGACGCGTCCACGACGACCTTGAGCCCGGATTCGGCGATCCCCGTCGTATCGACGTTCCGCAGCAGTGAACCGGTGTACGAGTCGAAGACGCTGGCCGGGAAGTGCAGATCGCCGATCTCGCCCGGGAACGCGCGCCGGTACTCCTGCCGCGCGAAGACCCGGTCCAGCTTCCGCTGGCTGCCCTGCGACAGATCCGCTCCCTGGCTGTCGAAGAACATGATGTCGACGGAGTCCGGCACGCCGGGCGTGGTCCGGATCATGATCCCACCCGCACTGCCCCGAGCGGTCTGCTGCCGGGCCACCGGCAGCGGTACGTTCTCCAGGTCCCGTACGTCGATGG
The DNA here is from genome assembly GCF_056437585.1 of Streptomyces sp. NPDC042364. Taxonomy (NCBI): domain Bacteria; kingdom Bacillati; phylum Actinomycetota; class Actinomycetes; order Kitasatosporales; family Streptomycetaceae; genus Streptomyces; species Streptomyces sp. NPDC042364. Next base: position 2,261 of record NZ_JBWKAJ010000030.1, on the reverse strand, counting down.
CGCTGGCCTGCAGCGCCGAGATGACCGCCCGCTTGAGGGCACGGGCGCCTCGGGAGTGGTCTCGTGCGGTGGTGACCGTCGAGCCCTTCTTGAGGGTCGTCGCGTAGGCCCCGGCCAGCCGCACGGCCAGCTCCGGGGTGATCTCCACGTTCAGGATCCCCGACACACCACGGGCGCCGAAGAGATGTGCCTGTCCGCGGGACTCCCAGATCACCGAGGTGTTGACGAACGCACCGGCCTCGATCGTCTTGAAGGGGTAGACCCGTACGTTCCCCTGGATGATCGATTCCTCGCCGACGAGGCACTCGTCACCGATCACGGCGCCGTCCTCGATCCGCGCGGCCCGCATGATGTCGGTGTTCTTGCCGACCACGCAGCCACGCAGATTGCTTTGCTGTCCGATGTAGACGTTGTCGTGGACGACGGCCTTGTGCAGAAAGGCCCCGCTCTTCACGACCACGTTCGAGCCCACGACGGTGTGTTCGCGGATTTCGACACCGGCCTCGACCTTGGCGTAGTCCCCGATGTACAGCGGTCCGCGCAGTACGGCGTCGGGGTGTACTTCGGCGCCTTCGGCGATCCAGACGCCGGGCGAGAGCTCGAACCCGTCGAGCTCGACGTCGACCTTGCCCTCCAGGACGTCGGCCTGCGCCTTGACATAGCTCTCGTGTGTGCCGACGTCCTCCCAGTAGCCCTCGGCGACAAAGCCGTAGATCGGCTTGCCTTCCTTCATGAGCTGCGGGAAGACGTCGCCGGACCAGTCGACGGGAACATCGGCCTCGACATAGTCGAAGACCTCGGGCTCCATCACGTAGATGCCGGTGTTCACGGTGTCGGAGAAGACCTGTCCCCAGGTGGGCTTCTCCAGGAACCGCTCGACCTTGCCCTCCTCGTCGACGATCGTGATGCCGAATTCCAGCGGGTTCGGCACCCGTGTCAGACAGACGGTGACGAGCGCGCCCTTTTCCTTGTGGAAATTGATGAGCTCGGTGAGGTCGAAGTCGGTCAGGGCATCACCGGAAATGACGAGGAAGGCATCGTCCTTCAGTGCCTCCTCGGCGTTCTTCACGCTCCCGGCAGTACCGAGTGGCTTCTCCTCGTTGGCATAGGTGAGCTCCATCCCGAGCTCCTCACCGTCACCGAAGTAGTTCTTGACGAGTGACGCCAGGAACTGGACGGTAACGACGGTCTCATTGAGCCCATGCCTTTTGAGCAGCCGAAGAACGTGCTCCATGATCGGGCGGTTCGCCACGGGCAGGAGCGGCTTGGGCATGCTCGAGGTCATGGGGCGAAGGCGTGTGCCTTCGCCTCCGGCCATCACGACGGCCTTCATGTCGGAAGCGTCCTCCTTGAAGAGACGACGGTCTAGCCGACTTCACCCGTCCAGATTGTCCCGCACTTTTCCGACGCGGGCCATCGAGCCACTACGGCCGTCCCATCGGACGGGCTCAATCGGCCATGGCGTCCGCCGCGACAAGTCGGCGGACCTGAACCACGTAGAGGATTCCTGCCCACCAATACAGGGTTGTACCCCATCCGGCGAACGCCCATCCGAAAATAGCAGCGAGTGACGAGATCCACCCACTTCCGTCACTGAGCAGCAGCAAGGGGAAGGCGTACATCAGGTTGAAGGTGGCCGCCTTCCCGAGGAAGTTCACCTGCGGCGGCGGATAGCCGTGCCGACGGAGGATGCCCACCATGACTAGCAGAACCAGTTCCCGCAGGAGAAGTACAGCCGTCAACCAAAGGGGCAGAATCTCGCGCCAGGTGAGACCCACCAAAGTCGACAGAATGTAGAGCCGGTCAGCGGCGGGGTCGAGTAGCCGGCCGAGGCTGCTGATCTGGTTCCAGCGTCGTGCCAGCTTGCCGTCCAGATAGTCGCTGACGCCGCTCAGGGCGAGCACGAGGAGCGCCCAGCCGTCGACCTTGGGGCCGCCGAACTCGGGCCAGAGAATCAGCCACAGGAAGACGGGCACGCCAAGGAGCCGCGCCATACTGAGGATGTTCGGGATGGTGAGGACCCGGTCCGTCTGGACCCGGGTCTCCTGGACCTCCACCCGGGGGCCTCCTGTGCAAAACGAGCCAATGATGCTCCCTGACCCTACCTCAACGCAAAAAAGCTCTGGCTCCCGGGCAGAGTGCCCAAGAGCCAGAGCTGTAAAAGGAGTTCGGCGGCGTCCTACTCTCCCACAGGGTCCCCCCTGCAGTACCATCGGCGCTGTAAGGCTTAGCTTCCGGGTTCGGAATGTAACCGGGCGTTT
>NZ_JBWKAJ010000029.1:0-89769 GCF_056437585.1 Streptomyces sp. NPDC042364 | reverse complement strand
CGAACCCAGCACCGGATTCTGGATCCTGGTCCGCTCCTCCTTCGCCGGCCACCTCGCCGACTGGCTCCTCGACGCGGCCACCGAGTACATGTGAGTCACCCCGGCCGGGGGCCGAGACACCTCACCCCGGTGGGAGCCCCTCGACGGGTTCCCACCGGGCTTTCTCCGGTAGGCGGACGACACAGCCGCCGTCAGTACGTCGAAAGTCGGACACCAGTGACCCTCACCGCCCATGGCACCCCCGCACCCTCGCGTCCGGGAACGCCGGACCTGTATCCGGACGGACTCCCACGGCCCGGCCGGACCCTCGTCATGGGCGTCGTGAACGTCACGCCGGACTCGTTCTCCGACGGCGGGCTGTCGTATGCCGCCGACGCGGCCGTGGTACACGGGATCGCCCTGCTGGAGCAGGGCGCCGACATCGTGGACGTGGGCGGCGAGTCGACCCGCCCCGGCGCGCTACGCCCACCGGTGGAGGAGGAGCTGCGACGAGTTCTGCCCGTCGTCCGGCGGCTCACCGCGGCGGGCGCGGTGGTCAGCGTCGACACCATGCGGGCCGAGGTCGCCGCCCGCGCCCTGGAGGCGGGCGCCCGGCTGGTGAACGATGTGTCGGGAGGCCTCGCCGATCCCGCCATGCTGCCTCTGATGGCCCGGGCGGGTGTGCCGTACGTGCTGATGCACTGGCGTGGCCACTCCGCCGGTATGCAGGCGAACGCCCTCTACGGCGACGTGGTCGGCGACGTGCTCGACGAGCTGCGGCCGAGGATCGATGCCGCCCTGCAGGCGGGCGTGCCGCCCTGCTCACTGATCATCGACCCCGGGCTCGGCTTCGCCAAGGAGCCCGAGCACAACTGGGAGCTGCTGGGCAGACTCGGCGAGTTCCGCGCGCTGGGCCGTCCCCTCCTGGTGGGCGCGTCCCGAAAGGCCTTCCTGGGGCGGCTGCTGGCGGACCGGGCGACGGGAGAACCGCGCCCGGCGCGGGAGCGCGACGCCGCGACCGCCGCCGTCTCCGTGCTCGCCGCCGCACAGGGTGTCTGGTGTCTGAGGGTGCACGACGTCGCCTCGACGCTGGACGCGGTACGGGTCACGGCCCGCTGGGGCGTCGAGGCGGCGGTGGGGGAGCGGTCGCCGCTGGAGGCGCCGCTCGCAGCGGGTCAGCCCAGATAGCCCATCCTGCGGCTGATCTCCTCGGCGCCCCGCGTCAGTACGGGCACGAGTTCGCGGATGCGCTCCTCGGTGAAACGGTAGGCCGGGCCGGAGGCGCTGAGCGCGGCGATGACCTCGCCCTCGCGGGAGCGGATCGGGGCCGCCATGGCGTGCAGCCCGATCTCCAGTTCCTCCAGCGTCATGGCGTACCCCCGTGCACGCGCCTCGGTGAGATGCTGGTCCAGCTTCCTCCTGGACGTCAGCGTGTGCGGCGTCAGCTTCCGCAGCCCGGACGCCTCAAGGACCTCGGCGCGCCGCTGCTCCGGAAGGTGAGCCAGCAGGATCTTGCCGCTGGACGTGGCGTGCACGGGGGTGAGCTGGCCCACCCAGTTGTGGGTCCCGACCGCGCCCGGGCCACGTACCTGGTGCAGGTTGACCGCGTAATGCTCTTGGAGCACCGCGATGTTGACGGTCTCGCCGATCTCCTCGCTGAGCCGCTCGCAGACCAGCCGGCCCTGCTGGGTGATGTCGAGCCGGCCCGTGACGGCGCCGGCCAGTCGCACGATGCCGAAGCCGAGCCGGTACTTGCCCCGCTCGGCCGTCTGCTCCACCAGTCCCCGAGCCTCCAGCGCGCCCAGGAGCCGGAAGGCGGTGGACTTGTGGACGTCGATCTCGGCGGCGACCTCGCTTACGCCGGCCTCCCCGCGCCGGGCGAGGATCTCCAGCACGCTGACGGCGCGATCGACGGACTGCACACCGCTCACCGCAGCACCCGCTGTTGCGCTCTCTGCCGCGTAGTTGCTCATAGTGCAACTATATGCGGTCGCGTCCGAACGGTCCCGGGGCGCTCGCGCCTCCCGGTGGCCATGGCCGAAACCGGTCGCCCGCATGGTCGCACGGCCTCTCCGGTCCGGGGAAGAGGGAGGCGCCGGGTGTGGTCGGGCAAGACGGCGCGGCCAACCTCTTGACAGCGGGTGTCCTCAGGGAGACAGTTTGGACGTCGTTGCTCATGGCGATGAAGGTTGCGTCATGTGAAACGAAATGGATGGTGGCTCTGCCAGGGCATCCACCCCTGGCCTCACGCAGGAACTCCCTGCCCCCCTCTTCTTCCGTCCCTCCCTCGCTGATCGCTCCGGGGAGCGATCAGTGCCCTCCCTCCATCCAGCACATCCGGCCGAAGCACGGATTCGGCCGTCCCCTCGACGAGGAGATCGACCGTGACACACGAGGTACGCGCCGTCGTTGCCCGGAAGAAGGGCGCCCCGGTCTCGGTGGAGACCGTCCTGGTGCCGGACCCCGGCCCGGGTGAGGCGCTGGTACGGGTGCAGGCCTGCGGCGTCTGTCACACCGACCTGCACTACCGGGAGGGCGGGATCAACGACGACTTCCCGTTCCTCCTCGGCCACGAGGCCTCGGGTGTGGTGGAGTCGGTCGGCGAAGGCGTCACCGATGTCGCCCCCGGCGACTTCGTGATCCTCAACTGGCGCGCCGTCTGCGGCACCTGCCGGGCCTGCCGCCGGGGCAGGCCCTGGTACTGCTTCGCCACCCACAACGCCGGCCGGCCGATGACCCTGGCGGACGGCACCCCGCTCTCGCCGGCCCTCGGCATCGGAGCCTTCGCCGAGAAGACCCTGGTCGCCGCCGGCCAGTGCACCAAGGTGGACGCCCTGGCCTCGCCGGCCGCCGCCGGTCTGCTCGGCTGCGGAGTGATGGCCGGGTTCGGCGCCGCGGTCAACACCGGGGGAGTGGGGCGTGGCGACTCCATCGCGGTGATCGGGTGCGGCGGCGTGGGCATGGCCGCGATCGCGGGCGCCAAGGTCGCCGGCGCCGGCCGCATCATCGCCGTCGACGTCGACGAACGGAAGCTCAAGTGGGCGGAGCGGTTCGGCGCCACCGACACCGTCGACTCCTCCAGGACGGACGCCGTCGAGGCGATCCGTGAACTCACCGGCGGCTTCGGCGCCGACGTCGTCGTGGACGCGGTGGGCCGCCCCGAGACCTTCAAGCAGGCCTTCTACGCCCGCGACCTGGCCGGCACCGCCGTCCTGGTGGGCGTCCCCACCCCGGAGCTGACCCTCGACCTGCCCCTGCTCGACGTCTTCGGACGCGGCGGGGCACTGAAGTCCTCGTGGTACGGCGACTGCCTGCCCTCCCGCGACTTCCCCGCACTGATCGACCTCTACCTCCAAGGCCGCTTCGACCTGGGCGAGTTCGTCACCGAGACCATCGGCCTGGACGACGTCGAGGCCGCGTTCGCCAAGATGCACCACGGCGACGTCCTGCGTTCGGTGGTGGTCCTGTGACCGCCCGCATCGAGCGCCTCGTCACCTCCGGCACCTTCGAGCTGGACGGTGGCACCTGGGAGGTCGACAACAACGTCTGGCTGATCGGTGACGACGAGGAGGTCCTCGTCGTCGACGCCGCGCATGACGCGGACGTCATCGCGGCCGCCGTCGGAGACCGCCGCCTCGTCGCCGTCGTCTGTACCCACGCCCACAACGACCACGTCAACGCCGCCCCGGCCCTGGCCGCCCGCTACGGCGCCCCCATCATGCTCCACCCCGCCGACACCGTGCTGTGGAAGATGGTGCACGGCCCCCGGGTGCCGCACTTCTGGGAACTGGTGGGGGGCGAGGACCTGAACGTCGCCGGGATCGAACTGCACGTGCTGCACACCCCCGGGCACTCACCCGGCGCGGTCTGCCTGTACGCGCCCGAGCTGAACGCCCTGTTCTCCGGCGACACCCTCTTCCAGGGCGGCCCCGGCGCCACCGGCCGCTCCTTCTCGGACTTCGACACCATCATCGCCTCCATCAAGGACCGGCTGCTGACCCTCCCCGCCGACACCACCGTCCACACCGGTCACGGCGGCACCACCACGATCGGGGCCGAGGCGCCCCACCTCGACGAGTGGATCGCCCGCGGCCACTGAACCGGCCACCGCAGGCACCACCGACCACCCCCAAGCCCCGTTCGGCCTTCGCCGCGTGCGCGTCCGACCCATCCCGAAGGTGACCCGATGACTCTCACGAATCTGCCGCCCAGCCTCCTCCCCACGCTCGCCGGCGAGTACTACACGGACCCCGGAGTCTTCGCCCGGGAGCAGGAGCGGGTCTTCGAGGCCATGTGGTTCTGTGTGGCCCGCGCCTCCGAGCTGGCCAAGCCAGGCGCGTTCCGCACCTACCAGGTCGGACGTGAGAGCGTGCTCGTCTCGCGGTCCCGGGACGGCTCGATCAAGGCCTTCCTCAACATCTGCCGGCACCGCGGGGCCAAGCTCTGCACGGAGGAGTCCGGCGAGGTCAAGCGGGCCTTCCAGTGCCCGTACCACGCCTGGACGTACGGCCTGGACGGCAAGCTGGTGGCCGCACCCAACCTGACCTCGATGCCGGACATCGACCGGACCGAGTACGGCCTGATCAACGTCCACGTCCGGGAGTGGCTCGGCTATGTGTGGGTGTGCCTCGCGGACGAGCCGCCGTCCTTCGAGGCCGATGTCCTGGGCGCGGTGGTCGAGCGGCTCGGCGATCTGGAGTCGATCGAGCGCTACGACATCGACAACCTCTCCGTCGGCCGCCGGATCACGTACGACGTGCGGGCGAACTGGAAGCTGATCATCGAGAACTTCATGGAGTGCTACCACTGCGCCACGATCCACCCGGAACTGACCGAGGTGCTCCCGGAGTTCGCGGACGGATACGCCGCCCAGTACTACGTCGGGCACGGAGCGGAGTTCGGCGAGGAGATCCAGGGCTTCACCGTCGACGGGTCCGAGGGCCTGGACCGCATCCCGGGCGTCGCCGAGGACCAGGACCGCCGCTACTACGCGATCACCGTCAGGCCGCAGGTGTTCATCAACCTCGTGCCCGACCACGTGATCTTCCACCGGATGTACCCGATGGCGGCCGACCGCACGATCGTCGAGTGCGACTGGCTGTATCTGCCGCACGTCGTCGAGGGAGGCAAGGACGTGGAGCGTTCGGTGGAACTGTTCCACCGGGTGAACCAGCAGGACTTCGACGCCTGTGAGCGCACCCAGCCGGCGATGAGCTCCCGGGCCTACGCCAAGGGCGGAGTGCTGGTGCCCAGCGAGCACCACATCGGCGAGTTCCACACCTGGCTCCAGGGCAAGCTGGACATCGGACCCGCGCACTGACCTCGCCACGACCCCTCCGATACCCCCGTCCACCCGCCGATCCGGTCCCTCCGGCAGGTGGACGGGCCTCAGATGGCCGTTGCGACAAGCGCAACGCCGGGCGCAATCAGGAACGGACAAACCGTCCGCCCTCTTGACACCCCCGAACTCCACCCAGACCATGTTGCGCATAACGCTTTTTGTTGTGCCATGTGAGACATCCCTTCGTATGGAGCCCGCATGAGGAGCATCACCGTCGTCGGAGCGTCACTGGCGGGACTGAGCACGGTCCGAGCGCTGCGCGCAGAGGGCTACGACGGCGAGATCGTCGTCGTGGGGGAGGAGCGCCACGCCCCCTACGACCGCCCGCCGCTGTCCAAGGACTTCCTCAAGGGCGACATCGACGCGGACGCGCTCGCCCTCGGCGACGCGGACGAGTACGACGACCTCGACGCGCACTGGCTGCTCGGTGAACGCGCGGTGCGCCTCGACCCCGTCGCCAGAACGGTCACCCTGACCGGCGGACGGCGGGTGCGCACCCACGGCGTGGTCGTCGCCACCGGCGCGAGCCCCCGCACCCTCCCCGGCACCGACGGGCTGGCCGGCGTGCACACCCTGCGCTCCCTGGACGACGCCCTCGCCCTGCGGGCCGAGCTGCTGAGCGGCCTGCCGAGGGTCGTCGTCATCGGCGCCGGTTTCATCGGCGCCGAGGTCGCCTCCACCGCCCACCGGCTCGGACTGCACGTCACCCTCGTCGAGGCGGCCGACGTACCGCTGGAACGCCGGCTCGGCCGCGAGATGGGCCTGGTGTGCTCCTCCCTGCACACGGATCACGGCGTGGCCCTGCTCCGCGGCACCGGGGTCGCGGAACTCCTCGGCGAGGACCGGGTCACCGGCGTACGGCTGGCGGACGGGCGGGTCCTGCCCGCCGACGTCGTCGTGGCCGGAGTGGGAGTCCGGCCCAACACCGACTGGCTGGCCGGCTCCGGAGTCCTGGTCGACGACGGCGTGGTCTGCGACACCGGCTGCGCGACCACCGTCCCCGGCGTCGTCGCCGTCGGCGACGTGGCCCGCTGCCCGCACCCGTTCACCGGACGGCACGCCCGCATCGAACACTGGGGCAACGCCACCGAGCAGGCCAGGACCGCCGCCCGCACCCTGCTGACCGGCGTCTCCACGCCCGCCCCGCCCACCGCGCCCTACTTCTGGTCCGACCAGTACCGCACGCGCATCCAGCTCGCCGGGTACGTCGCTCCGGGCGCCGAGCCCGAGGTCGTCGAGGGCGACCTCGACAGCCGGACCTTCACGGCCGTCTACCGCCACGAGGGCAACCCCGTGGCCGTGCTCTCCCTCAACCAGCCGAAGTTCTTCAACCGGCTCCGCCGCACGCTCGTCCCCGCCGTCGCGGTCGCCGTGTCCTGAGCGCCCTCGCCCTCACCCCCGTCCTCCGAACCCGCACAGGAGACCGCTGATGACCCTGTTCAACCAGTCCCTGCACGAGCTCGACCCCGAGGTCGCCGCCGCCGTCGACGCCGAACTGACCCGCCAGCAGTCCACCCTGGAGATGATCGCCTCGGAGAACTTCGCCCCGGTGGCGGTCCTCCAGGCGCAGGGATCGGTCCTGACCAACAAGTACGCCGAGGGCTACCCCGGCCGTCGCTACTACGGCGGCTGCGAGCACGTCGACGTCGCCGAGCAGGTGGCGATCGACCGGGTGAAGGCCCTCTTCGGCGCCGAGTACGCCAACGTCCAGCCCCACTCCGGCGCCTCCGCCAACCAGGCGGCGCTGTTCGCGCTGGCCCAGCCGGGCGACACCATCCTGGGCCTGGACCTCGCGCACGGCGGCCACCTCACCCACGGCATGCGGATCAACTTCTCGGGCAAGCAGTTCAACGTCGTGCCCTACCACGTCGGTGACACCGGCCTGGTCGACATGGACGAGGTCGAGCAGCTGGCCAAGGCCCACCACCCGAAGGTCATCATCGCGGGCTGGTCGGCGTATCCGCGTCAGCTGGACTTCGCGGAGTTCCGGCGGATCGCCGACGAGGTCGGCGCGTACCTGTGGGTCGACATGGCCCACTTCGCGGGCCTGGTCGCGGCCGGACTGCACCCCAACCCGGTGCCGTACGCCGACGTCGTCACCTCCACCACCCACAAGACCCTCGGCGGTCCCCGCGGCGGCATCATCCTCGCGCGCGGCAAGGAGTTCGCGAAGAAGCTCAACTCGTCGGTCTTCCCGGGCTTCCAGGGCGGCCCGCTGGAGCATGTGATCGCCGCGAAGGCGGTGTCCTTCAAGGTAGCGGCGAGCGAGGAGTTCAGGGAGCGCCAGCGCCGCACGGTCGAGGGCGCCAGGATCCTCGCCGAACGGCTGACGGCTCCGGACGCGCGCGCGTCCGGCGTGGACGTCCTGTCCGGCGGCACCGACGTCCATCTGATCCTGGTCGACCTGCGCGACTCCGAACTCGACGGGCAGCAGGCCGAGGACCGTCTCCACGAGGTCGGCATCACCGTCAACCGCAACGCGGTTCCCAACGACCCGCGTCCGCCGATGGTCACCTCCGGTCTCCGTATCGGCACGCCGGCCCTGGCCACCCGCGGCTTCACCGCCGAGGACTTCACCGAGGTCGCCGACATCATCGCCGAGACCCTCAAGCCGACCTACGACACCGAGGCCCTCACGGCCCGGGTCAAGGTCCTCGCCGACAAGCATCCGCTCTACCCCGGCCTGTGACGACAACCTCCCTCAGGGGACGTGCCGCGACCGCTCGGCACGCCCCCTCCGACTCCACGGAGCGTGGCGTGGCTATCAGCGTCTTCGACCTGTTCTCCATAGGCATCGGCCCGTCCAGCTCGCACACCGTGGGCCCGATGCGCGCCGCCGGGATGTTCGTCCGGCGGTTGAAGCAGGACGGCGTGCTGGCCCAGACCGCCGCGGTACGAGCGGAGTTGTTCGGCTCCCTCGGCGCCACCGGCCACGGACACGGCACCCCCAAGGCGGTGCTGCTCGGCCTGGAGGGCAACGAGCCGCACACGGTGGATGTGACCCGGGCCGACCTGGACGTCGAGCGGATCCACGCCACCGGACGCATCCGCCTCCTCGGCGCCGAGATCGGCCCCGCCCACGAGGTCGGCTTCGACGCCTCCACGCACCTGGTCCTGCACCGCAGACGGTCACTCCCGTACCACGCCAACGGCATGATCCTCTTCGCGTACGACGCCGACGGCGCGCCCCTGCTGGAGAAGACGTACTACTCCGTCGGCGGCGGCTTCGTGGTCGACGAGGAAGCCGTCGGCGCGGACCGCATCAAGCTCGACGACACCGTGCTGCCCCACCCGTTCGGCACCGGCGACGAACTGCTGCGGCTCACCAGGGAGACCGGCCTGTCGATCTCCGCGCTGATGCTGGAGAACGAGAGGGCCTGGCGCACCGAGGCGGAGATCCGCGCCGGCCTGCTGGAGATATGGCGCGTCATGGAGGCCTGCGTCTCCCGGGGCCTCGGCCGCGAGGGCATCCTGCCCGGCGGCCTGAAGGTCCGTCGCCGGGCCGCCGCGGCAGCCCGCGCCCTGCGCAGCGAGGGCGACCCGTCGGCCCGCGCCATGGAATGGACCACCCTCTACGCGATGGCCGTGAACGAGGAGAACGCCGCCGGAGGCCGGGTCGTCACGGCCCCGACCAACGGAGCGGCCGGCATCATCCCCGCCGTCCTGCGCTACTTCCTGGAGTTCGTCCCGGGCGCCGACGACGACGGTGTCGTCCGCTTCCTCCTCGCCGCCGGCGCCATCGGCCTCCTCTTCAAGGAGAACGCCTCCATCTCCGGTGCCGAGGTGGGCTGTCAGGGCGAGGTCGGCTCCGCGTGCTCCATGGCCGCCGGCGGCCTCGCCGAGGTTCTCGGCGGCAGCCCCGAACAGGTCGAGAACGCCGCCGAGATCGGCATGGAGCACAACCTCGGCCTCACCTGCGACCCGGTCGGCGGCCTCGTCCAGATCCCCTGCATCGAACGCAACGGCATGGCCGCGGTCAAGGCCGTCACCGCCGCCCGCATGGCCCTGCGCGGCGACGGCCGCCACCATGTCTCCCTCGACAAGGTCATCAAGACCATGAAGGAGACCGGCGCGGACATGAAGGTCAAGTACAAGGAGACCGCCCGCGGCGGCCTCGCCGTCAACGTCATCGAGTGCTGAGCGCCGCACGGCAACGGCTCCGTCCTCGACGGCAGAACTGGGAGTGAGGCCATGGGACGGGTCACCGAACGACGGCGTGTGCTGCGGATCCGGCAGGGGGAACCGAGCACCCGCCCCGACACACTGGTCGCGGAAGAGCCGATGGAGATCCGCCTCAACGGCAGACCGCTGGCCATCACCATGCGCACCCCCGGCGACGACTTCGCCCTCGCCGCCGGTTTCCTGGTGAGCGAGGGCGTCGTGAGCCGGGCCTCGGACGTGGCCAACATCGTGTACTGCGCGGGTGCCACCCAGGACGGCGGCAACACCTACAACGTCGTCGACGTCCGCCTCGCCCCCGGAGTGGCGTTGCCCGAGATCACGCTCGAACGCAATGTGTACACCACGTCCTCCTGCGGCCTGTGCGGGAAGGCCGGCCTCGACGCCGTACGGACCACGACGCGATGGCCGATCGCGGACGAGCCCCCGGTCCGGGTCACCCCCGACCTGCTGGCCCTCCTGCCCGACCGGCTGCGCTCAGCGCAACGGGTGTTCGACCGGACCGGCGGACTGCACGCCGCCGGGCTGTTCTCCCCCGAGGGTGAACTGCTGGACCTGCGCGAGGACGTCGGCCGCCACAACGCCGTCGACAAACTGGTGGGCCGCGCCCTCCGGTCAGGTGGACTGCCGCTGTCCCGGACCATCCTGCTGGTGTCCGGACGGGCGTCCTTCGAACTCGCCCAGAAGGCCGTCATGGCGGGCATCCCGCTGCTCGCCGCCGTCTCGGCACCGTCCTCCCTCGCGGTCGACCTGGCCACGGAGACCGGACTGACGCTGATCGGCTTCCTGCGCGGCGGCTCCATGAACGTGTACGCGGGTGAGCACCGCATCGACCTGCGCACCGGGGCCACGGCGGGAGCGGGCACATGACCCCGCTCGACGCATTCCGCCCCTCGCGAGGCTCCACCCACGGCTCCACGCTCGTCGGCCCACCTCCACAGCGGCCGGCCGGCGGGCCCGACCGCCCCCGCCGCGTCGCCATGCTCAGCGTGCACACCTCACCGCTGCACCAGCCGGGCACCGGGGACGCCGGCGGGATGAACGTCTACATCGTCGAACTCGCCAAACGCCTCGCCGCCCTCGACATCGAGGTGGAGATCCTCACCCGGGCCACCTCGGCGGCCCTCCCGCCCGCCGTACAGCTCACCCCCGGCGTCCTGGTCCGCCATGTGACCGCCGGCCCCCGCAAGGGCCTGGCCAAGGAACACCTGCCCGCCCAGCTGCGCGCCTTCGCCCACGGGCTGACGCGGACGGGGCCCGGCCGGCACCCGGGCCACTACGACCTGGTCCACTCCCACTACTGGCTCTCCGGACATGTCGGCCGCCTCGCCGCCGAGCGATGGGGCGTTCCCCTCGTCCACACCATGCACACCATGGCCAAGGTGAAGAACGCCTCCCTTGCCGCGGGCGACACCCCGGAGCCCGCCGCCCGGGTCCGGGGGGAGACCGAGGTGGTACGGGCCGCCGACCGGCTGATGGCCAACACCCGGGAGGAAGCCGACGATCTGCTCCGCCACTACGACGCCGACCCCGGCAAGGTGGCCGTCGTCCACCCCGGTGTCGACCTGGACCGCTTCCGGCCGGACACTCGGGGCGGCACGGCCGGCCGGAGCGCGGCCCGGGCTCGCCTCGGACTCCCCGAGAACGCGCTCATCGCGCTGTTCGTCGGTCGCATACAGCCGCTCAAGGCGCCCGACATCCTGCTGCGGGCGGTCGCCCGGCTGCTGGCGGAGCGGCCCCGGCTGCGCGAGCGGCTGGTGGTGCCGGTGGTGGGAGGGCCGAGCGGCAGCGGACTGACCGAGCCGGAAGCGCTCCAGAAACTGGCGGCCCGCCTCGGGATCTGCGACGTCGTCCGGTTCCGGCCGCCGGTCGACCAGGACCGGCTCGCCGACTGGTACCGGGCGGCCTCCGTCCTCGTCATGCCCTCCCACAGCGAGTCCTTCGGCCTGGTGGCCGTCGAAGCCCAGGCCTGCGGCACCCCGGTGATCGCCGCCAGGGTCGGCGGCCTGCCGGTGGCCGTAAGGGACGGACTGAGCGGAGTCCTCGTAGCCGGTCACGACCCGGCCGACTACGCGCGGGCACTGTCGGGTTTCGCCGACGACCCGACCCGCTCCACCCGGATGGGCCAGGCGGCCGTCCGCCACGCCCGCTCCTTCGGCTGGGCCTCGGCCGCCGCGGCCACGGCGGAGCTCTATACCTCGGCCCTGGGGGAACGCCGGCTCGACCGGAGCCGCTGAGCGCCCGGCGAGGCGCCGGCACCAACGCCACGGGCCCCGGGACGCCGCCTTCCGGGGGACTGCTGACCAGGACCGACCGACTGTGGCGCAGCGTGCCCTCCCGGCCGGTGTCCGGCCGGGACGAGGCGCCGGACCGTGCGGCCGGAGCGCATCCCGGTTGCTCGGGGCACCGTCCGGCGAGGAGGACGGGGCATGACGCTCCCGTTCCGGGCACCTACCGAGAGGGCCGAGCCGCTCCCGAGCCGGCACGGCGAGGCCGCCCCGTCATCGCCCTGCTGACGCTTCCCTCCGCCTCCTCGCGCCCATGCCGTGTCATCGGGCGCAGCCGAGGTCCAGCACCTCGATCACGTCGCCGTGGACCGTGTAGACGAGCCAGCACCAGTCACCGAACACCGCGGCCAGCTCCCTGACCTGGATTCTCGGCTCCTCGGCCACCGCTTCGATGAGGGCTACGATCTCCTCGTGGACGGTGTCCGGGACGTCGAACAGCGCGTCGGCGGCCTGCTGAACCAGTTCGACCTTCATGGGGTCCCCCGCGGATGGCAGGAGCAGCACGGGGCGAAACAGTGCTTCTTACACGATAGGTCCGCGGCGCGCCCCGTGCCGAGGGCTGCCCGGGAACACCCGCCGCCGACCGGACCGCCGCGCCCGCGTCCCGGGGCGGCGCGGCGTGACACCACGGGGCTTTGGTCATGGCATGGCCAGATCGCGTCTGCCTGCGCGCAAGCTTCCCTCCGCAGTATCTGCATGTCCCCGACAATCGGCAGCAGTCCGAGCACGCTCTGCCGACCTCCGATCGACGGTGAGGAAGCGCTTGTGAGAACGCCCCGTACAGCCCGGCGAGTTGCGGCCCTCGCCACCGGTACCGCGCTGACCGCCCTGCTCACGGCGGCTCCCGCCGACGCGGGCCCGTCCGCCCTGCCCGTGGTGACCGCCACCGGCGAGACCGCCGCGCTCCACGACGACGAGCCCGGCGGCAACTCCGACGCCGACGACCCGGCGATCTGGCGCAACCCCGCCGACCCCGGCCGCAGCCTCGTCGTCGCCACCGCCAAGGAGGGCGGTCTGCGGGTCTACGACCTGGACGCCCGCCTGGTGCAGTCCCTGCCCGCGCCGAAGCCCCCGGCCGAGGACGACGCGCCGGGCCGGTACAACAACGTCGACCTCGTCACCGGTCTGCGCACCTCGGCCGGCCGCGCCGACCTCGCGGTGGTGAGCGACCGGGGCAACGACCGGCTTCGCGTCTACCGCATCGACCCCTCCCGCCCCGGCGGTCCCCTCACCGACGTCACCGACCCGGCCGCCGCACCCGTCTTCTCCGCCGACCAGGCCGAGATCAACGACCAGCGCACCGCGTACGGCCTCGCCACCTGGACCGACCGGGCGAGCGGCCGCACCTACGCCCTGGTCAGCCGGCGTGAGCGCACACGTCTCGCCCTGCTGGAACTCGTACCCACCGCGCACGGCACGGTCGGCTACCGCAAGGTCCGCACCCTCGACCTGCCGTCCTCCTTCCGGCTGCCCGACGGCTCCACCTGGAGCCCCTGCGCCGAGCCCGGTGAACTCCCGCAGGTCGAGGGCATGGTCGTCGACCCGGCCACCGGCACGCTCTACGCCGGCCAGGAGGACATCGGCATCTGGCGACTGCGCGCCGACCTCACCGGTAGGCCCGTCCTGGTCGACAAGGTCAAGGAGTACGGCGTCCCCGGCACCTATGACGAGGAGACCGAGGAGTGCGTGCCGGGCACCGACCCGGGCTTCGGCGGGAAGCGGCTGACCGCCGACGTCGAGGGCCTGACCCTTCTTCAGGAGAAGGACGGTGACGGCTACTTGCTGGCCTCCAGCCAGGGCGACGACACCTTCGCCCTGTACGACCGTGAGGTGAGCGAGGGCAACGAGTACGAGGGCGGCTTCCGGATCGGGGCCGCGACGCAGACCCTCGACGGCGTCCAGGAGTGCGACGGCGCCGCGATCCTCAACGCCCCGCTGGGCAACCGCTATCCGCGTGGCCTCCTCGTCGTCCAGGACGGCCGGGAGACCCCGGAGGCGCCGGACGGCGAGGGCGGCACCCGCGCGGCCACCGGCTTCAAGTTCGTGGACCTCGGTGACGTGGTGGACGCCGCCGACCTGTGACCGCCCGGTCCGCGGGGCGGGCGAGGGCCGCCGGGGTCGTGAGGTCCGGCGTGGTGGGGGAGCGGTCAGTCCTCCGCCCCGCAGGAGGGATCGTCGACGAGCCCGGCGGCCAGCCACTGCTCCACCGCAGCGACATGCACCGTAGCCGTGGAGACCGCAAGCTGGGCGTCACGGGTCCGCAGCGCGCGGAGGATCTCGTCGTGCTCCCGGTGGGCGTGCTCCACGGCCCGCTCGGTGCGGCTGCCCCGGACGATGCGGGCCCGCTGGGTACGGGTGGACAGCACCCGCAGCAGCATGGACAGCACCGGGTTGCCGACCGCCTCGACGATCCGCAGATGGAACATGATGTCGTGTCCCACGAACTCCTCCACCGTCGCCGCTGCCCGGGACCGTTCCAGGATCGCGCCCAGCTCCCGGAGGTCCTCCTCGGTGAGCAGGGGGGCGGCCAGGCCGGTCGCCTGGGGCTCCAGCAGCCGCCGTACCTGGAGCAGCTGAAGGGCGGTCCGCCCCTGGGACACGTCCGAGGCGAAGGAGAGCGACTCCAGCAGCAGATGGGGCTCCAGACTGGAGACATAGGTGCCGTCGCCCTGCCGGGTGACCAGGATCCGCATCGCGGTCAGCGCCCGTACCGCCTCCCGCAGCGAACTGCGGGACAGGCCGAGCCGGCCGGCGAGGACCTCCTCCTTGGGGAGCCGGGAGCCCGGTGCGAGCTCACCGGCGACGATCATCGCCTTGATCTTGTCCATCGCCTCGTCCGTCAGTGCCACGAGGGTGCCTTCCTGTGCCGGGGCCGGCGGACGGGCGGCTCCGCAGGGGCGTGCCGCCCGCCGGCCACGTCTACTCCTGCCTCTCGCCCGAGGCGAAGCGGGAGATGATCAGCGCGACGATGATGATCGCCCCGTTGAGGAACTGGTTCCACAGCGGCGGCACACCCGCCAACGTCATCACGTTCACGACGAGTTGCAGCGTCAGCACACCGGTGAGCGCGCCGAACACCGAGCCCTTGCCGCCGTTCAGGCTCACCCCGCCGATGACGGTCGCGGCGAACACCTGGAAGATCCAGCCGCTGCCCTGGGTGGCCGAGATCGACCCGTAGTGCCCGCTGTAGAGGATGCCGGCGAACGCCGCCAGCACACTGCCGAGGATCAGCACCGCCCACACGATCCGGTCGACCCGGATACCGGCGGTGCGCGCGGCCTCCGCGTTGCCGCCGATCGCGTACAGCGCCCGACCGTGCCGCAGCCAGGCCAGCGCGCTGCCGCCCGCCGCGAACAGCACCACGCATATCCAGATCGCGGCGGGGACGCCCAGCCACGACGCCTTGCCCAGATAGGTGAAGGAGGAGGGGAGCTCGACGATGGACTGGCCCTCGGAGAGGGCGACCTGGAGGCCGCGGAGCATCGTCAGCATGCCGAGGGTGACGATGAACCCGTTGAGGCGGAGCTTCAGGATCAGGAAGCCGTTGACGGCCCCGATCACCACGCCCACCAGCAGACAGAGCGGGACGGCCGTCCACTCCGGGAGCAGCCCGAGCCCCGTGAACCGGGCACCGCCGGCCGGCAGGACCAGCCAGACGGCGATGACCGGCGCCACGCCGATGGTGGACTCCAGCGACAGGTCCATCCGCCCGGCGATCAGGATCAGCGCGGTGGCCAGGACCAGCAGGCTCAGCTCGGTGGACTGCTGGGCCACACCGATGAGGTTGTCGGCGGTCAGGAAGGCCGGGGAGACGATGAACCCGATCAGCCCCAGCACGAGGATGGCCGGTACCAGGGACAGCTCACGGAAGCGACCGAGGTCGAGCCCGCGGCGCTTGCCGCCCGCGGTCTCCCGCGCCGTGCCCGCTGTGGGCTCGGTGACATCAGTGGTGGCGGACATGACTACCTTCCGTGCTCTTCGGTGGTGTCGGATGCTTCGGTGCGGTCGGTTCCGCCCCCGGACGCCTCGGCCCGGTCGGCCACGCCCTCCATGGCGGCGACCACCTGGTCGTCCCTCCAGCCGCGGTCGAACTCGGCGACCGCACGCCCGTGGAACATGACGACGACCCGGTCGCACACGCGGAGGTCGTCCAGCTCGTCGGAGACGATCAGCGCTGCCTTCCCGCCGTCCGCGACCTCACGGATCCGGCGCAGCAGGAACTCCTTGGACCTGACGTCCACGCCGTTGGTGGGGCGGATCGCCACCAGCACCCGGGGGTCGGTGGCCAGGGCCCGGGCCACCACGACCTTCTGCTGGTTGCCGCCGGAGAGGGCGGAGACCGGGGTCGCCGCGCCCGGCGTCTTGATGTCGAGTGCCCGGATCATGCGCTGGGCGAAGACCCTGGTCCGGGCGGGCAGCACGGTGCCGTACGGGCCCAGCTGGTCGGTGACGGTGAGCGTCGCGTTCTCCGCCACGCTGCGGTTGTTCACCAGGCCCTGCAGATGCCGGTCCTCGGGGACCAGACCGACGCCCACGGCGAGCGCCGACGGGACGTCGCCGGTGCGGATGCCCCGTCCGCCGACGGAGACGGTGCCCTCCTCGGCGCGGTGCAGACCGGCAATGGCCTCTCCGACCCGTACGTTGCCGCTGGCCGTGGCGCCGGCCAGGCCGACGACCTCGCCGGCCCGCACGGTCAGCGAGAGGTCCCGGCAGGCGCCGGGCAGGCTGAGCCCCTCCACGGCCAGGAGCTCGGCGGCGTCGGACCGGACCGGACCCCGGTTCTCCACGATCTCCGCGGCGGTCGTGGTGGACTCCCCGGTCATGGCCTCCACCAGTGCCCGGTGGCCGAGTTCCGCGACGGGGGCGGTCAGGATGTGCGCCGCGTCGCGGTAGACCGTGACCGTGGCGCAGAGGTCGTACACCTCCTGGAGGTGGTGCGAGATGTAGAGGAAGGCCACGCCCTGCCGCTGGAGGTCGCGGAGCTTGCCGAACAGCCGGTTGATGCCGCGGGCGTCGAGCTTCGCGGTCGGCTCGTCCAGGATGATGAAGCGCGCCCCGAACGACAGGGCCCGGGCGATCTCCACGAACTGCCGCTGTTCGACCGTGAGGTCCTTCGCCCGGGCGGCGGCGTCGACGTCCACGCCGTACTCGCCGAGCAGTTCCTCCGCCCGCCGCCGCAGCCGTTTCCAGCGGATCGGCTGCAGCGGACCTGCGCTCTGCCGGTTCAGGAAGAGGTTCTCGGCGACCGTCAGATCCGGGATGATCGTCGACTTCTGGTAGACGCAGGCGACCTTGGAGCGCCAGGCGTCGATGTCCCCCAGGGCGGGCGCCGAGGCGCCGGAGAAGCGCAGGGTGCCCGTGTCGGCGGGCTGCAGGCCGGTCAGGATGGACACGAGCGTCGACTTGCCGGCGCCGTTGCGGCCGACCAGCGCGTGCGACTCGCCCGCGGCGACGCTGATACGGGCGTCGCGCAGGGCGACGGTCGCGCCGAACCTCTTGGTGATCCCGGTGGCCTCGGCCACCGGGGCGGGGTTCCGGCCGGCCGCGTGTCCGCCGCCGTCCGCCGGGGCGGTCGCGGTGTCCGCCATGGTTGATACCGTCCTTCGTGGGGTGGGTACGAGGGGTCGCCGGTCCGGTCGGTCACTTGCCGACGGTGTTGCCCCACAGGGCCTTGTCGTCCACGTTGTCCTTGGTCACCAGGGGGGCGGGCAGCTGGTCCTCCAGCCCGTTCGGGATCTTGATGATGATGGAGTCGTGGTCGGTCGGGCCCGGCTCGAAGGTCTTGCCCTCGGCGGCCGCCTTGGCGTAGTACAGCGCGTACTTCGCGTACAGGTCGGCGGGCTGCGAGACGGTGGCGTCGATCTGGCCCTTGCGGATGGCGTCGAACTCCTGCGGGATGCCGTCGTTGGAGATGATCGAGATGTGCCCCTTCCGGCCGGCCGGCTTCAGCAGGCCCTTCTGCTCCAGTAGGGCCAGGGTCGGCTGGAGGAAGACACCGCCGGCCTGCATGTAGATGCCGTTCAGATCGGGGTGCTGGGCGAGCAGGCTCTGCAGCTTGGCCGAGGCGACGTCGCCCTTCCAGTCGGTGGGCAGCTCGAAGACCTTGATCTTCGGGAACTTCTCCTTCATACAGGCGGCGAAGGCCTCCGAGCGGTCGCGGCCGTTGATGGAGTCGAGCGCGCCCTGGAGCTCGGCGACCTTGCCCTTGCCGCCCAGCCGCTCACCGAGGAACTCGCACGCCTTGGTGCCGTACGCGCGGTTGTCCGCGCGCACCACCATGTAGACGTCGCCCTTGTCTGGGCGTGTGTCGACGCTGACCACGGGGATCTTCTTCGACGCGAGGGTGTCGAGGGTGGAGGCGATGGCGCCGGTGTCCTGGGGGGCCATGACGACGGCCTTGGCGCCGGTGTTCTGGAACACCTGCACGTTGGCGACGAGCTTGGTGACGTCGTTCTGTGAATTGCTGAGGGGCAGGGCGTTGATGTCGTCGGTCTTGATGTCCTTCTTCAGGTAGTCCGCGTAGGAGTTCCAGAAGTCCGAGTCGGACCGCGGCAGGTCGATACCGATGGCGGGCCTGTCGGCGGCCGAGCCGGCCGATCCCGAGCTGCTGTCGCGGTTGCACGCGGTGAGCAGGCCGAGGGCCGCGAGGGCACAGGCCGCTGCGGCGGTGGAGCGGGTGCGAGCGAACTTCATGGCCGGGTTGTCTCCTTAGCCAGGACGGGGGAGTCCCCTGAGGGCGGACCGAAGAGAGGGGAGGAGCGAGGGTCAACCGGTGTACGAGCAGCGGAGTTTGAGGGCCACGACCCTGTGGGATTCCGGGGGCGATTCCTCCGATGTATCTCGGACGACGAGGACGTTACGACGGCATTGCCGAGACTGACAAGGGGTAGTCCGCAGTGATTTCGTCGACCTTTGGGTGATCATCTGCGATGTGCCCCGGGGTCATTTCACCCATGAAGGATGTTTGACCTGTGCGGAGTAACCCCCGTGGATCAAATACATCCGAGGAATGCGTTGTCAGCCTGCCGTTCGGCCTCTACAGTCACGGTGCGCCATTCCTCCGATGACTTCTGATCTCCTATGGCAAGGGAGCTGCCCAGTGAAACTGCTACGCGTCGGCGCCCCCGGCGAGGAGCGGCCCGCGGTCCGCACCGATGACGGCCGGCTGCTGGACCTGTCCGGCGTCACCGCCGACATCGACGGCTCCTTCCTCGGCTCCGGCGGTATCGAACGGGCCCGTGCCGCCCTCGAAACGGGCGGGCTGCCCGAGCTCGACCCCACCGGCCTGCGGATCGGCGCCCCCGTCGCCCGCCCCGGCAAGATCGTCTGCGTGGGGCTCAACTACCGCGACCACGCCGCCGAGACCGGGGCCGCGATCCCCGAACGCCCCGTCGTCTTCATGAAGGACCCCGGCACGGTCGTCGGCCCCCATGACGAGGTGCTCGTCCCGCGCGGCTCGGTGAAGACCGACTGGGAGGTCGAGCTAGCCGTCGTGATCGGGCGACGCGCCCGGTACCTGGAGGGCCCCGACGAGGCGGCGGAGATGATCGCGGGCTACGCGGTCAGCCATGACGTCTCCGAGCGCGAGTTCCAGCTCGAGTACTCCGCCCAGTGGGACCTCGGCAAGTCCTGCGAGACCTTCAACCCGCTGGGCCCCTGGCTGGTCACCGCCGACGAGGTCGGTGACCCGCAGGACCTGGGGCTGCGCCTGAGCGTCAACGGCGTGAAGCGCCAGCACGGCCACACCCGCGACATGATCTTCCCGGTCCACCAGGTCGTGGCCTACCTCAGCCGGTACATGGTCCTGGAGCCGGGCGACGTGATCAACACCGGCACCCCCGCGGGCGTGGCCCTCGGCCTGCCCGGCACCCCCTATCTCCGCGCCGGCGACACCGTCGAACTAGAGATCGACGGGCTCGGAGGCCAGCGCCAGACCTTCGGCCAAGCGTGAAAGGCAGCACCCCCTTGACCACGACCCCCGCCCGGATCACCGCCGTCGACACCTACGACATCCGCTTCCCCACCTCGAGGGAGCTGGACGGGTCCGACGCCATGAACCCGGATCCCGACTACTCCGCCGCCTATGTCGTGCTGCGCACCGACGCCGGCGACGGACTCGAAGGCCACGGCTTCACCTTCACCATCGGCCGCGGCAACGACGTCCAGGTCGCCGCCATCGGCGCCCTGCGCCCCCATCTGCTGGGCCGCGCCGTCGACGAGCTGTGCGCCGACCCCGGCTCCCTCAACCGCGACCTGATCGGCGACAGCCAGCTGCGCTGGCTCGGCCCCGAGAAGGGCGTGATGCACATGGCGATCGGTGCCGTCGTCAACGCCGTGTGGGACCTGGCGGCCAAGCGGGAGGGCAGGCCGCTGTGGCAGCTCCTCGCCCACGCGGACCCCGAATGGCTGGTCTCCCAGGTCGACTTCCGCTACATCGCCGACGCCCTCACCCCCGAGGACGCACTCCGTATGCTCCGGGAGGGCAGGACCGGACTCGCCGAGCGCGAGGCGACGCTGCTGGAGCGCGGCTACCCCGGCTACACCACCTCACCGGGCTGGCTCGGCTATTCCGACGAGAAGCTCACCCGGCTCGCCGAGCAGGCCGTCGCCGACGGCTTCACCCAGATCAAGCTCAAGGTCGGCGCGGACCTCACCGACGACGTCCGCCGGATGCGCGCCGCACGCGCAGCCGTCGGGAACAAGGTGCGCATCGCCATCGACGCCAACCAGCGCTGGAACATCGGCGAGGCCGTCGAATGGACCCGCGCCCTCGCCGAGTTCGACCCGTACTGGATCGAGGAACCCACCAGCCCCGACGACATCCTCGGCCACGCCGCCGTCCGTCAGGGCGTCGCCCCCGTGAAGGTCGCCACCGGCGAACACGTCCAGAACCGCATCGTGTTCAAGCAGCTCCTCCAGGCCGGTGCCATCGACGTCCTCCAGATCGACGCGGCACGCGTCGGCGGCGTCAACGAGAACCTCGCGATCCTGCTGCTCGCCGCGAAGTTCGGCGTACCGGTCTGCCCGCACGCCGGCGGCGTCGGCCTGTGCGAACTGGTCCAGCACCTGTCGATGTTCGACTACCTGGCCCTCTCCGGCACGACCGACGACCGGGTCATCGAGTACGTCGACCACCTCCACGAGCACTTCACCGCCCCGGTCGTGATGCGCGAGGGCCACTACACCGCACCGCTCGCCCCCGGCTTCTCCGCCACCATGCACCCCGCGTCGCTCGCCGAATACCGTTACCCCGACGGCACCTTCTGGGCCGCCGACCTCGCTGCACGGGAGGAAGTCGCATGACGGATCTGACAGGGCTGCGGGCGATCGTCACCGGTGGGGCCTCCGGTATCGGACTGGCCACGGCCCGGCTGATGGCCGCGCGGGGTGCCGAGGTCGCCGTGTTCGACCTGAACCCCGCCGGGGCCACACCGCCGCTGCTCGCCTTCCAGGCCGACGTCACGGACGACGCCTCCGTACGGGCCGCCGTGGGCGCCGCCGTCGAACGGCTCGGTGGCCTGGACATCCTCGTGAACAACGCCGGCATCGGCGCCATCGGCACCGTCGAGGACAACCCCGACGAGCAGTGGCACCGGGTCCTCGACGTCAATGTCCTCGGCATCGTGCGCACCACCCGGGCCGCGCTCGCCCATCTGCGCCGCACCGCCACTGCCCGTCCGGGCACCGCCGCCGTCGTCAACACGTGCTCCATCGCGGCCACGGCCGGACTGCCGCAGCGTGCCCTGTACTCCGCCAGCAAGGGCGCCGTGCTGTCCCTCACCCTCGCCATGGCCGCCGACCACGTCCGCGAGGGCATCCGCGTCAACTGCGTCAACCCCGGCACCGCCGACACCCCCTGGGTCGGCCGGCTCCTCGACGCGGCCGACGACCCCGAGGCCGAGCGCGCCGCCCTCAACGCCCGCCAGCCCATGGGGCGCCTCGTCACCGCCGACGAGGTCGCCGCCGCCATCGCCTATCTGGCGAGCCCCGCCGCGGCCTCCGTCACCGGCACCGCCCTCGCCGTCGACGGCGGCATGCAGGGACTCCGGCTCCGACCGGCGGCCTCATGAGGACCGGAACCCTCGGCCGCACCGACGTCGAGGTCACCGAACTGGCCTACGGAGGCGCCGGCATCGGCAACCTCTACCGCCCGGTGGCCGACGAGGAGGCCGCCGCCGCGCTCGACGCCGCCTGGGACGCCGGGATCCGCACCTTCGACACGGCACCCCACTACGGCCTCGGCCTGTCCGAACGCCGCCTCGGTGAGGCACTGCGGAACCGCCCCCGGGACACCTACACCGTCTCCACCAAGGTCGGCCGCCTGCTCGTGCCCGCCGACGGCGACGGCGACGACCTGGCAGACGGCTTCGCCGTCCCCGCGACCCTGCGCCGCGTCTGGGACTTCAGCGCCGACGGCGTCCGCCGCTCCCTCGAAGCCAGCCTGGACCGCCTCGGCCTCGACCGGGTGGACATCGTCCTCCTCCACGACCCCGACGACCACGCCGAGCAGGCCCTCGACGAGGCCTACCCGGCACTGGAACGACTCCGTGGCGAAGGCGTCGTCGGCGCGATCGGCGTCGGCATGAACCAGTCCGCGCTCCCCGCCCGCTTCCTGCGCGAGACCGACATCGACGTCGTCCTCCTGGCCGGCCGCTACACCCTCCTCGAACAGGAGGGCCTCGCCCACGTGCTCCCCGAGGCCGCCGCCCGCGGCAGAAGCGTCCTCATCGGCGGCGTCTTCAACTCCGGCCTCCTCACCGACCCCGGGCCGGGCGCCACCTACGACTACGCGCCCGCCCCGGAGCCCGTCCTCGACCGCGCCCGCCGGCTCAGGGCGGTCACCGAACGCCACGGCGTGCCCCTGCGCGCCGCCGCCCTCCACTTGCCGCTCGGCCACCCGGCGGTCGCCGGCGTCCTCACCGGCGCCCGCTCGGCCCACGAGGTGCGCGACACCGTGGAGCGACTGCGGACCCCCGTACCCGCCGCCCTCTGGGACGACCTGCGCGCGGAAGGTCTGCTCGCCCCGGACGTCCCGGTGCCCACGCCCCTGACGACGCCCCTGACCAGGGGGCCCGCTGAGACAACCCCGTCACCGAAGGAGCCGTCGTGAGGGTCGCCCTGCACACCAAGGTCCGCGCCGACCGCGTCGCCGAGTACGAGGCCGCGCACCGCGAGGTCCCCGAGGAACTGACCGCCGCGATCCGCGCCGCCGGGGTCGGCGCCTGGACGATCTGGCGCAGCGGCACCGACCTCTTCCACGTCCTGGAGGTCGAGGACTACGCGGCGATGATCGCGGAGCTGGAGAGACTGCCGGTCAACATCGCCTGGCAGGCCCGCATGGCCGAACTGCTGGACGTCGTCCACGACTACTCCGCGGAGGGCTCCGACGCCTCACTGCCCGTGGTGTGGGAGCTGTGACCGGCACGGGCACGGGCGTCGGAGCGGGCACGGTGGACGGCGTCGGTGTCGTCGACGCCCACCACCACGTCTGGGACCTCTCCGTCCGCGGCCAGGACTGGATCACCGGCCCCGAACTCGCTCCGCTGCGCCGTGACTTCACCCTCACGGACCTGGAACCGGAGGCGCGTGCCGCCGGAGTCACGGCCACCGTGCTCGTGCAGACGGTCACCGTGGTGGAGGAGACCCCCGAGTTCCTGGCCCTGGCCGCCGGCAGCACCCTGGTCGCCGGGGTCGTCGGCTGGACCGACCTCACCTCGCCCGAGGTCGCCGACACCCTCGCCGGGCTGCGCGAAGGCCCCGGCGGCGAGCATCTGGTGGGCATCCGCCACCAGGTGCAGGGCGAGCCTGATCCCCGCTGGCTGGTACGCCCGGACGTCCTGCGGGGCCTGTCCGCCGTCGCGGACGCGGGCCTCGCCTACGACCTGCTGGTCAGACCCCACCAGCTCGCCGCCGCCGTGGAGGCCGCCCGGCGGCTGCCCCGGCTCACCTTCGTCCTCGACCACCTCGCCAAACCGCCCGTGGCCTCCGGCGAACTGGAGCCGTGGGCGGAGGGGATACGGCGGCTGGCCGCCCTGCCGAACACCGTCTGCAAGCTCTCCGGGCTGGTCACGGAGGCCGACTGGGACTCCTGGCGGGTTGCCGACCTGGTCCCGTACGCGGACACCGTCCTGGACGCCTTCGGCCCCCACCGGCTGATGTTCGGCTCCGACTGGCCCGTCTGCCGGCTCGCCTCCGACTACCGCGAAGTACTCGACACGGCCGAGGCGTTGGTCTCCCGGCTCAGCCCCGCCGAACGCCGGGACGTCTTCGCCGACTGTGCCGTCCGCACCTACGGCCTGCCCATCTGACCGGGGCAGGCGGACCACTGCCCCCGGCCGCGTGGCCGTGCGGCCCGGGTCAGCCGTCGGCCGGTACCGGGGGAGCGGCCCCCACCAGCGCCGCCAGCTCGTCCGGGGTCCGCGGACCGGGCGCCTGGTCGGTCAACAGCCCCTGCTCGCGCAGGAGCCGGGTGACCGCGATGCCCCAGGGCAGGCGCAACCCCGCCTGTTCGAGGAGGTCCGTACGGGCCAGCATCGCGGCCACCGGGCCCGTCCGGGCACCGGACGGGGTGAGCAGCGCCGCGTCGTCGGCCCACCGCAGCGCCAGATCGACGTCGTGCGTCGCCATCACCACGGTCGTGCCGGAGCGGCGGAGCCCGTCCAGGGTGGTGAGGAGCCGTTCCTGGCCGTCGGGGTCGAGTCCCGCGGTCGGCTCGTCGAGGATCAGCACCCGCGGCCGCATCGCCACCGCGCCGGCGATCGCGGTCCGCTTGCGCTGGCCGTAGGAGAGCAGATGGGTGGGCCGGTCGGCGAGGGCGGAGATACCGAGCGCGGCGAGCGCCTCGTCCACCCGGACCCGTACCTGGTCGTCGGGCAGCCCGAGGTTCAGCGGTCCGAACGACACGTCCTGGGCGACCGAGGCCGCGAAGAGCTGGTCGTCCGGGTCCTGCACCACCAGCTGAACGGTCGTCCGCAGCCCGGTCAGGCCCTTGCGGTCGTAGGTCACCGGCCGCCCCTCGACCGTCAACTCACCCGAACGCGGCCGGAGTCCACCGCTGAGCAGCCGCATCAGCGTCGTCTTGCCGCTGCCGTTGCGGCCCAGCAGGGCGAGCGCGCGCCCCTCGCGCACCTCGAAGTCGAGCTCACTGAGCACGGCCGGGCCGTCCTCGTACGCGAACGACGCGCCCCGCAGGGCGACGAGCACGGGCTCGCTCATGTCAGCGGCCTTTCCAGGACGAAGGTGAGAGCGGCCACGGCCGCGAGGAGGACGACGCTGACGGAGGTGAAGCGGACGGAGACCCGAGCCTCGGGCACCAGGACGCGCAGGGTGCCGTCGTAGCCCCGCCCGGCCAGGCCCGTCTGGAGCCGCGCCGCCCGGTCGAAGGCCCGTACGAACGCGGTCGCGCCGAGCCCGGCCAGGGACCGCCAGGTGGCGGCGCGGGTGGTGTGCCCGAGCCGGGCCGCCTGCGCGTCGCGGATCCGGCGTACGGAGTCCAGGAGCAGGAAGCTCATGCGGTACGTCACCAGGGCGACGTCCACCACCGGTGCGGGCACCCCGGCCCGCACCAGCCGCGGCAGCAGGTCCGACATGGGGGTGGTGAAGGCGAACAGCAGGACGCCCAGGGAGGCGGCGGAGGTCCGCAGCAGCAGCTCCGCCGCACGGACCGGACCGCCCGCGGCCAGGGTCACGAACCCGTCGGGCCCGCCGACCTGGACGAGCAGCGGCAGCGCCCCGGTCACACAGAACCCCAGCGGCACCCGGTAGGCGCGCCACAGCCGGCGACGCGGCACACCGGCCGGTCCGAGCAGCACGACGAGCGCGGTCAGCAGGACGAGGGCCGCGCCGGGCCAGGGCGGCAGCGAGATCGCGAGCACGGTGAGGCCGAGCCCGAGCACGGCCTTGTCCACGGGATGGCGGCGGCGCCAGCGACTGCTGTGCGCCGCCTCGTCGATCGGTAGCACGTGGCGTCAGACCTCTTCGGAGCCGGACCCGGCCGGCGTCCTCGCGGTCTCCTGCTGTGCCAGTGCCCGCGCCTCGCCCTGGCGGCGGCCCCGGTGCAGGCCGAAGTAGTAGGCGAGGACGCCCGCGCCGAGGGCGGCCTGGAGGGAGAACAGCGCGGACTCGATCTCACCGGAGGGCGGCTCGTACAGGGGCGAGAACCACGGCTTGTAGTCCGGCTCGATCTCGGTGATCGCGCTCTCGGCCTCCCCGTCCGCCCCCGTGAAGGGCTCCTTCTTGTGGTCGCCGAGGCCGAGAGCCAGCGGCAGCACCGCGAGCGCGGCCACCACGAGCAGCAGCAGGACGTTGATCTTCGTGTTCCGGCTCATCGCGCCACCGCCTCGCTCTTCGTCTCCCGCTTGCCCGCCACGAGCACCCCGAGCCGGGTCAGCTCGCCCTTGCTCGACTGCACCAGAAGCCGCATCACCAGCACCGTGAGCAGGCCCTCGCTCACCGCGAGGGGGAGCTGGGTGATGGCGAAGATGGAACCGAACTTGCCGAGCGCGCCCAGGAACCCGCTGCTCGGGTCGGGGAACGCGAGCGCGAGCTGGACACTGGTGACGCAGTAGGTGGACAGGTCGGCGAAGAACGCGCCGAAGAACACCGCGACCATCAACGGCACGTCGTAGTGCCGCAGCAGCTTGTAGACGGCGTATCCGGCCCAGGGGCCGACGATCGCCATGGAGAAGACGTTGGCGCCGAGTGTGGTCAGTCCGCCGTGGGCGAGCAGCAGGGCCTGGAAGAGCAGGGTGATGGTGCCCAGCACCGCCATGATCGGCGGCCGGAACAGGATGGCACCGAGTCCGGTGCCGGTGGGGTGGGAGCAACTCCCGGTGACGGACGGCAGCTTCAGCGCCGACAGGACGAAGGTGAAAGCCCCCGAGGCACCGAGCAGCAGCGTGCTCTCAGGGTGTTCCCTGACCTCACGGGTGAGTGACCGTACTCCGTGGACGACGAACGGCGCGGACGCGACACCCCAGGCGATCGCGTGCGCCGGGGGAAGGAAACCCTCGGCTATGTGCATGGCTCAGCAGACCCTCTCCAGCACCTCGTGGATGGTTGACGTGCCTTGGCCGGTCTCCTGGCTGACGGGTACCACCGCCCGTGCTCCGCCTTCCCGGGTCACAAGGACCCAGTGGCTGTCCGCGAGGACTGGAGCCGGACTTCCCGATCACAGTGGCGAGGGCCGCACCGGCATCACACCGGATTTCCCGTTCACCAAGGCGTGGTGACAGTAGTGCCCCCACAAGGCCGCTGACAAGCGCAGACGGGGGCGTGAAGGCGGTGGTGAACAGCACACACCCCGGCGCACGCCTCAGCTGTCCCACGCGCCGCACCGCGCGGGGAGGACCCAACGGCCTTGCCCGGTGCGGCGGATTTGCCGGTAGGACGGACGTCCCGGCACCGCGGGCCGCCCTTGGCCCGGACGTCGGCCCTGCGCTTGAATGCAGGCTTCACACCTTCGGTACAAGGGAGTCAGCTGTGCACCGCCCGACCCTGGCACGCAGCACGCGCCGTCTCGGCGTCCTCACCGCGACCGCGCTCGCGTTCGCCGTCGTCACCGCGGCACCGGCCGCGGCGCACACGGAGGTCGAGGCGGAGGGCGCCCGCGCCCTCGACCAGAACGTCGAGCTGACCTTCTCCGCCGAGTCGGAGTCCGCCTCCGCCGGCATCACCAAGCTGGAGGTCATCCTGCCGAAGGGCATCGCCCCCGCCGACGTCGGCTACGAAGAGGGCCCCAAGGGCTGGAAGTTCGCCGCCACCGAACGGGGCTACACCGTCTCGGGACCGAAGCTCGCGGTGGGGGAGGACGCCGAGTACGTCGTCTCCGTACGGCAGTTGCCCGACGCGAAGTCGCTGGTGTTCAAGACGCTGCAGTTCTACAGCGACGGCAAGGTGGACCGCTGGATCGAACTGGACGACTCCGGCGGCGACGGGCACGGCCACGGTCACCCCGCGCCCCGGCTGGACCTGGAGCCCGCCGCTCCCGGCGCGGAACTCGTCAGTCCCACCCCCAGCCCTTCGGAGGAGCCCTCGCCGGCGACCGCCTCGCCGGAGCCCGACCTCGAGGCCGCGGAAGCAACGGCGAAGCCCGCGGCGGACAGCACCGACGGCGACGACGGCGTCCCCCTGGCCGTGCCCCTCGGTATCGGCGCGGCCGTCCTCGCCCTCGGCGGTGGCCTGTGGTGGTGGCGCGGCCGCCGCGGCGGAGCCGCCTGACCCGTACGGACCGGACGGATGACGACGGACCGGACGGATGACGGTCTCACGGATGAAGCTCTCCTGGACGAAGGTCTGACGGATGATCTTTGAGGGATGAAGCTCGGCCGGATGGAGGTCTGACGGATGACGATCTGGTCGACGGGGGCGGCCGGGCTCGCCGTCGGCATGCTGATCGCGGCGGTGACCGCGCCCGTGGGGGTCTCGGGCGCGGTCTTCCTGCTGCCCGTCCAACTGAGCGTGCTGGGTGTGCCGAGCCCGGCCGTCACCCCGACGAACCTGCTGTTCAACGTGGTGTCCGGGCCCGGCGCCCTGTTGCGTCACCACCGCGCGGGCGCCCTGGACGGCCCTCTGACCCGCGGGCTGCTGGCGGGCACCCTGCCCGGCGTCGTCATCGGTGCCGTGGTCCGGGTCCTCGCGGTCCCCGGCGCGACCGTCTTCCGTCTCCTGGTTGCCGCCCTGCTGATGCCGCTCGGCGCGTGGCTCGTGCTGCGCACCCTGCGGCCCGCCCGCCGTGTCCAGGCGCCGGAGCCCTCGCCCCGTGCGGTCACCGGCCTGGCGCTGGTGGTCGGCGTCGTGGGCGGGATCTACGGGATCGGCGGCGGCTCCCTCCTCGGCCCGATCCTGGTGGGGCGGGGCATGCCCGTCGCCAGGGTGGCGCCGGCCGCGCTCGCCTCGACCTTCGTCACCTCCGTGGCCGGTGCCGCGGCCTTCACCCTGCTCTCCCTCACCGGCTCCGGCGACATCGCCCCCGTCTGGTCCCTCGGCCTGGCCTGCGGCCTCGGCGGTCTGCTGGGCGGCTACCTGGGCGCACTCCTGCAACCACGGCTCCCCGAGACGGCCTTGCGGCTGCTGCTGGGCACCCTGGCCACGGCGGTGGGTGTCCTGTACGCCGTACAGACGGTGCGTTGAACGCCTGCGGCCTTCCGCCGCGGGACCCTGCCGCGACCCGACCGACCCGGGCGCACATAGTGACAGGACTCCTTAGCAGACGAGCCGCCGATAACGGATGAGGGTGCAGGCGATGCTCGCGAACGCGAGGAAGTGCTCGGCCTTGCGCTCACAGCGGCGGTGGAGGCAGCGGCAGCCTGCTAGCCAGGACATGGTGCGCTCGATGGTCCAACGGTGGCGGCCCAGCCGCTGCGAGGTCTCGATCCCCCTGCGGGCGATGCGTTGCTTGATGCCACGCCCCCGTAACCATCGCCGCAGGTGGGACTAGTCGTAGCCCTTGTCCGCGTGGAGCTTGTCCGGTCTGCGTCGCCGCCCGCGGCGGGAGCGGATCGGCGGTATGCCCTTCACCAGGGGGATCAGTGCCTGGCTGTCGTGCAGGTTCGTCCCCGAGATTCCGACGGACAGAGGTAGACCCGTCCGCTCGGTGATCAGTGGATCCTCGATCCGTACTTGCCCCGGTCGACAGACATCCCACGCGTTTGCTTCGTCAAGTGTCGGCGTCACACCGACGTGCTCAGCCGCGTACGGATGTACGTGCTCACCTCCCGGCCAGATTGATCAAGGGAACTTGACGGGAGGTTGCGCTCTCAGGAGCGGGCCCTCGGTGGTGGGCCGAGCGGATGAGGACGGAGACCAGGACAGCCAGGTCAGCTGCGCCGGCAGCGTCGTCCGCGTAGCGCGTGGTCTGTAAAGGGCCAGTCTGATCCAGCCGGACTCCCTCCAGCTCCAGGACATAGGCGAGGGTGAGCATGGCGAGGCGGGCATTGCCATCGGTGAAGGGGTGGAAGAAGGCCACGTCCAGGTAGGCCCTGGCTGCGCGGGAGGCCAGGGGGACTTGGCGGTCGGCGCTGTCGCGCAGGCAACGCGCAAAATCTCGCTGGGTGTGTGGCGTGAGTGCGTAGCGTTCCCGGCCGCCCTTGGCGAAGGCATCGCCTTGCCGGAATGCAACCTCTGGCATGCCGAGGACAAACCGCTGCCACTCAGCCAGAAGCGCGCAGGTGAGGGGGCGCTTGTGGGAGGCGTCTGCGCGCGACTGAGCCAGCGCCGCTCGCAATCGGTCGGCTCGACCCGGATCCGAGGAACGGCCCCCCGCATCGCACCAGGTACCGAAGCCGTCCACGGTCGCCTCGACTGGGGCCGGTGTCTCACCTGCCGCGGAAGTCCAGTCGATCTGGTTCCTGACATGGCACCAGTCGGTCAAGGCGTCAGCGGTCACGGTAAGGCTGCTCTCCGGTCAGGCCTACGGCAAGGTCCTCGCCCACGGCGTCGACCAGGGTCCGCGACGGTTCCGTCCAGCTCTCGAACCGTCCACCGATTGCGGTCTCGACCGCGTCCTTCGCGCTTTCCGACCCCATGCCCGTAGAAGAGAGGAACCACGTCAGCACCGTGCGGCAGAGCCCGTACCAGCCGCATTCGGCACCCGTGCGGTCCACCACCACTGTCACCAACCGGGTAGCCGCCCGTTCCAGGTGCCAGCTGCGCTCCTCGGCGTCCGCTCCAGCGGGCGGCGCCAACCGACCGAACCGCTCGGCCAACTCCTCCAGCCAGTCGCGCCACTCCAGCAGCGACGCGATCACCTTGGCGGCCGTCGCTGCGGGTTCGCCTATCGAATGGGAGGCGCAGCACCAGCTGGTGACGATGCCACCGCCGCCGCCCTCGCCAACCGCCCAATGCCATCCGCAGGCCCACCGGCCGTATCGGGCTGCCAGAAGCACCGTGACCTCGGTGATGAAGCGATGATTCGCTTCCCACCCGGCATCGGCAGGAGGCACCATCGAGGCGATCGCTGAGGTGACCTGAGAGTCCTCCTCATCGTTCCAGGTGAAGGCAATGAGATCGGGATCGACCGCAGACCATGGCAACCAGGCCGGAGCGAGCTCGTCATTGATGGCCGTGGCGTTCCTCCAGAACCGGGCAGTGCAGGGCGACTGAGCGATCGTGCCAAAGCCTCGCGGCTTTGTCATACAAGTTTCCGCGCCGCCGATCTACTTCCATGGCGCACAGTGGGACGCTGCCGGGCCATCTGCAGAGTTCGGTGGGCGGCCATGTCGGTCCGCAAGATGGTGCGACGGCGCGTACGGACGAGGGTGCCGTCCAGCAGAACCACGACTCCGCCGCTGCCACGCACACCAGCACCGAGGGCGTCCTATTGCCACCACCAGGCCAGGCACCTCGCCGTCGTCGCCGACAACCACGACACCCTCTGGGCCCTCGCACCGGACGGCCACGACTGGAACGCCGCCGTCATCAACGACCCGCTTCTCACCGCCGTCGTCAAGGGCTACATCCGCCACGGCCTCTACGTCCAGCAGATCTACGCCGACTTCCCCGACGAACTGAGCGCCCGCTACGGCCCCGGCCCCTCCAGCACCTGGGACGGCCCCCGGACGCCGGCACCGCACCACGGTCGCTCCCGAGACCGCCCCCGCAGGCCTGACCAGACTCAGGCCGCGGTCACGTGCGTGCAGGCCAACTCGGCGGGTCAGGAGCAGTCGCCGCCAAGTGGGCGAAGGTCATGCGGCGTGTGCCGCACGTCATGCGGGTCGGCGGTGCACCCTGGTCAGCGCCTCCCGCAGCAGCCGGGTCGCCTCGGTGATGTCGGCGGCGCCGCCCGGCCGGCGCCAGGCCACGTACCCGTCGGGGCGGACGAGCAGCACACCCTCCTCGTCGATCTCCGCGCGGCGGCTCCACTCGCCGTACGCGTCGTGCGCGTCGCGGTCGATGACGACGGTGCGCAGGTCGAGACCGAGTTCCCGGACCAGGGTTTCGGCGGCGTCGGCCCACGGGGCTCCGGCCAGGCCGGTGACGACGGAAAACTTGCCCTTGCCGACCAGGTCGAGCGTCGAGATGCGCGCGCCCTTGTCGTCCACGAGCCAGGCGTGCGGCAGTTTCGCGCCGGGGCGGGAGGTCGGGCGGCCGAAGAGTTCGTCGTCGCGGGAGATCGTTTCGACGGTGCCGTCGGGGATGACGGCGGCCGACTTGTAGCGCTGGTTGTGTTCGACGCCGTGGGCGTTGAACTCGTAGTGCTTCAGTTCGATCGCCTCGCGGATGGCCCGCCGCTTCTTCGCCCCGTCGGCGTCCGGCTGCCGGGCCGCGTGCAGCGCCTTGGAGATGCCTTCCTCGTCCCCACCCACGACGCCGAGAGCCTCGAAGAGCGGAAGGAACTGGTCCCGGGAGAGGTTCGCGCGTTCGACGATCTGCTTGGCGACGGGGGCTCGTTCGTCGGTGTAGGTGTCCAGCAGCGCCGGTCCGGCGTGTCCCTTGAGTACGGCCGCCAGCTTCCACGCCAGGTTGTAGGAGTCCTGGACGGAGGTGTTGGAGCCGAGGCCGTTGGACGGCGGATGCCGGTGGACGGCGTCCCCGGCACAGAAGACGCGGCCGGCGTGCAGCCGGGTGGCGTAGGCGTGGTTGACGGTCCACAGGGAGGCGCTGTCAATCTGCACGTCGAGTTCGTCGTCACCCACGAGGTCGCGGACGATCGCTGCCGCAGCTTCGTCGGTGAGCGCGGACGGTGGGTTGTCGATGTCGTAGCCCCAGACGATGAGCCACTCGTTCCAGGGCCGGACCATGCGCAGCAGGCCCATGCCGATGCCTCCGACGTCGGCGCCCGGGCGCATGATCCAGTACAGGACGCTGGGACGATGTTCGACGTACTGCCCGAGGTCGGCCCTGAAGACGATGTTCATGCTGCCGGCCTTACCCATCTGCCCCTCCATCGGCAGCCCCAGCTTCTCCGCGACGATGCTGCGGCCGCCGTCGGCGCCGATCATGTAACGGGCGCGGACAGTGTGCTCGTTTCCGCTGGGCCGGTCGCGCAGGGTGGCGGTCACGCCGTCCGCGTCCTGCTCGAAGTCGACGAGTTCTGTGTTCAACCGGACCACGGCGCCCCGCTTGGCGGCGTTGGCCAGGAGGATGGGCTCCAGGTAGGTCTGCGGGAGGTCGATCATCCCGCAGGGACTCTGGGACGCGTACTCGGTCAGGCTCTCGTCACCGGTGCCCCAGGTGCGGATGCGGCCGATCTCGTCGCCGACGAGTGAGGTGGCGAACACGGTGTCGCCCATCAGATGGCTCGGTGTGCCCTTCTCCAGCGCCTCTTGCTCGATCCCGAGGTCGCGGAAGACCTCCATGGCACGCTGGTTGGTGATGTGGGCCCGCGGGGTGTCGGCGAGCCATCCGTACTTGGTGACCAGGTGGGTGCGCACACCGTAGGTGGCCAACAGCAGGGCGGCGGTTCCGCCGGCGGGTCCGCTGCCGATGACGAGAACATCGGTGTCGTAGCTTTCAGGCGTGCTCATGCTGTCTCCGTGAAGCTCTGTGGAAATCCGTCAGGGAATGGGCGCTCAATGCCCGAGACTCGCGATGCGGAAGGTGAAAGCGAGTTGGCGCCACTCGCCGTCGACAGGCCGGCCGTCGGGCGTGGGGCCGGTGCGCCGGACGAAGTCCGTGACCAGGTCGTCCTTGACGCCGAAGACCGCGTCGCGCCGGCCCGGGGCTCCGTCGAGGTAGGCCCCGCCCCGGACGAACAGCTGGGTGATCAGCGGCTGGTGTCCGGGGGCGTTGATCAGGAAGTGCACGTGCGGTGCACGGTAGGGGTGGCGTCCGACGGTGTAGAGCATCTTGCCGACCGGACCGTCGTCCGGGATCGGGTACTCGGACGGCAGGATCGACCAGAACGTGAACCGCCCGTCCGCGCCGGTGGTGAACCGGGCACGCAGCACCGGCCCGTCCAGATCAGGGAGTTGGACGTCGTAGAAGCCGTCCTCGTTTGACTGCCAGACGTCCACGACGGCACCGGCGACGGGTTTCCCCTCCTGGTCGGTCACCGTGATGTCCGCCCACATCGGCGTGCCCGTGAAGTCTCCCGCGATATCGCTGCCGTGTTCGGCGGCGGGCGGCCCGGCGACATAGAAGGGTCCGAGGATCGCGGAGGAAGTGGTGTCGGGCGTACGGGAGTTGGCGAGGGCATCGACGACGCTGGACACACCGAGGGTGTCGGAGAGGAGGATGAACT
Source organism: Streptomyces sp. NPDC042364 (assembly GCF_056437585.1). NCBI lineage: Bacteria > Bacillati > Actinomycetota > Actinomycetes > Kitasatosporales > Streptomycetaceae > Streptomyces > Streptomyces sp. NPDC042364. The sequence goes on along the minus strand of NZ_JBWKAJ010000029.1, from coordinate 55,802 downwards.
CCTGCCGCGTGCCGGTGGTGATGTGGCCGGCCTCGGTGAGGAAGTCGATGGCCCGCTGCCACTCCTTGGGGGTCAGGTCGTTGCGGATCGTGTAGGCGTGCAGGGTGCGGGCGAGATCGGTGAGCAGTTGCCTGAGACGCGGGTTCGTGCAGCCGTCGAAGCTGGCCACGACCTCGTCGGTCAGCGCGCGCAGGTCGGGAACGGACCCGGCCGCCGTCTGCGGGCGGAGGCCGTGCCAGGCGTCCCGCAGCAGGTCGGCGAGGCCGGTGCGGGTCAGTTCGCGCGGGTTCGGATACGGCTGCGCGGTGGCCAGTTCCGCCGCGCGGTCCAGGTCGGCCTCGGCCATGCCGAGATCCCGCAGTGACGTCGGTCCGCCGACCCGGCGGATCAGGTCGAAGACGCCGGTGGGGGCGTCGGGCACGCCCAGGGCGCGCGCGATGCGTTCCATCGTCCGTTCGGCGGCAGGCGCGTTGTACGCCATGGCGTGCGGGAGGATCACCGTGTGGGTCTCGGCGTGCGGCAGGCCGAAGGTGCCGCCCAGCGTGTGACAGAGCTTGTGGTGCAGGCCCATGCCGACGGCGCCGAGGCAGCTGCCGGACAGCCATGCCGCCTGCAGCAGATCCGCCCGTGCCGCCACGTCCGAGGGACGGTCGTGGAGGGCGGGGAGGGCTCGGCCGATGGCGGCGACCGCTTCCAGGGCCATGGCGTCGGTGACGGGATCGGCGTCCGGTGAGTAGAGGGCTTCCACGGCGTGGGCCAGCGCGTTGATGCCGCTGGTCACGGACATGGCGATGGGGAGAGCGAGGGTGAGCTCTACGTCGTAGACGACCGTTTCCGGCAGGATCGCGGGTGAGGACCGGGTGACCTTGCGACCGTCCACCGTCTCGCCGAGCACGGGGGTGACCTCGGAACCGGCATAGGTGGTCGGCACGATGATCTGGGGCAGGTCCGTGCGGACTGCCAGCGCCTTCGCGAGGCCGGTCGTCGAGCCGCCGCCGATGGCCACGAGGCAGTCCACCCGCTGGTCGCGCAGGAGATCCAGGGCCTGCTCGGTCACCTCTACGGGAGTGTGCATGGCGGCGCCGTCGAACTCGGCCACCACCAGGTCGCCCAGGACTTCACGGAGCCGTTCGGTGTCCGTGCGCAGGACCGGTGATCCGTCGGAGAGGAGCAGTACCCGGGACCCGCCGAGCCGTTCGGCCTCATCGTGGACCTGCGGGAGCGTTCCCGCGCCGAAGACCACCCGGCTCGGGCTGGCCGTGTGCACAAAACTCCTCATGAAGCTGCTCTCCGTGCTGCGGGGGTCAGGGGGTCTGTCGCAGTATTCGAGGCCGTGCACCGGCGTTCCTGCACAATCTCGGCATCGCTCTGCACAGAAACGGCGTCGTCCGCCGCCTGGTCCGTGCTTGCCCGCCCGTACGGAAGGCAGCAACACTGTGCCGCGAGGGAGGGCCGCATGAGCGAGATGGGACTCGGTGACACCCACGGAATCCTGGTTCGGCCGGGCGTGCGTCCCGTCCGCACGAGTGCGGGTCTCGGCTGGGAGAGGCTGTATGTGTCGACGCAGCGGGAGCTGCCGTACCGGGATGCCTTTCAGGGAGCCGGCAGCCACCTGGTGATCCTGCATCTGGACGGGCCCGTCACCGTCCGCAGGGGACGCCGGGGGTTGACGGCCGCGCGGCAGGTGCCGCCCGGCGGTCTGTTCCTGCATCCGGCCGAGACGGAGCTGGACGTGGAACTCGGCGGCTACCTGAACACCGTGCATGTCTACCTGTCGGACGCGGCCCTCCAATCGACCGCAGATGGTGGCCGGCCGGTACGGCTGGAGGAGGAGTTCGGCACCACGGATCCGCTCCTGGAGCAGCTGGTTCTGGCCCTCGACGGTCTCGTACGGCGCTGGGAGCCCAGTGCCAGCACCTACGCGGATCAGCTCGCGCTCATGACCGCGGCCCAGCTGGCCCGTCGCCACAGCGTGCGGGTGGGGGCACCCCCGGCCGGAGGCTGGGGGAGGGTCGACGAACGTGCGGGGCGGCAGGCAGGGCTCACCGACCGGCAGTTCGCGGCCGTTCGGGAACTCATCGACGCCCGGCTTTCCGAGCCGCTGGCGTTGGAGGACCTCGCCTCGGCAACGGGCCTCGGCGTCAGCCAGTTCGCCCGGCGTTTCAAGGCCCGCGTCGGGTGCCCTCCCCACCGGTACCTCGTGCGCCTGCGCGTGGAGCAGGCCGCCCGCCTGCTGCGCGCGGGTTCCATGCCCATCGCGCAGGTGGCGGCGGCATGCGGCTTCTCCCACCAGGAGCACCTGACCCGAGTGATCCGCGCCCAACTCGGCACGACGCCGGCCGCCCTGCGCCGCGAGGGCTGACGGAACCGCTGCGTGAGGCGCGCGGGCTGCAGCGGGCTATAGTTCCCCGTCGTCGAACGAAGGGAGCGACGATGGTCGCGCGCCTTGCAGGTTTTCTCCCCGGCGATCTGACCGAGGAACAAGCCGCGGTCTACCAGGCCATCTCCGGAGGCCCACGCGCCACCGGTCCTCAGCTCTTCGCCCTCACCGACGGCGAGGGACGGCTTCGGGGACCGTTCAACGCGATGCTTCTCAGCCCTGCGGTCGGTGCCGCTGTGCAGGCCGTGGGTGCGGCGGTGCGCTATCGGTCCTCGCTCAGCGACCGTGTGCGGGAGATGGCCGTGCTCCTCGTCGCCGCTCACTGGGGCAGCGCTTTCGAACGAGAGGCGCACGAGGCCGTGGGGCGTGCCTGCGGTCTGACCGAGGAGGAGCTGGGCTCCCTGCGTTCCGGTGCGCTGCCGGCCCTCACCGATCCCGACGAGACCGTCGCGCTGCGGACCACGGCCGCCCTGCTGCGCTGCGGCAACCTGGGCGACGACGAGTACGGCGCGGCCGTGTCGGCGATCGGCGAGCGCGGCCTGTTCGAGCTGACGACCCTGGTGGGCTACTACTCCACGCTCGCCCTGCAGCTCCGCGTTTTCGCGGGTGAGGAAGGCGAGCCGAGGCCGTCGGCGCCCTGAGGGCAGCTCGGTCACCCCTCCGGTGAGCGCTCTGCCATCCGTTTCGCGACCCGCGCGACAGTCTCGCGAAGCCACGTGTGCGCCGCGTCGTGGGTGTGGACGGGGTGCCACCAGAGAGCTTCGTGGAGGGGCATCGTCCCGTACGGCGGCTCCATGATCCGAATGCCTGCGGCGTCCCGCAGCCGCTCGGCGAGTCTGGCCTGGACGAGAGCGATTCTCCCGGTTCCGGCGACGAGGAAGCACAGTGCCTGGAAGGTGTCGGCGGAGACCTCCGAGCGGGGCTCGATGCCGAGCATGCTCAGGTGCCGCGTGGATGTTGTGTCGTACAGCCGCCGGTATGTCACCCAGGGCAGCCGGCTCAGGTCGTTCGGTGTGAGTTCGTCGCCCACCTCCGTATTGTCCTGTGAGACCACGAAGACCCAGCGGTCCTGGAAGACGTCGACCGCCGGGTAACCGCTGATGAAGCCGTGCGGCAGCAGTAGCCCGTCGGTGGTGCTCAGCAGTGCGGCTGTCTCCTCGGTGACCGTGGCGGGAGTCAGCTCGAAGTGGAGCCGGACCCCGGGCGCCTCCGCGTGAACGGTGCGGGTCAGTTCGGTGCCGAAGACCGTCACCGCGTAGTCCGAAATGATGATCTTGAACTCGTGGCGGTCCTCGGCCGGGTCGAATTCGGCCTGGCTGCTGAAGACCCGTTCCGCCATGTCGCAGGCCCTGGCCGTCCGCTCCAGCAACGCCTGGCCGAGGGCGGTCAGCTCGTAGCTGTTGCCGGTCCTGAAGAGAAGTTCGTCGTCGAAATGCCGGCGCAGTCGCGCGAGGGCGCCGCTCATCGCGGGCTGGCTGAGCCCGATGCGCTGTCCGGCCTTGGTGACGTTGCGTTCCTCCAGCAGGGCGCGCAGAGCAACCAGGAGATTCAGGTCAAGGCTGGCCAGATGCATGGCGCTCCCAAGGGCTGGTCGCCCGTCGAGAGACGAGAGACGAGACAAGAAGCTCATCGGTGCGGCCGATGAGCTTCATCCGGCGAATCGATTTCCCCAATCGGTCGTGGTGCGGCCAGATTAGTCGCACCGCCACCGAGAGGACACATCCGTGAAACGTGATGTTGATTCACCGCCCTTCTCGAGCCCCTTCGCCCTCGGCACCGTCAGCGCAGCAGGCCGGGATCCGTTCCCCGCTCTGGTCGTGCCGGGCGGCCATGTACTGGACCTGCGTGCCGCTCTGGGCGCGCCGGGGCTCACCGTGCGCACGCTGCTGGAGGGCTGGGACGAGGTGCTGCCCCGTCTGCGCGCTCTGGCCGCGGACACGGCCGGCGACTGGCTGCCGCTGGACGGCCTGCGGGTACATGCCCCGGTGGAGCCACGGCAAGTGTTCCAGTCCGGCGCCAACTACCGGCAGCACGTGATCGACCTGGCCGTCGCCCACCGCTCCCCCGACGACCCCCGCACGGTCGAGGAGGCGCGGACGGAGTTCGCGGAGGTCATGGACCGGCGGGCGCGCGAGGACCTGCCGTACGTGTTCATCGGTCTGCCGAGCGCGATCACCGGCCCGTACGACGACGTCGTCCTGCCCGCATGGGCCGCGCAGCCGGACTGGGAACTGGAGCTGGCGGCCGTGATCGCCAAACCCGCCCACCAGGTCTCCGTGGAAGAGGCCCTGGAGTACGTCGCCGGGTACACCATCGCCAACGACCTCACCGACCGCGCCACCGTCTTCCGCCAGGACATGCCCGGCATCGGCACCGACTGGCTGCACAGCAAGAACGCTCCCGGCTTCACCCCGCTCGGCCCGTGGATCGTCCCCGCCGAGTCGATCGCGGACCCCGGTGACCTGCGGGTCACGCTGAAGCTCAACGGGAACACCATGCAGGACGAGTCCACCAAGGACATGCTGTTCGGGCTCGCGCGGCTGGTGTCGTACATCTCGCAGACCGCCCAACTCCTGCCCGGTGACCTGGTGTTGACGGGCAGCCCGGCAGGAAACGGCATCCACTGGGGCCGGTTGCTGGCCGACGGCGACGTCATGGAGGGCTCCATCACCGGGCTCGGTGTGCAGCGCACCCGTTGTGTGGCCGGGACACCGGCATGAGCCTGGACCGGCGCGACCCCGAGGGCGCGATCGCCGAGGCCGCGAAGGCGTACTCGAACTGGGGACGCTGGGGAGAGGACGACGTTCTCGGCACCCTGAACTTCCTCGACGAGGCGAAACGCCGCGAGGGCATGGCGCTGGGCCGACGCGGGGTGAGTTTCTCGCTCGCACAGCGCTTCGACATGAACGGCCCGCAGAAGGGCTGGCTCAGGCGCACCAACCCCATCCACACCATGCTGATGACCGGCACCGACGCGGCTCTCGGCAACCAGGGTTCCCCGCACGGTATCGGCGGCGCCGACGACCTCATCACGATGCCGTTGCAGTGTTCCACCCAGTGGGACGGACTCGGCCACGTCTTCGACCACGGCAAGGCGTGGAACGGACGCGACGCCGCGAAGACCGTCACCTCCGACGGCGACCTGGTCACCGGCATCGAGCACATGGCCCCGTACGTCGCCGGGCGCGCGGTCCTCCTCGACGTCGGCCGGGTCATCGGGGTCGGCGGCGAGCTGCCCGACGGCTTCGCCATCACCGAAGAACACCTGACCGTCACCGCCGAGGCACACGGCGTCGTCGTCGGCCGGGGTGACATCGTCCTCGTGCGCACCGGGCAGCTGGCCCGGGTGCGCCGTGAGGGCTGGGGCGAATACGCGGGCGGTGACGCACCCGGCCTGTCCTTCACCACCGCCGGCTGGCTGCACCGCACCGAGATCGCCGCGATCGCCACCGACACCTGGGGCTTCGAGGTCCGGCCCAACGAGTTCGAGAACGCCTTTCAGCCGCTGCACCAGGTCGTCATCCCCAACATGGGCTTGCTGGTCGGCGAGATGTGGGACCTCGACGCGCTCGCCGCGGACTGCGCGGACGACGGCGTGTACGAGTTCTGGCTCACCGCCGCACCCCTGCCCATCACCGGAGCTGTCGGCTCACCCGTCAACCCCATCGCCGTCAAGTAGCGCATCGGCCCGATCCCCGTGAAGTAGCTGGATCGCACAGCCAGAGGAACAAGGGAGTTCCCATGACCGACACCCGCACCGTCCTCGTCGTCGGCGGCGGCACCGCAGGAAACGGCCTGACCGTCCTGCTGCGCAAGGCCGGCATCGACGTCGACCTCGTCGAAGCCAGGGCCGACTGGAACGTCCACGGCTCCGGCATCACCACTCAAGGCAACGCCCTGCGCGTGCTGCGCGAGATCGGCGTGTGGGAGGAGGTCGAGAAGCACGGCTTCGGGTTCGACGCGCTCGGCATCACCGCTCCCGACGGGACGGTGCTGCACGTCGACGCGCATCACCGCACTGGCGGACCGGACCTGCCCGCGGTTGTCGGCATGCAGCGGGCGGACCTCCAGCGCATCCTCATCGACGCGGTCCGAAGATCCTGTGCCCGGGTCCGGCTCGGTACCACCGTCCAGCAGCTGGAACAGGACGCCGCAGGTGTCGACGTCACCTTCAGCGACGGCACGTCGGGCCGGTACGACCTGGTCGTCGCCGCCGACGGACTGCACTCCGCGACCCGCGCCATGATCGGCATGAGCGAGCGGCCCGAACCCGTCGGCATGGGGATCTGGCGCGTCTGCGCACCTCGTCCCGCACGTGTCGAGCGCACTGACCTCGCTTACGGCGGACCCTGTTACATCGCCGGCTACTGTCCCACCGGCCCGGACTCCCTCTACGCGTACCTGGTGGAACCCCAGCGGGACCGCGCGAGCCTCGTCCCCGACGCCTACGCCGAGGAGATGCGCCGTCTCGCCGAGCCGTACGGCGGTGCCTGGGACGAGATCCGCGCGTCCATCACCGATCCGAAGAAAGTCAACTACACGGTGTTCACCCGGCACCTGGTCGAGGGCTCCTGGCACCGCGGCCGCGTCGTGCTCGTCGGCGACGCCGCGCACAGCTGCCCGCCCACTCTCGCCCAGGGCGCGGCGATGTCCCTGGAGGACGCCCTGGTCCTGGCGGAGCTGCTCGCCGGCCGCGACGACTGGGACGACGAACTGCTCACGGCCTACTACGAGCGGCGCATCCCCCGAGTCCGGCTGGTCGTGGACGGCGCCGTCCAGATCTGCCGGTGGCAGCTGGAGGGGGTACGCGATGCCGACGTGCCCGGTCTGATCGGCCGCACGATGACCATGCTGACGGAACTGCCGTGACACCGCCCACCCGTCTCCCGCCACCGCCGTTCCTAGGAAGCGCTGCGCGCCCTTTGACTGTCGACGTCCACGCCCACGTCGTACTCCCCGAGCTGGAGGAGGCCGTCGCCGGGTGGCCGGAACGCGCCGCCGCACGCGCTCTGGAGGCCCGCCGCAACGGCCCAAAGGCCCAGGCCGTCAGTGGGCCCATGATCCGTGAACGCATCCCCCTGCTGACCGACGCCAAAGCCCGCCTGGCCGCGATGGACGCCTGCGGTGTCGACATACAGCTCGTGTCTCCCGTCCCCGACTACCACTACTGGGCGGACGAGGAGCTGGCCCGCACCGTGTGGGAGCTGGCCAACACCGGTGTCGCGGCACACTGCGCGCAGGCACCGCAGCGGCTGCGCGGCCTCGGGCTGGTCCCGCTCCAGCACCCGCACCTGGCCGTCGAGGCTCTCGAACACGCCTTGGAGCAGGGCCTGTCGGGTGTCGAGATCTCCTCGCACGCACCCGGCCGCGAACTGTCGGACCCCGCATACGAACCCTTCTGGAGCCGCGCGGAGGAGACCGGGGCGGTGCTGTTCCTGCACCCCTACGGCTGCACCCTCGACGAACGCCTGGACCAGTGGTACCTGTCCAACACCGTCGGCCAGCCCACCGAGAACGCCGTCGCGCTCTCCCACCTGATCTTCTCCGGCGTCCTGGACCGCCACCCGGAACTGAAGCTGATCGCCGCGCACGGGGGCGGCTATCTTCCCACCCACATCGGCCGCTCCGACCACGCCTGGCGGGTCCGTCCCGATGCCAAGGGCTGCGCCCACCCACCCAGCAGCTACCTCAAGCGGCTGTACTTCGACTCGCTCGTCCACGACCCGTCCGTCCTGCGCGAGCTGGTCCGGATCGCGGGTGCCGACCGGGTGCTGCTCGGTTCCGACTTCCCCTTCGACATGGGGGCCGAGGACCCACTGGCCGCCCTGCGCGCCGCTCACCTGCCCGACCCCGACTTCCACGCCATCCGCGGTGCCAACGCGGCATCGCTGCTGCGCCTCACCTGAGGCCACTCGAACAGGAGCCCCACTCATGGCCGAGCGTCTGCTCACCCACCTGAGGCATGTCGACCTCGCCGTTCCCGACTACGACAAGCAACTCGACTTCTACGCCGGCATCTGGGGCCTGACCAAGGTCGCCGAGGACTCCGGCATCTCCTTCCTCGCCGCCGAGGGCAGCCCCGAGCAGTACATCGTGCGCCTGCGCAAGGCCGAGGAAAAGCGCCTCGACCTCATCTCCTACGGCGCCGCCACCCCGGCCGACGTCGACACCCTCGCCGAGCAACTCCTCACCGGCGGAGTGCAGTTGATCTCCCAGCCGGGCAAGGTCGACACCCCCGGCGGCGGCTACGGCTTCCGCTTCTTCGACATCGACGGCCGCACCATCGAGGTCTCCGCCGACGTCGCCGCACGACAGCACCGCAAGATCGAGGAGAAGGAGTCGATCCCGGTCAAGCTGTCGCACGTCGTCATCAACTCCCCCGACCTGGGCGCCACCAAGGAGTGGTACGAGCGCCACCTCGGCTTCCGGCTCTCCGACACCCTCTGGCACCCCAAGATGGGCGAGGCCATGCATTTCATGCGGATCAGCTCCCAGCACCACTCCATGGCCATCGCCCAGGGCCCGCACACCTCCCTGCACCACATCTCCTTCGAGATGCGCGGCATCGACGAGTACATGCGCGGCACCGGCCGACTGCTGCGCGCCGGGGTGCACAAGGTCTGGGGCCCCGGCCGCCACTACGCGGGCGACAACACCTTCTCCTACTTCCACGACCCGCACGGCAACACCGTCGAGTACACCACCGAGCTGGAGCAGTTGGACGAGGACACCTGGCACCCCCACGTCTACGACTTCTCCACCGACGAGGTCTCCGACCAGTGGGGCACCGCCAACCCCGTGAACGAACTGGTCGCCAAGGAGTCCTTCAACGACCCCGACCGCGGCTGCTTCACCGCCCCGCCGGTCTGATCCTCCCTGCTCCGGGGGCGCGGCGATGCCCCGCTCGGCCCTCAGTGCCCGCCGCGCCCCCGGCCCGCCTCCCTTGGAGCCCCCATGCGCTTGGCCACGTACGAGTATCAGGGCCGCCGCCACTGCGGCGTGCTGGACGGTGCCGCCATACGTCCCTTCCCCGACGGCACGACACTGCTCGACCTGATCCGCTCCGGCCTCCCGCGAGCGGCAACCGACCTCCCGCCCACCGCGGACCCGGTCCCGCTGGACGCCGTACGGCTGCTTCCGCCCCTGGAACCGCCGTCCGTGCGCGACTTCTACACCTTCGAAGAGCACATCGAGGGCGTACGGCGCTCCGGGGACCGCGGCGTACCCGAGGCGTGGTACGACGCACCCACCTTCTACTTCACCAACCCCGCCGCCCTGATCGGCGCACACGACGACGTCCCGTATCCGCCCGGCAGCAAGGTGCTGGACTTCGAACTCGAGGTCGCGGTCGTCATCGGCCGCGAGGGCCGCGACCTGACGCCCGAGCAGGCGCGCGACCACATCGCCGGATACACCCTGTTCAACGACTGGTCGGCCCGCGACCTCCAGGTCCGTGAGATGCAGGTGGGCCTCGGCCCCTGCAAGGGCAAGGACACCGCCACCACCCTCGGCCCCCACCTCGTGACCCCGGACGAGCTGGAGCCGTACCGGGACGCCGACGGCTTTCTGCGCCTCGCCCTGACCTCGGAGATCAACGGCGAGGTCGTCGGCAAGGACCTGCTGTCCAACATGAGCTGGACCTTCGAGGAGATGATCGCCTACGCCTCACGCGGAACCGTCGTCCGAGCCGGCGACGTGCTCGGCTCGGGCACCTGCGGCAACGGCGGTTGCCTGGCCGAACTGTGGGGTATACGAGGCGAGCGGATCCCGCCGCCGCTGAAGCCGGGCGACACCGTCACCCTCACCGCGGACGTCCTCGGCTCCGTCCGCAACACCGTCATCCCCGGCCCCGAGCCGGTACCCCTCCCGACCGGACGCCGTCGTCCCCGAAGCCGTCCCCGTCCCTGAACGGACCGGACTCCGCCGGCACAACCCGCCCTGCTCAGGCCACGACACCGCATCGGTCGCGCGGATGAGCCGGATCCGGCATACCGATCGCACGGAGGGTGGGCGGCGGGCCCCCGAGGCCGCATAGTCGTCCCACCTGCACGCCGCGTCCCCGTTCTGCGTCGGCGTGACGTCCTCCCCGCATGCCGAACGCCGCCCGCGCCTGTACGGCATGCCCACTGCACACACCGTCCCCCGGAGTTGCCATGCCTGCTTCCGTTCCCTTGCCCTGCGCCGCGGTCGACGAGTCCGCCCCGCCGTCCGTGAGTGTGTCGGGCCCGGCACACCTGCTACGGGTGAGCGCGCTGATGGCCGGCAGCTGTCTGCCCGTGCTGGGCGCGGTACTGATCGCTCCTGTGCTGCCGAAAATGCAGGACCACTTCGCCTCGACCCCCGGCGCCACGGCGCTCGTCCCCCTCGCGCTGACCATTCCGGCACTGGCACTTGCTCTGCTGGCACCGTTCGCCGGAGTGATCGTGGACCGCGTGGGCCGCAAGCGTCTGCTCCTGGTGGCGACCGTCCTGTACGCGCTGTTCGGCACCGCACCGCTCTGGCTGGACTCGCTGGGCGCGATCATTGCCAGCCGCGCCCTGGTCGGCGTCACCGAGGCTGCCATCATGACCTGCTGCACCACCCTGATCGGCGACTACTACTCCGGCCGGCGGCGGGTGAAGTACCTCGCCCTGCAGACCATGTGCGCCTCCGCGTCCGCCACGGCGTTCTTCGTGCTCGGAGGTGCTGCCGGTGCGGCGGGCTGGCGGGTCCCGTTCTGGGTGTACGCGGTGAGCCTGCTGCTCGCCCCGGTGCTGGCCTTCGCCCTGCCCAGCCCGACGGTGCGCGAGGTCACAAGGACAGCCGTGGAAGGTCTCCAGGCTGCCCATCGCCCCTTCCCTTGGCGGCAGATGACGGGCAGCTGCGCCCTGACCTTCTTCGGGGCGATGGTTTTCTACACCGTTCCCGCGGAGATGTCGTACCTGCTCGATGACCTCGGCGTGGAGAGCACCGGTGTCATCGGTCTGGCAACCGCGGGCGCGAGCGCCGCCACGGTGGCCGGAGCGATTACCTTCGCCCGGCTGAAGCGCTCCCCCGACCCGATGCTGCCCGCCGTCCTCACCATCTGCGCGGCCGGTTTCGGCGTGATGTTCCTCGCCGACAGCATCCCGCTGATGGTCGTCGGTGCAGTGATCAACTGCCTGGGTACGGGAATGCTGTTGCCGGCGGTCCTCACCAGTGCCATGTCCCGGCTGAAGTACGAGGACCGCGGCCGGGGCACGGGGCTGTGGACATCTGCCTACTTCGGCGGCTGTTTCGTGTGCCCGCTGGTGCTGCTCGCCGTCGAGTCGGTGGTCGGCACTCTGGCCGGTGCCGTGGGCCTGCTGGGCCTGGCCACCGCAACAATCGCGCTCGGGCTGCTGGTCGCCGGGCGGCGGGCCGTGCACACGGGCCCCGCACGATCTGTGTGAACACCGTGGAGACCCCGATCGACGGCGGCCTCACCGCGCACAGCGGCGCCGAGCCGGTCTCGGACGCCGTGCGCCAGGAAACCTGAACCACGCGCTCCGCGCCGCCGGGGCACCCGAACCAGCAGAAAGGCCCTCTCACCCATGGACAAGGCCCGCCCAAGCGCCGACGAGGCGGTCGCCGACATCCCCGACGGAGCCTCCCTGGCCGTCGGCGGCTTCCTTGGCCATCACCGGCCCCGACGCCTTCGCGACGATCTCCATGATCTGCCGATAGTCCGGCGTGAGCACCTCCACACCATGCCTTCCTTGCGGTCCGGGATCAGCCGCATCCCACCCGCCCCGGGCGTCACCACCACCGGCTCCGGCTCCGGCTCTGGCTCCACGATGCCCGACGGCCGCCGTCCCCCGTCCGTCGCCTCGGCCCACTGCCCGAACACCACCTCGGCCGCCTCAAGCCGGCCCAGCTCGGCGTCAATCTCCGCCAGTTTTTGCGCAGCAGCTCGGCCGAACCGGCTCGTGGCAGACGATCACCTGCTGATGATCGCGTCCGAGACCGGCACCAGCGTGTCAATCTCCACCCACACCAGTGGCCCGACCTGCGAGTTCAAGATGAAACGATCTCACTGGACGTCCCGTCGCGTGCAGGCAGGCGACCAGTAGCCCCCGGGACATCTCGATGGCGACCGGAATCGGGTGATCTTTGCTGTCGTCGTGTTCGGTCAGCAGGGCTGTGAGCTGGGCAAGTCCGGCAGCATCGTCGCTGATTCGTAGCTTGGCCAGCCGTGTTCCACCGGCGTCGGCCAACGCGACATCGTGGTCCGCAGGCCAGAGCCTGGCCAGGGTGCGCGTGCTCCCTAATGGAAGTGCTCAAGGCACAACATCCCACCAGCCGTTCGCAACCCCAGCGAACTGCACGGTCCTTCGTCTACGTGAGAGCTCCTGGGCTCGCGACGCGATGAAAGGTGTTCCCTGCAGCTGGCTCAGGCCACGACCATCGAAGCCCTTGGTTCGCACCGTCGGGTGGCGCGATCTGAACTGGGTCTGTTGAGACCACCGCAAGGCGTTTGTGTCTTCGTGAGGCCGGACGCGGAACGGTTCCGGCCGGGACCAGATCGCTCTCAGCAGAGGGCGGGCGCAGGTGCGGGTCCGCCCCCGGCAGCCCCGGCGGCCAGGGTGATCCGCCGCTACAACCCGGCGTGCAGCCCGTCCCCCAGCCGCCCGTGGCTGTGCCGCCAGCCCGTCGGCACCCGCAGGGCGCCCGCCAGATGAGGGTGGCCGAGCGGGAGGTCGGAGTGCACATGCGTCGCGGGCTGCGCCGGCCACAGCCGTACGGCGAGTAGCGCGGCGGCCAGGGCGACGGAGCCCAGGGCGAGCGCCGTCCAGCCGAGTCCGGCCGTCGCGCCGAGCCAGCCGGCCAGCGGATAGGTCAGCAGCCAGCAGCCGTGCGAGAGGGAGAACTGGGCGGCGAACGCGGCCGTACGCTCCCCGGCCGGCACCGAGCGCCGGATCAGCCGTCCGGTCGGTGTGAGCACCGCCGAGCACGCCGCGCCGAACGCGGCCCAGACACCGAGCAGCGCGGGCACCCGCCAACCGCCGCCCGGCGCCGCGGTGACGGCTCCCAGCCCGGCGAAGACGACCGCCAGCACGAGCGCGGCCGGCAGCATCACAGCCCGGTCCGGCACCCGGTCCAGCAGCCGCGGCAGCAGCAGCGCCACCACCATCGACCCCGCCCCGTACGCCCCGAGCGCCAGCGGCACCGCACCCTCGGACAGGCCCAGCACATCGCGGACGTAGACCACGGAGTTGACGGTGACCGTCGCACCGGCCGCGGCGACCGCGAGGTCCAGGGCGAGCAGTGCCCGCAGCCGGGGGACGGCGAGGAAACCGCGGATGCCCGAGCGGCGGCCGCCCCCGGGTTCCGGGCCTGCGGTCCGACCGGGCAGTACGGCCGAGACCACCAGCGCGGCCGACGCGAGGAAACCGACGACGGTGCCGGTGAACAGCCAGTTGTAGGTGATGACGGACAACAGCGCCGCCGCGAGCGCGGGGGAGAAGAGGCTCTCCAGGTCGTAGGCGAGACGGGACATCGACAGGGCCCTCGTGTAGGCGCGCTCCTCGGGCAGCACGTCCGGGATCACCGCCTGGAACGTCGGGGTGAACACCGCCGACGCGGACTGCAGGAGGAACACCAGGACGTACACCTGCCAGACCGAGTCCACGAACGGCAGGAACACCGCGACGCCGGCGCGCACCAGGTCCGCCGTCACCATGAGCGCCCGGCGCGGCAGCCGGTCGGCGATCGCGCCGACGGCGGGGGCGATCGCCACGTACGCCACCATCTTGATCGCCAGGGCGGTACCCAGCACGGCCCCCGCGTCGGCGCCCGCCAGGTCGTACGCCAGCAGCCCCAGCGCGACGGTCGCGAGACCCGTACCGACCAGGGCGATGACCTGGGCGGCGAACAGATGCCGGTAGGTGCGGTGACGCAGGACGGCGAGCATACGGGCGGCTCCCCTCGGCGCGACGGCTCGGCGCGCTGGCGCGCGATCACCTCCGAGTGTAGCCATCATGTGCGCACCTGTGCACATGATGGCCCGGAAGTCGCCGTCACGGTCGACCCGCGGCCGCCCCATGGCTCTAGGCTGGCCCCATGCCTGAACGCCACGCCGTGTCACCTGCGCCCGGTGCGCATCTGCGCGCTCCCGACAGCGCGCGGCTCACCGAGGCGACCGGGGTGTTCGCGATGCTCTCCGACGTGACCCGGCTGCATCTGCTGTGGCTCCTGGCGCAGGGCGAGTCCGACGTCGGATCCCTCGCCGAACGCTGTGAGGCGTCACGGACCGCGGTCAGCCAGCACCTCGCGAAGCTGCGGCTCGCCGGGCTCGTGCAGACCCGCCGCGAAGGGCGCCACATCCACTACAGCCTCAGCGACGGACATCTGCGACGCCTGGTCCTGGAGGCCCTCAGCCACGCCGACCACCGCGTCAGCGGACAGGCGCCGCACGACTGACGGCCGGTTCACTCAGACGGGGTCGACGGACTCCAGGGTCGGCACGACCTCCTCGATCGAGCCGTCCGCCGCGAACACCAACCGGTCCAGGGTCGACTCACGGTGCGTGCCGTCGCCGCGCGGCGTTCCGGGACCGGGAACCGCGAACCGGTGGTAGCAGATGTACCAGTCGTCGGTGCCGGGGACGTTCACGACGGTGTGATGACCGGTGGCGAGGATTCCGTACGCGGGGCGCTTGCGTAGGATCACCCCCTTCTTCGTCCACGGCCCGAGCGGCGAGGGCCCCGTCGCGTAGGCGACCCGGTAGTCCTCGCTGCGGGTGTCGTCCTCCGACCACATGAAGTAGTAGACGCCCCGCCGTTTGATGACGAACGCTCCCTCGCGGAAGCCCTCGGGGGTGAACCGCCGCACCCGCGCCGGGTCGAACGACACCATGTCCTCGTGGAGTGGCACCCCGTACGCCTCGGTGTTGCCCCAGTACAGGTACGCGGTGCCGTCGTCGTCCCGGAACACGGCCGGGTCGATCATCTGGCCGGCGTAGTCGTCCCGTGCGATGAGGGGCCGGTCGAGCGCGTCCCGGAAGGGACCCGTGGGGCTGTCCGCGACGGCCACGCCGATCTGCTGGTTCGCGCAGAAGTAGAGGTAGTACGACCCGTCGTGCTCCCCGGCGGCCGGCGCCCAGGCGTACCGGTCCGCCCAGCTCACGTCGGACTCCAGGTCCAGGACGACCCCGTGGCTCTCCCAGGTCACCAGGTCGTCGGAGGAGTGGACCGTGAACCGGGTGCCGCCCCAGTCCTCGAAGCCGTCGGTCGTCGGGTAGATGTAGTAACGGCCGGCGAACTCCTGGATGTTGGGGTCGGCGGTCAGCCCCGGCAGCAGCGGGCTGCGCATGTGGAGGGCCTCCACCGTCCAGGTGCGCCGGGTGCCGTCCACCGCCGTGACCGTGTACCGCCGCGGAGTGCTGAAGTCGCGCGGTGTCCCGGAGGGCGGGTCGATCCTCGCGCCCGCCGCCAGGTCGAACTCGGGGGCGAGCGAGCCGAGTTCGGTGCCGGGATGCAGCGGCAGCACGACCTTCGAGGTGTCCTCGTCGACGAGGGCGTACGCCTTGAGCGGCCCGGGGACATGGGCGTCGACGACGGACGTCGGCGGCGTGTGGGCGGCGAGGAGCCGCTCGTACTCGGCCTGTGTCACCGGCAGCACGGAGCCGTGCCGGGCGCCGGGCGGCAGGGCGAAATCCTCGCACGGGGTCCACGTGCCCGAGCCGAGGTCGGTGGTCTCGAAGGGGACGTAGCCGCGCCCGCTGAACTCGTCGATGAAGAGATACCACTTGGACTCCGTGTTGGACCTGAAGACGATCGGGCCCTCGCCCTGCTCGATCGCTCCCTGTCCCACACGGTCGGCCACGAACTCCCACGATGTCGCCCGCAGGTCGGACGACTTCTCCACGGTGATGAACTTCCCGCCGGGTGACTCGGGCGAGTTGGCACGCTCGTCCTTGGTGAAGCGGTAGTAGGTGCCGTCGTGCCGGACGACCGTGGAGTCGATGACGGAGTGGCCGGGGTCGTTCCAGGGCCGGGGTTCGCCGAAGACGCGGAAGTCGCGGGTGGTCGCGCAGAGCATCCTGTTGTGGGTGTCGGCGGTGTGGTCCGGGTCGTCCTCGGCGTACAGCCTGGAGGCCCAGAAGACGACGTACTCGTCCCGGTCGGGGTCGTGACACGCCTCCGGCGCCCAGAGGTTGCCGGCGGTGTCGGGGGCGAGCGGGACCAGGCGCCGGTCGGTCCAGTTCACCAGGTCGGCGCTGTCCCAGACCATGAGTGCCTTGCTGCCGGTGCGCTGGACGCGGTCCCAGCCGCCGTCCGGCTCGCCGTGCATCCGGAGGTCGGTGGCGATCAGATGGAACCCGTCGCCCCGCGGGGAGCGGACGAGGAACGGGTCCCGCAGTCCCCTGGTGCCGAGGTCCGAGGTCAGTACCGGGGCGCCGCCGTTGAGTTCGCGCCAGCGCAGGGGGTCGTTGCCCCGGCTGAGCGCGCATCGGATCTGCTCGCCGTCCGGGCTGCCCTCGCCGGTGAAGTAGACGAAGACGTAACCGGCGTACTCCTGCAAGCCGACCTCCAGAGCCCTGCGTTCTTTTGAGGCTTCCTGTTGGAAACCCGTCGAAGAGTGTTGCTATCTGCGCCGACACGCGTCAATCGCCGTGCTGCTCCCCGAGGGCATCGAAAGTTTCGACACCGCCGCACCCCCGTGCGGGACGGCCAGGTCGGTGATCCGCCCCTCGGCGGGCCCGGCCGACGTGTCATGGGCAAGCAGCTGTTGACCGCCTGGGCCGGCGCTGTCGTCAGCTCACCACCTGAGTCGGCTCGCCCGTCGGCTGACCACCCGGGTCGGCTCGCGCGTCGGCTGACCACCCGGGTCGGCTCGCCCGTCGGCTGACCACCCGGGTCGGCTCGCCGGTCGTCTGGCGCCGGGTCAGCTCTCCAGCCGGCGCAGTCGTTCCGCGTCGCAGGTGCGCGGGCAGGTCGAGCAGGTCTCCGCCGGGCGGATCGTGTAGTAGAGGCAGCAGCCCCTGCGCGTGCGGGTCGGATGCTCGCGGCCGTCGGCCGTGCGCAGGAGGCGGAAGTCTGCGCCGCCCGGGAAGGGTGCGTGGGCGGCGGGCAGCACCTCCGAGGCGGCCCGGACACCGGCGGTCTCGTCGCCGCGCACGCGCCCGAGGTACCACAGCCCGGAGACCAGGTCGTCGGAGACCATGCCCCACAGCGCCCGGGAGCCCCGGCGCACATACGGCCCGAAAGCCTCCAGCACCGGCCCCATGTGATCCGCCACGGCCGTCCGCAACTCGGCCCGCAACGCCTCCTGGTGGACGACCGGCCGCCCGCCCGCGAGCACCGCCGCGGAGTCGTCCGGCAGGCAGACGAGGCCGGAGCCGGGACGGACCTCGTACGCACCGGACCCGAGGTCCACGCGAATGTCACCGGGAGCGATGCGCGGCACCCGCCGCTCCAGGTACCAGACGCCGCTCATCAGCAGGGCGACCGACCACACATAGTCATGGAGGGCGCGGGAGGCGGCGACATGGCTCGGCGCGGTGTGGTCGTGGCGCTGCCGGATCCGCACGGCCTCGGCCTCGACGAACGCCTCCAGGTTCGCCCGGTCGTCCGTCAACACCACTGTGTTCGTGGTCATTCCGGGGGATGGCGCCGGCCCCCCGCCCGGTTCCACGACACGCACGGACAGCACCTCGCACATCGTGTCCAGACGGCGGTAGGCGGCGGCGAGGAGACCCGGGACACGCGTGGGAACGGCGGCCCGGGGGAGTGCCAGGGAGGCCATGGTCATCGGCAACTCCAGAGCGTGAGGGAGTTTGGTGAGGCGAGGAGGTAAGCCTTACCTTAGCTGCAAGATCAAGTGCTGATGGCCAAGTGGGGTGCGGATCGTGAAGCGCGGGGCTGTCCAGGCCGTCCCCGCGGCCCCCTTCGTCGCCGGCCCGCCCCCGTCCGACCCGTCACCCGCCAGCGGAAGCCGTGCCCCCTCCCATGCGTCTGTATCTCCTCGCCCTCAACCCCACCGACTCCGTCACCGAGGGCTTCCTGCCCGCGGCCGCCCGCCTCGGCCCGGACGTCACGATCCTCACCGACCGGCCGGACGCCCACCACGGCGTGTACCCGGACCACCCCGGCGTCGAGGTCCTCCACTGCGACGTACGTGACTTCCGTGCCGTCATCACCCGGATCTCCACCCACCACCGGCCCGACGCGGTCTTCACCAACAGCGACCACCTCCAGACCCAGGCCGCCCTCGCCGCCGCGTACTTCGGGCTCCCCGGCAAGGACTGGCGGGCCACCCTGCGCTGCAAGGACAAGGGCGAGATGCGCCGCCGTCTGGCCGTCGCGGGAGCGGACACCGTGTGGTCCGCCGAGATCGCCGGCCCGGCCGACCTGACCGGCCCGCCCCTCGTCGACGCGCCGTACCCCTGTGTCATCAAGCCCCGCGAGGGCGTCGCCAGCGAGGACGTCGTACTCGTCGGGACCCCCGCCGATCTCGTCGCCCGCGGCAAGGAGATCCTCGCCCGCCGCCCCGGCGCCACGCTGGTCGTCGAGGAGTACCTGCCGGGCGAGCTGTACACCCTGGAGACCCTCGGCGACGGCCGCGTGCGGCATGTCCTCGGCGGCTTCCAGACCGAGCTGTCCGCGCCGCCGTACTTCATCGAGGAGCGGATGGCCTTCGTGGCGGCCCATCCGGAACCGGTCGTCGCGCAGGTCCTCGCGCAACTGGACGCGCTCGGCGTGGGGTTCGGCGCCTGTCACACCGAGTTCGTGGTCCACCAGGGCCGGGCCCGCGTCATCGAGGTCAACTACCGTGCCATCGGCGACCAGTGCGACCTCCTCCTCGCCGAGCTCCTCGACCTGCCGCTCTTCGAGCACATCCTGCGCACCCACCTCGGCGAGCCCCTCCCGCCCGACCTGGTGGCACGGTGCGACGGCGCGGCCCGCCTCGAGTACCCGTGCGCCGACCGTGCCGGCACGCTCGTCGCGGCCCCCGGACCGGCCGAACTCCACGTCGACGGCGTGCACCTGACGTACCGGCCGCTCCGCCGGACCGGCGAGCGGCACGAGCTGTACCGGACCAACCGCGACTACCTCGGTGTGCTCCGCGCGACGGGCCCCGGTCAGGAGGCCGTCGACCGGGCGGTGGCGGACTTCCTCGCCGCGCGGAGATGGGAGATCCAGCCGTGACCGCCGCCGTCGCAGCCACCGACCCGCGGACGCCCGCGTCCAGCACCGCGGAGACCCCCGATCCCGTCGGCTCCGTGGCGTCCGTCGACACCGCCGAGGCCACGCTGCTCGCACGCGTGCTCGGCGCCCTGCTCCGCGAGAACGTCGTCGGCCTGCGCGAGGACAGCACCCTCGTCGAGCGCCCGGACGGCCCCTGGCTGCGGCTGCCCACCGGTGACGACGCCCTGCTGCTCCCCGTCGCCGAGGACGGCTTCCAGCACGCGTACGCCGCTCGCCTGCCGCTCCTCGTCCGGGAGTCGGACGGCACCGCGTACCCGACCTGCGCGAGTGCCCTCACCGAACTGCGGGCCCTGGCCGACCCCGTCGACCAGGACGGCTTCGACGCCTTCGCCGAGGAGTGCCGACAGACCCTCGCCGCGATGCGGCTGCACGACGACACGGCCCAGGAGGTCACCGACGGGCTCGGCGAGCTGTACGGCACCGACCTCGCCGAATGGACCGGGCTGCGCGGCCAGCTGGCGTACGAGACCCTCGCCGCCCGGCTCGACCACCCCGTCTACCCGACCGCACGGGGCCGCGCGGGCCTCGACGAGCCGCGGCTACGCGCCTACGCGCCGGAGTTCCACCCGGACTTCCGGCTGCAGTGGCTCGCCCTTCCCCGTGAGTCGGTCACCGTCGCGGGGCAGCTCCCGGACGGGTGGCCCACCCCGTCCGCGCTCGGTCTCGCGGACCTCGACCGCACCCATGTCGCCCTGCCCGTCCACCCGTCCACCGTCGGCGCGCCCCTCGACGCCGCGCTGCGCGAGACCGGACTCGCGGACCGGGCCGTACTCGCCGACTGGCCGTACCTCGACGTCGTCCCCACCCTGTCGATGCGCACGGTCGCCCCCGCCGCCGCCCCCTCCCTGCACCTCAAGCTCCCGCTGGCCACCGCCACCCTCGGCCTGCGCAACAAGCGCACCGTCAAACCCGGCACCCTCGTCGACGGCGCCGCCGGCCAGCGGCTGCTGGAGGCGGTCATCGACCGCGAGCCCCGCTTCCGGGACAAGGTGCTGCACGCCGACGAGACCGTGTACGCCCACGCCGGGCACGAACTGCTCGCCGTCCTGTGCCGCCGCTACCCCGGGGACCTCGACGACGCCGCCGTCGTCCCGATGGCCGCCCTCCTCGCCGAGGCGCCCGGCGGGGGCCTGGTCGTCGACCACCTCGCCGACCGCCACCACGACGGTGACGTGACCGCCCTGCTGGACGCGGTGCTCACCCTGCTGTTCGACTGGCAGACCACCCTCTTCGGGTACGGCATAGCCCTGGAGTCCCATCAGCAGAACGTCTCCCTGGTGTTCGGCCCCGCCCCCGGTGAACTGCGCCTCCTGCTCAAGGACAACGACGGCCCCCGCGTCAACAGCACCCGGCTGACCGCCACGCTCGGCGGCGGCACCTGGGGCTTCGACGACGCGCGCACCTTCGCCCCGGGCGACAAGGCGGTGACCGACCTGTTCACCACCGTCACCGTCCACCTCTGCGCGGGCGCCTACGCGTTCGGCCTCGCCCGGCACGGCCGTGCCCCCCTGCCCGTGCTGCTGGACCTCGTACGGGACCGGCTCGCCGAGGCCGTCGACCGGCTCGGCGGCGACGCGGCGGCGGTACTGCGGGACCGGGTCCTCCACGCCCCCGAACTGCCGGTGAAGGCGATGGTGACCGCCGGGACCCTGCTCAGCAAGGAGCGCTCGGGCGCCGCCGACATCAACAAGCACTACACGACCGGCCCCAACTACCTCCTCCGGACGGGCGGCCCGGCATGACGGCCGAGGCACCCCCGATGACACGTCCCGCGTTCGCCGGCCCGCCGCGTCCATCCGCGACGGCACCACCGACCTCACCCTCTGCCGACCCTCCCGCCCCACCACCGCGTACCCGCTGGAGCCACCGCATGCCCCCGCTGACCGACTCGCTCGGTACCGCTCACCTGCCCACCGCCGACGACGCCACGGCCCACACCCTCCTCAACTGCCTGCTGCGCGAGGTCTCCGGCCCCGAACACCAGACCGCCGTCAGCGACGGCCACCTCCTGCTGAGACTGCCCCGCCGCGGCCCGCTGCTCCGCGTCGCCCTGCGCCGCACCTCCCTGCTCGGCGCCCACCGGTTCACCGGCCCGGTGCACGAGCAGTCCGCGACCGGTTGGACGCCACTGGACTGGCGCCGCCTCGCCGCGTACACGCACGACGAACTGTCCCTGCGCACCGGTGTCCGCAACGACGAGTTCCTCCACCAGGTCGACTCCAGCCACCGCGCCCTCGCCGCCGCGCTCGCCGACCGGGACGCCGGCCCCCACGGGCGCCCGGACTACCTCGCCTCCGAGCAGTCCCTGCTGTTCGGGCACCGCTTCCACCCCACTCCCAAGGCCCGCACCGGTGACGCCGGCGCCTGGCGGTCGTACGCCCCGGAGGCCCGCGCCGCCTTCCCGCTGCGCCACCTCGCCGTACGCCGGGACCTGATCGCCGAGGAGAGCGCCGAGACCGGCGCCACCGCCGTGCTCGACGCGGAACGCGGCGACGTCCCCGAGGGCTACCGGCTGCTGCCCGCGCACCCCTGGCAGTACGAGATGCTCCGCGGGCACCGCCTCCTGCGCGCGGCCCTGGGACGCGGCGACATCCTCGACCTCGGGCCCGGCGGCCCGGCATACGCGGCCACCGCCTCCGTCCGCACCCTCTTCGACGGCGACGCCTTCCTGAAGTTCAGCCTCAACGTCCGCATCACCAACTGCCTGCGCAAGAACGCCCGTTACGAACTCTCCGGCGCCGTCGCCCTCACCCGGGCCCTCGCCCCGGCCCTGGCCGACCTGGAAACCCGCTTCCCGGGCAGCGCGCTGCTCCGCGAACCCGCCTACCGCAGCCTCGCCCTCCCCGGCCCCGACGGCACCCCCGACCGCGCCCTCCTCGAAGGCTTCGGAGTGATCGTCCGCGAGGGCCTGTCCCGGCGGCTCCTGCCCGGCACGACACCGCTGCTCGCGGCCGCCGTCGCCGACGAGTACCCGACCGGCCCGGCCCACATCTCCCGTCTCCTGCCCGGACCCGGCCCCGAAGCCGCTCTCGACTGGTGGCGGGCCTACCTCCGCCTCCTCGTCCCGCCCGTCCTGTCCGCCTACTTCGACCACGGCGTCGTGCTGGAACCCCACCTCCAGAACGTCCTGATCTGCGTCGACACCGACGGCATGCCGACCCAGGTCATCTTCCGCGACCTGGAGGGCACCAAGCTCGTCCCCGAGCACCACGCCGACACCCTCGCCGCCCTCCCGCCCGAGGTCGCCGGACCGATGACGTACGACGCCCGGCGCGGCTGGGACCGCGTCGTGTACTGCCTGCTGGTCAACCACATCGCCGAGCTGCTCGCCGCCCTCGCCGACCTGCACCCCGGGACCGAGGCCGACCTGTGGGCGGAGGTCCGCGCCGCGCTGCGGGCCCACGCCGACGAGCAGAGCCGCCCGCCCCTGCTCGCCGCCCTGCTGGCCGGGGTGCCGCTGCCCGCGAAGGCCAACCTGCTCACCCGCTGGGAACGCAAGGCCGACCGAGAGGCCGGCTATGTCCGGCTGCCCTCGCCCCTCGCCGAGGACATCCTCCGCTGGAGCCCCCGATGACCGAGCCGACCCCCGCCGTACGCGAGCGCGTCCTGTCCCTCACCCCGACCGAACTCCCCGCCTACGTCTACGACGTGACGGCCCTGCGCGAGCACGCCGCCCGTGTGCGGTCCGCGCTGCCCGAACGGGTCGAGCTGTACTACGCGGCCAAGGCCAACCCCGAGCCGGAGCTGCTCTCGGCGCTCGGCCCGTACGTCGACGGCTACGAGGTCTCCTCCGGCGGCGAACTCGCCCACGTCGCCACGTGCGTCCCCGGCCGGCCGCTCGCCTTCGGCGGGCCCGGCAAGACCCCGGACGAGATCAGGACCGCGCTGGAGCTGGGCGTCGAGCGCTTCCACGTGGAGAGCGAGCACGATCTGCGGATGCTCGCCGAGCTGTCCCGGCGGGTCGCACCGGACCGCCGCGTGGCGGTGCTCCTGCGCTTCAACCTCGCTGTCGCGGACGGTTCCCTCGCGGGCGGCTCCCTCGCGATGGGCGGGCGCCCCACCCCGTTCGGCATCGACCCCACCCGGGCGGCGGACGTCCTGCGCACCCTCACCGACGGGACCTGCGCCCACCTCGAACCGCGGGGTGTCCACGCCCACCTGGCCAGCGGCCTCGACGCCCCCGCGCAGCTGGCCGTCGCCCGCTCGATCGTCGACTGGTCGACGGGCCTCGGCCTCCCCCTGGCCGAGGTGAACATCGGCGGCGGGATGGCCGTCGACTACGCCCACCCCGAGAGCCGCTTCGACTGGCCGTCGTACGGCGAAGGACTCGCCCGTATCCTCGACGACCACCCGGGACTGACCCTCCGCATCGAACCGGGCCGGGCCCTGACCGCCTACTGCGGCTGGTACGCCACGGAGGTGCTGGACGTGAAGCACAGTCACGGGGAGGAGTTCGCCGTGGTGCGCGGCGGCACCCACCATCTGCGCACCCCGGCCACCAAGGGGCACGACCAGCCCTGCTCGGTGCTGGCCGTGGGGGAGTGGCCGTACCCGTGGCCGCGTCCCGAGGCCGAGGGGGACCGTGTCACCCTCACCGGCCAGCTGTGCACCCCGAAGGACCTGCTCGCCAGGAACGTCCACGCGCCGGGGCTCCGCGCGGGGGACAGGGTGGCCTTCTCCCTCGCGGGCGCCTACGCCTGGAACATCTCCCACCACGACTTCCTGATGCACCCGCACCCCGGCCTGCACTTCGTCGGCTGAGTCCGCTCCGCTTCGCCGACCGGATTCCCTGCTTCGCCCCGACCGGATTCCCTTCATCGCCGGAACCGCCCGCCCTCCCGATCCCTCCAGGTGAGTGTGACCGTTGACAGGCGGGCGGACCGGGCGCAGACTCATACCCACAACTTAGTGAACTGAATTTCACCTGACGAACAAGGTCGGCTCCCGGAGGCGGGACGCGACTCGTCCTCAACGACGAGGAGTACTCATGCACACCACCGTCGGCATCATCGGCGGCGGCCCGGCGGGGCTGCTGCTGGCCCGTCTGCTGCACAACGCGGGAATCGACAGTGTGGTTCTGGAACGCAAGGACCGGGCGTACGTCGAGCAGCGGCAGCGCGCCGGAATCCTGGAACAGGCCACCGTCGACGTGCTGCGGTCCTGCGGCGCGGGCGCGCGCCTGGACGCCGAGGGGATGCCGCACGACGGCATCGAGCTGCGTTTCGCCGGCCATGCCCACCGCGTCGACTTTCCCGAGCTGACCGGCGGGCGCCGGGTGTGGGTCTACGCCCAGACCGAGGTCGTCAAGGACCTGATCGCCCTCCAGCTCGCCGACGGCGGCCCGCTGCTGTTCGAGGCCGAGGTGCACGCCGTGGAGGGCGTCGACGGCGACCGCCCGGTGGTCCGGTACACCCACGAGGGCCGTGAGCAGACCCTGACCTGCGACTACGTGGTCGGCTGCGACGGTTTCCACGGCGTGGCCCGCGATGCCGTCCCGGAGGGCGTCCGGTCGACGTACGAGCGCACGTACCCCTACTCCTGGCTGGGCATCCTCGCCGACGCCCCGCCCGTCTACGACGAGCTGATCTACGCCCACTCCGAGCGGGGCTTCGCGCTGGCGAGCATGCGGTCGCCCTCCGTGAGCCGCCTCTATCTCCAGGTTCCGAACGGCACCGATGCGGCGGACTGGTCCGACGAGCGGATCTGGGACGAGCTGGACGCCCGTTTCGCCCTGACCGCGAATCCCGGCTGGCGGCTCAAGCGCGGCACCGTCACCGCCAAGGCCGTGCTGCCGATGCGCAGCCACGTCACCGAGCCGATGCGGTACGGACGCCTCCTCCTGGCCGGGGACGCCGCCCACATCGTGCCGCCCACCGGCGCCAAGGGCCTCAACCTCGCCGCTACCGACGTCATCGTGCTCGCCCGCGCCTTCGAGCGGCTGAAGGAGACCGGCTCGACCGAGCTGCTCGACGCGTACTCCGACACCTGTCTGCGCCGGGTGTGGCGGGCCGAGCATTTCTCGTACTTCATGACCACGACCCTGCACACCGACCCGGAGCAGTCCCCGTTCGAGACCAGACTCCAGCTCTCCCAGCTGCACCGCGTCGCCACCTCCCGCCACGCGGCGGCCGAGCTGGCGGAGAACTACACCGGGCTGGCACTGGACGGCTGACCACCCACCGGAAGGGGCGCCCCGTGTCCGGGGCGCCCCTTCGTCGTGCCGGCTCTTCTCGGGGCCCGACGCCGGCCACGCGTGTTCTCGGCCCCGGCTCTATGCGCGGTCGCCCTTCGGCTTGCCCCGCTGGTCCGGTGTGCCGTGCGGCGGCGGGCTCATCGGCTGCGGCGAGGTCGCCGGTGAGACGGGGGAGCCGGAGCGGCGCCCGTGCTGCTCGGGCCGCAGCGCGCCGGGGTCGCCCGAGGTGGGCTCCGCGCCCGCGCGCAGCTGGTCCAGGCGCGCCGTCAGCAACTGGGTCACGGGCAGCCGGTCGGCGTGGCCGCGCTCGTACGCCGGCAAGTCCTCCACCTCCTCGGCGGTGAGCGACCGCACGCGGCTCTCCAGGCCGCCGATCGGCAGATGGTCGTAGTCGGGCAGTGGCAGCGTCCTGTGGTCTGCCATGGATCTCACTCCCTCGTGGCCGAACGTCCGCGTGCCGCTTCGGTGACGCTACGTGATCCTCGGGTGCAGTCCCCCTCCGGGCAGCGAGCCGACGGGCCCCTGCCGCAGCCGGGGCCCGCCGCGATGCGGTGTCAGTGGGCGCCGAGCCCGCCGCTGCCGAAGGAGCCGCTGCTGTTCTTGCTCCAGCGGGGCCGCTTCTTGTCGGGGCTGGGCCGGGTGCCCTGGTTCCCGTGCACCTCGTAGGGCGTCAGCCGGTAGTCGCTCTTCGGGATCTCGTCCGGCTCGCGGTTCGCCCGCTCCTCGCGCACGGCGCCGCCTTCGGGCAGCTTGGGCTGCTCGTCGGGCAGTGGACGGCGCGGCTCACGCGCACGGAGGCGCGCGCCCAGCCAGAGGGCCCCGATCAGCACCGACACGACCACCACACCGGCGATGAACGGCGCGGCGCCGCCCAGCACGCTGCGCTCTGCTGCGAAATTAGCCCATTCCGTCTTCATATTGAATGAATACCCCCAAAGGGTCAGGTGAACCCGGCGGCTCACATGGGAGGCGGTCGGGTGACCGTTTCCTCGCCCCCGTGCCGGGGTGTGCACGGGTGCCCGGTCCGGCGCCCGCGAAAACGGAACGCCGTGAACCGGGGTCGGCGGCCCCCGCAATCTGACGGACACCGCTTCCGGCTCGGCGAACGTTGGTCCGGTTTGACGGACACCGGTCCGGCTACCCGCCTCGGGTGACCTCGACGACGACATCCCAGCAGGAACTCATCCGGTTCCTCGAGGACCGCTTCGCGTGCGCCCAGGCGTGCACCGAATGTGCACGCGCGTGTGCCCTGCGGGCGAGCCTCGCCGATCCGGACGGCCCCGACAGCCAGGAACACATGCGACGCAAGGGCATCATGTGCGCGGAGGTGTGCGACGCCACCTGCCGGGCGCTCTCCGAGCAGGCCGACCTCGACGAAGCGGCCGTCCGCGTGCAGGTGGAGTGGTGCCGGACCGTCAGCCTGGAGTGCGCCCGCGTCTTCGACGAGCACCCCGGCGCCGAGGAGAGTGCCCGGGCCTGCCGGGACTGCGCCCGGGCCTGCACGGACTTCCTCGTCACCCTCGGCTGAGCCGCGCGGCCCCTCGGGCACCCCCGAGAGGAACCGACGGGAATCTAACGGACCGCGACGCTCCCGCGTGTTCCCAATTACTGGAACACGTTCTAGCGTGTGCGCCGTCAGTTCGGCCCTGGGGAGCCTGGAGGCGCCGTGCACCTCGAATACACGCCCGAGCAGCAGCGGTTGCGCACCGAACTGCGCGCCTACTTCGCCGAGTTGGTCCCGGCGGGCGCCTACACCCGCCACTCCGACCCGGCGGCGCAGAAGCGCTTCTACCGCGAGACCGTCCGCCGCCTCGGCGCGGACGGCTGGCTGGGCGTCGGATGGCCCAAGGAGTACGGCGGACGCGGCCTGAGCGCCATCGAGCAGTTCATCTTCTTCGACGAGGCCGCCCAGGCAGGCGTCCCGCTGCCGCTGATGGCGCTCAACACGGTCGGCCCGACGATCATGCAGTACGGCACCGAGGAGCAGAAGTCGTACTTCCTGCCGCGCGTCCTCTCCGGCGAGATCGACTTCGCGATCGGCTACAGCGAGCCCGACGCCGGCACGGACCTCGCCGCGCTGAAGACCCGCGCGGTGCGTGACGGTGACGAGTACGTCGTCAACGGCCAGAAGATCTGGACGACCAACGGCGACACCGCGGACTGGGTGTGGCTGGCCACCCGCACCGACCCCGGGGCGCCGCCGCACAAGGGCATCACCATGCTCCTCGTCCCGACCACCGACCCCGGCTACTCCTGCACCCTGATCAACACCCTCGCCTCGCACGACACCACCGCCAGCTACTACGAGAACATCCGCGTCCCCGTCTCCCGTCGCGTCGGCGAGGAGAACAAGGGCTGGCGGCTGATCACCAACCAGCTCAACCACGAACGCGTCACCCTCGCCGCCCACGGAACCATGGCCATCCGCTCCCTGCACAACGTCCAGCGCTGGGCCATGGAGACCAAGCTCGCCGACGGCCGCCGTGTCATCGACCTGCCCTGGGTACGCCGCCGCCTCGCCCGGACCCACGCCAGGCTCGACGCGCTCAAGCTCCTGAACTGGCGCATGGTCAGCGCCGTCCAGGACGGCACCCTCACCCCGCAGGAGGCCTCCGCCGTCAAGGTCTACGGCTCCGAGGCCCGCCGTGACGCCTACGCCTGGCTCATGGAGATCGTCGCCACCGGCGGCGCGCTCAAGGAGGGCTCGGCGGGCGCCGTCCTGCACGGCGAACTCGAACGCGGCTACCGCTCGGCCGTCATCTTCACCTTCGGCGGCGGCAACAACGAGATCCAGCGCGAGATCATCGCCTGGATCGGCCTGGGAATGCCCCGCGTCCGGCGCTGAGAGATGCCGTGACGAGGCTTTACGAGGAGCGGTGCCCGAAGCAACGCTCCCGTGTGGTCGTCGCCACGGACCTGGCCTGAAATCCCGCTGCTCGACCATAGGCGGCCTTGGTGCCGGTGACCGCAGGGCTGACCACCGACTGGAACTTCGGCCCGGTAGCGATCGCCCCACGGGTGACGGGAGCCCCGACTCAGTGGGCGTGTCCGTCCTCCGCATGACCGCCTTCTTGCTCGCCCGCGCCGGTTCCGGTGCTTTCGGCGCTGGGTGAGCTCTCGGGCGCCGTCGTTCCGGCGTCCTCGGTGTGGCTGTCCTGCGTATGACCGTCGTCTGTCTTCGCCGTCTCCGTTTCGCTGGCGGTCTCCTCGCCGTGGCTGTGGCCGCCGCCGGACTCGGCGGCCATGCCGGCGGCGATACCGCGCAGCCCGACGAATGCGACCGCCGCGGTGACCGCAGCCCGGTCGGGCCGATGATGCTGCGCCGGCGCGCGGGGTCGTAGCGCAGCACGTACGCCACGAAGGACAGCGCCAGCCCGAACGGGATCAGCATCGCCGCCCGCTCGGGGAAGTCCTCGAAGTGCTGCATGCCGCCACTGAGCATGCCGATGCCGAACGACAGCGCCAGCGAGGCCAGCACGATCGTGTTGGACGCGGATTCCGAACGGGCGGGTGTGCCGGTGGAGTTCAGCCGTGACGACTACGGCACTCATGGCTGCGCTCCCGCCGCGGTCCCGACAGCCTGCCGGCGCTGGTGGGCGACCTGCACGCGGTGAACACCGCACTTCAGGACAGCGGCTTCGGACCCCAGCTCAGCCCCGCACGTCACTCACCTCGTCACACCGGGGCCGCACCGCACTCGCCATGGTCCGGACCGCCACCCGAAGGCGCGCTGATGACTGCCGCTGCTGTACGGCGCGCGCGACACTGGTTCTGGGCCCTCACCACTGTTGCCGTACTCGCAGCGGGTGCCAGTACGAGGGGCTGCACGCCGTCCCTGGTGCGGATCCGGGCCTTGGCGCCGGCTGTATCCGTCATCCGGGCGGCGCGGACCTCAGCCGTGCTCACCGGTCCGCACCGGCTCCCGCGGGTGCTGCGTACCCACGCTGCCGGCCCGGCTGTGGGAACGCGGCGGAACGAACCCCGAAGGAGGGATGAGCGTGCCTGACCCCGCAGACGACCACGGTCACCGCAGGCATGCCCCGGCGGTCCCCCGCAAGGAGCGCAGCACGGCGCTGCTGGATGTGCGGGGTCTTGCGTGGGCGTCGCAGCAGAGCACCGTCGCCGCCGTGCTGGGGCGGCGCCCTGGCGTACTGGAGGTTGAGGTCAACGCGGTCGCGCAATCGGCGACGGTGGTCTTCGATCCCCGGCGGACGTCGCTGGCCGAGTTGCACCGCTGGGTGACCGAGTGCGGCTACCACTGCGTGGGCCAGGTGGTGCCCTCCCACGTCTGCGATCCGATGGCCGAACCCGATCCGCCCGTGGGGGAGGTCGCGGACGAGCACGCGGGGCAGGAGGGCCGGGCCGCCGGCGTGGCCGTAGTGCCTGAACCCGCGGAGTCGGCACGGGCCGCGCACGTGGAGCCCGCCGAGGCGCCGGCGGCACCGGAGCAGATGCCCTCCCCGCACGAGCTGATGGGCCACGGTGGCCACGGTGGGATGTCGATGGCGGCGATGGTGGCCGACATGCGCAACCGTTTCCTGGTGGCGCTGCTGTTCTCGGTTCCGATCGTGATCTGGTCGCCTATCGGCGAGGACGTCTTCGGCCTCGACGCGCCGGTCCCCTTCGGTCTGCGCCAGGACGTGTGGGCGCTCCTACTGTCCCTGCCGGTGATCTTCTACTCGTGCACGATCTTCTTCGACGGCGCCGTACGGGCCCTGCGCGCCCGCACCCTGGACATGATGGTGCTGGTCGCGGTCGCCGTCGGCTCCGGCTGGCTGTACTCCCTGATCATCACGCTCACCGGCGGCGGCGACGTCTTCTACGAAGCGGCCACCGTCCTGGCGTCCTTCGTGCTGCTCGGTCACTGGTTCGAGATGCGTGCCCGGGGCGGCGCCAACGACGCCATCCGCACGCTTCTGGATCTCGCCCCGCCCAAGGCCCTCGTCGTACGCGACGGGGTGCCGGTCGAGGTGCCGACCGCCGAGGTCGTGGTCGGCGACCTGATGCTGGTCCGCCCCGGAGCCAAGGTCGCTGTCGACGGGGTTGTGGAGGAGGGCGAGAGCGAGGTCGACGAGTCGATGGTCACCGGCGAGAGCCTGCCGGTGCACAAGGCGCCCGGCGCGCAGGCGGTGGGCGCGACCATCAACGCCAACGGCACGCTGCGGGTACGCGCCACCAAGGTCGGTTCCGACACCGCCCTGGCCCAGATCGTCAAGCTGGTCCAGGAGGCCCAGAACTCCAAGGCACCGGGACAGCGGCTGGCGGACCGGGCGGCGTTCTGGCTGGTCTTCGTCGCCCTGATCGGCGGCGCTGCCACTTTGGCGGTCTGGCTGCTGGCCACGGACCGCTCGCTGGGCACCGCGATGCTGTTCGCCATCACCGTCGTGGTCATCACCTGCCCGGACGCCCTGGGACTCGCGACCCCGACTGCCATCATGGTCGGCACCGGCCTCGGAGCGAAGCGAGGCGTGCTGTTCAAGAACGCCGTCGCCCTGGAGGCGTCCGCCGGCATCCAGGTCGTCGTCATGGACAAGACCGGCACCCTGACCAAGGGCGAACCGGAAGTCACCGACGTGGTCACCGCCCCGGGCACCGACGAGGCGGAGCTCCTGCGGCTCGTCGCGGCGGTGGAGCGCGAGTCCGAGCACCCGCTGGCCGAAGCCGTCGTACGCCACGCCGAAGCCCGCGCCGTGGGGCCCGCGAGTGCCCGGCACTTCGAGAACGTCCCCGGTCATGGCGCGACCGCCGTCGTCGACGGCCACCGGGTCGCGGTCGGCAACCGTCGCCTGGCGCTGCGCGAAGGCGTGGACCTCGGCCCCTTGGCCGACCGCCGCGAAGAACTGGCCGACACCGGCCGCACCGTCGTCATCGCCGCCGTCGACGGACGGGCGGCAGGTCTGCTCGGCGTCGCCGACGCGCCCCGGGAAACCTCGGCCGAGGCCGTGGCCGAACTACACGCCCTCGGCGTCGAGGTGGTCATGCTCACCGGCGACAACCGCGCCACCGCCCGGCGGATCGCCGGACGCCTCGGCATCGACACCGTCATCGCCGAGGTCCTCCCGGGCGACAAGGCGGCCAAGGTCGCCGAGCTGCAGCGCGGCGGCCGCAAGGTCGCCATGGTCGGCGACGGCGTCAACGACGCCCCGGCGCTGGCCCAGGCCGACCTCGGCATCGCCATCGGCGCCGGTACGGACGTCGCCATCGAGACCGCCGACCTCGTCCTGATGCGCTCCGACCCGCTCGACGTGCCCACCGCCCTGCGCATCGGCCGCGGCACCCTGCGCAAGATGCGCCAGAACCTCGGCTGGGCCATCGGCTACAACGCCATCGCCCTGCCGATCGCCGCAGGCGTCTTCGAACCGGCCACCGGCCTGGTGCTCCGCCCGGAGATCGCCGCCCTGTCCATGTCCGGCTCCAGCATCATCGTCGCCGTCAACGCCCTCACCCTCAAACGCCTCCGGCTGCCACGCACCGCGCCCCCGCCTGCCGAACCACCATTCGGCGCCCCCGCCACCGGGGCGGGCGGCGCGCCGACGCGCTGAAACACAGTGACTGCGCGCTCAGTGCCCTTCGGAGGAGGACACAGGCAGGCGCTGGGTGAACGTCCTGCCGCCGTCACGGGATTCGTACACGCCGTCCTGCGTGGCCGCCAGGACGCGCTTGGCGTCGACGGCGGTCAGGGCCTGGGGCCGCCCGCCCGGAACGGGCCCGGTCTTCGTCCAGGTCGCCCCACTGTCGGTGCTGCGGTGCACGGAGCTTGTTCCTCTCCTCGATCTCGGCGTTCTGCGTGGTGATGATTTCCGCGGCCAGCTTCTTGGCCGGCCCGTACTGGCCGTCCTCCTTCTCGCTGGTGGCCATCTCTACGGCGCCCCGGTGGCGGCGCGGTTCCGCCGGTCGGCGGGGCAGTCCCAGCCGGTCGGCGGGGGCGTTGCCGAAACCTGTCGGATGCTCCACCTCCTGGCGGCACCGAAGGATTCGGCGTATGACACAGGTAAAGCCGCCGCAGGAGCTGTCGGCTCCGCAGAGGAACGCGACACCACCGCCGCAGGCCCCGTCCGAGTCCTCCGGGCAGCAAGTCTCGGGCGGCCCCTCGATGGGACGCATGGTCGGGCTGGATCTGGCCCGTGCGCTGGCGGTGTTCGGCATGTACATCGTGCACATCGCCCCGATGGACTCCCCCCAGGGCAGTGTCGGCAGCTGGGTGTACTTCCTGGCCGAGGGACGCTCCTCGGCCCTGTTCGCCACCCTCGCCGGGTTCTCGCTGATGCTGATCGCCGGGCGCCGTGAGCCGAAGACCGGCCTGGCGGGCCGACAGGCGAAGGCCCGGATCGCGATCCGCGCCGTGATCCTGCTGGCGCTGGGCACCGTGCTGGCGATGGAGTACGGGGACATCATCATCCTCGCCTACTACGGCGTCTACTTCCTCCTCGCACTGCTCCTGGTACGACTGAGCGCCAGGACACTGGCGCTCATCGCGGCCGGGATCGCGCTGGTCATGCCGCAGCTGGCGTTCGTTCTGAAGATGTGGCTGAGCGACTCCGTCCAGCAGACCGTCAACGCCTACGACCCGCTGGAACGCCTCAGCACCGTGGGAGTACTCGATCTGCTGCTGACGGGCCTCTACCCGACCATCACGTGGATGGCGTTCGTGACCACCGGCATGGCTCTGGCCCGCCTCGACCTGTCCGCCCCCGTCGTCCGGCGGCGCCTGGCCGTCCTCGGTGCCGGCCTCGCCACAGCCGCCTACGGCCTGGCCACACTGCTGACCGGCGCGAGCGCCGTGTGGAACGTCGGCGGAGGTGGGGGACCTTCCAGCGGCTCCGGTCCGGGCGCCATGGGCAGCGGCTCGGCATTCTCCGGCTCCGGCTCCATTGGCAGCGCACCCGGCGGTCCCGAGCTGTCGGCCTCGGACCTGCTGGGCGCCGTGTCTCACACAGGCACCACCTTCGACACCATCGGCTGCGCGGGCATCGCGATCCTCGTGATCGTGGCCGCGACGGCGGCGATGGACCGCCTGCCGCCACTGCGCCGCCTGGCGAAGCCGGTCATCGCGGTGGGCACCATGTCCCTGACCGCCTACGTAGGCCACTTCCTCGCACAGTCCGCGTGGCCCGCTTCCGGCGCCGGCACCACGACGTCCTGGGTGCCCGTGCTCACGTACATCCTGACAGCGATCGTGTTCGCCACGATCTGGTCCCGCTTCTTCCGCCGCGGCCCTCTGGAGTATCTGCTCAACGCCGCCACCAAACCCGCCCGGTACATCCGCTGATGTCCGGTCGGGGTGGCTCGGCTTCCTGCCCCACCCCGACCCGCACGGCCCGCTCGGCCCGCAAGGGGACAGCCCTTGCGGGCCTCGCCAGTGGACCTGGCCGACCGATCCCGGCCCCGCCTGACGCCGACCTGCCGTCCGCGGCGCGGCCCGGGCGGTCCATCAGCTGCCGGCCGAGACGGAGGGCGGCCGCCACGAACCGGCCTATCGCCTCCGGAAGACGGGGTATCGGCCGGGAGAGCAGTGCGGAGTCCGGGCGATGGATCATGGCCCTCAGACTGGAGGCCGGGCCGATCACGGCCCATCCGGCAGAAGGCTGCCGTGGCCCTGCCGAGTGGTGGGTGCTACCCCGCCGTGTGGCTGGAGCTGCAGCTCAGCGGGCCGCCGGGACCGATCGTGGCTTTAGGGTTGGGTCGGCGTGGGCCGGACGGTATGAACGAAGGGTAGGGGGAGCGCGTGATCCGGGTAGTGGTGGTTGACGACGAGGCCCTGGTCCGCTCGGGCTTCCAGCTGATTCTGGGCGCGTCCGAGGACATCGAGGTCGTTGCGACCGCCGGTGGCGGCGAGGCGGTCGAGACGGTCCGCCGGGAGCGGCCCGATGTGGTGCTGCTGGACATCCGGATGCCGGACGTCGACGGGCTCACCGTGCTCCGGGAACTGCGCACGATGCCGGACCCGCCGGTGGTGGCGATGCTGACCACGTTCGACGCCGACGAGTACATCCTCACCGCCCTGCACTCCGGCGCGGCCGGTTTCCTCCTCAAGGACACCGAGCCCGAGCAGCTCGCCCACCTGGTGCGCACCCTGGCCGCGGGCGGTGTGGTGCTGTCTCCCAAGGCGTCACGGACGCTGCTGCTCAGCCACCCCGGCACCGGGACGGCCGTCGACGAGGAGGCCGCGCGGGTCCGGCTGCTCACCGCGCGGGAGCGCGACGTCCTCGTCCTGGTGGCGGAGGGGCTGTCGAACGCCGACATCGGGGCGCGTATCCACCTGGGGGCGGGCACGGTGAAGGACCACGTCAGCGCCATCCTGACGAAGCTTCGCGTGGCGAGCCGGGTGCAGGCGGCGCTGCTGGCGCAGCGGGCCGGGCTGCTCGACGAGCGCCTGCGGTCGGAGGCCGGGGGATGAGCCGTGCACGCGCCCTGTGGCAGCGGGTTCCCGCGCCGGTCATCGACCTGGCCCTGGTGGCCGCGGCGGCCGTGGACGTGCGGCTGAACAACTGGGAGCCCACGCGCCTCGAGCTCGCGCTGGCGGCTGTCGGGTGCACCGCGCTGGCTTTCCGGCGCCGGTTCCCGCTCGTCGTGTTCCTGCTCACCCTGCCCGTCGCGCTGATGCAGGATGTCGCCGTCGCCGTGCTCGCGGCGCTGTTCGCCCTGGCCGAACGCTCCCGCGACCGCCGTCTCCTCGCCGTGTGCGTCGCCCTGGCCGCCGTCGCGAGCAGCACTCCGTGGCCCCTGGCCGAGGTCGACCGGACCATGACATTGGTCTTCTTCGTGTACGGCCTGGCCACGACCGCGGCACCGGTCCTCTTCGGTCAGCTTCTCCAGGCACAGCGGGACCTGGCGCGGCGGTTGGCCGAGATCGAGGAGGCAAGGGAACACGAGCGGACCCTGCACGCCCAGGCCGTCCTCGCTCGCGAACGCGCCCAGCTGGCCCGGGAGATGCACGACGTGGTCTCCCATCAGGTCAGCCTGATCGCCGTACGGGCCGGGGCGTTGCAGGTTGCCGCCCGGGACGTGGACGCCAAGGAGGCCGCTCGCACGATCCGTTCGCTGAGCGTCACCACGCTCGACGAACTGCGCACCATGGTCACCCTGCTGCGGGCCTCCGGCGGCGACGCAACCGAGCTGACACCTCAACCCACCCTTGCCGACCTGCGTAAACTCGTGGAATCGAGCGGCACTCACGTACAGCTGACAGGGGAACTGCCGCCCACGGTGAGCACGCCCACCCAACGCGCCCTCTACCGTACGGTTCAGGAAGCGCTGACCAACGTCCGCAAACACGCACCTGGCGCCACGGCCAGCGTCGAATTGTGGCAGGACGGCGAGGGCATCGGAGTGACCGTCACCAACACCCCGGCCACGCGTCCTTCCCTGTCCCTCCCCGGCTCCCGGCAAGGCCTCGTCGGGCTGCGGGAACGTGCCGACATCCTGCACGGCACCCTGGATGCGGGCCCGACCGCGGAAGGCGGCTATCGGGTACGGCTGCGGGTCCCGCTCGGCGCGGACTGAGCTGTGAACCCTGGGAAGGATCCTCCGGGTGCGGATGCGCGGTGAGCCGCCGCCAGGCCGGCTGCTCGGCATGGTCGTCGCTGTTCGCGCGGACGGCGGACCGGTGATCCGCCGCGGCCATGGCCGTTGGCCGCATCCCACTGGTGGGGGCGGCCGCCCTGCCGGCCACCGGATCATCGAGAGCCGCGTCCGAGTCGGCGAGGCATGCGGCCTCCAGGAAGACTGCTGCGGCCGGACAGTGCTACACGTGACAAGTCGCCGCGTCACTTCAGCAGCGTGCTGACCAAGGCGACGGCCACTCCCAGGATCGCGTCGGCACAGCCGATCCTGAGAGCTCGTCCCCATGTGCTGCCCGCGGCCCGGGAAGCCAGCACGCCCCAGCCCAGCAGCAGGACGGTGTTGATGCCGAAGGCGACGTACTCGATGCCTGCCGAGCGCCACCAGCCGAGGCCCGCCCCCCACAGCAGCAGTGCGGTGGGCAGCGCCGCCACCACCAGCGGCCATTCGGCGAGCACGGCACGCACCACACCCCGTACGCCGGGACGTCCCTGCGCGTCGCGGTGGGCGATCTGGTGGGCGTAACCATGGGCCAGGGCCGAGGCGAGGGCGGTGAACAGGACCCACAGGGCGTCGTCCATGCGTGCCGCTCGAGTCGTCTCGCCGAACTGGGTGAGCGCGGCGACGGCCGAACTCGACACCAGCAGCCCGTACACGCCGCCGAACAGCGCGGTCGGCTGCGCCGGCCATCTCCACACCGCTCGTCTGTGACGGATGGCGGACTCGGTGTACATGGGCGGCCTTTCGCGGTCTTGGTCTGCGTGGTGTGGGTGTGGGCGTGGTTGGTTGTCCGGCCGGGCGTGGGGCAGTGGCCGACCGGACCACCTCGCGTGTGGTGGGGTCATCTGGCGGGGGTCAGGAGCTGGGTGGCTGCCAGTTGTGCGTACAGCGGGTCCTCATCCACCAGTTCCTCGTGGGTGCCGATGGCGCGGACCCGTCCGGCGTCCATGACGACGATCCGGTCGGCGCCGGTCACCGTCGACAGGCGGTGGGCCACCACCAGCACGGTGGTTTCGCGGGCCACCTCCGTGAGGACGTCCCGCAGCGCCAGCTCGTTGACGGCGTCGAGCTGCGAGGTCGCCTCGTCCAGAAGAAGCAGGCGGGGCCTGCGCAGCAGGGCGCGGGCGATGGCGACGCGCTGCCGCTCGCCGCCGGACAGCTTGGAGCCGCGGTGTCCGACCGGGGTGTCCAGGCCGTGGGGCAGGCGCTCGACGAGGGTGTCGAGTTTCGTCCGGACCAGGACGTCGCGGATGTCGTCGTCCGTCGCGCCGGGCGCCGCGAAGACGAGGTTCTCCCGCAGGGTGCCGGCCAAGACGGGCGCGTCCTGTTCCACGTACCCGATGGCGGACCGCAGCTCGGACAGGGACCAGTCCTGGACGTCCTTGCCGTCGACCAGGACCCGGCCGCCCGTGACCTCGTGGAACCGCTCGACGAGCGCGAACACCGTCGACTTGCCCGCGCCCGAGGGACCGACGAAGGCCGTCGTCCCGGTGCCCGGCACCTCGAAGCCGACCTGGTGGTGGACGTACGGCAGACCGGGCCGGTAGCGGAAGGACACGTCCTCGAAGCGGACCGACGCGGGGCCCGGCATCGCAGCCTCCTGCCGGGGCGGGGTGTCCTGCCGCCCGATGACCGGCTCCGTCGCCAGACGTTCCACGGCCGCGATCCGGGAGATGGCGGCCGACCCCTCCTGGTAGGAGGAGGCGGCGTCGACCAGCCGGGACACCGGCTCCATCAGATAGAAGAGGTACAGCAGGAAGGCGATGAGGGTGGAGACCGGGATCTCCCCGGACGCCACGCGCGCCCCGCCGACGGCGAGCACCGCGAGGAAGGCCAGCTGTACGGCGAGTTCGTCGGCCGAGCCCGCCGCGGCCTCCCACTTCGCGCTCTTCACGCCGTGCCGCCACGCCCGCCGCGCCGCCGCCTCCACCCGGGCGGTCTCCCGGCCCTCGGCCCCGGACGCCTTCACCGTACGGAACGCCCCGAAGGCCCGCTCCAACGCGACGGAGATCTCCCCGACCGCCTGCTGCGACCGTTCGGTGGCCCGCGCGATCCGCGGCATCACCAGCGCGACGGCCCCGCCGACCAGCACGACCACGCCGAGCGTCACGCCCAGCAGCACGGCGTCGAGGAACGCCATCATCACGATCGCCGCGACGAACGCGACCGCGCCGGTGGTCGCGGAGACGACCGCCTGGGTGCTGACCGCCCGCAGCAGCGTCGTGTCCGAGGTGACGCGGGACATCAGATCACCCGGCGGGATCCGCTCGAACTCCGCGAGTCGCAGCCGCAACAGCCGCCCCACCACGGTGCGTCGAGCGGCCAGGACCACCGACTCCGCCGTCCGCTCCAGCACATACGCGCCGAACGCCTCGACGGCCGTGCCCAGCACCACCAGTACGGTGAGCCCGATCAGGATCCCGGTGATCGTCCCACCGGAGGCCATCCGGTCCACCAGCGCCTTCGTGGCCAGCGGCTGCAACAACGCCCCGGCGGCCCCGACCAGGGCACACAACAGACCAAGGGCAACGGCCCAACGGTGCGGCCGCACATACCCGTACAGCGCCCTGACAGTCTCCCGGGCAGACAGGGGCGTCTCATCCTTCGCCGGGGCGGATGCGGTGTTCACAACATTCCTTCCTTCTGCGGGCCGCCCGGCACCGCATGGACGGTGCCGGGCGGCCCGGCGGTGACGGTGTGCCGGCTCAGCGGACGAGTCCGGCTGTGCTCGACGAAAGGGCGCGCACCAACGCTTCGGGGAGCTCAGGGCGTACGACGACCAGGACGAGGGCGCCCGCAGCCAGCACCAGGCCGAGGAACTCCAGGAAGTCGCCCCTGCGAGGGACCACGTCATGCCCCGGTTCGTCAGCTGGTGAGGCGTGGGAGGTGTCGGGCTCCTTGCGCCGCGCACGGTGTGTCATGCCTCCACCCTGGAAGCCCGGCCGCCCCGCACCCATCCGGCAACCGTCGGGTCCACCCCCGCCGAGTGGCTGGACAAGACCACCGCCCGGTCGCACCGGGCCGGGACGGGGACGAGGTTCCGCCGGTCGGCAGGGCGGTACCCGCCGGTCGGCGGGGGCGTTACCGAAGCCTGCCGGATGGCCCGCCGCCTGAGCTCCGCGCGAGGTTTGCCGTATGACACAGACGCAGCCGCCGCAGGAGACGTCAGCTCTCCCGGAGAACTCACCTCCGCCGCCCCGAACCTCCCCCGAGTCCGCCGTGCCGGCCTCGGCCGGTCCCTCGATGGGACGCCTCGTCGGGGTGGACCTGGCCCGCGCGCTGGCGGTCTTCGGCATGTACATCGTGCACATCGGCCCCCCGCTGTCCGCCACGAGCGGCGTGGCGAGCTGGATCCGTTACATGGCGGATGGCCACTCGTCGGTCCTGTTCGCCACTCTCGCCGGGTTCTCGCTGATGCTGATCGCCGGCCGCCGCGAGCCGAAGACGGGCCTGGCGGGCCGGCAGGCGAAGGCCCGCATCGCGATCCGCGCCGTGGTCCTGTTGGTGCTGGGCACCGTGCTGGCGATGGAGTACGGGGGAGTGATCATCCTCGGCTTCTACGGGGTGTACTTCCTCCTCGCCCTGCCCCTGGTGCGACTGCGTGCCAGGACCCTCGCGATCATCGCAGCCGCGTTCGCCCTCGTCACACCGCAGCTGGCGTTCGCCCTGAACTCGCTGCTGACTTCGTCGGTCCGGGAGAGCATCAACGCCTACGACCCGCTCCGCCGCCTCAGCGAGGTGGGAGTGCTCGACCTGCTGCTCACCGGCTTCTACCCGGCGCTCACGTGGATGTCGTTCGTGATCGCGGGCATGGCACTGGGCCGCCTCGACCTGTCCTCCGGCACCGTTCAGAAGCGCCTCGCCGCGCTCGGCGCCTCCCTCACCGCGGCCGCCTACGGCATGTCCCTGCTGCTCGCCGGATCGGGCGCGTTGAGGAGCCTCGCGGAAGACGGGTCGTCGTCCGGCAGCTCCGGTTCGATGCCCCCCGCCAGCGGTTCGATGTCCCCGGACGGGGGGTCGTTCCCCGAGATGCCCGCGTCGTTCCTGCTGAAGGCCGGGCCGCACAGCGGGACCACGTTCGACATCATCGGCAGCGTGGGCGTCGCGATCCTCGTGATCGTGGGCGCGACGGTGGCGATGGACCGCCTGCCGCGACTGCGCCGCCTGGCGAAGCCGGTCATCGCCGTGGGCACCATGTCCCTGACCGCCTACGTCGGCCACTTCCTCGCCCAGTCGGCGCTGTCCGTGCCCGCCGGGACCGGCTCCCAGCGATCATGGGTGCCGCTGCTCATGTTCGTCCTCGGGGCTACCGTGTTCGCCGCGATCTGGTCCCGCTTCTTCCGCCGAGGCCCCCTGGAATACCTCCTCAACGCCGCCACCAGGCCGGCGAAGCACATCCGATGAGACCCCCGCCGGGGTGGGACGCCCCCTCGCTCCACCCCGGCACCGAGCGGACGGCCACGCGGGGTGCGGTGGGGGTGCCGTAGGGGCGGGACGGTTGTCCGGTCATGTTCTCAGCAGGCTTCGCCGCCGCCGCTGACGAGGCGAAGGCCGACGGGCGGGCCGGCCCATGGTGTCCCGTGGATCATTGTCTCCCAGGTCCGGCCGAGCGGATCCCCACCGAGCAGGGTCGCGATGCTCGGATAGTACGCGGGGCTCATGTTGCTCACCTGGCTCGACCACCTGAGGAGGAGTTCGTCGTCGAACGCCACGTGCATGGAGGAGACACGCTCAAGGGCGACCTTAGCGGTGAACTTTCCGACGAGAGGGTTCGCCGTGGTGCGGTTGAGCGGCGCGAAGCAGGAGCCCTTGGCGCTGCGGACGGCCCTGGTCGCGTTGGTGATCTTTCCGGTCAGTTCCCCGCGGACCGGTGACCTGGCGAGTTCGATACGGACGGGGAGGGTTGCGCGGAGGTCGTAGTCGCCCTGTCGGGTGCGGACACCGATGGTGCCCTCCATGGCCCGGCCGGCGAAGGCGGCGCGGAGGACGGCGTTCTCTGCGATGTCCGCAACCGGTTTGATCTTGGTGACGGCACCCTCGGAGATCGTCGCGAGGTAGATGGTGTTCGCGTAGGCGGTGTGGCCCTTCCTGGCATCCGCTTCCAGTCGCCTGGCGACGGCGGCGGCGAGCGGCACATCGCCGCCGCGGGTGTGGAACTTCGTTCCGCCGCGCTTGAGGGCTCCGTAGCGCTGTGTGCGGGACGGGTCGCTCGGCAGTCGGACGGGCTTCTTCCCCGCGAACAGTTTCGTGCACTGCACGATGCCGTTTCGCTGTGTGGAGGCCGCGCAGATTCCGGACAGAGCCTGGTGTGAGGCGTTGTTGTCCGGAGCCATGGTGGCCTTGCTCGTCCCGCATCCGGCGAGCACAAGGGCGGTGAGCACGCCGGCCGTCGCCAGACGCCTGCCACGGAAGCTTGGAGTGGTCGTGTTCATGGCGGCAAGCGTGCCGGGCTGTACCTGAAGCGGTTCTGAGGGGTATCTTCAGGATTTTTTCAGCTCGGATGGCGGAAACTGAGCGGATGCGCCTGCTTCTGGTCGAGGACGAACAACGACTCGCCGACGTCATCAAGTCCGGACTGGCGGACAAGGGTTTCGCCGTGGACGTGGTCGGTGACGGCAGTGAGGCCGTCTGGATGGCCGGTGAGCACCGGTATGACGCGATCGTGCTGGACGTGATGCTGCCGGGCCTCAACGGCTTCGCGGTGTGCCGGAAGTTGCGCGAATCCGGCAACTGGACACCGATCATGATGCTGACCGCGATGGACGGTGAACTCGACGAGGTCCAGTCGCTGGACAGCGGCGCGGACGACTACCTGGCCAAACCGTTCTCCTTCGCGGTGCTGCTGGCGCGGCTGCGGGCCCTCGTCCGCCGCGGGGCTCAGGAACGGCCCGCCGTCATCGAGGTAGGCGATCTACAGGTTGACCCGGCGGCGGCGTGCGCCCGGCGCGGCGGCGTACACATCGCGCTCACTCCCAAGGAGTTCGCGGTGCTGCACCTGCTGGCCCGCAGGGCCGGCCAAGTAGTCACCAAGGCGGAACTGCTCCAGCACGCCTGGGATTTCGCCTTCGAGGGCGATCCCAACATCGTCGAGGTCTACATCAGTGCCCTGCGCCGCAAGATCGACGCACCGTTCGGGGCGCGCATCCTGACAACCGTGCGAGGCAGCGGTTATCTTCTGGAGCTTTCGTGAACCGGCTGTCGGTGCGGATGCGGGTGACCCTGGCCGCGACCGTCATCGTCGCCACGGTACTGACCGCGGCCTCCCTCGTGCTGATCCTCACGATGCACGACAGTCTGGAAGGTGGCGTCGCCGACGAGGCCACGCGAAAGGTCAGGGCCAGTGCCGCCGCCCTCAAGGAGGACCCGCCCCTCGACGCGGCTCCACCCACCGGGGTGGGCAGCGCGGAGCCGACACCGGGGAAGAACGAGAACGGCGCCGGCACGGGCGAGGAGAAGGTGGTCCTGGCCGACGGCTACGCGACCGCCAGCACGGTCGTGGACACCGCCGACGGCCCGGTGACGGTGAGGGCCCGGGTCTCGCTGGCCCCCGTCCGCAACGCCCTCGACATGCTTGAGCAGTTGCTCCTGGTGGGTGTCCCGGTGCTGGTGGTGCTGATGGCCGTCATGACATGGCAGTTGATGGGCAGGGTGCTGGCCCCCGTGGAATCGATCAGGGCCACCTTCGCCGACATCACCGCCAAGAACCTCCACCGCCGCGTGCCCGAGCCCATGACCCGCGACGAGGTGGCACGCCTGGCCCGGACCATGAACACCACCCTGGGCCAGCTGGAGTCCGCGGTCGAGCGGCACAAGCAGTTCGTCGCCGACGCCGCCCACGAACTGCGCAACCCCGTCGCCACGCTCAGCGCCCGACTCGAACTCGGGATGACGCAGGCACCCGACCTCATCACCGAGGCCCTGACCGACGTGGCCCGCATCAAGGAGCTGACCGGTGATCTGCTGCTCCTCGCCCGACTCGACGGCGGCGAACCAATGATCGGCACCGACGTCGACCTGGCTCAGGTGGCGGCCGAGGCCGCCGCACGACCGGCCCCCGTGAAGATCGCGCTGGAGCGGGAGCCCGATGTCATCGTGACCGGCTCCCGCCCTCACCTGGAACGCATGGTCGCCAATCTCGTCGCCAACGCGGTCCGGCACGCCGCCTCCCAGATCACCATCAAGGTCACGGCCGACGGACTGGACGTCATCGACGACGGCCCCGGCATCCCGGCCGCCTCCCGCGAGCGGGTGTTCCAGCGCTTCCACCGACTGGACGAGGCCCGGGCCCGCGACGCGGGCGGATCCGGACTCGGCCTGGCCATCGCCCGTGACATCGCCACCGCCCACGGAGGCACCCTGACGGTCCGGGACACACCCCACGGCGCGCACCTGTCCTTCCGCATCACCGACGCCAGACGGACCGAACACGTTCACTCATGAATCTGCTGGTCGGCCGGCGTGCCGGGTCGCGCTGGGAGAGGCTGTTCTCGCGGGTGAGGAGGCGAGCCACAAGGTCTTCCCCGGCGATGTGGATCACGGCTTCGGGTCGGGCGGGCCGGAACCGCAGGTCAGGCATGGGCGCGCAGTGCTGGGGGCTCGGGTCACAAGGGAGATGTCCGGTGCGGGCGCGCGACTGCAGTGAACGACTCTCCTTGGGTATCGCGGCCGACGCGGACGAGCGCCGGGTAGACGGCCGAGGTGACGACCATGCCGGGAATCCAGGACAGGTCGCCGTTGGAGAATTGTCGCGCGACGGGCCCGACGTACCAGGCATTGCCCATGGCCGGGATGCCGGACACCACACCGATCAGGAAGGCGATGAGGACCTTGAGGTTGACCCCGTTGTGGGTCCACGTGGCCGGA
The DNA here is from genome assembly GCF_056437585.1 of Streptomyces sp. NPDC042364. Taxonomy (NCBI): domain Bacteria; kingdom Bacillati; phylum Actinomycetota; class Actinomycetes; order Kitasatosporales; family Streptomycetaceae; genus Streptomyces; species Streptomyces sp. NPDC042364. Next base: position 11,596 of record NZ_JBWKAJ010000029.1, on the reverse strand, counting down.
TCGCTCCAGTCTTTCCGCCGCGGGTGTACATGCCGGGGACGTCGTACTCTCCGTGCTGGACGAGGTAGAAGTCCACGAGGTTCACCGCTCCCCAGGGAATGGGCAACAGGAGCAGGAACGACAGGAACGCCGTCGGGTTGCCGGTGAAGTCCTGTGACGCCGTGACGGCCAGGCCCAGACCGATGACGAGGGTCGGCAGCATCATCCCCGCACGGGTCCTGAACGAGTTCGGGATCTTGACGAAGGTCGAGAGGCCGGTGATCAGGTTCAGCATTCCGCCGTGGAGGTTCAGCATGTTCGTCACGGCCAGGCCCAGGGCGGTCACCACCAGGACGATGGCCGAGGCCGTGCGGGACTGCGCCCGCTCCTCGAACACCCGGGTGAACTGGGCGAGGAAGTAGTCGGCGGCCGCTCTGTCGAAGCAGCGGGCCGGCTTGATCTTCAGGACGTTGAGCTCGACTCCGGGGGTTGGACGACGACACCGAGTTCGAGCATGTGTTCGCACGTCTGAGTCGCGGCGGCGGGCGCCGGCTCCCTGTCGCCGCCCGGTACGACGATGTCGACCCCGCGGTAGAGGCCCGGCTCCGGGGCCCTGCGGCGTGTGCTGGCGAGAGCGCAGGAGTACGGCCGGCCAGGCAGGCTTCCGGCGGGAAGACCGCGGTGTACGGCTGCCGCGGCGAGTCCGGCAAGCCCGAGCTGGACGCCTCGTCCCCCACGTCATCGGCAAGCAGGGCGGCCTGCGGGTACGCGGCGCCGCCCGCGCCTTCCCCACCCCGTACGCAGGCTCCTGAGTGGCTGGCCGTGCAGGAGGCGCCGGCGCTGGGGAGGGCGCCACGGAGCCGCAGGTGATGCGGCCTCGAAGGCTCGAACAGCCGAGCGGATGTCGTTTCCGGATACCACGCATCGGGGCCGGCCTACTGGAACGCCGCGTGGATCTCCTGCTCGGTCGCGGAGTGCGAGACGAGGAGCAGTTCGTCGCCTGCCCGGAGTCGGATCGCCGGGTCCGGCACGGTGGGCTGTCCGTCGCGGACGATGGTGGCGACGACGGTCCCCTCGGGCAGCCGGACATCACCCAGAGGTCGCCCGGCCGCCCTGGACTGCGGTGTGATGGCCGTTTCGATGACGTCGACGCCGGCCTTGCTGAGCCGCAGCAGGGCGACCGTGTCGGTGGCGCCGGTGGCCTCCTCGATGAGGGAGATCAGCGGGGTCGCGGCGGGGACGGCGACATCCACGCCCCAGCGCCCGTCGAACAGCCAGGCGTTGTCGGCGTCGTTGACCCGGGCGGCCACGCGGGGTACGGAGAACTGGCGTTTGGCGAGCAGGCTGATGACGAGGTTGTCCTCGTCGTCCCCGGTGGTGGCGATGACGAGGTCGGCGGTCAGGGCACCGGCGTCCTCCAAGAGGGCCGGTTCACAGGCGTCCCCGGCGACCAGTCGCGCGGCGAGGCGGTCTTCCAGTTCGGCCACGCGGTCGTCGTCGATGTCGATCAGCGTGACGTCGTTGCGGGCGGCGGAGAGTACCTGGGCGATCTGGGTGCCGAGGCGTCCCGCGCCGGCGATGAGCACGTTCATGTCCCCAACTCCTTGTCGAGGAAGCCGCGCAGTCTGCCCAGCGCGGTGGCGGCGACGGCGAAGGTGACCAGGTCGCCCGCCTGCGCAAGCGTGCTGTGCGCCGGGATCAAGGAGCGGCCGACACGGGTGACCTCGACGACGCGGATCTCGCCGTCGACGTCGAACTCGGTCAGCCGCCTCCCGATGAGGTAGTCGGGCACCTCGGAGCGGATGAGCAGGGTCTCTCCGTTGCCGAAGCTGAGTTCGGGGCCCAGGTGGCGGTGCAGCAGCATCTGGTGGATCTGGTGCACGGTCCAGCGGACGCTGGCGATGGTGGGAATGCCGAGTTCCCGGTAGATGTCGGCACGCCGGGGATCGTAGATGCGGGCGAGAACGATCGGCACCCGGTAGGTCTCCTTCGCCGTGCGCGCGCTGACGATGTTGCTGTTGTCCCCGGAGGTGACGGCGACGAAGGCGTCCGCGTGTTCGATCCCCGCGGCCACGAGCACGCCGCGGCTGTAGCCATTGCCCTCGTGGAACCGGATGCGGGGGTTGTCGGGCAGCCGCCGGGCCGCCTTGACACTCCGGTCGACGACCGCCACATCGTGCCCTTCCGCTGCGAGCAGACCGGCGAGCGTGGAGCCCACACGTCCGCAGCCGACGACGATCACCTTCACCGCAGGGCTCCTTTCCGGCCGTCCGTACGACGACGCAGCCACCCCTTGCGGGCCTCGTCCGCGAGCAGGGGCAGGGTGCCGAGCCCGGCCAGAACCGCCCAGTCGACCGCGTCGAGCGGGGCGGTGTTGAACACGGCCTGCAGCGGCGGCAGGTAGCTGATCGCGGCCATCAGGACGACACCGAAACCGCCCGCCGCCAGCAGCGCCGGATTGGACAGCAGTCCCACCCTCAGAATGCTCTGCCGGTCGGTCCGCACGGTGAGCGCGTTGAAGAACTGGCTGAGCACGATCCCGGCCTGGACCATGGTGATCGCCTCCTGGTAGACGAGGGTGTCCTCGGTGAAGTCGTCGAACGGGATACCGGAGGAGACGACGTGCCAGAAGAAGACGCCGGTCACGCAGGCCGCCTGGATGCCGCCCAGAAACAGGATCCGTCCGACCACGGCGCCCGAGAACAGCCGTTCCCGGCGGGAACGCGGCGGACGGTCCATCACGTCGGGCTCCGGGGGTTCCGCTCCGAGGGCGAGGGCGGGCAGGACATCGGATCCCAGGTCGATCGCCAGGATCTGCACCGCGCTGATGGGCACCAACGGGAATCCGGCGAAGGTGGCCGCCAGGATCGGAACCAACTCCCCGACGTTGTGGCTGAAGAGGTAGACGAGGAACTTGCGGATGTTCTGGTAGACCGCCCGGCCGAGCCGCACCGCCCCCGCGATGGAGGCGAACGAGTCGTCCAGCAGCACCATCGACGCCGCCTCCCGGGCCACGTCGGTGCCGGAGGCTCCCATCGCCACGCCGATGTCCGCGTGTTTGAGGGCCGGGGCGTCGTTGGCGCCGTCCCCGGTGACGGCCACCACCTCGCCGCGCCGCTGGAAGGCGGTGACCACGCGCATCTTGTGCTCCGGGCTGACCCGGCACAGCAGCAGCTCGGACGGCTCGGCGAGCAGCGCGTCCAGTGCCTCGTCGTCCGTCGCGTCGAGCCGGGCGCCCGTCACCACGACCGGATCCGGCCGCCGTACGATCCCGACGCGGCGGGCCACGGCTTCCCCCGTCAGCGGGTGGTCGCCGGTGACCATGACGATCCGGATACCGGCCCGACGGCAGGCGGCGACCGCGTCGGTGACCTCCGGCCGCGGCGGATCCAGCATTCCGACCAGTCCCAGAAGCGTCAGCGCTGACTCGGCCTCCTCCTGCGTCGGGCGGGGCCCGTCCAGCTCCCGCCGCGCGACGGCCAGCACCCGCAGCCCCTGCGACGCCAACGCGTCACTCGCCGCCACGACCGGCGCGCGGGCCTGCTCGGTCAGCGGCCTGCGGTTCCCCTCCCAGTCCACATCCGTGCACCGCGCCAGCAGCTCGGCGGGCGCCCCCTTCACATACGCCTGGTAGCCCGCCCCGGTCTTGTGCACCGTGGTCATCAGCTTGCGGGTCGAGTCGAAGGGGAACTCCGTCTCCCGCGGCGCCGCCGCCTCCTCCGCACCCAGGTCGATCCCGGCCTTGGCCGCGACGACGAGCAGCGCGCCCTCGGTGGTGTCACCGAGCACTCGCCAGTGCTCCCGTGGTCCCGTGGGCGGAACCAGCCGGGCGTTGCAGCACAGGCCTGCCACCCGAAGCAGCTCACGGACCGGCGCCGCGTCGGCGACCTCACCGCTCGGGGCGTAGCCCACACCGCTCACCGCTTGAGGCACCCCGCCCGCCCACACCTGGGTGACGGTCATCTCCGCCTGGGTGAGCGTCCCGGTCTTGTCGGTGCACACGACCGTGGTCGACCCGAGTGTCTCCACCGCCAGCAGCTGCTTGATCAGGGCGTGGCGGCGCGCCATCCGTCGTACGCCGATCGCCAGCGACACCGAGAGGGTGGCGGGCAGCCCTTCCGGCACCATGGCCACCATCACCCCCAGGGCGAAGACGAACAGGCTCACCACGGACTCCCCGGTGGGCAGCCGCACGGCAAACACCAGGGCACCGATCGCCAGGGCCGCTCCGGCCACCCGACGGGCCATGGAGGCCACCTGGAGCTGCAGCGGGGTCTTCTGCCGGGGAGCCGCCGCGGCCAGCCGGTAGATCCGGCCGAACTCGGTGCTCTCGCCGGTGGCGAAGACCACGGCACGCCCCGACCCGGCGACGACGTCGGTCCCCATGAACACGCAGTTGCGGGCCTCCAGCGGAGGTCCGGCCGCCACCGGTTCGGCCGTACGGCCCACGGCGTTGCTCTCCCCGGTCAGAGGCGCGTTGTTCACGGCCAGCTCGTGTGCCTCCACCACCCGGCAGTCCGCCGACACCGCGTCCCCGGCCTCCAGCACCACCACGTCACCCGGCACCAGCTCCCGGGCGGGCACCTCCAGCCGCTCGCCGCCGCGCAGCACACGGCAGGTGTGGGGCACCATCGCCTCCAGTGCCTGGGCCGTCCGCTCGGCCGAGTACTCCTGGGCGAAGCCGATGGCGGCGTTCAGCACCACGACGCCCAGAATCGCCACCGCCAGCTGGAAGGTTCCGATGTCGCGCGGCTCCTCCAGCCAGTACGCCAGGAAGGTGATCCCCGACGCGACCATCAGCACGACCGCGAAGAGGTCCGTGAACTGCGCCCCCAGCTGCCGCCACACGGCGCGCCGCCCCGCCCGGGGCAGTTCGTTCGCACCGTACCTCTCCAGTCCGTCCCACGCCCGCGCTGCCGACAGGCCGCGGCGTGACGTGCCCAGCGCGGTGTAGACCTCATCAGCAGCGAGTTCCCGTACCGCCGGACGCGCACGGGAACCGGACGCGGCACGGACTGCCTCGCCCTTCCCTCCGCCCGGCACCAGCGGGTCCGGGTCGACGGTTCGCATCATCCGACCCCGTACGGTGATCGCGTCCGCGTCGCCGGCCGAATCGGCCGGGTTGCATGCAAAGCCTTGGACGGGGCTGCCATCACGGACTCCTGAGAACTCGACGGCGAGGACGGACGACTCGCCGGGTCGCCGCCCATGGCCGGCGGCGTTCTCTCATCGTGCGACGGGTCCGTCGGCACCGCCAGGGCCGTCCAGGGCACCGGCCGAGGGCCGTTCGCCGCCTCACTCCGGGACCGCTATGGCCGGGCAGCGGGCTCGGGGCGGCACTCCCTTGCTCACCGGTTACGCCGCGGTGCGGCCCGCGACCGTCTCGGACAACGCACGCCGGCGCTCCCGCACCGCGGCGTCCTCGTCCAGGGCCCCCAGACGCGGCGGACGCCACGCGTACCGGGCCCGCAGGACCGCTCGGCGCGGGGCCGCCTCCTCGAACGCCACGTCCACCGCCGCGGCCGAACGTGGACTGCCCTCGACACCGGCCACGACATACGCATGCTGCCGGGTGATGTGCTCCGCCTCCGGAACGACCGCCACGGGACAGGTCTCGTGGGCGCTGAGCGGGAGCGCCACCGATGCGGAGGTGAACATCTCGCGCCGTCTGCTCGGGGGAGCGCACCACGAACCAGGGCTGCACTGCGCGCCTCCTCACGCAGGACCCGCTCCGGCTCTCCCTCCACCAGCAGCGTCGGCACCTCCACTGCCGGCTGCCGGGACATGCGCTGCCGTCCACGGTCACCGCCATCACCACGTGGCCGGGAGGGTTGGCGACCTGCCCGTCCCTGATCTTGACGTTGATGGCGTTCACTGCACGGAATGGGACTACTGCCGCGCGGCGTTGCCGCGGAGCCCGAGTCTGGTGATCGTGCGGCGGAGTGCGGTGCGGATCGCCTGGGTTCCGGGCGCACCGCTGGGCTCCGTCGCGCACCTCTCGCCGACGGCGCTGCGCGGCCTCGGCCGACTGGCCGCGAGATCGGTCACGGCACTCGCAACAACTCGGCTGCGGCGTGGGCCGCCGCGTAGTCGGCGGCGGCGCGCACGGCACGGCCGTAGGCCGCCTCGGCGTGCACGAGGGCCGTGTTGGTGGGAGCGGCGGCGGTGGGCGGACGGGAGGACACGGACGTGGAGACCGCCGCCGGATGGCGTACCCCCATGGAGGTGGTCCAGTGCACCGTGACCTCGGTGGGGCCGATGCCTGCGGCGGCAGAGTCGAGGGCCTGTTCCCCACCCAGGAGCAGTCCGCGCAGCAGCCAGCTCTCGGCCTCGTACAGCAGGTCCCGCCAGTCGCGTTCGGCTGCCTCCCGTGCGCGCAGCAGCCGCTGGTGCTCGGAGCGCAGGATGCGCAGCCTCTGCTCCAGCAGGTCGGCTCCGCGTTCGGCGACATCGAGGCTGTGCCGCAGGCGCAGTCGTCCCGCACGGCCGGGCGGCGTACGGCGTGCGCCGGTCACTGCAGAGCCTCCGCGCCCGGGGTGTCCTTCGCCCCGTGGGCGTCGAGGAGGGAGGCGGGGAGCATGGACAGCTGGCTGCGGGGCGTCCACATCCTCGACCGAGGCCGCGGGAACACCGGAGCCCACCAGTTCGTGGCAGCGGTCGACGACCGCGAGGACGGCATCGGCCAGAGCAGCCGTCTTCGCCGGCCCGCAGTAGGCATCCCGCTCCGACAGCGCGCTCTGCTGCAGTACGCCGTCCCGGACCAGCCTGCCGGCCAGCACGCTGACGCGCTCCCGCGCGGGCAGGGCGGCGATGCCGATCAGGTCCACCAGGTCGGCGAGCCGGTCCGCCTCCGCCAGCACCGCTCCCACCCGGTCACGGCGCCGGGTCCATGCCGGGTCGCCGGCTGCCCGGTGTCCGGCGGCCAGGACCGGTACGTCGCGTGAGAAGGACCCCGCCCAGGAGACGGCCGGGTAGTGGCGGGTGTAGGCCAGGTCGCGGTCGAGGGTCCACAGGAAGCGGACGAACCGTTCGGTGTGCGCGGTCACCGGTTCCGTCATGTCCCCGCCGGGCGGGGACACCGCGCCGATCACGGTCAACGACTCCTCCGCGATCCGGGCGGACACCTCGGCGGCCAGGCCTCCGGTGCGCCATGCCTCGTCGACGACCACCTCACAACGCGTCCGGACCACCGAAGCGGTGACCACCGCGTCGTCCAGGGGACGCAGCGTGCGCAGGTCGGTCGGCGCGTCACGCGTCACCGGCGTCCCGGGACGGCACACCTAATCCGGCTCCATGTAGGGGCGGCGGAAGACCGGCGCCTGGCCGGTGCCCCACGGCCGTACGGCAGCCAGCGCTTGGGTGACCGCGGACTCCAACGTGCCACTGGTGTCGACCGCGACGGCCTCGGGCCATGGCTGTTCCCTGGCCGCCATGGCGGTGGCGATGCCGAGGTCGGCGTCGGACGCTCCGGGAGCGCGTGTGCTCAGGCGGGCCGCTGACACGCCGCCCGGCACGTGGCAGTGCAGGGCCAGCAGATCGGCGCTGGTGCTCTCGGCCATGCGCAGAGCCGCTTCCCGCTGTGCCGCATCAGACCAGGTGGCGTCCAGGACGACGGACTCGCCGGAGGACAGCAGGGCGGACGCACGGTCGAGCAGAGCGGCGTAGGTCCTGGCTGTCCACTCCGGCGTGTACAGGCCCTCGCCGTAGACGGCCGCCGCGGACTGCTCAGCCGGGATCCCTGCCAGCTCCTTGCGGAGGCGGTCGCTGCTCAGCAGCGTGACCCCCAGCCGGTCGGCCAGCGCTCCGGAGAGGGTGGACTTCCCACTGCCCGGCAGCCCGCCGACGAGCGTCAGACCGACGGCGGAGGTACGCAGGTGGCGCAGCGCCGCCGAGACCAGCCGCCGCGACGCCGCCTCCGCGCCATGCGTGCCCTGGCGCGCCTGGATCAAGGAGACCTTGGCGCGGACGAACGCGCGGTAGGCGACGTAGTGGTGCCACAGGGAAGGCGGTGCGGGGTCGCCGGAGTACTCGCCGTACTGGGCGAGGAAGTACGCCGCGGCCTGAGGGGCGCCGAGGTGTTCCAGGTCCATGGCGAGGAAAGCGGCGTCGTCGAGGCCGTCGACGTAGCGGAGATGGTCGTCGAACTCCAGGCAGTCCAGGACGCGGGGGCCGTCGTCGAGGCAGAAGATGTCCTCGGCGAGCAGATCGCCGTGGCCGTCGACCACCCGTCCCTGCTCGATGCGGGAGTCGAACAAACGCTTGCGGCCGGTGAGGTAGCGGCGTACCAGCCGCTCCACCTCCGTCGCCCCCTCCGGCACGACGCCGTCATCGGCCAACGCGCGGACCTGCTCGAAACTGGCCTCCCAGCGGGAGGACAGCGCGTCCCGCGTGCCTTGCTCGTCCACCTCGCGGCTCCGAGGCGCGTCCGCGTGCCACGCTGCCAGCCGCCGGGCGACGGCTCGCAGGACATCGTCGACGGTGACCCCTTCCCGTACGAGACGTGAAAGGCGGCGGTCCGCAGGCATCCGGCGCATCACCACGAGCGGTTCGGGTGCCTGCGCGTCGGGGCTTCCGATCTCACCCAGACCCAGATAGACGTCGGGGGCGAAGCGGCGGTTGAGAGCGACCTCGCGTTCGCACGCGGCCCGGCGGGCCGTCACCGTCGTGTAGTCGAGGAACCCCAGATCCACCGGCTTCTTCAGCTTGTAGGCGCGGTCGCCGACGAAGAACACGATCGCGGTGTGGGTCTCGCACACCTCCGCGCGCGGCACTGGCTCGCCGTCGCGTCGGGCACCTGACCGAAGCTCGGACGCGTCGGTTCGAGGCGCCGACCGCACCGGCTTCTCATGGAGGCCGGGCTCAGTCATGAGGAACCACGGCTACCGGGCAGTGCCCGTGATGGATGGCGGCGTGCGCCACTGGACCCAGGTGGGGCCCCAGACCCGGACGGTGCTTGCGTCGGCCGACGACCAGAAGCGCAGCGCCTTCCGCGGTCTGGACGACGGCCTTGGCGGGACTTGCGAGGCGGACGCTGTCGGCCACCTCCACCTGCGGGTACTTCTCGCACCAGGGGCGCAGAGCCTGGCTCAGCCGCTTCTGCGCGTCCCGCGTGCTCTCCTCGGTGATGTCATGGTCCACGCCCCAGGGCACCCGTGCGTGGAGCGGCACGCTTCGGCCGTGGACGGCCAGGAGCGGAGCACCCCTGGCGGCGGCGGAGTGGAAGGCGAAATCGAGCAGGTCGTCGGAGGATCCGTGCAGTTTCAGGGCCACAACCACACGGCTCGCGGGTGCCGGGGGCGGCTCTTCCTCCCGGGTCCTGGCGCGGACCAGTACGACCGGCCGCTCGGCCCGTGCCACGACGGGCATGCTGACGTCGCCCAGGAAGTAGCTCTCGACGGGCTCCAGCCCCCGTGACCCGAGCACGATCATCTCCGACTCCGTCGACGCCTGGAGCAGGGCGTTCTGGGCGTCGTCGGCGACCAGGTTCCCGACGATGGACAGGCCCGGGTGAAGCGCTTGGAGCTCAGACCGCGCGGTGTGGACCAGACGCTTCGCCCAGTAGTTCTGATCGACTTCCGAGGGGACGCGGGCCGGTTCCGGTGCCAGTAGTGGCCACGCGTGCAGCAGGCGCAGGGTGAGCTTGCGCTTCTCGGCCTCGTCGGCAGCCCAGCGGGCGGCGGCGAGGCTCTCGGGTGAGCCGTCGAGGCCCACGGTGACGACTGGTTGCATGGCGGCGGCCTCCGTCTCGTTACGAAGCTGTGAATGACGGGGATGACGGTGAACGAGTCCGATCGATTGGGTGGTCCGGACGTCGCCGACACGCCGAGCAGTGCGGTCTCTCATTCGAGGAGTACCCCAATCCCCTCCATGGCGCATTTCGGTTTCCCGCGCACGAGGGGGACGCGAGGCGCGGAATACGGTACGAAAGGAGACAAGAGCGGTGACGATTCCCCTGGTGGTCGGCGTCGACGGGTCCGAGGCGAGCCTTGAGGCGGTGGACTGGGCCGCAGACGAGGCGGTCCGGCACGACGTGCCGCTCCACCTCCTGCACGCCGCAGCGCGGGACGGCGAGGGGCCGGACGTGATCAGTGGTGCCTCGGAGCGTGTCGGGGCAGGAGCTCCCACCGTGCGGCTGTCGAGCGAGGTGCTGCATGAGGACGCGGCCGCCGCCCTCGTCGACAAGGGGCGCAACGCCTTCGCGCTGGTGCTCGGGTCCAGAGGGCTCGGAGACCTCGCCGGGATGCTTCTGGGCTCGGTCAGCCTGGCCGTCGCCGCCCGCGCCGACTGCCCGGTGGTCGTCGTGCGCGGTGGGGCGGAGCACCGGGGCAGCCGGTTCGGGAACATCGTGGTCGGTGTCGAGGACGGGGAGGGCAGCGGTACGGCCGCGCAGTTCGCGTTCCGCGAGGCACATGTGCGGCGCTGCCGGCTGGTGGCGGTGCACGCCTGGAGTGTCCCGGTCGGGACCCCCATGCCGCCGGGCCTTTCCGGATACGCCCTCCAAGCCCTCCAGCGCCCGCCGGCGCAGGTGCTCGCCGAGGCGCTGCACGACCCTGCGGAGCGGTATCAGGACGTGCCGGTGAGCAGCGAGGTCGTCGAAGGCTCGGCGCGGCGGGCACTCCTGAAAGCCGCGGCCGGCGCTGATCTGCTCGTTGTCGGTGCCCGCAGGCGGCATGGGCACATCGGTCTGCAGTTGGGTCTGGTCAACCATCGGACAGCGCCGACATCCGCGGCAGGTGCGCGGACGCGTACCTGCGGTGACCCCGGCGCGCAACTCGACCGGCGGTTGGTGATCGGCGCCCGCACAGGGAGGAATCCCGGGCCACCCCGGTCAGGGCACGGTGATGCTGTCATCGAGGTACACGTCCTGGACGGCGTGCAGGAGTTCGACGCCCTCGGTGGTGGGACGCCGAAAGGCTTTGCGGCCGGTGATCAGGCCGGTGCCTCCGGCCCGCTTGTTGATCACTGCCGTCCGTACGGCCTGCGCGAGGTCCCCTTAGCTTCTCCGCCTTGATGGCGTCGGCCGGCTCGCCCGCCGAGAAGATGTGCAGATCCTCGTAGAGCGCCATCGCCTTCCTGGGCCCGAGGGTGGGGATGGTGATGAGCTGCCGCACCCCTGCGGGAACCCGGGCCCGCCGCTCCTCGACCACCGTGACGTGGCCGGTGCGGAAGTACTCGATGACCTTCTCGGCGATCGACTCGCCCACACCCGGGATCTCCTTCAGACCCGCGACGTCCAGGTGAGAGACGTCGGCTGGGTAGCCGCCGATCGCGCGGGCGGCCTTCTCGTAGACGCGCGCCTTGAACGCCTCGCCTCCGGTGATGGCGATGAGGTCCGCGTACTCCTGAAGGAGCGCCTCGACCTCCTCGTTGGGCCGGACCACGTCTCAAGTCCAAGAACGGACTTGCGGCATGCCAGTTGAGGTCGAGCGCCCGGCGGGAGCGTGACCGGACGAAGGCGGTCGCACCCGACGTGCTCCACCTCCCATCTCGATGTGCTCGGTCACCTCCGGCGCGCGGAGCCGCCGGATGCTCCTATGGATGTCAAGCCGCAGGAGCGAGGTCGGTTTGCGTGATTGGTTCGGTTGGTGTGCTGGTGAGAGCGCGGTAGATCTCGCGG
>NZ_JBWKAJ010000028.1:0-90520 GCF_056437585.1 Streptomyces sp. NPDC042364 | reverse complement strand
GTCTCACCGACCCACTCACCCATCGCCACATGACGAGTCTGGCCCTGCCGCTGACGCGGCAGGGCCAGAACCCAAGATCTTCATCAGCCTTCTAGGGGTTGTCCCGCGGCAGGCAACGTCTGCCCGTCAAGGAGGGGCGTCCGGTGCGTGTTCTCGGCGTGCCGGGCGTCGCGACGGGGCGAACGTTGCCTGTTGCGGCACCAGGCCGACGTCGGGCGGGTGAACGGATCATGGCCCCCGGGTGAGGGTTCTCCCTGCATTTCCCGCGTCCTCGGTATGACACGTGCCCCACTGCCGTAGCATCGCTTCCAGGCCACCCCACCTGTCCCTCCGTCAAGGTCCTGATCACAGGGAGCAGTTGGCCGCCCGGGAGGTTGTGATGAAGCATCGCGGTAGGCACCGACGGCGCAGAAGGGGGCGTGCGCTGCGCGCGTCCCTCGCGGGGACCGCGCTGGCGCTCACGGCGGCGGCCACGCTGATCAGCACGTCCCAGGCGGCGGGTGGGAAGACACCGGGCAGGCTGTCGCCGGTCGGCTCGGCCGCCGAGCTGCGCGAACTCCGGCTCAAGGAGAACCTGACCGATCGACGGGCCCTGGAGACCCTCACCGGTGAGATGGGGGGCCGGGTCGGCGTCGACGAGGTGCTGCGCAGCGCCAACCACGAGATGCGGGACGAGGGCGACTGCTACATCACCGAGAAGGGCGTCCTCCCGGTCGCGCCGAAGGCCGCGCGGGCGTACTGCTGGGAGCCCCGGGACGCGGTCGACGACAGATGGCGGCCCCGGTCGGTCACCACCTCCCGCGACAACAAGGTCATCGTCTCCGGCTGGACCCACGCCGCCACGACGGCCGGCGAGGAGGGGCTCGCCAGGGTCGCCTTCGTCGACGCGAGCGACCCGGCGGACCTGAAGTACCGCTGGGTGCTGCTCGTCGTCCCGCAGGCCGACGGCAAGGGTCTGAAGGCGGTGCGTTCCCGGCTCGGCGGGATGGCCTGGTACGAGAACAAGCTGATCGTCACCGCCCGGAATCCGCTGAACAGCGGTGACCGTGACGACTCCCTCTTCGTCTTCGACCTCGACCGCTTCCTGCGCGCCGACGTCACCGACAGCGACGCGATCGGCAAGGTAGACCAGGGCTTCTCCGCCCACCGCTACCGGTATGTGCTGCCCGCGGTCGCCTCCTACAGCCCCGCCTCGGGCGACCTCTGCGACGCACGCGGCAACGACGGGGTGCCCTGTCTCGCCTCCGTCTCGCTCGACCGGACGTCGACCCCGGCCAGCATCGTGGCGAACGAGTCGTTCGGCCGGGGCAGCGGAACACCGGCCCGGGTGTGGCGGTACCACCTCGACACCGTCTCCGACCGGGCCGGGCTGCTCGGCACCACCGGGCGGCAGGGCGAGGTCGAGCCCGACGAGGCGTACGAGACGAAGGCGACCGGTGTCCGGGGCGTCCTGTCCCACGACGGGAGCTGGTATGTCGGCCAGGCCGCCGCGAAGCCGGGGCAGCACGGCACGGTGTGGCGGCAGGACGAGGCGGGGGCGCGTGCCGCCACCTGCACGGACGGCACCTCGGAGCACCAGTCGCACGCCTGCTGGGGGCTGCACGGCGGCTCCCTCTCCTACTCCCCCGAGACCGGCGAGCTGTGGACGCTCACCGCTCCCATCCCCGAGCGGGCGCTGTACGCGGTGAAGCTGTCGGACATCGACGGCGCGCTCGACTAGCCAGGGCCCGTCGTCTGGATCATGCCGCCGGCGGGATACCAGAGGGTCCGTCCTCGGGGCGGGCCCTCACCTGTGTCAGGGGCTCGTCCCCGCAGGGTGCCGGCCGCCCGGTGACGTCCGATGGTCGGGACCGGTCTTGGTCGCGGCCCGACCCCCGTGATTCCCTGACCGTATGAGCAGCCGCAGCACCGTCACCACCTGGTCCCTGGAGCAGACGTCCCCGAGCGACCTCCTGCCCGCCGCCGCGCCCGCGGGCGACGACGTGCGCATCGTCCGCGCCGACGTGCCCTCCCCCGAGTTCAGCCGCTTCCTGTACGCGTCCGTCGGCGGCGACATCCTGTGGATCGACCGGCTGTCGTGGTCGTACGCCCGCTGGCAGGAGCACCTCGGGCGGCCCGGTGTGGAGACCTGGGTCGCCTACGACCGGGGCACGCCCGCGGGATACGTGGAGTTGGACCCGCAGGACGGCGGAGCCGTGGAGATCGTGTACTTCGGGCTGATCCCGGCCTTCCGGGGCCGGCGCATCGGCGGGCATCTCCTGTCGTACGGCACGGCCCGGGCCTGGGACCTCGCCGAGCGGTGGCCCACGCTGCCGCCGACCAAGCGGGTGTGGCTGCACACGTGCAGCAGGGACGGCGAGCACGCGATGGAGAACTACCAGCGGCGCGGGTTCAGGCTGTTCCACACCGAGGTGACGGAGGAGCCGGACGTACCGACGCCGGGACCCTGGCCGGGGGCACTGCCCCGGACGTCATGACCCACATCACATCGTCTCGGAATTCGAGACATCCCTGTCCGGTATATGGATGAAGGTGGACTCGGTCTAAAGAGCCGTGACACGCTTCCGTCATGTCTGGAACTGGAATTGCCTTGGTGAGTCGGCGGCACGTCGACCTCGGCCGCATGTCCAGCGCCATCTGTCCGGTGAGCTGACGCCCCGACCGCGAGGGGTCGAGACGACCCCGGGCAACAGCGCCGCACCCCCTCCTCTGTATCAGCCAGCGCAAGGACGCGCAGGCGCCGCACACCGCTGCCGGTGTGCCCGCCTGTGCGCGTACGCGCACGTCAAATCGCCTGTCCCGAAGGACGTAAAACCATGGCCGCCACCCCGCAGAACTCCGCCACGCCCCGCCGCAAGGTGAGCCGTCACCGTGGCGAAGGACAGTGGGCCGCCGGACATTTCACCCCGCTCAACGGCAACGAGCAGTTCAAGAAGGACGACGACGGTCTCAATGTGCGGACACGCATTGAGACGATCTACTCGAAGCGCGGCTTCGACTCGATCGACCCGAACGACCTGCGTGGCCGGATGCGCTGGTGGGGTCTCTACACCCAGCGCAAGCCCGGGATCGACGGCGGCAAGACCGCGATCCTGGAGCCGGAGGAGCTGGACGACAAGTACTTCATGCTGCGGGTGCGCATCGACGGCGGCCGTCTCACCACGCGGCAGCTGCGGGTGATCGGTGAGATCTCGCAGGAGTTCGCGCGGGGCACCGCCGACATCACCGACCGGCAGAACGTGCAGTACCACTGGATCCGGGTCGAGGACGTGCCCGAGATCTGGGAGCGGCTGGAGGCCGTGGGGCTGTCCACGACCGAGGCCTGCGGTGACACCCCGCGTGTGATCATCGGCTCCCCGGTCGCCGGTATCGCCGCGGACGAGATCATCGACGGCACGCCCGCCATGGAGGAGATCCAGCGGCGGATCATCGGCAACAAGGCCTTCTCGAACCTGCCCCGCAAGTTCAAGTCCGCGATCTCCGGTTCGCCGCTGCTCGACGTGGCGCACGAGATCAACGACATCGCCTTCGTCGGCGTCCGCCACCCGGAGCACGGCCCCGGCTTCGACCTGTGGGTCGGCGGCGGTCTGTCCACCAACCCCAAGATCGGGCAGCGGCTCGGCACATGGGTGCCGCTGGACGAGGTCGCCGACGTGTACGAGGGCGTCATCTCCATCTTCCGCGACTACGGCTACCGGCGGCTCCGCACCCGCGCCCGGCTGAAGTTCCTGCTCGCCGACTGGGGCACCGAGAAGTTCCGCCAGGTCCTGGAGGACGAGTACCTCAAGCGGAAGCTGGTCGACGGGCCCGCCCCCGACCAGCCCGTGGAGCGCTGGCGCGACCACGTCGGTGTGCACCCGCAGAAGGACGGCCGCTACTACGTCGGGTTCGCCCCGCGCGTCGGCCGGGTCGACGGCACCACCCTGACGAAGATCGCCGACCTCGCCGAGGCCCACGGCTCCGGCCGCGTCAGCACCACCGTCGAGCAGAAGATGATCGTGCTCGACGTCACCGAGGACCAGGTCGACTCGCTCGTCGCGGGGCTGGAGGCGCTGGACCTCACGGTGAACCCGTCGCCGTTCCGGCGCGGCACGATGGCCTGCACCGGCATCGAGTACTGCAAGCTCGCGATCGTCGAGACCAAGGCCCGCGGCTCCTCCCTGATCGACGAACTGGAGCGCCGTCTCCCGGACTTCGACGAGCCGCTCACCATCAACATCAACGGCTGCCCCAACGCCTGCGCGCGTATCCAGGTGGCGGACATCGGTCTCAAGGGACAGCTCGTCCTCAACGAGCAGGGCGAGCAGGTCGAGGGCTTCCAGGTGCACCTGGGCGGCGCGCTCGGCCTGGAGGCCGGGTTCGGCCGCAAGGTGCGCGGTCTGAAGGTCACCTCGGAGGAACTTCCCGACTACGTCGAGCGGGTCCTCAGGCGCTTCCAGGAGGAGCGCAAGGACGGCGAGCGGTTCGCCACCTGGGTGGCCCGGGCCGGCGAGGAGTCCCTGTCATGAGCGAGCGAGCCGCGCCGTTCTACTGCCCCTACTGCGGTGACGAGGACCTGCGCCCGAACGAAGAGGGCCACGGCGCGTGGGAATGCGGGGCCTGCAATCGAGCCTTCCAGGTGAAGTTCCTCGGGCTGCTGGCCCGGGGGCTTCAGCGAGCCGACAGCGGAGGGGATCACATATGACGACCGTTCAGGCGGATGGCGACACATCCGCCCCACTGAGCGACGACGACACGACGGCCGGTCCCGATGACGCCCGGCGCGCCGAACTCAAGGCGCTCGCCGAGCAGGCCGGCCGTGATCTGGAGGACGCCTCGGCGCTGGAGATCCTCCAGTGGGCCGTGGACACCTTCGGCAACCGCTTCTGCGTGACCTCCTCCATGGAGGACGCCGTGGTCGCGCACCTCGCCTCCCGGGCCCGGCCCGGCGTGGACGTGGTGTTCCTCGACACCGGCTACCACTTCCCCGAGACCATCGGCACCCGGGACGCGGTCGAGGCCGTGATGGACGTCAACGTCATCACGATCACCCCGCGCCGGACGGTCGCCGAGCAGGACGCCGAGTACGGTCCGAAGCTGCACGACCGCGACCCGGACCTGTGCTGCTTCCTGCGCAAGGTCAAGCCGCTCGAAGAGGGCCTCGCCCGCTTCGACGCATGGGCGACCGGCCTGCGCCGCGACGAGTCCCCGACCCGGGCGAACACCCCGGTCGTCGCCTGGGACGAGAAGCGGGGCAAAGTCAAGATCGCCCCGATCGCCCGCTGGACGCAGGACGACGTGGACGCCTACGTCGCCGAGCACGGGGTGCTCACCAACCCGCTGCTCATGGACGGCTACGCCTCCGTGGGCTGCGCCCCCTGCACCCGCCGCGTCGCCCCCGGCGAGGACGCGCGCGCCGGCCGCTGGGCCGGCAGCGCCAAGACCGAGTGCGGGCTGCACCTGTGACCGCGACCGTGCCCGTGCCCGTGACGAACCAGGAGAACCAAGTGACGACCGGAGCCACCGTCTGGCTCACGGGTCTGCCGAGCGCCGGCAAGACCACCATCGCGTACGAGCTGGCGAGCCGGCTGCGCGCGGAGGGCCACCTCGTCGAGGTGCTCGACGGCGACGAGATCCGCGAGTTCCTCACCGCCGGCCTCGGCTTCAGCCGCGCCGACCGGCACACCAACGTGCAGCGCATCGGCTTCCTCGCCGATCTGCTCGCCCGCAACGGCGTCAAGGTGCTGGTCCCGGTCATCGCGCCGTACGCCGACAGCCGCGAGGCGGTGCGCAAGCGGCACGAGGCGAGCGGCGCCGCCTACCTGGAGATCCACGTGGCCACTCCGGTCGAGGTGTGCTCGGTACGTGATGTGAAGGGGCTGTACGCCAAGCAGGCGGCGGGCGAGATCTCCGGGCTGACCGGTGTCGACGACCCGTACGAGGCGCCCGTCGACCCGGATCTGCGCATCGAGTCGCAGGACCAGACGGTCCAGGAGTCCGCGGCGCTGGTCCACAAGCTGCTCATCGAGAGGGGTCTGGCATGACGACGACCGTCGCGGCCGTGTCCGAGGGCACCGGCACCCCGTACACCCTCTCCCACCTGGACGCGCTGGAGTCCGAGGCCGTCCACATCTTCCGTGAGGTGGCGGGCGAGTTCGAGCGGCCGGTGATCCTGTTCTCCGGCGGCAAGGACTCCATCGTCATGCTGCACCTGGCGCTGAAGGCGTTCGCCCCGGCGGCGGTCCCCTTCTCCCTGCTGCACGTCGACACCGGCCACAACTTCCCCGAGGTCATCGAGTACCGGGACCGCACGGTGGCCAAGCACAACCTGCGGCTGCACGTGGCGTCGGTCCAGGACTACATCGACCGCGGGGTCCTCAGGGAGCGCCCCGACGGCACCCGCAACCCGCTGCAGACGGTGCCGCTGACCGAGAAGATCCAGTCGGAGAAGTTCGACGCGGTCTTCGGCGGCGGCCGTCGCGACGAGGAGAAGGCCCGCGCCAAGGAACGGGTGTTCTCGCTGCGCGACGAGTTCTCCCAGTGGGACCCGCGCCGCCAGCGCCCCGAGCTGTGGCAGCTCTACAACGGCCGCCACGCGCCCGGCGAGCACGTCCGCGTCTTCCCGCTGTCCAACTGGACCGAGCTGGACGTCTGGCAGTACATCGCACGCGAGGGCATCGAACTGCCGGAGATCTACTTCGCGCACGAGCGTGAGGTGTTCCAGCGGGCCGGGATGTGGCTGACCGCCGGCGAGTGGGGCGGCCCGAAGGAGGGCGAGACCGTCGAGAAGCGGCTCATCCGCTACCGGACCGTGGGTGACATGTCCTGCACCGGCGCGGTCGACTCCGACGCGGTGACGCTGGAGCAGGTCATCACCGAGATCGCCGCGTCCCGGCTCACCGAGCGGGGCGCCACCCGCGCCGACGACAAGCTGTCCGAGGCCGCGATGGAAGACCGCAAGCGCGAGGGGTACTTCTAAGCATGAGCACGATCACCGCCGAGGAGCTCTCGGCCACGACCCTGCTGCGGTTCGCCACCGCCGGTTCCGTCGACGACGGCAAGTCCACCCTCGTCGGCCGGCTGCTGCACGACTCCAAGTCGGTCCTCACCGACCAGCTGGAGGCCGTGGAGCGCGCCTCGGCGAGCCGCGGCCAGGAGGGCCCGGACCTCGCGCTGCTCACCGACGGTCTGCGGGCCGAGCGGGAGCAGGGCATCACCATCGACGTGGCGTACCGCTACTTCGCCACGGCCAAGCGCCGGTTCATCCTCGCCGACACCCCCGGCCATGTGCAGTACACCCGCAACATGGTGACGGGTGCCTCCACCGCCGAGCTGACGGTGATCCTGGTCGACGCCCGCAACGGCGTCGTCGAGCAGACCCGCCGGCACGCCGCGATCGCCGCGCTGCTGCGCGTCCCGCACGTGGTGCTCGCCGTCAACAAGATGGACCTCGTCGCGTACGAGGAGCGGGTCTTCGCGGCCATCGCCGAGGAGTTCACGGCGTACGCGACCGAACTGGGCGTCCCCGAGGTCACCGCGATCCCGATCTCGGCGCTCGCCGGGGACAACGTGGTGGAGCCGTCCGCGAACATGGACTGGTACGGCGGTCCGACGGTCCTGGAGCACCTGGAGACCGTGCCGGTCAGCCACGACCTGGCGCACTGCCACGCCCGGCTGCCCGTGCAGTACGTGATCCGTCCGCAGACCGCCGAGCACCCGGACTACCGGGGCTACGCCGGTCAGATCGCCGCCGGCACGTTCCGGGTGGGCGACCCGGTGACGGTGCTGCCGTCCGGTCGGGCGACGCGGGTCGCCGGTATCGACCTGCTGGGCAAGCCGGTCGATGTCGCCTACACCCCGCAGTCGGTGACGCTCCTGCTGGAGGACGACATCGACATCTCGCGCGGCGACCTGATCGTGCCGAGCAAGGACGCGCCCGCGACGACGCAGGACATCGAGGCGACGGTCTGCCATGTCGCCGACCAGCCGCTGACGGTCGGCCACCGGGTGCTGCTCAAGCACGGCACCCGCACGGTGAAGGCGATCGTCAAGGACATCCCGTCCCGGCTCACGCTCGACGACCTGTCCCTGCACCCGCATCCGGGACAGCTCGTCGCCAACGACATCGGCCGGGTCAAGATCCGCACCGCCGAGGCGCTGCCGGTCGACTCCTACGCCGACTCGCGCCGCACCGGTTCGTTCATCCTGATCGACCCGTCCGACGGCACGACCCTGACCGCCGGCATGGTCGGCGAGTCGTTCGCCTCTCCGGAACCCGTCAAGGACGAGTCCGAGGACGACGGGTGGGACTTCTGACATGACCGCGGTGGACTACTACGCGACGTTCGCGAAGGAGGGCGGCCGTGTGGGCAGCGGCGCCGTCGGCAGCGGGCAGGGCGGAGTCGCCCGATGTGTGCGCTGACGTACGCGCACCGCTTGCGCGCCCCGTCCCCCCACCGGACGTCCCCGTTGCGACGAAGACCCTTTTCCTGATTCCCCGGCCACACCCCGAGGGGCTGTGACCGCCGGGCCTCCGAGAGGAACACCTCCCGTGCCTGCCAACCGCTCATCCGCCTTCCGGCGCTCCGTCGCGGTCATCGCAACGCTTCCCCTCCTCACCCTCGCCGCCTGCGGCTACGGCTCCCAGGCCAAGGACGACGACACCGTCAAGGTCGCCGCCGGGGCCAAGAAGATCGAGGGTCTCGACACCGTCAAGATCGGCTATTTCGGCAATCTGACGCACGCCACGGCGCTGGTCGGCCGTCAGGAAGGCATCTTCCAGAAGGAGCTCGGTGCCACGAAGGCCGAGTACGCGATCTTCAACGCCGGACCCTCCGAGATCGAGGCGCTGAACTCGAAGTCGATCGACATCGGCTGGATCGGCCCCTCCCCGGCGATCAACGGCTACACCAAGTCCGCGGGCAAGGGCCTGCGCATCATCGGCGGTTCGGCCTCCGGCGGTGTGAAGCTCGTGGTGAACCCGGACAAGATCAAGTCCCTGAAGGACGTCAAGGGCAAGAACATCGCGACCCCGCAGCTCGGCAACACCCAGGACGTGGCCTTCCTCAACTGGATCGCCGAGCAGGGCTGGAAGGTCGACGCGGAGAGCGGCAAGGGCGACGTCTCGGTGGTCCGCACCGACAACAAGATCACCCCGGACGCCTACAAGTCGGGTTCCGTCGACGGCGCGTGGGTGCCGGAGCCGACCGCTTCCAAGCTGGTCGCCGAGGGCGCGAAGGTGCTGCTGGACGAGGCCGACCTGTGGCCGGACAAGAAGTTCGTGATCACGAACATCATCGTGCGGCAGGACTTCCTGAAGGAGCACCCGAAGGTCGTCGAGGCGGTGCTGCGCGGCGCGGTCAGGACGAACTCCTTCATCAACTCCGACACGGAGAAGGCGAAGGAAGCCGCCAACGCCCGTCTGAAGGAGGACTCGGGCAAGGCCCTGGACGCCAAGGTCCTCGACCCGGCGTGGACGTCGATCCAGTTCACCAACGACCCGCTGGCCTCCACCCTCAACACCGAGGCGGAGCACGCGGTCAAGGCCGGTCTGCTCAAGGACCCGCTGCTGGACGGCATCTACGACCTGTCGATCCTCAACAAGGTCCTGAAGGCCGAGGGCGAGCCCGAGGTCGACGACGCCGGTCTCGGCGTCAAGTAACCGTAGTCCGCTGAGTTCCCAGGAGGTGACGACCATGGCCACCGCACTCGCCAAGGCCGCCGACGGTGTCGGGACCGTCGAGCACGCCGCCCGTATCGAGCACGTGTCGAAGTCCTTCGCAGGACCCGCCGGGCAGCAGCTCGTCCTCGACGACATCACCCTCGATGTCGCCCCGGGCGAGTTCGTCACCCTCCTGGGGGCCTCGGGCTGCGGCAAGTCGACGCTGCTGAACCTGGTCGCCGGGCTCGACAAGCCCAGCCAGGGCAGCATCAGCACCGACGGGCGCCCGGCCCTGATGTTCCAGGAGCACGCCCTGTTCCCGTGGCTGACCGCGGGCAAGAACATCGAACTCGCCCTGAAGCTCAGGGGGGTTCCGAAGAACGAGCGGCGCGAGCGCGCCGAGGCCCTGCTCGAACTCGTCCGGCTGAAGGGCGCGTACGGCAAGCGGGTGCACGAGCTGTCCGGCGGTATGCGCCAGCGGGTGGCACTGGCGCGGGCGCTCGGCCAGGAGAGCAAGCTCCTGCTGATGGACGAGCCGTTCGCGGCGCTCGACGCCATCACCCGGGACGTGCTGCACGACGAGCTGACCCGGATCTGGGAGGAGACGCGGCTCTCCGTCCTCTTCGTGACGCACAACGTCCGTGAGGCGGTGCGTCTCGCCCAGCGGGTGGTGCTGCTGTCCTCGCGTCCGGGCCGGGTGGCCCGGGAGTGGCGGGTGGACATCCCGCAGCCGCGCCGTATCGAGGACGCGCCGGTGGCGGAGCTGTCCCTGGAGATCACCGATGTTCTGCGTGAGGAGATCCGCCGTCATGGCCAGCAGTGAGACGAGGACGACGGACACCATCGAGGCGCCGGCCGCCGACAAGGACCGGCTCGGCGCGGTGGAGGCGGGTCTCGACGCCCTGGAGACGACCGGTACGGGCCGGCCCTCCTTCGGCGAGACCCTCCGCACCAAGATCGTGCCGCCGATCGTCGCGGTGGTGCTGGTCCTCGCGGTGTGGCAGGGCCTGATCTCGTTCGGGATCGTCACCGACCCGGGCACGCTGCCCTCGCCGTCCGCCGTGTGGGACGCGGCGGAGCAGGCGTGGCTGGAGGGCAAGCTGCTCGGCTACATCTGGACGAGCGTCTCGCGCGGCCTGTTCGGCTTCCTGATCGCGCTGGCGATCGGCACCCCGCTGGGCATCCTGGTCGCCCGGGTGCGGTTCGTGCGGGCGGCGATCGGGCCGATCCTGTCCGGTCTGCAGTCGCTGCCGTCGGTGGCGTGGGTGCCGCCGGCCGTGGTATGGCTGGGCCTGAGCGACCAGATGATGTACACGGTGATCCTGCTCGGCGCGGTCCCGTCGATCGCCAACGGGCTGGTCTCCGGAATCGACCAGGTGCCGCCGCTGTATCTGCGGGCGGGCCGCACCATGGGCGCCACCGGGCTCCAGGGCGCCTGGCACATCGTGATGCCGGCCGCGCTGCCCGGCTATCTGGCGGGGCTGAAGCAGGGCTGGGCGTTCTCGTGGCGCTCCCTGATGGCGGCGGAGATCATCGCCAACCACCCCGATCTCGGCGTGGGTCTCGGCCAGTTGCTGGAGAACGGCCGCACCAACATCGACATGGCGACCGTGTTCCTCGCCATCTTCCTCATCCTGCTGGTCGGCATCGCCATCGACCTGCTGATCTTCAGTCCGCTGGAGCGCCGGGTCCTGCGCGGTCGCGGACTGCTCGTGAAGAGCTGAGAGCGGGGACGGAACCGAACCGCACGCCGGAACAGGAACAGAGCCAGAGACCGGAAAGAGCCCGACTCCATGCCCAGCCCCGTCCTCCTCGTCGTCGCCCACGGCAGCCGCGACCCGCGGCACGCCGCGACCGTGCACGCCCTCGTACGGCGGGTGCGGGCGATGCGGCCCGGGCTGCGTGTGGAGACGGGCTTCCTGGACTTCAACATCCCCTCGGTGCAGGGGGTGCTGGAGTCACTGGCGGCGGAGGGCGTCCAGGACGTGGTGGCGCTGCCGCTGCTGCTGACCCGCGCGTTCCACGCGAAGGCGGACATCCCGGCTGTGCTGCGGGACGCGCCGCGCCGGCTGCGCGTTCGCCAGGCGGAGGTGCTCGGCCCCTCGCCCCTGCTGCTGGCGGGCCTCGAACGCCGGCTGTACGAGGCGGGCCTGAGCCCCGCCGACAAGTCCTCGACCGGGGTCGTACTGGCCTCGGCGGGGTCCACGGACCCGGAGGCGATCGCGGTGATCGCAGAAATCGCGCGGGAGTGGCGGCACACCGGTTGGTGCGCCGTGCGACCCGCGTTCGCCTCCGCGTCGCTGCCCCGTACGGAGGACGCCGTACGGGAGCTGCGGGCGCTCGGCTGCCGGCGGGTGGCGGTGGCGCCGTACGTCATCGCGCCCGGCCGGCTGCCGGACCGGATCGCGGCGGGCGCCCGCGAGGCGGAGGCCGACGTCCTCGCCGGCGTGCTCGGCCCCTCCCCCGAGCTGGCCGCGCTGCTGCTGCGCCGCTACACCGCCGCCGTGCGCACGGGACGACTCGTCGCGGCCTGATCCGGGGTGACTGCCCTCCCGGCCACTGCACCTTGGGACACATTGCGCTTGAAGACCAGCGCGGCAGCGGGCATCGCCCTGGCCGCCCTCGCCGAGACCCAGAAGTGCGACGGCGGTTCGTCGCCTCGGTGAAGAGCTGCAACAAGAATCCTTCAAGGCCCGTCTGACGGTCACGAACCAGAAGACGTGGCACAACGACGAGTACCCGAAGGGTCAAGCGGGACTCGTACATCGAGGTCACCGAGGCGACCGGGAAGAACGGTCACGCCTGCGCCGCCCTGTACGTGGGACTCGGCTCCCACCACCCCGCCTGGATGGCGTGCATCAACTGACGATGAGCGCCGACCTTGCCTCACCTATCGAAACTCGATAGATTCCCATCGCAACTCGATGGGAGGACGGGTCATGGGAAAGCTGGCCGTGCGTGCGCTGCGCGCCGTGCTCGTGGTGATGTTCGCCGGCACCGTCTTCGTGCAGGCGTCGATGGTGTGGGTGCTGGTGTCCGGGACCGACCCCGAGGACGGATCGCTCCCGCTGACCCCGCTGCGCGTGATCACGATCCTGGGCATGGTGGCGGTGCAGGTCGCCCTGGTCTGCGTATGGCGGCTGGTGACGATGGTGCGACGCGGAACCGTGTTCTCCCACGCCGCCTTCCACTATGTGGACGGGGTGATCGGCGCGATCGTGGCGGCCGCCCTGGTGTGGTTCGCGGTCACGGCCGTCAACGCGCCCGGCCAGCGGGAGGACCCGGGCGTCACCGTGATCATGGGCGGGATCGGCGTGGGCATCCTGGGCGTCGCGCTCATCGTCCTCGTACTGCGGATGCTGCTCGCCCAGGCCGTCGCCCGCGACGTCGAGGCGGCGCAGATGAAGGCCGAGCTGGACGAGGTGATCTGATGCCGATCGCCGTCGACATCGATGTGATGCCGGCCCGGCGGAAGATGTCCGTGGGCGAGTTCGCCGACCGCGTCGGCATC
Source organism: Streptomyces sp. NPDC042364 (assembly GCF_056437585.1). Lineage (NCBI taxonomy): Bacteria > Bacillati > Actinomycetota > Actinomycetes > Kitasatosporales > Streptomycetaceae > Streptomyces > Streptomyces sp. NPDC042364. Next base: position 77,369 of record NZ_JBWKAJ010000028.1, on the reverse strand, counting down.
ACACCCGCCAACCTGGCCGTCCTCAAGAACGGCCGCGCCAATGCGGTGCGCTTCGCGACACTCGCCGCGCTCTGCGAAGTGCTCGACTGCCGGCCGGGTGATCTGTTGCGGTGGGTGGCCGGGGGCGCGGCAGAAGAATGACGCGCCCCCGGCCACCGGCGGTCAGACCGCCGGAACCGCCGGGTGGAAGTTGATGCGTTCGCTCACGACGGGGAAACCGGCCTTCCCGAAGTTCGCGGCCATCGGGAAGTTGCCCTGGTCCGTCGCTCCGCTGACGGACTCCGCGCCCTGCTCGACGAGGACGTGGGTGCACTCGGCGAGGAGGTCGTAGGCGTAGCCGTGGCCTCGGTGTTCCGGGACGACCCCGATGAACCCGATGGTCGGGCCGGAGGGGTTGTGCGCCGGAATGTGGATGCCGGCGAGGTCACCGTCCGGGGTGTGCGCGACCTGCCACCACTCACGCGGGGACGGGCACCAGTGGAAGAAGTCGAGTTCCTCCTGCGCGGCCCGGTCGAGGCCGCCCTCCTCGATGGCCCGGAGCGCGTGGGCGTCCAGGGTGACGGAGTGGATACGGCGCAACGCGTCGCGGAACACCTCGTCGTCGGGTTCGGGGCTGAACCGCAGGCGTCCGGGCCGTTCGGGCAGACCCCGCTCGGGGGTCCAGCGGTAAAGGAAGCGTTCCACCAGTAGCTCGTACCCGGCGGCCCGTGCCGCGGCGAAGCGGGCGTCGGCGGCGGCGCGCAGGGCGGGATCGTCCCGCCAGCCGCCGGGCAGGTTGATCTCCAGTTCGACCTGCCAGGGGGCGGAGCGCAGGAGCTCGGCGCCGGCCTCCTCCTCCCCCTCGGCGACGTCGAACCAGTTGATGTTGACGGGCTCCGTGTCGTCGGGCCCGCCCCACCAGGCGCCGCGTGCGACGACCTCGCCGTCGCGCAGGGCGACGCGCCGCCAGTCGGGGCGGAACCGGGTACGCCGGTGACCCTCACGGGCGCCCAGCGGGTCGGGGTGTGCGTCGAAGAGTGTGGCGTCGCTCGCGGTGAGCGCGCGGATGACCGTATCGGTCATGGGGTTCCTCCGGGATGCGGACTGCGTGGAGCGCTCCCGGTCAGACCTCGTCGAGCACGCCGGGACAGCGGGGACGGGAGCGCTGGGAAGATGTGAACCGCACGGCACTCGCCTCCTCTCGTCCGTCTCAGGGCGTGGAACCTGACAGTACGTCGTCTCCGGTCGGGCCGTCCATCGGTTTTCCGTCAGTTCCCGGGGCGGTGCCGACCGGAGCACCGCGCTTCGGGTCACGGCCGCTCGACGCCAGCGCCCGGTGGAACGTCGGGGCGTCCGACGGCGCGGGCACCGGGGCCGCGAAGCCGTCGTACCGGCGGTAGAGCTCGCCGTGGGTTTCGACGACGCCGAGGACGAAGCGGGCCGTCTCCTCCGAGATGCGGAAATCCTGGCCGGTGACCGTGGCGACGTCCCAGCCGTGGACGGCCATCTCCTTGATGATCATGCCGGCGAGGTCGGCGGCCGGCAGCGGGCCCATGCCGAGGTCGATGTCGCCGTCCCAGAGCGCCGGGTCGGCCCAGGCCGCGACCGCCCGGTCCAGTTGGGCGGCGTACGCGTCGGCCCAGTCGGCGTCGGCGGTGAAGTCCCGCTTCGTCAGCTCCTCGGGGAGCGGGGTGCGCCGGGCGCGGTGCTCCAGGCCGTGCGAGGTGTAGAGGACCCAGTGGTTGACCAGGGCGCGGACGTCCCAGTCGGGGCAGTGGGTGGGGAGGGCGAGCTGCGCCGCCGTGACGCCCCGTGCGACACGGGCCGCCTCGGCGGCGCATTCGACCATGTAGGGGTACGAGTCGTGGCTCTTCATGCGCCCCACGCTAGGGACGGGGCGCTCACGGCTCTTGAACAAACGCGACACCGTCGCCGGCGGCCGGCCCGTCCCGCTCGCTCCGCCGTGTCCGCCTCCTACTCCATCCCCTCCGCCAGGTTGGTCCGCTCCGCCTCGTCCGCCCTCCTCACCAGCTCCGCGACCGGCATCGAACCGGCTGCCCTGCGCTCTCGGGCGAAGGTGTTCGCGAGGCGTTGCAGCAGCTCGTTCAGCGGGGTCGGTACGCCGTGCAGCCGGCCGAGGAGGACGATCTCGCCGTTGAGGTGGTCGGCCTCGATGGTGCCGGTGCCCCGGGTGAGGGACTGCCAGGAGGAGCCGCCGCCGCGCGGGGTGCCGTCCAGCGGCACCAGGGTGATCTTGTCGCCCCTCACCCTCCGCTGCTCCTCGGCGCTCACGTACGCGATCCCCGCGGCGTCGAGCACCCGCTCGCCCTCCGCGCGCACCCTGGCGTACAGCGCCCGGGCCTCCTCGCCGTCGACGGGGCCGCTCAGTGCTTCGAGGGCGTTGCCGAGGTTGCCGAGCAGCTTGGCGTACTGCCAGCGCCGCACGTCCGGGACGACGGGCGCCTCGAACCGGGACCTCTCCAGGTCGGCGGCGATGCGGTGGGCCGTCTCGTCGGTGCCGTGCGGGTGGCGGCCGAGGTGGAGCATGCCGGTGAGCGGGGCGCCGGCCGCCGAGACGACGCCCGGCTCGACGAAGGTGGCGGGCAGCCATACGCAGACGCCGTACACGCGCCGGAAGCGGCGGAGGGCGAGCCGTCCGCTCTCCACGCCGTTCTGCGCGCAGACCAGGGGGAGGCGCTCGGCCGCCGTGCCGCCGCCGGCCACCGGGGCGGGGCCCCAGGTCGCGAGGGCCGCCTCGGTGTCCTGGGTCTTGACGGCGAGGAGCAGGACGTCGTCGGGGCGCAGCGCACCGAGCGCGGCGGGGCCGTCCACCGTGGGGAGGGGATGGGTGTGGTCGCCGTCCGGGGTCCTGAGGCGGAGGCCGTGTTCCCGCAGGGCCGTGTACTGGGCGCCGCGGGCGACGAGGACGACCTCGTGGCCGGCCTGGGCCAGGCGCCCGCCTATCGCGCCGCCGACCGCGCCGGCTCCGATGACGAGGTAGCGCACGGTCAGCTCCCGGTCGAGGTCAGCTCGGCCAACTTCACGACGGTGTTCCAGTTGCGGGTGGTCGCGATCAGCCCCTTCAGCAGGCGCGGCTTCGCCAGCGCCTCCGCCAGCCTGGAACGGCCGAGGCCGTCGGGGGCATACAGGTACAGCGCCCGGTCGCCGAGCCTGAACTCCTCCGGGAGGAAGGCCGCTCGGTCCAGCCCGGCGAAGCGGTCCTCCCCCACCCGCTCGGAGAAGTAGGTCACGTGCAGTTGCCTGCCCTCCAGCTCGGCCGCCGGGAAAGGGCAGTCGGCCCGGACCGCCTCCAGATAGGCGTGGTCGCGCACCAGGACGTCCACGCTGAAGCCGAAGTGCTTCTCAATGGCGGCGGTGATCTCGGCGGCGAGGGAGTCCTCGTCGCCGCGGTCACTGGCGAAGACCGCGTTGCCGCTCTGGAGATAGGTGGCCACGGCGTCGTACCCGAGGCCCGTCAGCAGCCTGCGGAGGTCGGCCATCGGGACCTTCTTGCTGCCGCCCACGTTGATCCCGCGCAGCAGCGCGGCGTACGTCGTCATGGGGTCACGATAGGCACGTCGGCACCTGTCGTACGCCCTGTCCGGGCGGGCGCGCCCCTGAGGCGGGGCCCCGAGAGCGCGGGATAGGTGTAAGGGGCCACTGTCCTCCCTGGTGGGGAGGCGGCGGGGTCCGAGGGGTGGAGGCGCCGGGCCACGGGTTCACCGGGCAGTACGACGAGATGGCTTTATGTGGCCCATACCTTCGATACGAAAGGTGGCGGCAGGGGGTCGCCACCGCTCACGAGGGGGCTTGCCCGTCATGGGGAACGGAGACGTACGGGTGCGGGGAATCGCCGCCCGGGCCGGTGGCTGGAGCGCCCGGCACCGATGGGCGGCCGTGGGGATCTGGGTGCTGTTCGTGGTCCTGGCGATGGGGCTCGGCTCGGCGGCGGGCCGGGTCGACGTCCGGAACAGCGACCAGCTCCAGGGCGAGACCAGTACGGCCGCCCGCATCATCGAGGAGGCGGGGATCGAGGAACCGGCCGGCGAGTCGGTCCTGATCCAGGCGAGGGACACGGGGCTCAAGGCCACCGACGCGGAGTTCCGGGGCGCCGTGGACGCGGTGATCGAGGCGGTCGAGGGCACCGGGGAGGCAAGCGGCATCACCTCGCCGTACGACACCCGGACGATCTCGAAGGACGGGCGCAGCGCGCTCGTGCAGTTCGATGTGAAGGGCGAGTCGGAGACCGCCGGTGAGCGCATCGAGCCGGTGCTGAAGGCCGTCGAGGGGGTGCAGGAGGAGCACGCGTCGGTGCGGATCGAGGAGATCGGCGGCGCGAGCATGATGAAGACGTTCGCCGACGCTTACGGGGACGACTTCCAGAAGGCCGAGTACTCCGCCGTCCCGGTGGCCCTCGGCATTCTGCTGATCGCCTTCGGCGCGGTCGTGGCGGCGCTGCTTCCGGTGGCCCTGGCCCTCACGGCGATCATGGCGACGATGGGGCTCATGGCCATCGTCAGCCATGTGATGCCGATGAGCGACACCGCCAACTCGGTGATGCTGCTCGTGGGTCTGGCCGTCGGCGTCGACTACTGCCTCTTCTATCTGCGCCGTGAGCGCGAGGAGCGCGAGGCCGGCCGAGACGCGCAGACCGCCCTCAGGGTCGCCGCCGCCACCAGCGGCCGCGCGATCATCGTCTCCGGTGTCACGGTGTGTGTGGCGATGGCGGGCATGCTGTTCACCGGTCTCGCCGAGTTCGAGGCGATGGGTCTGGCCTCGCTGATGGTCGTGGCGGTCGCCATGGTCGGGTCGGTGACGGTGCTTCCCGCGCTGCTGTCGCTGCTGGGCGAGCGGGTCGAGAAGGGCAAGATCCCCTTCCTGCACCCGCAGAGCAAGCTCCGTCGCAACCGGGGCGGCGTCAACCGCGAGAGCCGGTTCTGGACGGCCGTCCTCAAGGGAGTGCTCGCCCGGCCGGTCGTGTCGACCGTCGTCGCGGCCGGTGCCCTGCTCGCCGTCGCGGCTCCCGCGGTCGGCATGAAGACGCAGAACCTCACCCTGGACCAGGAGTTCGGCGACTCGCTGCCGATCGTGCAGACGTACAACCGGGTCAACGAGGCGTTCCCGGGCGGCTCCGAGCCGGCCGAGGTGGTCGTCAAGGCGAAGGACATCAACTCCGCCGAGGTGAAGGCGGCACTGGCCGGCTTCCGTGAGCGGGCGATCAGTTCGGGCGCCTCGCGCGGCCCGGTCGAGATCAAGGTGCACGACGCGCAGAACCTCGCCTTCGTCTACGTCCCGCTCGTGGGCGGCTCCGACCTCGACAGGGCGGGCGAGAGCCTGGACAGGCTGCGGGACGAGGTGCGCCCGGCGACCCTCGGGAAGGTGGACGGCATCGAGGCGCCGATCACCGGTCAGGTCGCCGGCTCGAAGGACTTCAACGACCAGTTGGGGGGAGCGGTCGTTCCGGTCTTCGCGTTCGTGGTGGTCTTCGCCTTCGGCCTGATGCTGCTGTCGTTCCGCTCGCTGACCATCGCGGTGACGTCCATCGCGCTGAACCTGCTGTCGGTGGGCGCCGCGTACGGCATCCTCGTCGCGGTCTTCCAGCACGGCTGGGGCGCCTCGCTGGTGGGCGCGGAGGGCGTGGGCGCCATCATCACCTGGCTGCCGCTGTTCCTCTTCGTGATCCTGTTCGGTCTGTCGATGGACTACCACGTGTTCGTGGTCTCGCGGATCCGGGAGGCGCGGCTGAAGGGCCGTACGACGAAGGACGCGATCCAGCACGGTGTGGTGACCACGGCGGGGGTCGTCACCAGTGCCGCCGTGATCATGGTCGCCGTCTTCGCGATCTTCGGGACGCTGTCCATGCAGTCCATGAAGCAGATGGGCGTGGGCCTCGCGGCCGCCGTCCTGATCGACGCGACCGTCATCCGGGGTGTGCTCCTCCCGGCGGCGATGGCCCTGCTCGGCGAGCGCAACTGGTACCTGCCGAAGTGGCTGCACCGTCTGCCGGACCTCACCCACGACGAGTCGCCGGAGCCGGAGCAGGTCCCGGTGTCCAGGAAGGACGACACGGTACGGGTCTGACGGGCCGTCCCGCGCCAGTAAGCCGCGACCAGCGTCCGGTACTCCAGCGAAGGCCCTTGCCGACCGCGTCCGCACCCTCGCGCCGCCGAACCGTCACCAGCCTCCCGATGGCACGCGGGCTCAGCCCGGTGAACGGGGCTATCCAGGACGGTTCCGATGCCGTGATCACGCCAGCCACACCAAGATCATCTAAACCGTGACCAGCACTTGAGGGACAACCCTTAGGCGGCGGTCGGACCTCTCACCAGCATCTCCGACGGCACCCCTCGGGCCCGGCGACACCACCCCCCAGGTCACATGTTCGACAGGAGGCGAACGTCATGCCGGGCCCGGAGGCCAGCAGCCCTCTTGCAGGACCGCGAAAGACATAACGGGGCGCCTCATGACCGGCGCGAGGACCTTCAGGAGCGGCGGCGCCATGTGTCGTTGACACCGGGGACGATGGTTTCGTACGAGTTCAACATCCGGATCGTACGGCCCCGCGTCCGCTCCTTCATGTACGGGAAGGCAGTCTCGACAAACCCGTCGGCGTCCAGGAGCGACTCAAGAATGTTGAAGTGGACGGCGCCACGCACGGACTCCGAGGAGTGGTCCACGATCCGCTCCACGAAGGCGAAACACCGCGTCAACAGGTCCGTGTCGGGAGCGGAACTCTTCAACTGTGGCAGCAGCACCGGTCGCCAGACGCAGTCGAGCAGCAGGGGATAAAGATCGAGTACGGCATCCTCGGTCAGCACTGCCCGCTGTGCGGGCATGGCATACATCTCCGCGATGAAGTCGGCGCTTTCCGGAATCAATTCAAGCAGCAGGGACGGAACGTCCTCGACCCTGACCTCACTCATCTCGCACCTTTCGTTTCCAGTGTTCGGTGACCTTCAGTTCGCGGCCGTAGGCGTCATAGGCAGCGCCAGCCTCCAGGCAGGTCGCCTTGGTCCCGTTGTGGCTCTTGAGCGCCGCGGTGGCGGTGGCGTCGCCCTTGACCGGCGCGGTGCCGTACGCTCCGCCGTCGTAGGCGGTGCGGACGTCATCGATGATGTCCTCGGCACGGTTGACGGCCGCGTCACAGGCCTTGGCGGCGGCGATGTCGCCCACGACATCGCCGGTGGAGACGTGGTCCACGATCGGCCCGGAGCGCCGGGCACAGTCCTCGCGCACCTGCCGATTGTGCTCGCGTCGCGCGGGGCCGGGGTGCGAGAACGCACCCCGGCCCCGCGCTGCGCCGTTCGGGATGTCAGGCCGCCCTGGTGACCGGCTCGGTGACGGTCTCGCGGTCGAAGGAGTCGATCGTGCGGGTGAAGTCCCGGGTCGACAGCAGCAGTTTGTAGATGATGGCCAGTTCGAAGACGAGGAGCAGGACGCCGGAGGCGATGGTCGCCGGCAGTACCGAGTCGAGCAGCGGGCCGATCATGAAGACGCCCATCTGGAACTCGATACCGCTGATCAGATGGGGACGGACCCGGTGGCGCAGCAGGAAGGACCGTACGCGCAGATAGGCCGGGAAGCGGCGGCGGAACTCCTGGTGGAGGTCGACGACCTGGGCCTGCGGCGCGGACTGGACGGCCTCGGCGGTCACCGTGCGCAGGTCCTGCTCGATGTCGGCCTCGGGGTTCTCGCGGAGCAGGTCCTCCATGAAGGCGAGTTCGCGCTCGTTCTCGGCGCGGCGGGCCTCGCGGAGCCGGGCCTTGATCTGCTTGCGCATGGTGTGCCGGACCTTGAAGGTCTCCAGGGAGTTGATGTAGCGCAGCGCGTCGCAGCCGATGATGGCGGCGGCGAGCCAGATGTAGAGGGTGTCGCCCGTGCGGTGGTACTGCCCGGCCATCAGGGCCACCGCACACGCCGCCACCCGGATGCGGTCGAAGACGAAGTCGAGCCAGGCGCCGAACACGGAGCCCTGGCCGGTGAGCCGGGCGACCTTGCCGTCCATGCAGTCGAGGATGAAGCTCAGGTGGTAGACGACGGCGCCGGCGATCAGCCAGCGCCAGTCGCCGAGGGCGAAGAAGGCCGCGGACACCAGGCCGAGCAGGAAGGCGCCCCAGGTCAGCTGGTTGGGCGTGATCCTCGTGTACTTCGCCGTGAGCCGCACCAGCGGTGTGGCGACCGGGTCGACGAGGAGCACGGTCCACCAGGCGTCACGCTTCTTCTGCGTGACGCGGCGCACCTCTGCGAGGTCGGGTATGTCTCGGCGCATGGGTCAACTTCCTGGCGTTCGAAGTGAGTTCAATGCCAGCTTGGGAGCCGTTCACCCGAGGTACAAGAAGTGCCGAGTGCAACCTTTCGGAAGGGGTAACGGTCGTACCCGGCAACAGGATCAGTGCGCTCACCTCGCAGGGCGGGCGTTACCCGAGCGTTATGAAGCGACCGGACCGTTACCTAAATTGCGCCGAGACTTCACGGTAGAAACGCAACCGTCCCGCTTTCTCCCGCATCGTCGGACTATCGACCGGTCCCGAGTGCGGCCTCGATGAGGTCGGCGGCCCGCGCCGTGCCCCCCTCCCGCACCATCTCCTCCTGAACGTCCTTGAGCCGGCGCGCCACTTCGGCGTCGTCGACGAGGGAGAGCACGGCCTCGCGCAGGGTGTCGGCCGTCGCCTCCTCCATGGGCAGGTGCCGGGCGACACCGAGGGACTGGAGCATGGCGGCGTTGCCGAACTGGTCGACCGCCTGCGGTACGGCGACCATGGGCGTGGCGGTGGCGAGACCCTCCTGGCTGCCGCCCGCGCCCGCGTGGGTGACGAAGGCGTCGGCCTGCTCCAGGACCGCGAGCTGCGGCACCCAGTCCCGGACCTCCACATTGGCCGGGACAGCGCCCAGTTCGGCCGGGTCGACGTGCCGGCCGACCTGGAGCACCAGGTGCCAGCCCGGCAGATCACCGAAGGCCCTGACGCACTCGCGGTAGAAGCCGGGCTGCCGGGTGAAGGCCGAGCCGAGGGAGACGAGGAGGACCTTCCCGGCGCCGGCGGGGCGCCGCCAGCCGCCCTCTGCGGAGCGGTCGCCCCGGCAGGCGCCGACGAAGGTGTGGCGGGTCTCGTCGACCCGGTCCGCGTGCGGCTGGAGCGCCTTGGGGATGAGGACGAGGGAGCGGGCGGGGCGGCCGACGAACGCGTCGGGGTGCTCGGTGATCCCGTTCTCCTCCAGCCAGGCGCGGAAGCGGGCGTAGTACGCCTTGCCGCGCTCGGTCTTCTTCGGTTCGGCCCACATGGGTTCGGCGACCTCCTCCTCGTAGCCGTCCCAGGCGACCAGGTTCGGGGAGAGCGAGATCGCCTCGACGCCCCATCGGTGGGCGAGGACGGGTGCGGGGTAGGCGGTGATGTCGTGGAGTACGAGGTCGGGTTCGTCGCCCTCGTACGCCGCGGCGAGCTGCGGCAGGGCCTGGATCGCATCGTCGAGGAAGGGCTCCACGTTGTCGAGCAGTCCGCTCCCCCAGGCCGAGGGGTCGTCGTCGGGGCCGGGCAGCGTCGAGTGCCACAGCCTGGGCTCGGCGCCGGTCGCGGCCACCTTCTCGGCGAACGCCGGCGGGATCGCGTAGGTGACGCGATGGCCGCGCGCGACCAGCTCCCGGATGACATCGAGGCTCGGGTTCACGTGACCGTGGGCGGCGATGGAGAACATGGCGATGTGGGAGGTCATGCGAAGACCCTAAACGAGACGAGACGTCTCGTGCAACTTTGTTTTCGGCGCTCAGCGCTGTTGGCGGGCCAGGACCAGGCTTCCGTCCTCCTCCAGGCGCTAGCGCAGTTCGTCGAGGCCGACGGCGCCGCTGTAGTACTCCTGGAAGGCGGGCGTGGCCACCTCGTCCTTCCACTCCGGTTGACTTGCACCTCGGGCTGAAGCCCGAGGATTCTGGCCTTCTCGACTTGTTGCCGTGCCTCCCCCAAGCTCTCACCTACGTTCGAGCAGGGGGTGCCCCCATCGCGCCACGGGGTTCGGTCGGGAATCCGTGGCTTCCTGTTTCTTCGCGCTGCGCCGGGATCGCTCCTGGTCTTACCGGCGCTCCGCAGGCCGAGACCGCCAGTGTGAGGACCTGACAGGCCGTCAAGGCACCGCGCACACGGTCCTACCTGTGTGAATGCGAGACTGAGCCCGGAATGGCGCGAACCCGACCTCCCACGGGGGAGCGCCGGCCGTACGGACAGGGCGGACACGGAGGCGACGGATGGACGAGGCACGGGCGCGGGACGTACTGGCGGCGTCGGGTGTGCTGCCCGGTGCAGCCGGGGACGCACGGCTGCTCGCGCTGGGCGAGAACGCGGTGTTCGCCGCCGGTGACCTGGTGGTCAAGGTGGGCCGCGACGCCGAGCTCCTCGACCGGGCGCGGCGTGAGCTGCGGATCGCGGCCTGGCTCGCCGAGGCGGGCGTACCGGCGGTGCGGGCCGCCGAGGCCGAGGCGCTGCTCGTGCAGGGGCACCCGGTGACGCTGTGGCACCGGCTGCCCGACTCCGTACGGCCCGCGGGCGCCCGGGATTTGGCCGAACTGCTGCGGCTGGTCCACGCGCTGCCCTCCCCCTGGGTCGACCTGCCGCGCCGGGACCTGCTGGGCGGTGTCGAGCGCTGGCTGCGGCTCGCGGGCGACGCAGTCGACCCGGCCGACGCGGCGTATCTGCGGGAGCGCCGGGACGGCTTCGCGGCGGCCTCGGCAGCCCTCGTGCCCCGTCTGCCGCCGGGCCCCATCCACGGCGACGCCCTCCCCCGCAACGTCCATGTCGGGCCCGACGGGCCGCTCCTGGTCGACCTGGAGACCTTCTCCGGCGATCTGCGCGAGCACGACCTCGTCGTCATGGCGCTCTCCCACGACCGCTACGGGCTGCCGGCCGAGGAGTACGACGCCTTCACCGCCGCCTACGGCTGGGACGTGCGGGAATGGGAGGGCTGCTCCGTGCTGCGCGGCGCCCGGGAGACGGCCAGCTGCGCCTGGGTGGCCCAGCACGCGCCGAGCAACCCCGGGGCGCTCGCCGAGTTCGAACGCCGGGTCGCCTCGCTGCGGGACGGGGACGAGACCGTGCGCTGGTATCCCTTCTGACCGGGGAGGTCAGCTCAGGGTGAGGGCCACTTCGTCGATCTCGGCCTGCCTGTCCAGGGCGAAACCGCGGTCATGGCCGGTGACGACGAAGCCGCACTTCTCCAGCACCCGGATCGAGCCGGTGTTGTCGGCGGCCGCGTGGGCGTACAGCGGCCGGTCCGGGACGAGGTCGACGAAGGCCCGCAGAGCCGTGGTGGCGATACCCCTGCCCCAGTGGGCCCGGTCGATCCAGTAGGTGACCTCGCGTTCGTCCGGCGGGCCGAAGACCGCGACATGACCGACGACCGCGTCGCCGGCCAGGATCGTGCGCTGCACGATGCCGGCGTCGGCACGGATCCTCGCCCAGTGGGCGTCGAACGCCGCCCGGTCGTAGTGGTGTTTCCCGGTGAAGGCGGCGGCCTGCCGCGCCTCCGGGTCGGACTGGTGCGCCCAGAAACGGGGCACATCGCTGTCCTGGATCTCGCGCAGTGAAATCATCCGGCTGTTCACTCCCCCTGGGTGGGTGGCCGGGTGGCCGGTCTATCGGACCGATTCGTCCGCGGGCTCGCGCAACGGCCAGGTCGCGTCCACCACCGCGTCCGCGTTGCCCTTGCGGCGGAGGAAGTCCTGGAAGTCGGCCGCCCATTCCGCGTACCACTCGATCTGACGGCGATGGAGCTCGGCGGGGCCGAGGGCGGCCACCTTCGGGTGGCGGCCGGCTATGGCGCGGGCGAGCCGCGCGGCTGCCAGGGCGTCGGCGGAGGCGTCGTGCGCGGCGTCGAGAGCGACGCCGTACTCGGCGCAGACCGCTTCGAGATTGCGTTTGCCCCGGCGGTAGCGGTCCACCGAGCGGTCGATGGTGTACGGGTCGATGACCGGTGCGGGGTCCTGGCCGCCCAGGCGGTCCCGCAGGGACGGCAGGCCGTGGCGGCGCAACTCCGCGGAGAGCAGGGTGAGGTCGAAGGCCGCGTTGTACGCCACGACGGGGACGCCGGTCTTCCAGTAGGAGACGAGGACGTCGGCGATGGCGTCGGCGACCTGGTCGGCCGGTCTGCCGTCGGCGGTCGCGCGGGCGTTGGTGATGCCGTGCACCGCCACCGCCTCCTCCGGGATCTCCATGCCCGGGTCGGCGAGCCACTCCCGGTGGCCGACCGGCTCCCCGTCCTTGACCTCGATCACCGCCCCGGTGACGATGCGCGCCTCGCGCGGGTCCGTCCCGGTGGTCTCCAGGTCGAAGCCGATCAGCAGCTGCCGGTGCCAACCCATGCTGGCCCCCCTTCTCGGTGGTGCTTTCCCCCAGTGGTCACCACCATCGCATGCGCCACTGACAATCCGAGGACCGCGTTCCGCTTGTCGTCGCCCGGCAGGCGCTCCGGGGGCCGGTGAGAAGGCCGGTACAGGCCCGGCGCGGGGGCGCGGCGCGGGTCATGACACCGGGCGCGAGTCGGCCCAGGCCACTTCGAACTCCTCGCGGTATGTATCGAAAAGCCCGACTTCGCCGTTCTCGTTCGCCTTGAGTACCCGGTGGCCGCCGCGCAGCACCAGCACGGGCGCCTCCATGCCGCGGGCGCGGCTCAGATACGTCTGGACGACGGCGACGCCGTCCGAGCCGTCGCCGTCCACGAGATAGGCGGTGAAGCGGGGCGTCTCGTCGTAGACCTGGATCTCGAAGGCGCCAGGGTCGCGCAGCCGGGAACGGACCCGGCGCATGTGCAGGATGTTCATCTCGACCGCCCGGCTGAGTTCGCCCCGCTTCATGCCGAGTTCGCGCTCCCGGCGCTTGACCGCGCTGGAGGCCGGGTTGAGGAACAGCAGCCGGACACGGCACCCGGACTCGGCGAGCCGGACCAGCCGGCGCCCGGAGAAGTTCTGCACCAGCAGATTGAGCCCGATACCGATGGCGTCGAGGCGGCGGGCGCCGCCGAAGAGGTCCTCGGCGGGGAACTGCCGCAGCAGCCGCACCCGGTCGGGGTGGACGGCGACGACGTCCGCGTACCGGTCGCCGACGAGGTCCTCCACCGCGTCGACGGGCAGCCGGCGCGCCGAGGGGACGTCGCTGCCCGCGCCGAGTATCTCCAGCAGCTTCGCCGAGGCCCGTTCGGCCTGGGCGAGGACGGCCTCGGACAGGGCCCGGTTGCGGGAGACGACGTTCCGGGTGACCTCCAGCTCGTCGAGGGCCAGCTCCACATCGCGCCGCTCGTCGACGTACGGCTCGAAGCAGGGCCAGTGCTGGACCATCAGCTCGCGCAGCTGGGGCAGCGTGAGGAAGCTGAGGACGTTGTCGTCGGCCGGGTCGAGCAGATAGCCCTTGCGGCGGCTGACCTCGCGCACCGCGACGGCGCGCTGCACCCACTCCTGGCCGGCGGGTCCGGCGGCGGCCACCACCCAGTCGTCGCCGTGGACCGGCTCGTAGACGGGGCGCAGCACGGCGGCCACGACGGCGCGCAGCCGCTGTTCGACGAGGTTCAGCCAGATGTAGGCGCGGCCGGCCCGCTGGGCGCGCGTACGCACTTCGAGCCAGGCGTCGGCGTTCCAGTCCAGTTCCGGACCGATGGATCCCGTCTCCATCGGCCGTGCCAGGGACACCGCGCCGGGTGGGACATCTGTGGAGTTCCCCTCGTGACCCTCGTCACCAGGAGGCAACTCCAGCCCTCCCGAGCCCACCCACGCACCGCCTTCCGCTCCCCCGAGCTTCACCCCTACTCAACGATCAAGGAAGGGTACTCCGGGAGCGGGTGGCGGTGCAGCCCGATGGACAGGTCGTTTCTCAACCCCCGCATGTCTCACGGGGGTTCCGCTTCCCGGAGGTGCCGGAGTGGGCCGATTCATATCCCCGGCCCCGAAGGGGGGTGAGGCACGACCCTGCGGCAAGAAAGACATATGCCGTCGATGCCTCCCCACTTTGGGGGAGACTCCCTTCGACGGTCGCCCCGGCGGCGCGCGACAACGGGAAGAGTGGTGTCCATGCAGGTCTGGCCGGGACAGGCGTATCCGCTCGGTGCCACATACGACGGCGCCGGCACCAACTTCGCGGTCTTCTCGGAGGCCGCGGACCGAGTCGAGCTGTGTCTGCTGCACGACGACGGCTCCGAGACGGCGGTGGAACTGCGGGAGACGGACGCGTTCGTACGGCACGCGTATCTGCCGGGCGTGATGCCCGGGCAGCGGTACGGATTCCGTGTGCACGGCCCTTACGCACCGGAGCGCGGGCTGCGCTGCAACTCCGCGAAGCTGCTCCTCGACCCGTACGCGCGTGCGATCAGCGGCTCGGTCAGCTGGGGTGAGGAGGTCTACGGCTACCACTTCGGGGCGCCCGACGAGCGCAACGACCTGGACTCCGCCCCGCACATGATGACGTCGGTCGTGGTCAACCCCTACTTCGACTGGGGCGACGACCGGCGGCCCCGCACCGAGTACCACCACACGGTGATCTACGAGGCCCATGTCAAGGGCCTCACCATGCGGCACCCGGGGCTCCCCGAGGAACTGCGCGGTACGTACGCCGCGCTCGCCCACCCGGCGGTCATCGAGCACCTGACGGAGCTGGGTGTCACCGCGCTGGAGCTGATGCCCGTCCACCAGTTCGTGAACGACCACCGGCTGGTCGACATGGGCCTCAACAACTACTGGGGCTACAACACGATCGGCTTCTTCGCCCCGCACAACGCCTACGCCTCCTGGGGCGACCGGGGGCAGCAGGTGCTGGAGTTCAAGTCGGCGGTACGGGCGCTGCACGAGGCCGGGATCGAGGTGATCCTGGACGTGGTCTACAACCACACGGCCGAGGGCAACCACCTGGGTCCGACGCTGTCGTTCCGCGGCCTCGACAACCCGTCGTACTACCGGCTGACGGACGACCCCCGCTACTACATGGACACCACGGGGACCGGTAACTCGCTGCTGATGCGGTCCCCGCACGTCCTCCAGCTGATCATGGACTCGCTGCGGTACTGGGTCACCGAGATGCACGTGGACGGGTTCCGCTTCGACCTGGCCGCCACCCTGGCCCGGCAGTTCCACGAGGTGGACCGGCTGTCGTCGTTCTTCGACCTGGTCCAGCAGGACCCGGTGGTCTCCCAGGTGAAGCTGATCGCCGAGCCCTGGGACGTGGGCGAGGGCGGCTACCAGGTGGGGAACTTCCCGCCGCTGTGGACCGAGTGGAACGGCAAGTACCGGGACACCGTGCGGGACCTGTGGCGCGGCGAGCCGCGCACCCTGGCCGAGTTCGCGTCGCGGCTGACCGGCTCGTCCGACCTCTACCAGGACGACGGTCGGCGCCCGCTGGCCTCCATCAACTTCGTGACCTGCCACGACGGCTTCACGATGCGGGACCTCGTGTCCTACGACCACAAGCGCAACGACGCCAACGGCGAGGAGAACCGGGACGGCGAGAGCCACAACCGGTCGTGGAACTGCGGGGCCGAGGGCGAGACGGACGATCCCGAGGTGCTCGGACTGCGGGTCCGCCAGATGCGGAACTTCATCGCCACTCTGATGCTCTCGCAGGGCGTGCCGATGCTCAGCCACGGCGACGAGTTCGCCCGGACGCAGCGGGGCAACAACAACGCGTACTGCCAGGACAACGAGCTGTCGTGGGTGCCGTGGCCGTCCGAGGGCGACGGTGAGGGGGCCGACGCCTTCGCGGATCTGCCGGCCTTCACCCGCGCGATGGTCTGGCTGCGCAAGGACCATCCGGTCTTCCGGCGGCGGCGGTTCTTCCACGGGCGGCCCGTGGAGGGCACGCACGACGAGCTCTCGGACATCGCCTGGTTCACCCCGGAGGGCCGGGAGATGACCCAGCGGGACTGGGACTCGGCCCGGGCAGGGGCGCTGACCGTGTTCCTCAACGGCAACGCGATCTCCGAGCCGGGCGCGCGCGGGGAGCGGATCACCGACGACTCGTTCCTGCTGATGGTCAACGCCTCGGCCGAGCCGCTGGAGTTCGTGGTGCCCGTCAACCACGGGCGGCAGTGGCAGGTGGTCGTGGACACGGGGCGGGACGACGCGGTCCCCGAGGACGGGCCGAAGGTGGGTGCCGGGGAGCGGGTGACACTGGTGGACCGGAGCCTGGCGGTGCTGCGGCGGCCGGCCTGAGGCCCCACAGGCCGAAAGCGGCGGGCGCCCTCGCGTGTCTGGCGCTCCAACCGCCGTCGGGCGGGTACGTAGGTCCTTATGACTCCTGTCGTGCCTTCCGCCACCTACCGGCTTCAGCTTCAGCCCTCGTTCCCGTTCGCCGCCGCGGTGGACGCCGTGCCGTACGTCGCCTCCCTCGGGGTGTCGCATCTGCATCTGTCCCCGGTGCTGGAGGCGGTGCCGGGGTCGGGGCACGGCTACGACGTGGTCGATCACGGGCGGGTGCGGGGCGAACTGGGGGGCGAGGAGGGGCTGCGGGAGCTGGCCCGGGTGGCCCGGGAGCACGGGCTGGGGCTGGTCGTGGACATCGTGCCGAACCACATGGCGATGGCGCCCCGGCACAACCGGCCGCTGTGGGAGGTGCTGCGGGAGGGGCCGGGGTCGGCGTACGCGCGGTGGTTCGACATCGACTGGGAGGCGCGGGGCGGACAGGTGCTGCTGCCGGTGCTCGGGGGGCCGCTGGGTGACGAGATCGAGCAGTTCGTCGTGGACGGACAGGAGCTGCGGTACTACGACCACGTCCTGCCGCTGCGGGAGGGCACCGAGAAGCTGCCGCTGCCGCAGCTGCTGGACGCGCAGTGGTACCGCCCGGTGTGGTGGCGGCTGGCCCGCACGGAGCTGAACTACCGGCGGTTCTTCAGCATCTCGGAACTGATCGGGGTGCGGGTGGAGGAGCCGGAGGTGTTCGCGGCGACCCACGCGAAGATCCTGGAGCTGCTCCACGAGGGCGTCGTCGACGGGCTGCGGGTCGATCATCCCGACGGCCTCGCCGACCCCGACGCCTATCTGCGCCAGCTGCACGAGGCCACCGGCGGCCGGTGGACCGTCGTCGAGAAGATCCTGGCGGACGGCGAGGCGCTGCCGGCGGCGTGGCCGGTCGCGGGAACCACCGGGTACGACGCGCTGCGGCACGTCGACGGGCTGTTCACGGACCCGTCGGGGGCGGACGAGCTGCTGGGCCGGTACCGGCGGTTCACCGCGGCCCAGCCGGACCGGGGCGGCGACTGGGCGGCGACCGTGCGGCGAGCCGCCCACCAGGTGCTCGCCCACGAGCTGGCGGCGGAGGTGGACAGGCTCACCCGGGTGGCACACGGGCTGTGCGAGCGCTCCCAGGAGCTGGTGCTGCGCGACCGCGCGCCGTGGGCGCTGCGCACCGCGCTGTGCGAGCTGCTCGTCCGGATGGAGGTATACCGGCCGTACGCCTCCGAGGACGCCTCCCTGGTCGTCACCGAGGAGGCCGCCGCTCAGGCGCGTACGGCGTTCGTGGTGCCCGAGGAGGCGCGGGCGGTGGACGTCGTACGGGATCTGGTGCTGGGGCGGTTCGGGGACGGGCCGGAGCAGGTGGAGTTCCGGACGCGGTTCGCGCAGACCTCGTCGGCGCTGCGGGCCAAGTCGGTGGAGGACACGGCGTTCTACCGCTACGTGCCGCTGCTGTCCGCGAACGAGGTGGGCGGGAATCCGGGGAGCCCGGCCGTCTCCCCCGCGGACTTCCACGCCTACTGCGCGCGGGTGCAGCGGGACTGGCCGGTCACCGGGACGGTGCTGTCGACGCACGACACCAAGCGCAGCGCGGACGTCCGGGCGGCCATCGCCGTGCTCGGCGAATGCCCCGAACGGTGGGCCGGCACGCTGGCGGAGGTGACGCGGGACGGCGCCGGGGTGCCGGACGCGCAGCTGGCGTGGGCCGCGTGGCAGACGGCGTTCGGTCTCGGGCCGGCCGAGGCGGAGCGGCTGGAGGGCGCGCTGCTCAAGCATGTGCGGGAGGCGGGGCTGCACACCTCCTGGACCGAGCAGGACCCGGAGTACGAGAGGGCGGTCGCCGAGTTCACGGCACGGGGCCCGGCGGTGGACACACGGGTCACCGAGCGGCTGCGGGCCGAGCTGGAGCCGTACATTCGTGCGAACGCTCTCGGTGCGGCCCTGGTGCAGCTGACCATGCCGGGCGTGCCGGACGTCTACCAGGGCACGGAGGGCGAGTACCGGGCGCTGGTGGACCCGGACAACCGGGCGCCGTTCGCCCCGCGGGACGGGGAGTCGGACAAGCACCGGGTCACCGTGGCCGCGCTGCGGCTGCGGCGGCGACGGCCGGAGGTGTTCGGGGACGCGGGGACGTACGTGCCGCTGGCGGCGGACGGGCCGGCGGCCGGGCACTGCGTGGCGTTCGCGCGGTCGGGCGCGGTGGTCACGGCGGTCACACGGCTGTCGCTGCGGCTCGCCGAGGCCGGGGGCTGGGCCGGCACCCGGCTGGCCCTGCCGGCCGGGCGGTGGGCCGATGCCCTCGGCGGGGACCTGGAGTTCACGGGCGAGGTACCGGTGGCGGAGCTGTTCGAGGTGCTGCCGGTGGCCCTGCTGGAGCGGGTCGGCGCAGAGTAGCGGCGGGTCCCGCACCGGGTCGCCGTGAATGCCCCTGGGCGCCCCTGGGAACCGCCCCGTGCGCCGACGGACACTGCATGCATCCCCGCACGCGATCCTGTCGGGTACGGGGATGCCGATGCAGGTGGACTGGACGGGGGTGGGTCTGCTGTTGGAGTGCGGTTATCCCACGGTGGCGGAACTTGAGTCGCGGGCACGGGAGTTGACGGTCCACCGGCCGAACCTGTGCGCCCTCAGAAGAATCGGTGTCTCACGGGCCGGCCGGCCGCTGCGGCTGCTGTCCGTCGGCCATGCGAGACGTGCCGTCCTCGTCGTGGCGGGCGCCCACGCCAACGAGCCGACGGGCGGCTCGACGGCGCTGGCGCTCGCCGAGCGCGTGGCACGGGACCGGGCGTTGCGGGCCGGTGTCTCCTGGCACTTCGTGCTGTGCGCGGACCCGGACGGGGCGAGCCTGCACACGACCCCTTCGCCGCGCACCCTCCTCGACTACCACCTGGGTTTCTTCCGGCCGGCCGGGCCCGAGCAGCCGGAGTGGTCGCCGTCGGTGCTGCCGCCGCACCGGCTGCCCCCGGAGACGCGGGCGCTGCTGACGGTGCTGGACGAGCTGCGGCCGTATCTCCAGGTGACCCTGCACGGCACGGATCTCGGCGGCAGCTGGGTGCAGCTGACGAAGGACGTGCCGGGACTGGCGGAGCCGTTCGCCAAGTCGGCGGCGGAGCTCGGCATACCGGTGGAGACGGGCGCCTCCGACGCGGCGGGCTGGCCCGCCTCCGGCCCCGGTGTGTTCGTGCTGCCGGGCCCCGGGCACGCCGCGTTCCCGAGCCTGCCGGACGACGCGCGGCACAGCACCTGGTACCACGCCCACCGGTACGGCGGGCTCACCGCGGTCGTCGAGGTGCCGATGTGGGCGAGCGACCTGATGGACGACACCGCCCCGCACCCGGCCCCGGCGCAGGCGCTGCGAGGGCTGGCCCGGCGGCTGCTCGACGAGGCGGGCGAGGTGGAGCGGATCCTCGGCGAGGCGCTGCCCCGGCTGCCGGGCCCGGAGGGTCCGCTGCTGCGGGCCGCCCGGTGGGCGCTGGCGCTGGTGCCGGGGCTGGCCCGGGACCTGGTGGCGGGGCCGCCGCCGGATGTGTCGAGGGCGTACGTGGGCAGTGTGGACGCCTTCGGACGCCGGCTCCCGCTGCGTGCTGCGGCGATGCTGCGGCGGGTCCTGGCGGACGCCGGCGACCCGGGGGCGGCGCTGCTGGAACAGCTCGTCGGCGAGTGGTGCGACTCGTTCGCCGACCGGTTCCGCGCCCGGTGGGTACCGGTGCGGGACCAGGTGGAGCACCAGGTGCGGACGGTGCTGGCGGCGGCCTCCCATGCGCGGGGGGACGGGGGGCCCTGACGTCGGTGCCG
Organism: Streptomyces sp. NPDC042364; assembly: GCF_056437585.1. Classification (NCBI taxonomy): domain Bacteria; kingdom Bacillati; phylum Actinomycetota; class Actinomycetes; order Kitasatosporales; family Streptomycetaceae; genus Streptomyces; species Streptomyces sp. NPDC042364. The sequence continues at coordinate 57,406 of NZ_JBWKAJ010000028.1, read as the reverse complement.
CCCCGCGCCCCCTCGGGGCGCCGTCAGCCGGACAGGGCGAACACCGATCCCGTACGGGCCGTCATCACGCAGCCGTTCGCGAAGGTGTGGTCGTACTCGACCGGCCGGCCGTTCCACTCGCCGCGCGCGGTGACGCGGACGGGGGCGTAGATCTGCGCGCACATGCCGTTCCGAAGCGGGATGCGGGCGATGTCGCCACCGGCGCCGGTCAGTTCCGCGCAGGCCTCGGCCGCCCGGGCGTGGCCCCGGGGCGGGTCGCACAGCAGCAGGGCGCCGCGGATGTGGCTGGACCGGGCGTCGCCCGTGGTGACGGTGAGGTGGAGCCAGTTGGCCGGGAAGGCGGCCTGGGCGGGGGCGGAGGCGCCGACGGTGAGGAGGGCGAGGGCCGCCAGCAGGCCGCCTCGTACGGCGTGGAGGGTGGTGTTCGTCATTCCCGGTGCATCGGCACGGCAGGCTCGGAACTCCATTCCGGCTCACCCGAACGGGAGTCGGCGGGCGGGTCCCCGGGGCCGGGTCCGCCGTGTGCCCGCCGGACGGCAAGCTCGAAAGCGGCGAGGACGACTCGGGTCTGGTACTCCGTCTGGCGGGCCACCGGGATCCAGCGGGCCCCGTAGCCGTCGCGGTAGTCGGCGCACCACTCGTCGAGGAGCCGGTTCAGCTCGGGCAGCGCGCCCGCCGGGTCGTGTCCGGCGCGGGTCACCAGCTGGTGCAACAGGCCGGCGGTGCGCAGGGCGACCCGGCGGCCGGAGAGGGCGAGGGTGGTGAGCCGGGCGGTGTCGAGCGGGGGCAGGGGGCGGTCGGTGCCGTCGTGGACGTCGGGGTCCCAGGCGTCAGCCAGGCCGGGGCCGACCAGTAAATAGTCGTCGACGGGGGCGAGGAGCGGGGCGGCGTCCGGGGCGCGGCTCACCGAGGGGCGGACACGGGCGAGGATGCCCTCCAGCAGCCGGGTGTCGCGGCGCAGCGCCCGGCTGACGGTGCGCAGGACCGCGTGTGCGTCGGGCGAGGACGAGCCGTCCTCCACGGCGGCCACACCCCACATGGGTGCCTCGACGACGGCGGTGCAGGTGCCGTAGTGGTGCGGGTGGTACCAGGTGGACTCGACGGCGGCCTCGGTGATGGCGGCGGCCAGGTCGCCGCGGCGCGGGGGCGGGATGCGGTAGACGGCGGGGCCGAGGCGCGGCCAGTACAGGGTGTCGTACGGGCTCAGTTCGCGGGGTACGGCCAGGCGGGCGGCGATCCTGGTGACCCGCTCGGCGAGGCCGGGCAGGTCCCGGGTCAGCTCGACGAAGCCGCCGCCGATGTCGACGCCGTGCAGCGAGCACTGGAAGAAGGGGCGCAGCTCGTCCTGGAGGTCGAGCAGGGCGCGGGTCTCCGGCAGGGCGGCGGCGGCCGCTCCGTCGGGCAGCCACTCGGGCTGTTCGAGGAAGCCGGGGCGGAAGAAGTGCCGGAAGTAGTGCCCGAGGGTGTAGGGGCCGGACAGCCAGCCCTCGTTGCGGCGGGAGCCGTCGGGGTCGAGGCAGAGCAGCAGGTTCCAGGTGGTGTCGGCGTCCTCGGTGAACCGGGGGTCGGCCAGGGCGCGTTCGGCGAGCCGGAGGACGGTGGCGCCGCCGACGGGTTCGTTGGGGTGCGGGCCGGCGACGACGAGGGCGTGGCGGGTACCCCGTCCGACGGACAGCAGCCACATCGGAGTGCCCGCCCGTGAGGTGCCCACGCGGCGCAGTCGCGCGCGGTGCGGATGCCGGGTGACGAGAGTAGCGGCGCGGGCGGCCAGCTCGTCCACGGTCGGGTAGCGGAGGAGTGGCGGCAGGGCACACCTCCCCGGAATGTGAGGCCGTCGGTTCACCTGGTGTGCATGGCGTACGCACAGTCAGTCATGGCCGAGAACGTACGTCAACACTCCGGAACGGAAGCCATGTTGGGAAACTCACTCCGTAAATCCCAGGCCAGAGCTTTGCGGAGGCTTCGGTGGGGGTTCATTCGGAGGAGAGGCGGAACGTCATGCGGCCGAAACCGACCTGGTCGCCGTCGCGGACGACGGCCGCGCCGATGACCCGCCGCCCGTTGACGGTGGTGCCGTTGGTGGAGCCGAGGTCGCGCAGGACCCACATGCCGCCCTGCCGGGTCAGCTCGGCGTGCACCCGGGAGACCGTCTCATGGCTGAGCCGGAGCCCGTTGGCGGGGTCGCGGCCGATGCGCAGGGCGTGACTGCTCCCCGGGTGCGGCAGCTGGAGCCTGGGCAGCCGTTCGGCCTGCCAGGCCCGGCGCAGCTTCACCCCGAAGCCGGAGACCGCCCCGACGGTGCCGAGGACCAGCCGGGACCAGCGGCTCTCGACGGGCAGGTCCGCGGTGAGCGCGGCCAGCTCGTCGGAGCGGCGGGCGGTGAGCGCCAGTTCCATGCGCCGGATGAACGTGTCGTGGGAGAGACGGCCCAGGGCGACGCCGTCACGGAGCACCCTCAGCGCGCGGTCACGCTCGGCGTCCGACAGCCGCGCGGGGTAGGTGTGGAACTCGAAAGACGACGTCACGCGTGTGATTGTCGGTCAGTGAAGCCGAGGTGTCCAGAAAACCCGTGAACGGTGACGATCCTCGGACATGGCGAAGGAGAGTGCGACGCGTGCGGCAAACGCACCGATCCGAGGGCGCCTTGATCTCGTTTGCCGCACGATGGACGGGAAGGCTCCATGACGACTCCTGACCGTCCCCCGACCATCACGACCGGCAGCCGAGGGAGAACCTTTCCGTGCAGTTCGAGGTGTGGGCACCGCAAGCCGACCGGATGACGCTCCACTGTGCGGGCGCCACGCACGCGATGGAGCGCGATCCCGGGCGCCCGGGCTGGTGGACGGCCGACGCGGAGGCGACGGACGGCACGCGCTACGGGTTCGCCGTCGACGAAGGGCCCGTCCGGCCCGACCCGCGCTCGCGCCGTCAGCCGGACGGCCCGGACGGGCTGAGCGCGGTCGTCGACCACGGCCGGTACGCGTGGCGGGTGCCGTGGGCGGGGCGCGGGCTGCCGGGCGCGGTGCTGTACGAGCTGCACGTGGGCACGTACACCCCCGAGGGCACGCTCGACGCGGCCGCCGGGCGGCTCGCGCATCTCGCCGAACTGGGTGTCACACACGTCGAGTTGATGCCGCTGTGCCCGTTCCCCGGGACGCACGGGTGGGGGTACGAGGGGGTCTCGCTGTGGGCCGTGCACGAGCCGTACGGCGGCCCTGAGGCTCTCAAGCGGTTCGTGGACGCGGCGCACGGGCTGGGTCTCGGGGTCGTGCTCGACGTGGTCCACAACCACCTGGGTCCGTCCGGCAATTACCTGCCCGTCTTCGGCCCGTACTTCACCGAGCGGCATCACACGCCCTGGGGTGCGGCGGTCAACCTGGACGCGCCCGGTTCGGACGAGGTGCGGGCGTACTTCCTCGGCAGCGCGCTGGCCTGGCTGCGGGACTACCGGCTCGACGGGCTGCGCCTGGACGCGGTGCACGCGCTGAAGGACACGCGCGCGTGCCACTTCCTGGAGGAACTGTCGACGGCCGTGGACGCGCTCGGCGCCGAGGTGGGGCGGCCGTTGTTCCTGGTCGCCGAGTCGGATCTGAACGACCCGCGGCTGGTCACCCCGCGCGCGGAGGGCGGGGTGGGGCTGCACGCGCAGTGGAACGACGACTTCCACCACACGCTGCACACGACCCTGACCGGCGAAGCGCAGGGCTACTACGCCGACTTCGCGCGGGCGGGGCTCGCCGGGCTGGCGAAGACCCTGACCGGCGGGTACTTCCACGACGGTACGTACTCGTCGTTCCGGGGCCGGTCCCACGGCCGCCCCCTGGACCGTACGCGGGTCTCCGCGCACCGGCTGCTCGGCTACACCCAGACCCACGACCAGGTCGGCAACCGGGCCCAGGGCGACCGGCTGTCCGCCACGCTCTCCCCCGGGCTGCTGGCGTGCGCGGCGGCGCTGATGCTCACCGGGCCGTTCACGCCGATGCTCTTCATGGGCGAGGAGTGGGCCGCTGCCACCCCCTGGCAGTTCTTCACCGACCACACCGATCCGGAGCTGGCCGAGGCGGTGCGGCGGGGGCGGCGGCGGGAGTTCGCCGAGCACGGGTGGGCCGAGGAGGACGTGCCGGACCCGCAGGACCCGGCGACCCGCGACCGCTCCTGCCTGGACTGGTCCGAGCCGGCGGTGGAGCCCCACGCGCGGATGCTGGCCTGGTACCGCGACCTGATCGCCCTGCGCCGGAGCAACGCCGACCTCTCCGACCCGGACCTCTCCGACGTCAAGGTCGCCTACGACGAGGAAGCCCGGTGGTTCGGCTTCCGCCGGGGCGACGTCCGGGTGGCCCTCAACCTCGGCAAGGAGCCGGCCGCGATCCCCCTCGGGACGGCCGGAGCACGCGTCCTGGCCGCCTGGGACCCGGTCGACCCCCCGGGCCCGGACGGTCTGCTGACCCTGCCCGGCGAGTCGTGTGTGGTCCTGACGGTGCCGTGACCCGACGCGGCGACGGCGGGGACGCCCGACGCCTCACGGCTGAGGGCTGACGGCTGACGCCTGACGCCTGACGCCTGACGGCTGACGGCTGACGGCTGACGGCTGACGGCTGACGGCTGACGGCTGACGGCTGACGGCTGACGGCTGACGGCTGACGGCTGACGGTGAGGACGCCCGACGCCTCACGGTTGGTGCACCCGAGGGCTGGGGCACCCGACGGCTGGTGGCTGGGGCGCCGGACGGGCGACGGTGCCCGACGGCTACCGGTCGGCGGTCGGCGGTCGGCGGTCGGCGGTCGGCGGTCGGCGGTCGGCGGCACGATGGGCCGGGGCCGGGCGGCTCCGCCGTCCCGGCAGGGGCGCGGGGAACGGCGCGAGCGACCACGCAGCCACCCGCGGTCGCCGGACCGCGCCCGCCCCCGAGCTGTGAGGCGCCCAGGCTCCCTCACTCCTCCACTCTCAGGTCCGTCACCCGCTCCAGCAGGATCGGCTCCCACGCCCGCCGCAGCCGTTCCCGCAGCGCCGGCAGCGAGGCGGCGGCCCCGCGGCCCTGCGCGGCCGACGCGAGGGCGACGACCGTGTCGCAGCGGGCCAGCCACAGGCCCCGGAGACAGGGGCGGGCGCCGTACCCCGCGAGGGTCGCCGCGCGGACGGCGGCGGGCGCGCCGACCGCCGTCGCGAGGCAGGCGATGTCCTCGGCGGGGTCACCGACCACCGCGTCACTCCAGTCCAGGACCCCGCGCACCCGCCCGTCGGGGCTGACGAGGAGGTGTTCGCCCGTCAGCGCGTGGTGGACGAGGACGGCCGCGGGCGGGGTGAGCTGCGCGGCGTTCTGCGCGGTGAGCTGCCCCAGCCGCGCCGGGTCGAACTCGTCGGTTCCGGCGAGCCGTCCGGCGGCCCGTCCCGCCGCCGTCCGCAGCGTTTCCAGGGAGCGCGGCTGCAGCCGGGGAACCCCGAGCGCATCCGCCTGCCGCAACGGCACCTCGCGCAGGCCGGTGAGAAGCCCCGCGAGGTCGTCCTCGCCGACGGCGGACACGTCGTGCACCGGGGCGGTGGAGCCCGGGATCCGCGTGTCGAGGGTGTAGGTGAGGCCGCCGGACCACTCGCCGTGCGCGACACTCACCGGGACGGCGACGCCGACATGCGGACGGACCAGGTCGCGCAGCCGCAGCTCGCGCAGCTGCCGTACGACGGCGTGCCGGTCGGGGGCGAGGCGCAGCACATGGCGGGTGCCGACCCACCAGGCGCACCGCCCGCCCTCCTCGGCGACGGGCCGTACGTCGGGGCCGTCGCCGCCCTTGCCGCCGGTCTTCCCCTCGCCGTTCCGCGTCAGGGAACGGACCAGTCGGCGGACGGTGTCCGCGGTGGGTGTCGGTGCCTGGGTCATGGTCGCGCCGTTGTCGTCCGAAGGGAAGGTGGGTGGGGGCTCCTAGGGGTCAGTCCACTATCGCCAGGTCGCGCGGGGTGGCGTTGAGGCGTCGCCCGCCGTCCTCGGTCACCGTCACGATGTCCTCGATCCGCACCCCGAAGCGGCCCGGCAGATAGACGCCGGGTTCGACGGAGAAGCACATGCCGGGCACGAGGGGGCGTTCCTCGCCCTCGACCATGTACGGCGGCTCATGCGTGGTGACGCCGATGCCGTGGCCGGTGCGGTGGATGAAGCGGTCGCCGTACCCGGCGTCGGTGATGACGGCACGGGCCGCCCGGTCGACCTCCTGGCAGGCGACACCGGGCCGGACCGCGCGGAAACCGGCCTCCTGGGCGGCGCGCACGAGGTCGTGCACCTCGCGTTCCTCGGCGTCGGGCTCGCCGACGTGGACCGTGCGGGAGGTGTCGGAGCCGTAGCCGTCCTTGAGGCCGCCGAAGTCGAGGACGACCATGTCGCCGTCGGCGATGACGCGGTCGCCGGCCTCGTGGTGGGGGTTGGCGCCGTTCGGCCCGGAGGCGACGATCGTGAAGTCGACCTGGGAGTGCCCGAACCGGCGCAGCAGGTCGGCGAGATCGGCGGCGACCTCGGTCTCCCGGCGCCCGGCGAACCGCACCCGCCGGATCTCCTCGTACGCCCGGTCGGCGGCCGCGCCCGCCGCCGCCATCCGCTCCAGTTCCGCCGCGTCCTTGACGGCCCTCAGCATCGGCAGGGCCTCGGACAGCCCGACGTACGCCGAGTCCGGCAGCCGTCCCTGCAAGCCCAGCAGGTGCAGCGCCCAGGTGTTGTCGCTGACCGCGAAGCGGCCGCGGGGCCCGAGGAGGGGCACGGCCGCGTCGTAGGGGTCCTTGCCGTCGGCCCAGTCGCGCAGGCCAAGCGCGGGGCCGCCGGGTGACTCCTCGGCGTCCGGGGCCTCCAGGGCGGGCACCACCAGCACAGGGTCCTCGCCGTCCCGCAGCACCAGCAGCGTGAGCCGCTCGGTCTCCGGCGGCCGGTATCCCGTCAGCCACACCAGGTCGGGGCCGGGCGCCACCAGCAACCCGTCGAGGCCCGCCTCGGCCGCGGCGCGCGCCGCCCGCCGCATCCGGTCGCGGTAGTCGTCGACGGTGAAGGGCGTCAAGGGGGCGGGCGGGGCGTCCGCGGACTGTGGCGCGGACCCTTGGCCAGACGTGCCGGTCATCCATGCCTCCGGGTGCTCGGAGTTCCCTGGGTCAGGGCGCAGCACGCCCTACGGGCAGCATCCTGCCCGTCCGCCGCAGCGCGCGCGAGCCCATTGCCGCATGGCGCCGACGCTCATGCGCTCCCGCGCGCCGGGCGCGCGGTCAGGTCTCCGGGACCGACCGGCACCGAGAAGCAGCAGGGCGCAGCCCGACATCGGGCCGCTCGGGCCGCGGGGCGGCAAGCGGCAGGCAGGCGGCAGGCGGCAGGCGGCAGGCGGCAGGCGGCAGGCGGCAGGCGGCAGGCGCAAATGACCCCGCCCCCTAATGGTTGCCGATTGCCCATCCGTTAGAGCTAATGCTTAGATTCCCCTGTTCCATTAAGGCAGTGGGCCCAAGGGAGGCGTACGGCGATGCTCGTACTCGCGCACATCAGTGATCTGCATCTGGACGGGACGGAACGGGCCACCCGCCGGGCCGAGCGGGTGCGCGACCTGCTGTGGGGCCTGCCGGGTCCGGTGGACGCGCTGCTGGTGACGGGGGACATCGCGGACCACGGCACGGAGGCCGAGTACGAGGAGGCGGCACGCCTCCTCGGCCTGCGGGACCGGGACGCCCCCCTTCCCGGTGCTCACGTGCCCGGGCAACCACGACAGCCGGGCGCCCTACCGCAAGGCGCTGCTCGGCGAACCGGCGGCCGAGGGACCGGTCAACAGCGTGCACCTCTTCGACGACGCGGCGGTGCTGATGTGCGACTCCAGCGTTCCGGGGCGGGACGAGGGCGAACTGGACACGCAGACGTACGCCTGGATCGAGGAGACCCTCGACGACCTGGACGGCGACCGGCCGGCGCTGCTCGCCTTCCACCATCCCCCGGTGGCGCTGCACCACCCGCTGCCCGACGCCCACCGGCTGGGCCGTCCCGCCGCACTGGCCCGGCTGCTGGAGCGCCGGACGGAGATCGCGGGGATCGTCACCGGACATGCCCACGCGCCCGCGGCGACGACGTTCGCGGGGCGGCCGCTGGTCGTCGGCCCGGGGGTGACGTGGACGCTCCGGCTGCCCTGGGAGGGCGACCGGGCAGCGGACCGGGAGGCACCGCCCGGGCTGGCGTTCCACGTGCTGGACGACGAGGGCCGGCTGACGAGCCACTTCCGGGTGGCCCCGTAGAGGCCGGGCCGCCCGGCCCTCGCGTGCGCACGGTCCGCCCCTCTCCGGACACGACGAGGACACCACCCGGGCGGCACGCCTGCCGGTGTGAGCCGTGCGGGGCCTCAGCCGGCCCGGCCCAGGGCGAACAGCGGGGCTGCCGGCGCCCGGTCGGGGACGAAGCCGTGGGCGCGGCGGGCCAGGAACGCGGGCTTGTAGCGGTCGACCTGCCGATGCCAGTTCAGAATTCCGGCGAGCCAGTTCCGCAGGTCGCCCACATAGCCGTCCATGATGTCGCGGGCCTCGGCCGACAGCTCGAAGTCGTCGTAGACGACGGGGAGTTCATGGGCGACGACATGCTCGAACTGGCGCATGCGCTGGGTCATCAGGTCGTGGACCACGCCGAGCGCGGTCGGGTAGTCGCAACCGAAGAAGTTCTGTACGACGAGGATCGCGTTGTGGACCTCGCCCTCGTACTCGATCTCCTTCTGGTACGAGAACACGTCGTTGACGAGGCACGCGTAGTCGATGGCCGCGTTCTCCAGGGAGCGGAGGGGGCCGCTGCGGTAGACCTCGGACGGGATCTGCGGGCCGTGGCCCATCCGGCACAGGCTCAGGGTGAGGTCGGAGCCGAAGGTGGCGCGCCGCATCTCCAGGTAGTCGACCGGGTCGGGGACCCGGTTCTGGAGCTGGTTGAACACCTCCCACACCCAGCTCTCGGTCATCTTGTCGACGGATGTCTTCAGGGTGCGCCGCTCGTCGGGGGTCATCTCCGCGGTCGTCCGCGCCCACAGGTCGATCAGGCCCCGTTCCATCCCGTTCACCGGGACGGGGACCGCCTCCCCCGCGACGGGCATGCAGTCGGAGAGCCGGGCGGTCGTGAGCCGCGCGGCCGCCAGATCACGGCGGTGGCCGAAGACCAGGGGGTAGTAGTCGTCGCCGTAGGTGCCCCAGGCCAGCCACTGCGAGCTCAGGTCCAGTTCCCCGGGAGTGGCGTCCGGGTCCAGGCCGGCCGCGCAGAGCGGCAGGTCGGCGGCGGCGAGCCGTTCCTCGTCCCAGACGCCCTCGCCCAGGATGCCCATCGCGTGCGACCAGGCGGTGAGGCGGGGGCGGGCGGCGTCGAGATGGGGGCTCAGCTCCACCTGGAAGGGCATGAAGAAGTCGGGGATCAGGGACGGTCCGACCTTCTGGTACGGCAGGTGTGTGCGGGTGCGCAGCCGTTCGGCGGCGGCGGAGGCGAACAGCGCCCCCACCTGAGCGGCGGACGTGCCGAACCCCGCCCCGGGCACCAGGGCCGGGCCGGAGAGGATCGCGCCGCCGAGGTCGAGCGGGCCGCGCGAGGAGGTCGCCCCGTCGTTCATGTAGCGGCTGGAGCGCATGTGCCATTCGTGGCCGCCGGCCTGCCAGTCCTGGAGACCCTTGGTGTACGCGGCGACGGCGGCGGCCTCGGCCGGGGTGAGCCCCTTCTCCAGGGCCAGCGCGGGCACTTCGGTCAGGGCGGTGTCCTCGAACTGGTGCAGCCGAGAGGTGAGGATGTCGTTGACCGTCTCGGCCGCCTGTTGCGTGTCGCAGCCGAAGAAGGTCTCCAGGACCAGCACCCCGTTGCTGTTCTCGCCCTCGTCCTCGACCTCCCGCTGGTAGGAGAACAGGTCGTTGCGCAGATGGACGGCGTCCGAGAAGGTCTCCATCAGGACCCGCAGCGGGCGCGAGCCGGCCACGGACGCGGGGACCTCAGCGGTGGCGTACTCGACGAGGCCGGCGGACCAGGGGGCGCCGCCGACCTTGCGGCGCATCTCGATGTACTCGACGGGGTTGGCGATCCGCCCCTCGTTGATGTTGGACAGCTCCCACAGGGACTCGTTGAGCAGATGCTCGGTCGCCACGGCGAAGCGGCGGCGCCAGTCCAGGGACATCGACGGCACCGTACGCGCCCAGAGGTCGGCGAGGCCCGCCTCCACCGGGTTCCGCGGCTCGGGGACGGGGGTCGCCAGGTCCAGCGGCATGAACAGCGGCAGCCGGTCGAGGTGGGCCTTGCCGCCGGGGCGGTCCTGGGAGCGCTTGTAGAGCTCCAGGAAGTGGTCGTCGAAGAAGAACACCCACACGTACCAGTCGGTGATGAGCGAGAGTGCCGGGCCGTCGCAGTCGGGGTGGGTGTACGCGCACAGCAACCCGTAGTCGTGCGCGTCGAGGTCCGCCTGTTCCCAGACGCCGGAGCCCTCCAGCATGCCCATCTCCCTCGCCCACGCGGTGGAATGGGCGCGGGCCTCGTCGAGGTGGGGGTTCAGCCGTGCGGGATACGGCAGATAGAAGTGCGGGAGTTCGAACGGCTGCGTCATGGCCGGGCCCTACCCGTGTCCTCCGCCCGGCATCCGGGTGGCGGAACATGATCACACCATCGCGTGAATTCGGGTGCTTTCGCGGCAGGAGCCCGGACTTGTCACCTCGTACGGGTGTTCATCTGGATCACCGCGTGGGCTCCTCCGGTGCGCCACCGCTGTCCCTCCGCGGCCACGAGCGCGGCCTCGGTCCGGGCGTCCAGTCCCACGATCACATCGGACTTGAGGGTGCGCAGGGCGGCCACCGGGCCGGGGAAGTACGCGGTGACGGAGGCGAAGGACGTGGTCGGCGGCCAGAGCCGGTCGCCCACCAGGCGGCGGTAGTTGAGGTCGCCCTTGAGGAGGGTCAGGTCGGCGGAGGCGAACTCCTCGCGCAGGTCCTCCGGCATGTCCGCGTACGGGAGCGGGGCGCAGGAGAAGGGGTGGGCCCGCAGGGCGAGACGGCCGTCGGCGAGGGCGGCCCACAGCCGGTCACCGGCGGGGCTCTTCGCGGCGACGAGGTGGCGCACGGCGTCGAGGGCGTCGGCGGTGGTGGCGTCCGAGACGAAGTACGGGTACGGCTTCAGGTGCAGAAGGGCGCGCTCGATGTGGCCGTGGTCGAGGAGGTGGTCGACGAGGAGGAGGTCGGGGATCAGTTCGCGCCCCGCGTTGTCGGCGACCAGGCAGAGCGTTCCTCCGCCGGTCAGCAGGGACAGCAGACCCTCGCTGTCGTCCGCGAGGAGCCGGGAGTCCGCCGCGGACTCGGCGGCGGTCTGGATGCGGAAGCCGAGGTCGGCCCGGTTGCCCCAGAGAGAGCCGTGCAGCAGCGCCGGCAGCCGCTCCCGCGGGGGCCGTTCGGCGAGGGTGCCGGCGGCGGCGAGTTCGGCCGCCGCCTCGGGGGTGTCGAGCTCGGCGAGCTTGAAGGGGCGGAACGGGTCGACGCCCTCCCAGGGACCGGGCCCGAAGTAGCCCACGGACCAAAGGAGTTGACGGTAGAAGCAGCTTTCGGCGACGAGGAAGGGCAGGTCGAACCAGGAGCGGCCGGCGTGGCGGCGTGCGCCCCAGGTGTCCCACCAGGTGTCGTCGTCCGGTGGTGCGAGGACGCCCTCGGTGGCGTCGTGCAGGAGCGCTTCCAGCGCGCGGCGCTGTCCGGGGCCGTAGGGGGTGGCGTCGAGGACCTTGCGGATGAGGGCGGGGTGCCGTTCGGCGAGGACGGAGTGCGGGAAGGAGGCCGGGTCGGTGCCGTGGATCAGGGGGGCGTCAGGCACGGTCGGGGGTCCTTCCGGAGCCGGTGGATTCCGTGGGCGGCAGGGCGACGTCCTTGATCCTCCGGTCGAGCTGCCCGCCGAAGCCCGCCTCGGTCCACACGTACTTCTGGAACTGCTCCGGGGTCAGGACGCCCCGCCACGGCGTACCCGACGGGTAGAACACCGAGTCGCATGCGGAACAGTGGTGGGCAGGCCGCCAGAGGAGTTCGGCCCGGGGTTCGCCCGCCGCCACGGTCCTCCGTTCCCGCAGTTCGCCCCGGATCACGAGGAGGGTGCCGACGAACAGGGCCACGGCGAGCAGTGAGCCGCCGATCGTGTAGACGGCCTTGTCGTTCTGGAGGCCACTGCGGGCGAGATAGGCGCCCATCGCGACGAGGATCATGCCCTCGGTGAAGTGCAGGACGGTGTCGAAGCGGGACGGGACCCCCGGGGACGAGGCCAGGCGGTCGGTCAGTCCCCCGCTACGGGACTCCGGGTCGGCGCAGGTCTCGGCGACCGTGCGCACCGACGGGCCGGAGCCGCCGCAGCCGGGGCACACCGCCGTGACCGGTGACGGGGCGCCGTCGGTCTTCTCGGTCTTCTTCGTCGACATGCGCCTACGCTAACGGCCCGCACGCAAAGGGCCGGCGGCCGGCCGATGCCCGCTCGCATCGGTCGGCCGCCGGCAGTGGGGGGTGGCGGGCGGTGAGGCCGGCTCAGAAGGTCAGCTTCCAGCTGTTCAGCCGGCCGGTGTCCGCGGACGCCACGTCCTGGACCCGCAGCTTCCAGGTGCCGTTGGCGACCTCGCCGGACGCGTTCACCGTGTAGGTGGTGTTCACGTTGTCGGCGGAGTCCGAGGAGCTGGAGGACTTCAGACGGTAGGTCGAGCCGTCGGGAGCCACCAGGTCCAGGACCAGGTCACCGCGGTAGGTGTGGGTGATGTCCACGCCGACCTGGAGGGTCGAGGGCGCGTTGCCGGTGCGCCCGGTGACGGAGATCGAGGACTCGATCGCCGAGCCGTTGTCCGGGATGGACACGGCGGTGGTGCTGGTGAAGGTGGTGCCCCCCGTGGAGCCCCCGCCGGAGCCGCCGGACACCGCCTGCACCGTCTTGGCCGCGTCGGCCAGACCCGCACCGCAGCCCCCGGAGCAGGAGCCGGGCAGAGCGCGGGCGTTGGCCTTGATCGCGGACTCGATCTGGGCCGGGGTCAGCGACGAGTTCGCCGACTTCATCAGGGCGGCGAGGCCCGCGATGTGCGGGGTGGCCATGCTGGTGCCCTGGTAGTACTCGTACGACTCCGAGGTGGGCGTCTTGGCGCCGGCGTTCAGCGTGGACAGGATGCCGTTCGCGGTGCCGGTGCTGGTCTGGCCGCCGGGCGCCGAAATGTCCACGAGCGAGCCGTAGTTGGAGTACGAGGCCTTGGCGCCCGAGCGGTTGGTCGCGGCCACCGAGATGACGTTGTTGCAGTTGCCCGGCGAGTGGTTCGCCACGTTGTCGTTCTCGTTGCCGGCGGCCACGACCACGGTCGTACCGCGGTTCACGGCGGCGTTGATGGCGCTCTGGGTCGCCGTGGAGCAGGCGCCGTCGCCACCGAGGCTCATGTTGATGACCTTGGCGACGTTGCTGTTGGACGGCACGCCGGAGACGGTGCCACCGGAGGCCCAGGTGATGGCGTCGATGATGTCCGAGTCGTAGCCACCGCACTTGCCGAGGACGCGGACCGGCGAGATCTTCGCGCCGTACGCGATGCCTGCGATGCCCTTGCTGTTGTTGGTGGCCGCGGCGATGGTGCCCGCGACGTGCGTGCCGTGCCACGAGGAGTCGCCGGCCGGGACGCCGGTGCCGCAGTCGCCCGCGTTGTACCAGTCGCCCGGGTCGGCCGGGTTGCTGTCGCGGCCGTCGCCGTCGACGGAGACCGCGGTGTCGGCGATGAAGTCGTAGCCGCCGACGATGTTCGCGGCCAGGTCGGAGTGGGCGACGTAGCCGGTGTCGATGACGGCGACGGTCACACCGGTGCCGGTGGTGACGTCCCAGGCGCCCGGCACGCGCATGCCCGCGGTGGCCTCGAAGAGGTCCCACTGCTTGCTGTACTCGGTGTCGTTCGGGTCGGCCTTGGGCTTGTTCAGGCGGTCCGGGACGACATAGGCGACCTGCGGGTCGGAACGGTACTCGGCGATGACGTCGGCGACGTCCGTCCGGGTGAGGTCCTCGCCCAGGTCGACGAGGGCGGCACCGGTGCCGAGACGGCGCTGGAAGTCCAGCTTCTCGCCGGCTTCCCTGCCCTTGGCCTCGGCGTCGGCGTCGGCGGCCTTGTTCGACTTGGCCTCGGCCGCACCGGACTTGTAGCCGACGATCAGGCGCTCGGCGACGGTGCCGGGGGCGGCCTCGGTGGCGGCGGGGGCGGGGTCGGCCTTGCCGGAGGGGGCCTGGGCGACGGCGACAGAGGTGGTCGTGCCGGCCACCAGGGCGACGGAGACCGCGGCGACGGAGATGAGTTTCCGTCCGGTGGCACGTGGGGTGGAGGTACGCAAGGGCTTCGCCTTTCGTGGCCTGCTCATGTCAGGGGAGGAGCGGCGTTGAACCGCTTCGTCGTCGAAGCGGCGGGGGGATCCAGAAAGGGGTGTGGCGCTGAGGCCGGCCAGGCGCAGGCTGCTCACCAGGGGTTACCTGTGGTTCAGCTGTTCGAGCACATTAGGCAACGCTCTGGCCATGGGGATACGGGGAAAACCCTCGGACCCCCTGAGGAACTCCCCTATCCCGTAAGGGAGTAGGCCCGGATATGCCGCTTCGCCGGGTTTGCCGAGGCACCCTCCGAGCACCGGCGGGTGGCTGGATCCGACCGGTCGAACAGGCTCGGGGTCCGTTGAACGCGCCATCCCCGGGCCCCGTACGACACGGTGGACCACCCACCCCCGAACCCCATGGATCGGACGTACCGGATGTACCGCTTGTCCGCCCGCCGCACCGCCGCCCTGCTCATGGCGGCCCCGCTGCTCGTGACGGCGGCGGCCGTCACCCCCGCGTCCGCGCACGGCGCGCCGACCGATCCGGTGAGCCGGGTGTCGGCGTGCTCGCCCGACGGCGGCGGCCGGGCGGCGTCGGCGGCGTGCCGGGCGGCGATCGCTGCGAACGGGGCGCCCTTCACGGCGTGGGACAACCTACGGATCGCCGGGGTGAACGGCCGTGACCGGCAGGTCGTCCCGGACGGAAAGCTGTGCAGCGGAGGACTCGCGGCCTACCGCGGACTGGACCTGGCCCGCGCGGACTGGCCCTCGACCCGCCTCGCCCCCGGCGGCACGCTGAACCTGACGTACCGTTCGACGATCCCGCACACCGGGACGTTCAAGCTGTTCCTGACGAAGCCGGGATACGACCCGGCGAAGCCGCTCAAGTGGTCCGATCTGCCCGAGCAGCCGTTCGCCTCGGTCACCGACCCGCCGTTGCGGGACGGCTCCTACCGCTTCTCGGCGAAGCTGCCGGCCGACCGCTCCGGGCACCACGTGCTCTACACGATCTGGCAGAACACGAGCACGGTGGACACGTACTACTCGTGCTCGGACGTAGTCTTCCCGGCGGCCGCCAAGGCCGACCCGGATGCCGGCGGGAAGAGTCCGGAGCGGACGCCGGCCGCGGCCGGGCAGCCCACGCCGGCCCGGAAGCCGAAGGCCGAGAAGGCGCGCACCCCCTCACCCGCCCCCTCCCGGGAGCCGTCCTCGACGCCCGAGGGCGCCGCGGCCGGCGGCGGGGCGGAGGTTCCCGGCAGCCCGGTGGCCTCCACGACCGACGACAGCGGCGCCCGGCTGCCCCTGGTGGCGGGGGGCGCCGCGGCGATGGTGCTCGCCGCGGGCGCCGCCCTCTTCCTCCGCGGACGCGGGCGCCGCTGACGGTGTTGCCGGCCGGGCCGGCCGATGAGTACCCGGTGGGTCCGCCGGATCAGTGAGTACTCGGGAGGCCGGCCCGGCCGGGGTGTGTGCCCGCCGGTCGGCGTCAGTTGACGAAGACCGTGGCGCCGCCCTGGCTGCCGTCGGTGACGGGCGAGTACTTCGCGGTGAAGTAGCCGGTGCTGAAGCACAGGGACGAGCCGGAGGTCCGGGTGAACGGCTGGGCGGTGAAGTTGATGCTGTTGTCGGTGTTGCTGGACGTGCCGCTGATGCTGGGCGCCTGGTACACGCAGTTGATGGTGCCCAGCAGGGTGCGCAGGACGACGGTGGTCTGGATGACCGAGCCGGCCTGCGGGCTGACGGTGACGACACCGTCCGAGGTCACGGTCGTCGTGTAGGGCAGGTTGTTGACCGTGATGCTGTTGACGCCGGTCACGCCGAAGACGTTGCTGGTGCAGCTGCCGAAGGTGTGGGCGGTGACGGACTCGGTGGCCGTGCCGGGCGCCGCCGGGTTGTCGGCGACGGTGGCGTTGAAGGCCGACTCGGCACAGGAGATGCCGCTCGTGCCGGTGGCGCTGGAGCGGAACGTGGCGGCCGTGCCGGAGGCGAGGGTGGCGTTGAGGACGTCGCCGACCGCGACCGCGTCACCCGCGGGGCCGCCGGTGGTGAGCACGGTGTCGGCGGCGGAGGCGGGGCCGACGGCCGACACCATCAGGGCGGCGGTGGTTCCGACGAGGGCAAGCAGGGATCGCGTACGCATGGGGAGTGCCTCTTCTCAGGAGGATGAGAACTGCGGGTGAGTGCGCGCGGGTGGACACCGTTCGCGCGGGGGAACGCGGCGATGCCGCTCGGCGCCGTTCGGGCGCTGTCGATCCGTGACACGCCTTCTCCGTGCGTGACGGATCGACAGCGACGGGTCCGGGATCCGGGCACGGCCCAGTGGAGGGGAAGGCGACCGTGCCCGGCACCGGCAGGGGGTGGTGCCGCGTCGGGCCGCGCAGCGCTTTCGGGTGTCACCCGCACCCCGTCGGCGACGGGGGCTCGGGACGGTGACGGGCGCTGCGCGTCGGATCCGGCGCCACGGATCCGTTGGGGGAAACCCGGGAGAGTTGTAGACCTGAGTGAGAGTCAACGTCAAGGCATGGCAAGCAAGTTGGGCACCGGGAATGGTCGCCTGACGTGCGGTTGGGAAGATCGGGAAGGACAAAACCAGAGGTGAGGGATGTTCACCTTTCACAGGTGCGGCACAACCAACATCCTTTTGCCACAAGCACCTTGACCCTTGAATGTAACCACCGGTAACTTCGCGAATGGCTACTGCGGCGTAGCAAGTAAGCCCTTGCACCCTCGGGAGGTGCGCTCAGGCGTGCGCCGCAACCGCTGTCCGCGCCAGGACAACGTGCCGTCGAAGCCCCATCTGCAATGACTTGAAAGTCCAGGGAGCACACATGGCCTCGTCCTCGGACGCCACGGCGTCCACCCACGAAAGACCCGAGGGTTCCGAAGCGTCCGGCAGACGCGGCCGGGTCCGCCTGAAGCGCGCCGCCGTGATGGCGGTGCCGGCCACTGCGGTCGCCGCCGGTCTGATGATCCTCACCGCACAGGGCGCCCTGGGCGTCCAGTTCGCCATCTCCGGCATGCCGTTCGTCGTCACCGCCGACAAGCTCGAAGGCGAGGGCTTCGCCCAGTTCGGCGCGCTGGACCACATGATCGAGAACAGCCCCAACGAGGGCGACACCGGCGGCCAGGTGCTCGTCGTGACCTCGGTCGTGAAGAGCGGCAAGCTGACCAACCTCTGCCAGAGCGTCGACCTCGGCGGCATCCAGCTGGTCCTCACCGCGGGCGACAAGTCCACTCCGGTGAGCGTGAAGAACCTGGCGATCGACTCCGACGACATCAAGGGCGACGCCTCGTTCAACAACATCGAGATCGGCCGTGACTCCAGCACGTTCGACAAGGTCGGACAGCAGGGTCCCCCCGGTGTCTACGGCCAGCAGGCCGACACGGTCACCATCACCGACCTGTACCAGCACAACTACGCCGCCACCGCGGCCGTCTTCAAGCTGCCCGACCTGCACATGCGATTCCAGAGCGAGGGCTGCCCGCAGTGAGCGCGTTCCGGGAGTGGAGAGGACGCCGGCCCTTCGCGGGCGGGCTGCTGCTGTTCCTGGGCGGCGCGGAGATCCTGGTGACCATGAAGGCACCGCTCCCCGTCATCCTGAAGATCGGAATGCAGGGCCTGGCGGGTTATCTGCTGCCCTCGCTGATGATCGTGTGCGGGCTGCTGATCGTTTTCAACCCGTCCCAGCGCCTGTTCTACTCCATCCTCGGGATCCTGCTCTCCCTGGGCACCTGGCTCACGTCCAACATCGGCGGGTTCATCGTGGGCCTGCTGATGGGCGCCGTCGGCAGCACGCTCGCCTTCGGGTGGCTGCCGGACCAGGAGCCCCGGCGCACCCGCAAGGACCGCGCCCGCGAGCGGGCCGCGAACCTG
Source organism: Streptomyces sp. NPDC042364 (assembly GCF_056437585.1). NCBI lineage: Bacteria > Bacillati > Actinomycetota > Actinomycetes > Kitasatosporales > Streptomycetaceae > Streptomyces > Streptomyces sp. NPDC042364. The sequence goes on along the minus strand of NZ_JBWKAJ010000028.1, from coordinate 39,252 downwards.
CACCAGCGGGAGCAGCCGGCCGAGGCGTAGTACGCGGTACGACTGCCCCGCGCCCTCTACAGGGGCGCGGGGAACTGCGCGCCCGCGGCCAGGGCCGAGCGCAGGCGTTCCGTGTCGGTCCAGTAGCGGTCGGGGGAGAGCGGAACGCCCCAGTACAGGCCGGGGCCCGAGGTACGGCGCAGGGGCGGGACCGCCACATGGGAGCCCGGCCCGAGGACCTGGACGCCCGCCATCCGCCAGTCGGTCGCGTCGCCGGGCGGCACCAGCCAGTACATGATCCCGCCGAAGCCGTCCTTGATGACGGCTCCCGTGGCGTCCCCGAGAGCCTTCAGTGCCGGTGCGCCGAGCGCGACCGGCACCCGTACGGCATTCCACCAGCGGCCGGCGGGCACCGTACGCACCTCGGGGCTGTACGAGCACATCCAGCGCGGGGCCCAGCTGACAGTCATGGCACTCACCGGCTCTTCATGGGGGGGGTGGGGCCGATCCTAGGAGCCGTTCCCGTACCCGACTTGCCGGTACGCGCAGGGAAGTTGCCCGCGTACGCAGCGCGCCGCCGGTGAACTCGCCGCGCGACGCGCGGGAGCCATAACGTGACCGGGTTTCCACGGTGCGCCGTGGCAGTGTTCCCGACCGCAGGAGGGCCCGATGGGCAACCCCAGCCCGTTAGTGATTGACGCGACCGGCCGTGACATCCACGGTGAGGCCGCCCGGATCCGCGCGCACGGTCCGGCGACCCGTGTGGTGCTCCCCGGCCCGCCCCCCGTCGAGGCGTGGGCGGTCAGCAGCCCCGAGCTGCTCAAGCGGCTGCTGACCGATCCCCGGGTGTCGAAGGACGCGCGGCGCCACTGGCCGAGGTTCGCGGCCGGCGAGATCACCCCGGAGTGGCCGCTGTTCACCTGGGTCGCCGTGCAGAACATGTTCACCGCGTACGGCGGCGACCACAAACGGCTGCGGACCCTTGTCGCCAAGGCGTTCACCGCGCGCCGTACGGCCGCGATGCGGCCGCGTATCGAGGAGATCACCCGGGTGCTCCTCGACCGCGTCGAGGAGGGCTTCCGACGCGGCGGGACGGTCGATCTGCGGGAGGAGTACTGCTACCCCCTGCCGATCCAGGTGATCAGCGAGCTGTTCGGGCTGCCCGAGGAACGGGCGCCGGAGCTGCGGGAGCTGGTGGACCGGATCTTCGACACCTCCGCCGATCCGGGTGAGATGAACGCGGCCTACGAGCGGCTCTACGGCGTCCTCGGCGAACTCGTCGCCGCGAAGCGGGCCACGCCCGGCGACGACCTGACCACCGGACTGATCGCGGCCCGCGACGAGGACGACGCCCGGCTGAGCGAGCAGGAGCTGCTGGACACCCTGGTGCTGATGATCAGCGCCGGGCACGAGACCACGGTGAACCTCCTCGACCAGGCCGTGCACTCGCTGCTCACCCACCCCGAGCAGCTCGCCCATGTCCGGGACGGCCGGGCGACCTGGGACGACGTGGTGGAGGAGACGCTGCGGTTCCAGGCTCCGGTGGCGAGCCTGCCGCTGCGGTACGCGGTGGAGGACCTGGACCTCGCCGCGTTGGGCGGGCCGGCGGGTGTGGTGATCGGCAAGGGCGAGGCGATCCTCGCCGCGTACGCAGCCGCCGGGCGCGACCCCGAGCGGCACGGGAAGGACGCGGACGTCTTCGACGTCACCCGCGCCGACAAGGAGCACCTCGCGTTCGGGCACGGGGTGCACTTCTGCCTGGGCGCTCCGCTGGGGCGGATGGAGGCCCGGATCGCGCTGCCGGCGCTGTTCGAGCGGTTCCCCTCGCTGCGGTTGGGGGCGGTGGGGGACGATCTGGGGTACGTGGAGTCGTTCATCTCCAACGGGCATCGGCGGTTGCCTGTGCGGGTGGGGTGAGGGACACCGTTTGACCGTGCGGGTGGGTGGGGGATTGTCGCGCAGTCCCCCGCGCCCCTGGGCGCCCTACTCCCCGCGCCACCAGGACGACAACCGGGCCCAGCCGTTCTTCGACTGCCCCGCGTCCCCGCGCTCCGTGGACTCCGCCGCGGGGAGTGGGGCGAAGGCGGGGGGCCGCGGCGCGGGTGGCGTATCTGCCACCGGCGCCGGCGGGAACGTCACCGGCAGCGCGGTGAGCGCGCGGTGGAACGGGCCGGGGCGCCACTCCAACCGGTCGGCGGGGACCGCGAGTTCGAGGTCGGGCAGACGGTCGAGGAGTTTCTCCACCGCCGCCGAGGCGATCAGCCGGGCCTCGCTCTGGGCGGGGCAGTTGTGCGGGCCCGCGCTCCACGCCAGGTGGGCCCGGTTGCCCGCCCGGCGGTCGCCCGTCAGCGCCGGGTCGGTGTTGGCGGCGGCCAGCGAGACGACGACGGGGTCCCCGGCCCGCAGCGCCGCGCCCTCGTACACCACGTCCCTGACCGGGTAGTGCACCGCGTAGTTGGCCATCGGCGGGTCGGTCCACAGGACCTCGTCGAGCGCGTCCTCGACGGGCAGGCTGCCGACGGCCAGCTCGCCCGCGAAGCGGTCGTCGGACAGCAGCAGCCGCAGGGCGCCCGCGATCAGGTTCTGCTGCGGCTCGGTGCCGCCCCCCATGAGGACGACGAGGCTGTGGACCATCTCCTCGTCGGTGAGCGCCGCGGGGTGCGCCGCCAGCCAGGAGGTGACATCGGGGCCGGGTGTGCGCCGCTTGAGCCGGACCAGGTCGAGCAGGGTGGTGCTGAGCAGTTCATTGGCCCGCTCGGCGTCCACTCCGTCGAAGATCCCGGACATGCCCTCGACCAGCCTCAGCCCGTGGCCGGCGGGGCAGCCGAACAGGTGGTTGAAGACGAGCAGCGGGATGACCTGCGCGTACTCGCCGAGCAGATCGGCCTTGCCGGTGGGCGCGAACCGGTCGATGAGGATGTCGGCGCTGCTCTCGACATAGCCGCGCAGGGTGTGGGGCTCGACCCGGGCGAGGCTGTCGGTGATGGCGCCCCGCAGCCGCCGGTGCTCCTCACCGTCGGTGAACAGGGCGTTGGGCCGGTACATCATCATCGGCACGACGGGGCTGTCCATGGGGACGGTGCCGTCGGCGAGGTCGTTCCAGCGGCGCGGGTCCTTGGAGAAGGTCTCGGTGCTGCGCAGCACGTGCAGGGCGGCGTCGTACGAGGTGACGAGGGTGGCCGGGACACCGGGGGCGAGCTCGACGGGGGCGGTGGGCCCGTGTGCGCGCAGCCGCCGGTAGGCGGCGGCCGGGTCGGCGGCGAATGCGGGGCCGTACAGGGGTTCACGGGCCGGGCAGCCCGGGGGCGGGCCGGACGGCGTTTCGGGGGTCACGCGTGCTCCAGTTCGGCGTCGCTGCTCAGCAGGTACTCGACGAGGGCGATCAGCGCCCGGGTGGAGGAGTCCGGATCGCGGGCGTCACAGCGGACGAGCGGGGTCTCGGGCAGCAGGTCGAGGGCCTCGCGCACCTCGTCCAGGTCGTGCACGGGGGCGCCGTCGAAGTCGTTGACGGCGACGGCGTACGGCAGGCCGAGGTCCTCCAGGGTGCCCATCACGTCGAAGGAGTGGGACAGCCGGCGGGTGTCGGCGAGGACCAGTGCGCCGAGGGCGCCGCGGGTCATGTCCTGCCAGAGCCGGGCGAAGCGCTGCTGTCCCGGGGTGCCGAACAGATAGAGGACCAGGGACGGGTTGAGGGTGAGTCGGCCGAAGTCCAGCGCGACCGTGGTGGTGTTCTTGTCCCGGGTGCCGGCGAGATCGTCGACGAGGGCGCCGGCCTCGGTGAGGACCTCCTCGGTGCGCAGCGGCCGTATCTCGGAGAGCGTGCCGACGAACGTGGTCTTGCCGACCGCGAAGTGCCCGACGACGAGCAGCTTGAGGGCGCGCCGCACGGTCGGCCGCAGGTACACGTCGTCAGAGGCGGGCGCGAAGCCCATCGAGGACCTCCTGGAGGATGCCGACGTCGAACCGCCGGACGGCCGAGGGGCGTTCCCCCTGTTCGAAGGGGTTCCGGAACCGGGGGGACGGCGCGCGGGACACGATGTGGCCGCTGTCCATGAGGTCGGCGACCAGCACCTTGGTGACGCTGACCGGCAGCCCGAGGTGTCCCGCGACCTCGCCCAGGGAGAGCGCGCCGGGCCGGCACAGCTCCACCATCCGGCGCTTCTCCGGGTTCAGTCCGGTCAGCGGCAGGTCGTCGGCGGCGGTCAGCAGGGTGATCAGATCCAGGGTGTTGCGGGTGGGCCGGGCGCGGCCGTCGGTGACGACGTACGACCGCACCAGGCGCCCGCCGGGCCGGGGACGGGGCGTCATGTCCGGCTGCCCGTGGCCGGCCTGGCCGGGGTGGACAGCTCCTTGCCGAGCCGGTCGACGAGTTTGTGCATGCGGTAGGTCACGGACTCCATGTCCACCTCGACACCGGTGGAGACGGCCAGGTGGGTGCCCTCGCCGGCCGCGACGAGGAAGACGTAGCCGTGCCCGAACTCGATCAGGGTCTGCCGCCAGGGGCTGGTGGACGGGCCGCAGAACTCGGCGGTGCCGCGGCTGATCGACTGGAGGCCGGAGAGACCCGCGGCGAGGCGTTCGGCGTCGTCGCGGGCGATGCCGGCGGAGTGGGCGCGGAGCATCCCGTCGGCGGAGAGCAGGATCGCGTGCCGCGCCTCGGGCACCTTCAGCACGTCGTCGAGCATCCAGCCCAGCTCGTTGGTCGTGGGCAGGCTCATGCGCGGGGGGTCCCTTCGTTGTCGTGGGGGGTGGACGGCTCGGGGGCGATGAGGTCGTCGTCGAGGATGCGCCCGGCGGCCCGGCCGAAGCGGGTGCCGCGGGCGAAGGCGCCCATGATGCGGGCGTTCTCCTCGGGCGAGCGGCCGGGCGGTTCCTCGGTCTCGAAGGGCTCCGGCTCGGGGGGAACCAGGCGTCTGGGGGCGCGGCGGCGGCGTTTGGGGAGACCGCCTTCGGTGGTGCCCTCGACGAGCGCCGGGAGGGGTGTGTCGTCGGGCGCCGGCGCGGGGCGGGCCGGGGCTTCGGGGGTCGCGGGCTCCAGGTGGGTGAGCAGCTCGGTCGGCAGGAGCGCCACGGCGCGGACTCCGCCGTAGGGGGAGCGGGTGTCCACGGAGACGCTGAACCCGTACCGCCGGGCGAGCACCCCGATGACGGCGAAGCCGAACCGGGGCGGGTCGCCGAGGCGGGTGACGTCCACGGTCCGGCCTCCGTCGAGCAGCCGGCCGGCGCTCTCGACGGACTGCGCGTCCATGCCGACGCCGGCGTCGTCGATGACGACGCAGGCGCCGTTGTGCACGGACTGCACCGTGACCTCGACGGTGGTGCCGGGCTGAGAGTGGCGGGCGGCGTTGTCGAGCAGTTCGGCGAGCGCGAGGACGACGGGTTCCACGGCGCGGCCCTCGACCGCGAGGTCGACCTGGCCGTTGACGCGGACCCGCCGGTAGTCGCGGATGCGGGAGGTGGCGCCGCGGACGACGTCGATCAGCGGGGAGGTGGCGCGCTGCCGGCCCGGCCAGGCTCCGCACAGAACGGCGACGGCCTGGGCGCGGCGGCCGAACTGGGCGTTGGTGTGGTCGACCTCCAGCAGGTCGCGCAGGACGTCGGGGTCGTCGTGCCGGTCCTGCATCTCGGCGATGGAGACCTGCTGTTCGTTGGCGAGGGCCTGGATGGAGCGCATCGACGCCTGGAGGGCGGCCTTGGCGGACCGGTCGGCGCGGGACCGGGCGTGGTCGACGGCCACGGAGAAGAGGGCGAGAACCTGCTCCAGGTGCTTGCCGAACTCCGTGGCGGCGATCCGGGCGTCGCGCGGTCCGGGGACGGGGACGTTCTGGTCGGGGTGGTCGGCGAGCGCCGGCAGCCGGACCGACACCAGATGGCGCAGCTCCTCCTCACGCGCCCGGACCTCGCGGACCAGGTCGGCGTTCCGTCTGCGCTGCCGCCCGGTGATCCCGTGCTGACGCAGCAGGAGCACGGCGGTGGCGAGCAGGGCCGCGGCCAGGCCCCAGGTCACCGCCTGCGGTATCTGATCGGTCATGTAAGTCCACGAGTCCTTACGTCCTCAAGTCCCGGAACGTTCTCAGGTCCCGGGCGGCGAACGCGGGTTGACGGAGCGCCCGACGATAGTGATGCGGCCCCGGCGGGTCTTCCCGTGACGCGCAGGGAAGTTGTCACACGGCGCATGAGTGGCGCAAGGGGCGGATGGACCGTGCGGCTTCCCTCCGGCGTTGGCGGACCGACCGCCCGGCACGGCGATCGCCTGCCGCGCTAGGGTGCCCCCACGGTCGACCGGGCTCCAAGTTGTCTCTGATCATGCACCAGTTGAAGCATTCTCGGTCAGGAATCGTATGAGACCGCGAGGAAGCCGTCGGGACCGATGAACGGGAGGAGTGGCGTTGCCCGCGGGAAGCTATGCCGTCGACGCGCTGGACACCGAGGAGCTGGATCCGCGGGAGCGAGCCGATTTCTGGACCGAGCACATCGGCTCGTACCAATCCCGGATGGGCTTCAGATACGCCCGCGCGGAGAACTTCCTCGGACGGACGGTCCGGCAGCGCACCGACACGTACCAACTGGTGAAGTACCGCTCGGACGAGATCGAGTACAGCCGGACCCGGCACCAGGTGCGGCAGGACCCGGACGAGGACTACCGTCTGCTGCTGCCCCTGGACGGGGAGATCGTGCTGCGGCAGGACGGCGAGGAGGCGCGGCTGACGCCGGGGACGGGGGCGCTGGTCTCCTTCGCGTCACCGTTCCAGTGTCTGCAGAGCGACGCCGTCGACGCGTTCATCCTGACCATTCCCGGCCGCGAGGTGAACGGCCGGCTGGGCTGCCGGTCACCGGTGGCGGCCGGGCTGGACCTGACCCGGGGCCTCGGCCGGATCGTGGGCTCGATGCTGACCGGTCTGCACGAGGAGCGGGAGCATCTCACCGATCCCGAGTTCGACGCCGTCTCCGACCGGGTCGTGGAGCTGGTGTGCATGCTGGCCGCCGGGGACGACCGCCCCGATGTTCCGGGGCAGCTGGGCGAGGTGGAGGCGATGGTCCGCCGCTATGTGCGCGACCACGTGGCCGACCCCGACCTGACCGGCACGACGGTGGCGCGTGCCCTGGGCTGGTCGCTGCGGCAGATACAGCTCGCGTTGCAGCAGGCGGGCACCACGCCCCGTGAACTGATCCGCGAGGAGCGGCTGCGGCTGGTGCGGGACCGGCTGCTGTGCGCCGAGTGCGAGCACCTGTCGATCACCGACCTGGCCTATTCCGCGGGGTTCTCCTCCGCGAGCGCCCTCAGCACGGCCTTCCGGCGGCGCTACGGGGTGAGCCCGAGGGAGATGCGGCAGAGCCCGCGCTGACCGGCCGGCGGCCCGGTATCCCCGGCGGAAGGCCTTTGCAGGTCCTCCGGGTATCCGTCGACACGTCGCTCACAAGCCACACGGCAGGGACACGGAATGTGCCGGATGTCGGACGTCTCCCGCGAGATGTCCCGATTCCGAGGATGCGGAACTTGGCCGAGATTATCCGCCGGTGGCTTGTACAGCAGCCGGGTCGTCCCGAGGGAGGCCGGACCGGGTCGCGTGATTTACGTCTCACCACGCGCCCGGTCCGTCGGCGGGTGTCCGGCCACCGAGTGGCGCCCCGCCCGGCGTCTACTGCTGCTGCCCCGGGAAGGCGCCCGCGCCGAGCCGCTCGAAGCGCTCCTGGACGTTGGCGGCGAAGGCCTGCTGCTCGGGGGCGGCGAAGGCCTGCCCGGTGACGTTCATGGCGACCGTCAGCACACCGCTGATGGGCGCGCCGGGCGAGGTGCGCACGGGGGTGCACAGGAAGTCGAACTCCTGGGGCTGCGGGTAGTCGTACGTGCCGAGGTGCGCGCGGGAGAGGGTGGCGGCGCGGCCACTGTGGAAGGCGTCGTCCATGGCGTTGAAGACGCCGACGGCGTCCAGATGAGGCAGGGCCAGGCGGCCCGGGCTGAACTGCGGGACCATACCGAAGGCCTGGCCCTGCTTGCCGTTGGCGTAGCGCAGCAGGTGGTTGGGGCCCTCCGTGAGCATGATGGGGAAGGGGGCGCCGTCGAAGACCGCGAACAGTTCCTGCTGTTGGGCGAGCAGGCTGTCACGCAGTTTGAAGTCGGCGAGCAGGGTCTCGGAGAGCTCCTGCATGCCTTCGCGGATCCGGCGGTCCCACTGGCGGGGCTCGAAGTCGGCGACGCAGACGGTACCGAGGATCATGCCGGTGTTGTCACGGAGCGGGGTGCCGAGGTAGGAGCGCACGCCCAGGTCGTTGACCAGGGGGTTGCCCTTGAACCTGGGGTAGTCGAAGACGTCGTCCAGGGCGAGCTGGGACCCCTGGGCCACCACGTGGGGGCAGAACCCGTAGTCGTTGGGCGCCTCACGGGACAGTTCGCTCAGGTCGAAGGGGATGGCCGGGCTGTCGGGGCCGACCTTCTCGCCGGGGGACGAGGTCGGGATGTACATGCCCCGGAACATCTGCCGCTCGTCGTTGATGAAGTTCACCATGGCGAGGGGGGAGCCGGTGAAGCTGGCGGCGAGCCGGGCCACCCGGTCGAAGGTGGCTTCCGCTTCCACGCTGTTGAGGCCGAGCACCTACAGCCGTAGCCTGCGCTGTTCGCTCGCGCGGAGTGCCTGGTCGGATGAGGTCAGGGGATCCATACCGCAGATGAAAGCAGAATCTCGGACTCCACGGTTCACCACGGTCGTTAATTTCTGCCCCGGACGCCTCACGGACAACGGCTGTCCCTCTAGGCTGACTTGATGGACAGCGCCACCGGCGGTCCCTGGCGGAACCCCTGCCTCTGCGGTCCCGCCCTGTCGGCCAACCCGGTAGCCTGTCCAAATTTCTTCGAGTTTCAACCTTCGGCGATCACTTCCCGCCAAACCTTGAACGACGATCGAGCGGAAGCGATTCTGCGTACGACAATCGTGCGATGGTCCGGATTTCGACGGTCATGTGTGCGGTTTCGGCTGAACGAAAGGGTGTTGAGCGGTGGGGCGAGTGCGGTTCGGGCTGCGGACCCCCTGTCGCACATGTGGGCTGGAACACCCTTCCACCCAAGACGTTTTCGCGCCAAGATCCACCGAGCGCACAGCGCCGCAGTACGGCATCCGGGACGGTCGGCCACCGTTCCGGTTAGGGACCTGTCGACGACAGGCCTGAGTGAGGGCGCCCTGCCCCGCTGATCCACGGGGGACCCGGTACGAGGACGTCCGGGTGGCCACTTCAGACTCGTGAACCTGAAACATGCTCAAGATCCGCCAGACTCGGGGACCCCGGGGTCGCGCGGAGGTCAAGCGCGCCATCGCACAGGCACATCGACGCACAGGCGAAGGAGAGGTCCGTTGAAGAAGTCGGACGTGGACGCACGGTCCGTGGCAGTGATCGGCATGGCCTGCCGACTCCCGGGGGCCGCCGGGACCGACGAACTGTGGAAGCTGCTGCGCGACGGCGTGGACGCCACCAGCGAGACCCCGCCGGAACGTTACGACGTGGACGCCCTCCACGACCCCCGGCCCGGCCCCGGAAAGCTGGCCAGCAGGCGCGCCGGATACGTGGAGGTGGCGGAGTTCGACGCCGAGTTCTTCGGACTGTCCGCCACCGAGGCGGTGGAACTCGACCCGCAGCAGCGGCTGTTGCTCATGACCACCTGGGAGGCGCTGGAGGACGCGGGCCAGCGGCCGGACGCCCTGGCGGGCAGCCGCACCGGGGTCTTCGTGGGCAACGCCCGCGCCGACTACCTGGAGCGGGCCCTGCGGCTCGGCCCCGACGGGGTGACCGCCGCCCAACTGCACAACTTCCGCTCGCTGCTGCCGGCCCGGCTCTCCCACTTCTTCGACCTCCGCGGTCCCAGCATGGTCGTGGACACGGCGTGCTCGTCCTCGCTGACCGCCGTGCACAGCGCCGTGCAGAGTCTGCGCGCCGGGGAGATCCCGCTGGCCGTGGTGGCCGGCGTGAACCTCAAGCTCCGGCCCGACGAGGGCCAGGTGATGACCGCGGCCGGGGGCATGTCCGCCGACGGGCGCAGCAAGTTCGGTGACGCGAGCGCCGACGGGCACGCGCCCAGCGACGCCGTCGCCGTCGTCGTGCTGAAGCCCCTCGCCGACGCGCTCGCCGACGGGGACCGCGTCCGCGCCGTCATCCAGGGCAGCGCCGTCGGCAACGACGGCGGCACCAGCGACTCGGTGCTCAACCCCTCCCTCACCGGCCAGCTCGAGGTGCTGCGCTGGGCGTACGAGGACGCCGGGATCGCCCCCGCCGACGTCGACTACGTCGAGGCGCACGGCTCCGGCTCGCCCGTGTTCGACGCGCTGGAGCTGACCGCGCTCGGCGAGGTGCTGGGCGAGGGGCGCCCGGCGGAACGGCCGCTGCTGGTCGGCTCGGTGAAGTCCAACATCGGTCACGCGGAGGCGGCGGGCGGGCTGGCCGGGCTGATCAAGGCGGTGCTCTGCCTGGAGCACGGCGAGGTCCCGGCCAGCCTTCATGTGGAGACCCCCCACCCCGGGGTCGCCTGGGACGAGTTGCCGCTGGAGATACCCCGCTCGCTGCGGCCCCTGCCCGACCGCGGCCGTCCGGCTGTCATGGGCATATCCGGCCAGGGTTCCTCCGCCCTCAACGCCCACGTGGTCCTGCGGCAGGCCGAGCCCGCCAAGGAGTCCTTCAAGGAGAAGCTGATGGCGGTGCTGTCGATCACCACCTATGTGCTCCCGCTCTCCGCCCGGACGCCCGCCGCGCTGGACGCGCTGGCCCGGTCGTACGCGGAGTACCTCGACGCGGGAGGAGCGGGCGCCGGGTACCCGGTGCGGGACATCTGCTTCAGCGCGGCGGTGCGCCGCCGCCACCACGAGCACCGGATGGCGGTGGCCGGCGCCACGCACGCGGAGCTGGTGGCCGCGCTCACCGGGGCGCAGGGCGCTCACGGCGCGCCCGGCGCCCGCGACGTCGCCGACCGCTACCGCGCGGGCGAGGAGATCGACTGGGAGAAGGAGTTCAAGGAGTTCAAGAAGGGCGCCCGCTTCGTGCCGCTCCCCCACTACCCGTGGCAGACCAAGCGGTACTGGCCCGGTGAGGGCGCCCTCGGCGGCGCGGAGCCGGAGAGCGACCTGTCCGCCTGGCTGCTGCGGGAGCACGCCCGCACCGGCTTCGACGACGGTTCCACCCTCACCGAGATCGGCATCGACTCGCTCGCCCGGCTCCGTATCGTGGTGGAGCTGACCAGGCGGTCGGGCCGGGAGGTCGACCCGGAGGAGTTCGGCCGCCTGCGCACGGTCGGCGAACTGCGCGAGTGGACCCGTGAGTTGGAGGCCGCAGCCCGATGAGCCCCCGCCCCGGGGTCGGCACGTCCGACCCGAACAGATCCGGCCGGCCCACGCCCGGGCCTGGCACCGGCCCGCAGACCCTGTACGGCTGGTTCGCCCGCTCCGCCGAGGAGTTCGCCGACGAGATCGCGCTGGAGGTCGGGGAAGAGCGGCTGACGTACGCCGAACTGCGGCGGCTCGCCGAGGGGATCGCCGCCCGGCTGCTCACCGCCGCAGGGGGTGAGCGCCCCCGGCGGATCGGACTGCTGGCGGGCAGGTCGGTCGCCGCGTACGCCGGGTATCTCGCGATCCAGCGGGCGGGGGCCACCGTCGTCACCCTCAACCCGGAGCACCCGGCGGACCGTACCGCCGGGATCATCCGGTCGGCGGAGCTGGACCTGGTCGTCACGGACACCGCGGACGTCGACCCGGGAACCGCGCGGCTCGTCCTGGACGAGCCGGGGCTGGCGGCGATCGCCTCGGAGCCCCGCCCGGACGCGGAGTGGCCCCGGGTGAGCCCCGACGATCTGGCGTACATCATCTTCACCTCCGGCTCGACCGGGGCGCCGAAGGGCGTGCCGATCACCCACCGGAACATCTCCGCCAATCTCGCCCATGTGGCGCCCCGGTACGGAGTCGGACCCGGCAGCCGGATGTCGCAGACGTTCGAGCTGACCTTCGACGCCTCGGTGCACGACCTGTTCGTGGCCTGGGCGGGCGGGGCGACCCTGGTGGTGCCGGCCCGCAGCCAGCTGCTGTCGCCCGTGAAGACCGTCAACAGCCTGGGCCTGACGCACTGGTTCTCGGTGCCGTCGCTCATCACCTTCGCCTCACGGCTCGGCACCCTGAAGCCGGGCAGCATGCCCACCCTGCGGTGGACGGTCTTCGGCGGCGAACCACTGCCGCTGAGCGCGGCCCGTGAGTGGCGGGAGGCGGCGCCGAACAGCGAGCTCGAAGTGCTGTACGGGCCGACCGAGCTGACCATCTCCTGCACCGGCTACCGCTTCCCGGCGAACCTCGCGGACTGGCCGGAGACACCGAACGGCACGGCACCGATCGGCAGGTGCTTCCCCACCCTGGACTTCCTGCTCCTGGACGAGGACGGCGAACCCGCCGACACCGGCGAGCTGTGCGTGCGCGGTCCGCAGCGCTTCCCCGGCTATCTGGACCCGGCGAACGACGCGGGCCGCTTCGTCTCCGGCGACGGCGCCACCGGCCCGGTCACCGGGACCGACTGGTACCGCACCGGCGACCGGGTCGCCCTGCACGACGGTCAGTTGATCCACCTCGGGCGCACCGACCACCAGGTCAAGATCCGCGGCCATCGCATCGAACTCGGCGAGATCGAGGCGATGCTGCGGGAGCAGGACGGCGTGCGCGAGGCGGTCGTGCTCGCGGTGCCGGCCGCCGACGGCGAACCGGAACTGGAGGCCGCCGTCGGCGGCACCGGCTGCGACCCCGGCCGGCTGTTCGCCGGTCTCGGCTCCCGGCTCCCCCCTTATATGCTGCCGCGCCGGATCACCGTCCTCGACGAGCTACCGCTCAACGCCAACGGCAAGATCGACCGCCGGGCCCTCCTCACCGAACTCACCCGTCCCCGCTGACCTCTCCCCGATCCCGCCGACGCCTCCCCGGCCTCCCCGGAATCCTCACCTCCACCGGAAGCCACCACCCCACGACCGTGGGGAGCGATGAAACCGGCGCTCCCCCTCCCGCCCCACCCGCCCCCGACTCTCCGATCCCGGCACCCATGACCCCCGAAGACGCCCGATCCCCCCACCCGCCGCGAACCGCCTCCTCCCCCCGGGGCGTGCGCACGGCAGGGGGGCGTCCGCACGCGCCTCTCGGGGGTTCTCGCGTTCCCGCAGGAACCGGACGCCCCCGGCGTACCGGTCCCCGCCCTCTCGCCGGCACCCCACCACTCCCGCCGGCGCATCCGCTCCCCTTCCGACATTCACCCAAGTAGTGAGGCACACATGTTCGACGCCATCGTGGTAGGGGCGCGCTGCGCCGGAGCCCCGACCGCCATGCTGCTGGCCCGCGCGGGCCACCGCGTCCTCCTGCTCGACAAGGGGGTCCTCGGCTCGGACACCCTGTCCACCCACCTCATCCACCAGCCGGGGGTCGCCGCCCTCGCCCGCTGGGGCCTCCTGGACGCCGTGCGCGCCACCGGCTGCCCGCCGCTCGACCATGTGACGTACGAGGTGGCGGACATACGGCTGGAGGGCTGCGCCCGGGGTGTGGAGGGACAGCGCGCCGCCTACGCGCCCCGGCGCCGGGTCCTCGACCCGGTCCTGGTGGAGGCGGCGGTCGCGGCCGGTGTCGAGTACCGCGAGAGGTGTGTGATCACCGGGCTGCTGCAGGACGCCTCGGGCCGGGTCGCCGGCGTCGAGGGCCGGCACGACGGACGGCCCTTCAGCGAACGCGCCCACCTGGTCGTCGGCGCCGACGGCATGCGCTCCACCGTCGCCGACCTCGTGAAGGCGCCGTTCACCATCGAGGACGAACGGCTGACCTGCGCGTACTACGCCTACTACACGGACGTGCCGGCCACGTTGGAGCTGTACGAGAGGCCCGGGTCCTGGGTGGCGGCCGTCGCCACCAACGACGGGGCGACCCTCGTCCTCGCCTACTTCCCGCAGGCCCGCTTCGACGAGATCCGCTCCGACGCCTCCTCGGCGTACCTGGAGCAGGTACGCACCACCGCACCCACCCTCCACGAGCGCATCGCGGGCCGGGAGCCGGTGGAACGGCTGCGCGGGACGGGGGACCAGCAGAACTTCTTCCGGCAGGCGGCGGGGCCCGGTTGGGCGCTGGTCGGGGACTCCGGGCACCACAAGGACTCGATCACCGCCCGTGGCATCACTGACGCGTTTCAACAAGCGGAATCCCTGGTGAAGCACGCCGGTCCCCGGCTCGGCGGCGACCCGGCGGCCCTCGACGCGGCCCTCGACGCCTACGGCGAGGAGCGTGACGCCGCTCTCACTCCGGGGTACGAGGCGACCTTGGGGGTCGCCCGGCTGGAGCCCCACGAGCAACGCCTGTCCCTGTTGCGGGCCGTGCGACAGGACCCGGAACTGACGTCCATCTACTTCGACACGGTGGCCGGCATCGGCACGGCGAGCGCACTGTACACCCCCAGGCTGCTCGCCCTTTTGTGATCTTCGTCAACTCCGCCCCCCGGGCCGCTGGTTGCGGTCAAGCGGATGCTGACGGTCAGGCATGGGGCCTGATACGGTTCCACACGGCCGCTGACATTTGCCGACGGCGTGTCAAGTCGGCGCACAGGGGGGATGTCGGACAACTCGCGCCACCCCTGACCGCCATCGGATTTTCGCTGTCGTACGAGGAATCAGATGCCAGGCAACCGCGACCGGCGGACACGTCATCGGTCCGCCTCTCGCACATCTCTCCGGTACTCGTTCGTCGTGCCGTTCGTCGTACCCGCCGTCCTCGCCACGGGAATCTGGGGCTACACGGCGGCCGGACTGGTCGACGAGCAGATCCGGTTGTGGGCCGAGTCGGACCGCGCCACCTCCGTCGCCGCACCCGCCCGGACCGTGCTGACCCGGCTCCAGGAGGAGCGCCGGCTCACGGCCGTGTGGCAGACGAGCCGCGCCGGCTCGGACCGTTCGAAGCTGGACGCGGCCCGGGAGAAGACGGACGCCGCGGTCACCTCGTACCGCAAGGCGTCCATGTCGGCGCTCGACACCCAGCGGTTGCGGAACCTCGCGGGGAAACTCGACCAGGCGCTGGACGACCTGGCGGACCGGCGTTCGGCGATCGACGACCGGGATCTCGACGGCGACGGCGCCTTCGCGTACTTCACCGGCGCCGCGCAGGCCGGTGTGAACCTGTTCGGCGAGGCCGTGAGCAGCGGCGACGGGGACCGCGCGCACTCCGCCGAGGCCACCACGGCGGTCGTCCGGCTCACCGAGATGCTCTCCCGCGAGGACGCGCTGATCTCCGGCGCGCTGCCCTCGCGCAAGCTGACCGCTCAGGCGCGCACCCGGTTCTCCCAGTACCTGGCGGTCCAGCAGGAGATCCGCGCGGCGCTCAACGCCCGGGATCTGCCCGCCGGGGGCGCCGCCGCCTACGGCGAGGTCACCGACAGCGCGCAGTGGACCACCATCGGCGTCGTCGAGGACGCCATGGCCAACGGCGAGGGCACCGCCCTGCCCCGGCAGGCACCGGCCTGGCCCGGTGCAGCCGAGGGGGTCATCGGTGATCTCCGGTCGCTGGGCGCCGAGTCGGTACGGGGCGTCGCCGACACCGGCGCGGACCGCGCCGACGATCTGCTCCTGGCCACCCTGCTGGGTTCCGCCGCCACCCTGGCCGCGCTGACGGCCGGGGCGCTGCTGGCCTCTCGCGGCCGGCGCTCCACGCTGCGCCGGATCACCGACCTCCAGCGCAGGACCGAGGAGCTGTCGGACGTCTGGCTGCCGCAGCTGCTCGCCCGGGTCGAGCGCGGCGAGCGCGTGGAGCCGTCGTCCCTCGCCACCGGGCGGCAGCCCTCCGCCGACGAGATGGAACGGCTCGCCGGCGCCATCGAGCACCTGGGGCGGGTCGCCGCGGAGAGCGCGGTGCGCCAGAGTCTCGGCCGGGAGGGGTCGGAGAAGGTCTTCGCCCAGCTGATCCGGCGTACGCAGATCCTGATCCACCGCCTCATCTCGCTCCTGGACGATCTGGAGCGCAAGCACGAGGACTCCGACCTGCTGAAGGACATCTTCAAGGTCGACCACCTCGCGACCCGTGTCCGCAGGCACGCGGAGAACCTGGTGATCCTCTCCGGTTCGCCGCCCACCCGCCGGATGACCGCGCCCGTCTCGATCACCGACGTGATGCGCAGCGCGGTCGCGGAGACCGAGGCGTACACCCGCGTCAAGATCAAGAACCAGCCGGCCGACCGGCGGCTCGCCCTGACCGGGCGGGCCGTGTCGGACGTGACGCATCTGCTCGCCGAACTCATCGAGAACGGCACCAGTTTCTCGCCGCCGGACACCCAGGTGTTCGTCAGCGCCACCAAGGTCGCCAAGGGCCTGGCCATCCATGTCGAGGACCACGGCCTGGGTGTTCCGGAGGATCTGCGGCACAAGGCGAACCATCTCCTCGCCCACCCGCCCAAGCTCGACATGACCGCCCTGGGCGAGGACCCGCGCCTCGGGCACTTCGTGGTGGCGCGGCTCGCCGAACGCAACAACATCAAGGTGGAGCTGCGCGAGTCGGTCTACGGCGGCACGCTCGTCGTCGTGCTGCTGCCGGCGGACCTGCTGGAGGAGGTGGACTCGCCGGTCCTCGACCAGCTCACGTCGGCCGCCGCGGCGTCGAACATGGCGGCGGTGTCCTCCGGTACGGGTGAGCGGACCGGGCTCGGCGCGGGCGGGCGCTCCTCCGATGTGTCCGAGCCGCAGAGCGCCGGGGTCCTCGCGGGTGTGGGTGCCGGTGCGGTCTCCGGTGGCGCCGACCCCCTCGCGGCCCCCGGGCACCTGCTGACGGACACCCGGATGCCGGACCACACCGGTTTCCCCGATTACGGAGGTGCCGGTCTGCTGCCGCCCGAATCGGCTCCTCCGATGCCCCGCTCCGCGGGCACGACCGACTGGGCTCCCCCGCAGGGGTCCCCCACGCACCACACCCCGCCCGCCGGGCAGACCACCGCGCCGCACACCACCATGACCGGTGGTGGCGGCACGGCCGGCGCGGCACAGCAGGGTCCGGGCGCCGGGTACGGCGGCGGATCCGAGTACGGTTCCGGCGCCCGGATGAGCGCCGGGACGGAGTACGGGACCGGAGGCGTGCCCCCGTACGGAAGCGGAGGCGGTGCCGGGCTGGGGTCCGCCGCCACCGGGTCGGGTGCCATGACCGGGCGCCCCTCCCCCGCCGCGTCCCGCCGGGACACCTCCTCCGGGCCACTGACCACCCCCCAGGTCCTGCCCCAGCGGACCCGGGGAGCGAGCCTCGCACAGCAGCTTCGCAAGGAAGCCGCGGACGGTCTGCGGGAAGGCGACACCGAGGCGGGGCTCTCCCCCGACGCCTCGGCCCGCGCCATGATCGCAATCCAGCAGGGGCTGAAGCGGGCCCGGCTCTCCGAGCCGGGCGAGCCGGACGGCACCGACGACCGGCAGGCACCACCGCGCGGCCCCGGCGCCCCATGACGGGCGCTTCCCCCGGCGCCCCACCACTCGGCGCAACCCCCCAATGGCGCCACCTGACCGGCGCTTCCCCTGGCGCCGACTAACTGTGAGGAACATTCAGCAATGACTGAGCAGGTACAACCCGGTCCCCAGCTGGACTGGCTCCTGGACGGACTCGTCGAGCGGATTCCGGAGATCCGCTGCGCCGTCGTGCTGTCCGGGGACGGCCTTCTCATCGGAAAGTCGAGGGACATCCGGCGTGACGACGCCGAGCACCTGTCCGCCGTCGGTTCCGGCATGCACAGCCTCGCCCGGGGCGTGGCACGCCACTTCCACGGCGGCGAGGTGCAGCAGACCGTCATCCAGATGGAGCGGGCGTTCCTCTTCGTCACGGCCGCCGGCCGGGGCGCGCGGCTGGCCGCGATCGCCTCGGAGGAGGTGGACGTCGGCATGATGGCGTTCGAGATGGGCACTCTGGTCAAGCAGGTCGGCAAGTACCTGAGTGCCGCACCACGCGTGGAGGCCCCGTCCGGTTACGTCCAGGATGCGTGAACCGCGGTGGCTCGACGATGAGCAGGCCGGACGCCATGTCCGGCCGTACGCCATCACCGGTGGCCGTACCCGCCACAGCAGGCATCACTTCACGCTGATCACGCTGGTGGTCTCCCGGTTCACCCATGCGTCGGAGCAGGACCACTTAGAGCCGGAGGCCATGGCGATCCTCGCGCTGTGCCGCGACCGCGCCGTCGCCGTGGCCGAGATCGCGGGGACCCTGGACCTGCCGGTGAGTGTGGTGAAGGTGCTCTGTGGCGACCTCCTGAATGCCGAGCTGATCATTGTCCAGGCCCCGCCCGCGCTGACCGAGCAGCCGAGCGTGGATCTCATCGAAAGGGTGATGGATGGTATCCGTCAGCTCTGAGCCGCTTCTCCCCACCGCCTTGAAGATCCTCATCGCGGGCGGTTTCGGCGTCGGCAAGACCACGATGGTGGGCTCGGTGAGCGAAGTGGCCCCGCTGGAGACCGAGGAGCGCATCACCACGGCGAGCGTGGGCGTGGACGACCTGGCGGGCGTCGAGCGGAAGACCTCGACCACGGTCGCCATGGACTTCGGCCGTATCACCATCTCGCCGGAGCTGGTGCTCTACCTCTTCGGTACGCCGGGTCAGGACCGCTTCTGGTTCATGTGGGACGACCTCTCGACGGGCGCGCTCGGCGCCGTGGTCCTCGCCGACACCCGTCGGCTGGACGCGTCCTTCGCGTCGATCGATTTCTTCGAGTCCCGTGACATCCCGTTCGCCGTGGGCGTCAACTGCTTCGACGGCCGCCGGGAAGCGACCGCCGAGCAGGTCCGCCGGGCCCTCGACCTCGACCCGTCGACACCGGTCGTCCTCTGCGACGTGCGGGAGCGCCAGTCCAGCAAGACGGTCCTGCTGGCGGTGCTCGAAGCGGCCCGCGCCCAGGCTGAGGCCCGGCTCGCGGCGAGCGGACATCTCTGACGGCCGGACCCGGGAGACAGGACCCCAGAGACCGGACCGGCGGCGCGCCGCACGCCCGCCCCTTCGGCCCTCTGGGCTCCGACTCGGCTGCGTGGAACGGGAGTTCGGCCCGGCCGATCACGTCGGTGCGGGCCGGGCGGATCGTGCGGTCGCCGGTGTTCCTCCCGGCTGCCGCACCCGCCGTCCCGGAGCAGGCGGTGCGCGGGACCGCCGGTCGGGGCCGGGGCCGAGGTGGTGGCCACGGCGCGGCCGAGGGCGTGTACCAGCCTGCCGACTCGGCGGGCGCACCGGTGGACCGCCGCACCGGTGCGGTCTCTACGGCGCCGTCGCCGACGCGTGACCGCCGTCGTACCGCGAGCGGCGGCGCCCGTCGGGGCCGGCCGGGTGCACGGCACGTCGGATGCCGCCGGGCAGGGGCACCTCGGTGAGCGGGATGCCCCGGCCCCGGTGGAAGGTCACGCCGCCGGAGGGGCGGGCTCGGCGGATTCCCGGCCCTCCGACGGCAGTTCTGCCCAGACGACGCGACCGGACCGTTGTGGGGCGTCGCCGACCCCCCAGTCGCTGCTGAGCATGCCGACCAGCATGAGCCCGCGTCCGTTCTGGTCGTCGGGTCCCGGCCGGCGTCGGGCGGGCAGGGCGTGGCCGCGGTTCTGGTCCTCGACCTCGATGCGGAGCCGCTGCCCGGTGAGGTGCAGCCGACACACGATCCACTCGCTCGTGGTGTGGGTCAGCGCGTTGGTGACGAGTTCGGAGGTGATGAGGAGGGCGTCCTCGCGGGTGTCCCGCGTCACTCCCCACTCCTCGAGCAGTTCGCGGACCGTTCTGCGCGCCTCGCCCGCCGAGGCGGGCACCGCGGGCAGTCCGAACACACCCGCTCGGTGGTGCTCGTAGGCCGCCCTGCGTGCGGGCGGACACATGACCGGCGGTAACCGGTCCGACGACTGGGGGAGGAGGGGCGGAGCCATCGCCGTATGCCTTTCGTGGGCTCTTCGCACCGTCAGTGGTGCCGGTGCCACGGCCGGCCTCGCCATACGCCGCAAAGGTCGTGCAACTCGCGGCGTAGAGCGCCGAGTTGCGGCCACATCTCCCCCAACCTGGCCGCGCAGCCCCAGCGTTCGCCGAAGCCGTGACGGTGGTCCCACTCTGGCATCCGTGAACAACACCTCGCAACCGGCAAGTTGAAATTTGCAATTCGCCGATCGCAGGATGTCATCGTTCGAGCCAAGATCGTGCCAGACTGCGTCAACGAGGCGAGGAGGTGGGTGTGACCGCGGAGACCGACTGGGGCGGGGCACCCTCCGTGCTGCGCATGATCCTCGGCCGGCAGCTGGAGGAACTGCGCTCCCGCGCCGGGCTCACGTTCGAGCAGGCCGGAGAGGCGATCGGGGTGAGCCACTCCACGATCCGCCGGATGGAGGCCGCCAAGGTCGCTCGGTTGCGTCTCCCGGACGTGGAGAAGCTGCTCCAGGTCTACGGGGTGAGCGACCAGCAGGAGATCGAGACATTCCTCAAATCGGTCCGCGAGGCCAACAAGCGCGGCTGGTGGCACACCTACCGGGACGTCCTGCCCGACTGGTTCGCCGCCTATCTGAGCCTGGAACAGGCGGCGCTCCAGATCCGCGCCTACGAGGCGCAGTTCGTGCACGGGCTGCTGCAGACCGAGGCGTACGCGCGGGCCCTGCTGGGCGCCGGCAATCCGCACGCGGCGACCGAGGCCACCGAGCGCCGGGTGGCGCTGCGGATGCGCCGCCAGGAACTGCTCACCCGGGAGCAGCCGCCGCGGCTGTGGGTGGTGATGGACGAGACGGTGCTCAGATGGCCGGTGGGCGGACCGGACGTGATGCGGGCCCAGATCGATCATCTGATCGAGCTGAATCGGCTGCCGCATGTGACGCTGCAGCTGATGCCGTTCCGGAACGGCCCGCATCCGGCGATGCGGGCCGGCGCGTTCCATCTCTTCCGTTTCAGGGCACCCGAGTTGCCGGACATCGTCTATCTCAACGGTCTGGTGGGCGCGGTGTACCTCGACAAGGGGGACGACGTCGTCGTCTACCGCGAGGCCCTGGACCGGCTGGGCGCGCAGTCCGCGCCCGCGAGCAAGACCGAGGCCCTCCTCGGCGCCCTACGCAAGGAGCTCTGACGTGCCCCACGAGATATCCCAGGAAGCGCGCCACTCGACACGTGACATCCGCGATGTACGCAACGGCATGCCGGCCCGTGACCTCGGCGCCCAGGACTGGCGCAGGCCCTGGAGCGACGACGCGGGCGGCGCCTGCGTGGAGGTGAAGAAGCTGGCCGACGGCCGGGTCGCCGTACGCCAGTCGACCGATCCGGACGGCCCTGCGCTGGTCTTCACCCCACGGGAGATGACCACGTTCCTGGCCGGGGTGAAGGCGGGCGAGGCCGACTTCCTGCTGTGAACCCACTTGCTGCCAAGCTGTGTTGACGCACCACTTGCTGAACCCGGGGCCGGCGCACGCCGGACCCGGGCTTTGCCCGACCGTGCACCTGGACCGAACGACCTGATGGGAGGGGCGGCGTTGCCCGACAACGGATGGCCGGCCGACCGGATCGACACCGAGCACGCGCATTCCGCGCGCATCTACGACTACATCCTCGGCGGCAAGGACTACTACCCGGCCGACAAGGAGGCCGGCGACGCGATGGCGCGCGAGTGGCCGGCCCTGCCCGTCCACATGCGCGCCAACCGCGACTGGATGAACCGCGCGGTGCGCTGGCTCGCCGAGGAGGCCGGCATGCGCCAGTTCCTCGACATCGGAACCGGCATCCCCACCTCCCCCAACCTCCACGAGATCGCCCAGTCGGTGGCCCCCGAGTCACGGGTGGTCTACGTGGACAACGATCCCATCGTCCTCACCCTGTCCCAGGGGCTGCTCTCCAGCACCCCCGAGGGCAGGACCGCGTACATCGAGGCCGACTTCCAGGACCCGGACACCGTCCTGGGGTCCGCCGAGTTCCTGGAGACCCTCGACCTCACCGAGCCGGTCGCGCTCACCGTGATCGCGATCGTCCACTTCGTCCTGGACGAGGACGACGCGGTGGGCATCGTCCGCCGGCTCCTCGAACCCCTGCCCTCCGGCAGCTACCTCGCGATGACCATCGGCACCGCCGAGTTCGCGCCGGAGGAGGTGGGCCGGGTCGCCCGCGAGTACGCGGCCCGCGACATGCCGATGCGGCTGCGCACCATCGACGAGGCCCATGAGTTCTTCGAGGGCCTGGAGCTCGTCGAGCCCGGCATCGTCCAGGTCCACAAGTGGCACCCGGACGGCACCGGCGAGCAGGACATCCGCGACGAGGACATCGCGATGTACGGGGCGATAGCCCGCAAGCCGTAGGCCGTGTCCGCACGGTCCCGTCGTCGGCCCGGTGGGGCAGGCGGGACCGTGCGGACCCACCCGAGGGCCTTCCCCCGGGGTCACCTCGCCGACCGGATGAGGACGACGGCGAGGTGGAGCCCGCAGAGGTGTTCTCGCTCGCCCTCCGTCCGGCCGCCTGCCGGGTTCCCTTGGCCGGCCGACATGGCGCGAGTCGTCCCCGCGTCCCAGCGCCATCCCAGAGGCTCCTTGTTTCCACAGGTCAGCAGGGGTGGGATGGTCCCGCTGTCCCAGCTGTGGCGGCTGCTGTTGCCGTCGCGTCGCCGGTGTCCTGGAATCTGCGGAGGTCGCCGCCGTCATCAGGTGAACGGACGGCGGTGCACCTCCATCCGAGGGGTCTCGCCCTGTCCGGTGCGGGCGGTGGCTCCCCACCCCTCCCTGTCACTGCAAAAGGAACCCATGTGAAGAAGTCCCGTACGGGCCGCGTGGTCGCGGCCTCGGCCGTGCTGATCGGCAGCGGCGCCATCGTCCTCGTCCCCGCGTCGGTTGCCTCGGCCACCGAGGACGACTGCGACGGCATCGCCGTCGTCGGCCGTTTCCGCGCCGTCGAGTCCGGCGCCTCGTTCGACTTCCGGGGCCGCCGCGTCGAACTGCAGAACGAGTCGGCGCTCGACCGCTACAGCCGCGCGGAGATCAAGTCCGGCCGCAGGGCCGGCGACCGGCTCTGGGTCGACCGCAGCTTCCGCTCGTTCCCCGACTTCAAGGGCACGGTCAGCGACCAGGACGCCAAGAGGGACGGCTGGAAGATGTGCGGCCCCTACACCGGCAGCCGCACGCAGTCCGTCTACAACGCCAACTACGCCGCACGCGCCTGCGGCGAGTTCGACGGCATCACCAAGTGCGGCAAGTGGTGGGTGGACTGACAGCTGCCGGCGGCGGGACACCGCAGCGATGCCCCGCCCCGTGACCGCGCTCCGCATGGCCGCCGCCCGTCCTCCGTGGACGGGCGGCGGCCGTGCGGCCGCCTCGGAACGTCCGCCACGCCCGGCGGTCCGCCGCCGCGGGGATCGCCTCTCATACCGGCGTGGGCGAGCACCGGGGCGGGGGCCGGCGGCCGTCCTGTTGCAGGCAGGGGCTGCCGGCATGTCCCCGGTGCGGCGGCAGACGACGCCTGCCCGTCAAAGGGCGGCGTCCGGTGCGGCGGGAGTACGTGCGGGGCGTCGCGACGGGGCGAACGTCGCCTGCCGCGGTGCCGGTGCCCGTGGACAGGGGCCCGGTCCTCCGCAGGAGCACGCAGAGCCGTGCCCTGCTCACGGGCGGCCCAAGAGCCTCGGCAGCTCGCCCGGTCGACGGCCCGAACCGACGCCGGGCGGCTCGCGGGCCGGTCTCCGGGGAGCGCCCACGGCCCGGTATCCCCGGGCGAGTGCCGGGTACGCCGGGTCAGCGCGGTGCCGGGCCGGTGCTGCGGCGGACGATGAGCTCGACGGGGACGACCTGTTCGGTCCCGGAGGGCTGCTCCCCGTCGGCGGGCTCGTCGAGCTGGGTCAGGAGCAGCCGCAGGGAGCGGGTGCCGATCTCGGAGAAGTCGGTGCGGACGGTCGTCAGCGGAGGCAGCAGATGCGCGGCCTCGGGGATGTCGTCGTAGCCGACCACGCTCACGTCGTCCGGCACCCGGCGGC
Organism: Streptomyces sp. NPDC042364; assembly: GCF_056437585.1. Classification (NCBI taxonomy): domain Bacteria; kingdom Bacillati; phylum Actinomycetota; class Actinomycetes; order Kitasatosporales; family Streptomycetaceae; genus Streptomyces; species Streptomyces sp. NPDC042364. The sequence continues at coordinate 15,329 of NZ_JBWKAJ010000028.1, read as the reverse complement.
CCGCCTCGTGCAGGGCCCGCAGCAGCCCGAGGGCCATCTGGTCGTTGGAGACGAAGACGGCGGTGACGTCCGGGCGGTCCGCGAGCCGCCGCCCCAGTGCGTAGCCGGAGTCGGCGCTCCAGTCGCCGACGAGCGGTTCGTGGACGGGGGCGCCTGCTTTCGCGAGGGTCTCCCGCCAGCTCGCAGCGCGCCGGTCGGCGGACGTCCAGCCGGTGGGCCCCGCGATGTGCCAGACCGTGGAGTGGCCGAGGCCCAGCAGGTGCTCGGTGGCCAGCCGCGCACCGGCCCGGAAGTCCGACGAGACCACGGGGGTGCCGTCGCCGAGGCCGTTGTCGAGCATGACCAGCGGGGTGTCGGGGCGGGCGCCGGCCAGCGCGGTGGCCACCGGGCGCTGGGGGGCGATGGCGATGATCCCGTCGGCGCCCTCGGCCGACAGCCGGTCCACCGCCTGGACGACCGTGTCGCGGTCCGCCGTGTCCAGCGCGATGGAGCTGACCAGGTAACCCGCCTCCTGGGCCGCCGTGTTGATGGCGGTGAGCGTGGCGGCGGGGCCGTAGCGCGCCGCGTCGAACGAGATCACGCCGAGCATGCGGGTACGGCCGCTGGCGAGGGATCGCGCGCTGCGGCTCGGGCGGTATCCGAGGGTGCGCATCGCGGCCCGCACGGCCTCGCGGGTCTCCGGTCGTACCGCCGGGTTGTCGTTGAGGACGCGGGAGACGGTCTGCTTGGAGACCCCGGCCAGCCGGGCGACGTCGTCCATCACCGGCCGGGCGCCCGCGAAGTTGCGTCTGCTGCGGCTGCCGGTGGGTCTGGGGCCGCCGGCCGCACCGGCGTCCCCGGCCGCGGTGCCGTCCGTGGTGCTTCGGGGCATGCGGCGCTTCCTTCTTCGACGGGGTGGCGGGACGGCTTCCCGCCGGGCTTCACAGGATAGGCGGGGCGCCCGGGGAGCCGGAGGGCCGAGGAGAGGCGGGGAACGGCCCCGGCCTTCCCGGCCCTCGTGGTCAGCCCGCGCGGAACGGCCGGGTGTGGACGGTGAGCCACTCCACCCGGTCGATCCCCGCCGGCAGCGGCGAGTCGCCGGTCCGGCCCGGGATGTACACCGGCGCCCCGGCGGGCAGTGGAAGGATCTTCAGCCGCAGGCCCGCCGTACACACGTCTCCCTCCGTCCGCAGCCGGTCCACCGCGATCTCCCAGACGCGCCCGGAGTAGAACTGGTCGGCGACGAGGCGGTCTCCGACGTAGGCGCGGCCGGCGTCACCGGTCCAGTGGATACGGAGCAGCGTGCCGGGCGGCAGATGGTCGGGGACGGGCACGTGGTACTCGGCGGCGACGGCGTCGTAGTGCTCGTCGGCCGGCGCACCGGCCCGCCCGTGCACGCCGGTGACGGTGGGCGGTGCCTCGCCCGGCGCCCGGAGGAGGACGACGGGCAGGGTCCGTCCGGTCCCGCCCGGCCCGCCCGCGCCGCCGGGCCCGTCGGCCGCCGTGACCACCGTGTAGCGGGCGAAGACCCCGTCCGCCGTCTCCTTCACCGTGCCCCCGGCCACCACCGGTGCCGCCCGTGGCGCGGGCAGCACCGCGAACGACGGCTCCGGGGACGGGCTGTGCACCCGCACCTCGTCGCGGTGCGTGTCGAAGACGACGCCGCCGCCGCAGAGGACCAGCCGCTCGGCGCCCCAGGCATGGCCCCGGTAGGCGGTACGGGCCGTCGCCGCGTCCAGGACGAGGAGGCCGACGCGGCGGCCGTCGGCGGTGTCCACCTCGACGAGTGCGTCCGTGCCGGGCCGCAGCCCGGTGACGAGGATGCGGTCCCCCGCGGTCGTCAGGTCACCGGAGGGCACGCGCACCGCCTTCACCGACCCGGCGTCGAGGGCGAGTTCGGGGACGATGCCGTCGACCGCGGCCAGCACCAGCACCGGACGGCCGGCGTCGGCGTCACTGCTGCCGTGGGCACCCTCGTTCGCACCGTCCACCAGGCACACCACCTGCGCTGTGGCCCACTCCAGCCGCAGTCCGTCCAGGTCGAGCCGCAGCGGCCAGCAGAAGTACGCGCCCCGGCGGACCGTGACCGGCGTGGACGGCAGGGTGAGGGGCGGTGCGTCGGGGAAGTCGACGGTGAAGGAGACGTCCGTGTGGTCCGGCAGCGGCTCGTGCGGCTGGTGGTTGTTGACGAAGAGGAAGCCGGACCGTCCGTCGCCGCGCACCGCCCAGCGCAGGGTCTCCCGGTCGTCCTGGCCCGCCGGCCGCCGCTCCGGCAGCACCGACGTCATGGGGGCGATCAGCTGCCCGAAGTCGGCCAGCAGGAGGTGCTGGAGGCGGAGTTCGTCGTAGGAGGGCCGGTACTGGCCGTACTCGCCGAGCGGGGCCTGGAAGTCGTAGGTGAGCAGGGGCAGGTCGTTGGGGTGGCCGGTGGCGTGGGACTCCTGGAGGGATGTGGTGCTCCCCCGGGGGTTCGTGCCGCCGTGGAACATGTAGTAGCCCTGCCACACCGACCCGCATCCGATCTTGGTGAGGCCGAGGGCGCCGATGTCGGCGGCGTCGACGCGCGGCCTGCGGTGGTAGGCGACGGCCATGCCGCCGCCCAGCTCGCAGGTCGCCCAGGGGAAGCGCTCCGCGAGCGCCTCCGGATCGCCGCCGCGGGCGGTGGTGGGGCGGAGGTCCGCGCCGATGCCCTCGTCGTCGCGCCGGTGGGTGAAGAAGTAGTGCGTGCGGCAGGTGTCGGGCCAGCCGCCGTCCGCCTCGGTCCAGAACGTCTCGGGGTAGCCGCCGTACAGCGGCAGGAGTTCGTCCGGGGGCAGCTGGACGCCGCCCCAGGCGGTCGACGTCCACAGCGGGGCGGCGAGCCCGGCCTCCTGGGCCGTCCGCTTCAGGGTCAGCAGATGGCCCGGCCGGTCGTACAGCTCGTTCTCGATCTGGACGGCGACGACGGGGCCGCCGTGGCCCCGGTCCAGGCCGCGGAGCTGCTCGGCGACGGCCGCGTACCAGCGGCGTACGGGGGCGAGATAGGCCGGGTCGTCGGTGCGGGGCGCGTCGGCGCGGGCCAGGACCCAGTCGGGCAGGCCCCCGTTGCGTACCTCCGCGTGCACCCACGGGCCGATGCGGGGGACGAGGTCCAGGCCGTGGCGGGCGCAGAGTCCGGCGAAGCGACGCAGGTCGCGATCGCCGTCGAAGCGGAGGTCGCCCTCGGTCTCCTGGTGGTGGATCCAGATGACGTAGGTGGCGACGACGGTCACCCCGCCCGCCTTCATCTTCAGCAGCTCCTCCTCCCACTCCCCGGCGGGGTAGCGGGTGAAGTGGAACTCGCCGGAGACCGGGAACCAGGGGCGGCCGCCGCGGGTGAGCCAGCGGCTGGTGACCTCGATGGGGTCGCTCGCGCCGGGGACGTCCGCGAAGGGCAGATGGCCGCGCAGCGGGGGCGGTGGTTCGGCCGGGAGGCGCAGCTGGCGCGGGGCCGTCATCAGGGCTTCACCGGGCCGAGGTCGGGGGTGTCGGTGAGGTGCGCGCGGGCGCCGGTGGTGGCGTTGAGTTCCAGCAGGACCAGCTCGTTGGTGCCGGACCGCAGGACGGGGGCGGGGACGTAGAGGGTGCGCTGCGGGCCCCGGTTCCAGTAGCGGCCGAGGTGGAAGCCGTTGACCCAGGCCTGGCCCTTGGTCCAGCCGGGCAGGGAGAGGAAGGTGTCGGCGGGGGTGTCGACCTCGAAGGTGCCGTGGTGGAAGGCGGGCACGGTGGTGTGTGCCGTCTCGCCGGCCGGGGTGAAGGGCACTGTGGACAGGTCGGTCAGGGGCAGCCGGTGGATGTCCCAGCCGTGCAGGGCCGTGCCGTTGAAGGTGACGGGGCCGAGCAGGCCCTTGGGGGCGCCGATGCGGGGCCCGTAGTTCACCCCTCCCATGTTCTCGACGAGCACCTCCAGCGTGGCGCCGGCGCGGGGGACGCGCAGCGGGAGGGTCTCGTCGTGGCGTTCGCGTTCCAGTACGCCGACGGGGGCGCCGTCCACGAAGACCTGGGCGCGGTCGCCGACCCCGCCGGCGAAGTGCAGCAGGCCGTCGCCCGGATCGGGGAAGGCGCTCCGGTAGAGGACGTAGCCGGAGCGCTGGCCCAGCTCCTCCATGGTGAGCGGGTCCTCGGTGCGGCCGGCGGACGGGCTGTGGGCGGTGGCCCACGGCAGGAGGGGTGCTCTGCGGTCCAGCTCGACGGTGATGCCGGAGAGTTTCGGGGACGGGGCCGGGGCGGGCTCGTCCGGGACCGGTGCGTGGCGGGCGATCACCTCGCGGAAGGCGTGGTACTTGGGGCCGGGGTCGCCGGACTCGGTGAGGGCGGCGTCGTAGTCGTAGGAGGTGACGATCGGCGCGTAGCACTGGTCGTGGTTGGCGCCGTTGGTGAAGCCGAAGTTGGTGCCGCCGTGGAACATGTAGATGTTGACGGAGGCGCCCGCGGCGAGCAGCCGGTCGAGGTCGGCGGCGGCGTCCGCGCCGTCCCGGACGTGGTGCTCCTCGCCCCAGTGGTCGAACCAGCCGATCCAGAACTCCGAGCACATCAGCGGCCCTTCGGGCTGGTGCTCGCGCAGCTTGCGCAGCGACTCCTCGATCCGGCCGCCGAAGGTGCCGGTGGACAGCACGCCGGGCAGGCTCCCGGCGGCCAGGTGGTGGGCGGAGCCCGCCTGGTCGCAGCTGAACAGCAGCTCCTCGACGCCGCGGGAGCGCAGCGCGTCGTGCACGTGCTTGAGGTACGCGGTGTCGTCGCCGTAGGCCCCGTACTCGTTCTCGACCTGGACGGCGATGACGGGTCCGCCGTTCGCGGCCATGTGGGGCAGCAGCGGGGGCAGCAGGATGTCGAGGTAGCGGTCGAGGGCGTCCGTGAAGCGGGGGTCGCTGGTGCGCAGCCGGATGTCGGGGTCCGTGGTGAGCCAGGAGGGCAGGCCGCCGCCGTCCCACTCGGCGCAGATGTACGGGCCGGGGCGCAGCAGCACGTGCAGGCCCTCGGCGCGGGCGAGGCTCAGGTAGCGGGGCAGGTCGAGGAGGCCGTCGAGGGCGAGGGGGCTGTCGGGGTCGGGCTGGTGGAGGTTCCAGGGGACGTACGTCTCCACCGTGTTGAGGCCCATCAGCCGGGCCTTGCGCAGCCGGTCGGCCCACAGGTCGGGGTGGATGCGGAAGTAGTGCATCGCGCCGGAGATGATCCGGAACGGCTCACCGTGGAGGAGGAAACCGTCGGAGGACGTGGTGAGGGCGGGCGGGCGCAAGGCTTTTCCCTTCGGCTCGGGACATGCGGGTGACGGGTGCGGCTCAGCGGGACGCGGAGACGTCGGTGCGGGTGGCGCGGATCAGCCACAGGGTGGCCAGCAGGCACAGGGCCGACACGAGGCACAGCAGCAGCGGCACCGCGCGGACGCCGGACCATTCGATGGCCTTGCCGAGCGCGGGCCCGGCGGCCACTCCCCCGACCATGGAGGCGGCGATGACCAGCGCTCCGGCGCTGCGGGCCCGCGGTGCGGCCGCGTTCAGCCAGGGCAGGCCGGTGGGGAAGATCGGCGCGATGAAGAGGCCGACGCCGGCGTACGCGAACGGGGCGAGCCAGGGGATGACGGCGAGGAGCAGGCAGACGGTCATGCCCGCGCAGGACACGGTGATGATCGTCTGGGGGGAGTACCGCAGGGCGATCGGGACCACCAGGAAACGGCCGACGGTCAGCATCAGCCAGTACACGGAGGTCGCCGTGGCGGCTGCCCCGGCGCCGTAGCCGACGGTCTCCAGGTGGGTGGGCTCCCAGCCGCCGACGCCGGCCTCGATGCCCACGTGCAGGACGTAGAGGGCGACGAACACGCCGAGCACCGACGCCAGGCTGCGGCGCAGGGCGGACCCGCCTGCCCGCGCGGTGTCCTCGTCCGGGGCGGCGGTCAGGGGCGCGCGGTCGCGGACGCCGCGCAGGCACAGCAGCAGCGGCAGGTTGGCGACGGCGAAGGCGAGGAAGACCGCCGGGTAGTGCTCGGCGCCGACCGCGCCGATCAGAGCGGGGCCGAGGATCGCGCCGATGCCGAAATGGGCGTTGAGGATGTTCAGCATGGCCGTCGAGCGCTTGCCGAAGCCGACGGCGAACAGCTGGTTGAGGCCGTAGTCGATACCGCCGAAGCCGAGTCCGGCGAGCAGGGCGGCGGCGAGGCCCACGGGCCAGTTCGGGGCGAACGCGAAGCCCGCCGCGCCGAGGGCCATCAGCAGGTACGAGGCGCCGAGGATCGTCCGGTTGCCCATCCGGCCGTAGAGCCGGTCGAAGAGCAGGACACCGGCGACGCCGCCGACGAAGTGGGCGCTCAGGCCGAGCCCGGCGGCCGACGGGGACAGCCCGAACTCGTCGCGGAGGGCCGGGATGGCGGGCCCGTACAGCGCCTGGAGGGCGCCGATGAGCACGAACCCCACGCAGGAGGCGACCACGGCGGCAGGGCTGAACACCCTTGCCTCCTTGGCGACTTGGGGGTGGCTCATGTCTTGTGCGGTCGGGATGTCGGGCACGTGGGCTCCACCTCGTCGTGGCGGTGACCCCCGCAGTGTTACCGGTAACATCATGACCGTCAAGACGCCGGTTCACGGACCACCGGAGCCGGGGCGGCCGGCTGCGGAACGATTTCGGACAGCGCTCGGGTGCGCGACGGGCAACGACGCGGACGGCGTCCGGCAGGGCCTGCCCCTCGGACCGGCGTCCGCGCCGTCCGCGTCGGCCTTGGCGCGGTGGCGTTGACGGTCTGGTCGAGGAGCAGACCGGACTCTCCGGCGCTTCGGGCGGTCACCGTGCCCTCGGTGAGGCGGTCAACCGCCGCCGAGCTGTTTCACCGGGCGAGAGAGGATCAGGCACTCACGATCTGAGGATCAGACACTCGCGATCTGTCACTGTGGGCAACTGCTGCTGGGGGCCTTCTCGGATGCCCTTCGGGAAACCGCTCGGCCGACCCCCTCGTCGGCGGCAAGGAAGAGAACCGCGGACAGCAGCAGGGCCGTGCCGGTGAGAACGATCGCGTTGAGCCGCTCACCGAAGACCAGAATGCCGATGACCGCCGCGGTGAGCGGCTCGACGAGGGCGACCACGGACGCCGTCGTCGCCCGTACGGCGCCGAGGCCGGCGAAGAACAACGTGTACGCCAGAGCTGTGGGCGCAGCCCCCAGGTAGAGGATCAGGGCCAGGGTCCACGCCGGTCGCTCCATGGCGGGCAGCAGGCCCTCCGCCAAAGCCACCGGCAGAAGGCAGACCGCGCCGACCGCGAAGCCGGTCACCGTGGACTCGAACGCGCCACCGGCGTTCTCCCGGCCGGAGAAGCGGCCCAGCAACGTCACGCCCGCGTACCCGGTGGCGGAGAGCAGCGCGTATCCGATGCCCGAGAGGGGCGCCGGGCCCGTGCTCCCATCGACGCCCCCCGTCAGCAGCACCAGGCCGCCGACGCCGGTCGCCACCGCGGCGGTTCCGGCGACGCCGGTGCGCTCGCCCAGCGTGAGCCGGGCTCCGACCGCGACCAGCACCGGACCCGAGCCCAGGGTCACCACCGTGGCCACGGTCAGCCCGGCCTGCTGCACGGAGGCGAAGTAGGCCGTCTGATACACCGCCAGCCCGAAGCCTGTGATCAGTGCCCGACGCGGGTTCGCCGCGAACGTCGCGCGCAGCGACAGCGCCGTCTCCGGCCGCCGGGACCGCCGCACCAGGTGAGCTGCCAGAAGCAGCCCGAGTCCGGCCAGGAACCGCCAGAAGGAAACAGAGATGGGGCCGATTCCGCCGACGTCGTACAGTTCAGCGGCCACCGCACCGCCAGTGCCCCACGCTGTGGCCGCAATCGCGACGTAGAGAACACCCTGCCGAACGGGCAGGGCGGAAGAGGACTGCAACTGAGGTCTCCTCGATTGATTGCCATCACGATGTCTCCGTGGGCAACCGGCGCAGCCACCCCGGTAACCCCGGAATGGCTCCGCATGACTGCCCGCCCTAAGCGGCGGGCGGTGGAGGCGTCAGGAACAGCTGCATGCGATCACCTTACCCGGCAAGGGGCAGGCGGCCCGGTGTGGTTGGGGCTGCACGCGGCGATGTCGTCGGGGCTCGGCGCCCAGCCCTGGGCGGCCAACCGACGCAGTGTGTCGGTCCTGTCGGATGTGGCGCACCGGCAAGGGGCAGGAGACGGACTCGCCGGGGCGGCAGGCCGCCCAAGTCGGTCGCGGGGCGGCGGATGTGGGGATCCGAAGGCCGCCGCGTCTCTTCGAGGCCCCCGCCCCGCCACCCGGTGGACGCTCCCTCAGGCGCCCGCGTCCTCGCGCGTCATCTGCGGCTCCCGGGGAGTCGGGAGAGGGGGGCCGAACAGGACCGCGCGGGCCACCTCCGGGGCGAAGAGGGCGCTCAGCGGCTCCTTCAGGGTGAGCGCGGAGCGGAAGGCGCGCCCCACGACGGGGTCGCCCGGCGTCCGCTCCTGGACCCGGCGCAGATACCAGCCGGCGACCCGGTCTGCGGGCCGTGGCGCGGCGGCGTTCCCGATCGCTCCGGGCATCTTCCTGTCCGCCCCGGCCGAGATGTCCCAGGCCTGCCGGGACGCGGCGAGCAACGCCCGCTGCACCCTGCGGGTGGTGGGCGTACGGCGCGGGTCGGCGAGAGCGTCCCGCAGCGCCACCGCGCTCAGCGCGGCGACGGCCATGCCCTGCCCGTAGATCGGGTTGAACGTGCACAGCGCGTCACCGGTCGCGAGGAACCCGGCGGGGCGGCGGCCGGGCAGGTCGTAGCGGCGCCTTACGTTGGCGGTCCGCCGGAACCCGGAGACCGGCGAGAGCGGCTCGGCGCCGCGCAGCCAGCGGTGCACCACCGGGTGCGGGAGCCGCTTGGCGTACGTCTCGAACTCCTCCTCGTCCGTGGGTGGTTCGTCGCCCCGCAGCCCGGAGAAGGTGGCCAGGTGGGTGCCGTCCTCCAGGGGCAGCACGACGACGCCGTACGGCTGGGCGGGGTTGGGGACGACGTAGAACCCGAGTGCGTCGGCGGTCGGGTCGGCGCCGAGCGTTCCGGTCGTGTCGCGGTAGACGCGGGAGGCGTACGCGAGGCCGGTGTCGATGGTCTCCTCGTGCGGCGCCTGGGCCCCGATGGCCGTCAGCCAGCGCGGGGCCCTGGTCCCGCGCCCGGAGGCGTCGACGACCAGGTCGGCCGTCAGTTCCCGCTGCTCGCCCCGAGGACCGTCACCGCGCTCGCGGAGCAGAACGCCACGCACCCGGGAGGCGCCGCCGAGCAGCCCCACGGTTTCGGTTCCCTCGACGAGGGTGACGCGGGGATCGGCCAGGACCCGGCGCCGGATCAGCCGCTCGATCTGCGCCCGTGAGCCGGTGTGGATGTGGGTCGAGGCGGGCACCCGCCGGAACCAGCGGCCGCTCTGCCACTGCACGATGTCCTCCGGCATTCCGACGCGCGGCGCGCCCGCCGCCCGCAGCTCGTCCATGAACCCGGGCAGCAGCGACTCCAGGGCGAGTTGGCCGCCCTCCAGCAGGACGTGCGGATGCCGGCTCTGCGGTACGCCGGGGCGGAACGCCGCACCCGCCGGGGCGCTCCCGGCCACGTCGGCGGGGAAGCGGTCGCGTTCCACGATCGTCACCCGCTCCGCGTGCCCGGCGAGGACGTGCGCGGCGAGCAGCCCCGCGAGGCTGCCCCCGATCACGACCGCGTGCCGGCCGGCCGAGCCGCCCGATCCCGCCGATTCCCAACGGTCCTCTGCACGACCCGAGTTCACCGAACGCGCTCCCTTTTCCCGGAGATTCACTGCGACCGACACCAGTATCACCGCGCCCGGCCGACAGCCTTGCGACTCACCGGCACTCACCTCGGTCCACCACCACCCTCTCGCGCGTAACTCTGGGTAACTCGCGGTGCCACGTATCGTCATGGGGTCACAGAAGATACGAGATACGAGATACAAGGGGGCCTCATTGGCACTGGAGCCGGTGTGGTTCGCGGTTCTGGGGTCGGTCAGGGTGCTGCGGGCGGGGGTGGAACTGACACCTGGGCGTCCGCAGGAACAGGCGCTGCTGGCGATGCTCCTGGCGCGGGCGGGGCGACCGGTCGCGGTGGGCGAGATCGTCGACGTGCTGTGGGGGCGGTGCCCGCCGGACAGTGCCATCAACGTGATACGACGTCATGTGGGTTCGCTGCGACGGTGGTTGGAGCCCGGGCTGCCCAACCGTGCCGTCGGGCGGTGGCTCGTCCGCGATGTGGGCGGCTACCGGCTCCTGGCCGACGACGGCAGTCTGGACCTGCTCCGCTTCCGGCGGCTGCGCGAGGAGGCGCGGCGGACCGCCGACGACTCGGACGCGCCGCCCGCACAAGCCGTGGACATCCTCATCGAGGCCCTGGAGCTGTGGCACGGGCCGGTCGGCGCGGGCCTGCCCGCCGACGTCCGGGAGCGGGCCGGGTTCGGCCGACTCGACCGGGAGCGCCTGGCGGCCGTACGGGAGGCGGCTGACGCAGCCCTGCGTGCCGGCATGGCCGACGCGGTGCTGCCCGTCCTCCAGGAGGCCGCGCTCGGCGACCCACTGGACGAACCCCTGCTGGCCAGACTCGTCCTCACCCTGGCGGCCACCGGACGCGCGGCCGAGGCCCTGAGCACCTACCGGGCGGCCCGCGCCCGGCTCGCCGACGAGCTGGGCATCGATCCGGGGCGGGAGCTGCGGGAGGCGTACCGGACGGTACGGGACGAAACGGCGCCCAGGAGCGCCGGTGTCCCACCGGAGGAAGCGGTTCCGGCCCACTCGCCCAGCCGCGCCACCGCCCCGGCTGCGGCAACCGCACCCGCACCCGCACCCGCACCCATCCCGGCTCAACTCCCGCACGACTTGCCGACGTTCACCGGCCGCTGCGCGGAACTGGAGCAGGTACTGGCCCTCATGGGCACCGCCACCTCCGGCGCTGCCGTCACCGCGGACGACACCGCCCCCGCTCCCGGCGCGGGGAACACCGCTGCCGTCGCCGCCGTTCCAGCCACGACCGCCGTCCCGCCCACCCCCGGGACCGTCGTCATCAGCGCCATCGGCGGTATGGCCGGCATCGGCAAGACCACGCTCGCCGTGCACTGGGCGCACCGGGTCGCCGACCGGTTCCCGGACGGGCAGCTGTACGTCGACCTGCGGGGGTTCGCCCCCTCGGGCGCGGTCATGGGCGCGGACGAGGCGGTGCGGGTGTTCCTCGACGCGCTGGGCGTACCACCGGAGCGGGTTCCGCACGGCGTGGACGCCCGGGCCGCGCTCTACCGCAGCCTGCTGGCCGGGCGGCGGTTCCTGGTGCTGCTGGACAACGCACGCGACACCGAGCAGGTACGGCCGCTGCTGCCGGGGACGCCCGGGTGCCTGGCCATCGTCACCAGCCGCAACCAGCTGACCGGGCTGGTGTCCGCGCACGGCGCCCACGCGCTGACCCTGCGGCCACTGGACACCGGGCAGGCACGGGCGTTCCTCGAACGGCGGCTGGGTGCGGCTCGGCTCGTGGGCGAGTCGCGGGCGGTGGCCGAGATCACCGCGCTGTGCGCGGGGCTGCCGCTGGCCCTGGCGTGCGTGGCCGCACGTGCCGCCGCCCATCCGCGTTTCGCGCTGTCGGCGATCGCGGCCGAGCTGCGGGAGGCGCACGGCGGCCTCGACGCGTTCAGCCGGAGCGACGCGTCCGCGAACGTCGGCGCGGTCTTCTCGTGGTCCCTCGGTGCCGTCTCCCTCGACGCGGCACACCTCTTCCGGCTGCTCGCCCTGCACCCCGGCCCCCACTTCTCCGCGCCGGCGACGGCCGCGCTGGCCGGGCTCCCGGTGCGCCGGGCCCGGTCCCTGCTGACCGAACTCGCCGAGGTCCACCTCGTCCACGAGCAGTCCCCCGGCCGCTACGCCCTCCACGACCTCCTCCGCGCCCACGCGACCGAACTTCTGCGGGAGGCGGAACCCGGGCCGGCCGACGCAAGCCCCGCCGGGAGCGGGGCGGCCCCCGAGAGCGAGGCGGCCCTCGGGCGGTTGTACGCGTACCACCTGCATGCCGCCCACGCGGGCCAGCGGCTGCTCGCCCCGCAGGAGGATCCGCCGGCACCGGGGCCGGTCCCGGAGGGGGTTCGGGTCGAGTCGTTCGGCGATCACGAGCAGGCCCTGGCGTGGCTGACGACGGAGTACCCGGTGCTCCTGGCCGTGATCGAGGCGGCGGTCCGCTCCGGCCGGGACCGGCTCGTCTGTCTGCTGGCCTGGGCGCTGGAGCCGTACCTCGACCGGCGGGGCCACTGGCACGACTGGGCGGCCACCCAGCGGACCGCGCTCGACGCCGCCCTCCGGCTGGGCGGCGTCGAGTGGGAGGCGAGAGGGCTGCGTGCGCTGGCCCGGGCCGAGGGACGGCTGGGTCTGTACGACCCGGCCCGGGCCCGCCTCGACCGCGCCCTGGAGCTCTTCACCGGCCTGGGCGACGACATCGGGCGGGCCGACACCCACCGCAGTCTCGGCTGGATCCGCGACCAGGAGGGCGATCTGCCCGGCGCGCTGCGCCACAACCGGCTCGCCCTGGAACTGTTCCGGGACGGCGGCCGCCCGGCCGCGCACGCCGGCGTCCTCAACTCGGTCGGCTGGTACCACGCGCTGCTCGGCGAGTACCGGGAGGCACTGACCCACTGCTTCCAGGCCCTGCCCCTGCTCCAGGACCTCGGCGACCGCTACGGCCAGGCGGCCACCTGGCACAGCATCGCCTACGCCCACCACCATCTCGGCCGCCACCGTCAGGCCCTCCTCGGCTACGGCAACGCACTCGCCTTCTACCAGGAGCTGGGCGTGCCGTATCTGGAGGCGAGCACCCTCGTCCACATCGGCGACACCCATCGCGCGATGAGCAACCACGACGACGCCCACGACGTCTGGCAGCAGGCGCTGACCATCCTCATCACCCTCGGCCACCCCGACGCCGACGACGTCAGGGCCCTGCTGACGGCCGGTGACCGATGTGTGTGACCGGCGGGACGCCCGAGCCCGGCACCGAACCGCCCGCCACCGAACCGCCCGCCACCGCACCGGCCGCGCCACCGTCCACCACCGTGCCGGCCACCTCACCGTCCGTCGGCGTTCGCCGAACGGCCGCGCGAGTGGCCGACGAGGGCCCGTTGACCGGGGGCGCGGCGGCTCGGTTCCCTGAACACGGTGACCGGTGGGGCGGCCCGACGGGGTCGCCGGTCCGTGGGGCGGGGTGTGGGCGGCCGGGGGTTGTCGTGGTGCGGGATGCGATGCGTTTCGAGGTGCTGGGTCCCCTGCGGGTGTGCCGGGGCGACGAGGAGCTGGACCTCGGTTTCCCCCAGCAGCGTGCCCTGCTGGCCCTGCTGGTGGTGCGGGCGGGCCGCCCGGTGCCCGCGGGCGAGATCGTCGACGTGCTCTGGCCCGGGCGGCCGCCGGCCAGCGCGATGAACGTCGTACGGCGGTACGCCGGTGCGCTGCGGCGGCTCCTCGAACCGGGTCTGCCGCCCCGCGCCCCCGGGCACCGCGTGCTGCGCCGCGCCGGCGGTTACCTGCTGGAGGCGGCCGAGGACGAGGTGGACCTGCTGCGGTTCCGCGCGCTCACCAAGCGCGGCAAGCGGGCGGCGGCGACCGGGCGGTCCGAGGCGGCGCTGCGGCACTTCGTGGACGCCCTGGGCGACTGGCACGGCCCGGTGGCGATGGGCATCCCCGCACCGGTCCGGGAGCACGCCGAATTCTCCTCGCTGGAGCACGAGTTGGCACGCACGGCGCGGATGGCCGCCGATGCCGCGCTGCTGTGCGGCGGTTCCGAGCTGGTCCTGCCGCATCTGCGCCGGGCCGTCGAACTCGACCCCCTGGACGAGTCGTCGCAGGCGGGCCTCGTCATGGCCCTGGCCGCGTCCGGCCTCCAGGCGGAGGCGCTTTCGGCGTACGAGCGGGTACGGCGGCTGCTCGCCGCGGAGTTGGGCATCGTCCCCGGTCCGGAGCTGGCGGCCGCCCACACCCGGGTGCTCCGCCAGGAGTGGGAGCCACTCCTGGCGGCCGCACCGGGAAGGCCGCACCGGCCGGCCGTTCCCCTACGCGGCGCCGCCGTCCCCGCCCCGGCCCCCACGACACCGCCGGACACCGTCCCCGCCCCGGCCCCCGCCGGCCGCCGAACACCGGCGCGCACCGTCCCCTCGCCCGCCCCGGCAGCGCCGTCCGCCTCCGTCCGCCCCGCCCAACTGCCGCCCGATCTGCCGGTCTTCGTCGGCCGGGAGGCAGAACTCGGCGCTCTGCCGGAGGCCGCCGACCCGGCCGCCTCCTCCGCCGGGGCGCCCACGACCGTCCTGGTCAGCGGGATGCCCGGCATCGGCAAGACCACCCTCGCGGTGCACTGGGCGCACCGGGTCGCCGACCGGTTCCCGGACGGGCAACTCCACGTCGGACTACGGGGGTTCGACCCGACCAGACCGCCGCTGGAGCCCGCCGAGGCACTGCGCGGGATGCTCGCCGCACTCGGGGTGCCCGCCGCGCGCATGCCGGACGGGGTGGACTCGCTGGCCGGCCTCTACCGCAGCACGCTGGTCGGGCGGCGGCTGCTGGTGCTGCTCGACGACGCGGCGGACACCGAGCAGGTCCGGCCGCTGCTGCCCGCCTGCCCGGGCAGCCTCACCCTGGTCACCAGCCGTCTGGCCCTGTCCGGGCTGACCGCGTCGGGCGCCCGGCCGCTGCATCTGGACCTGCCGTCCGCGGCGGACGCGCGCGCCGCCCTCGCGCGCCGCGTCGGCCAGGACCGGGCGGCCGCCGAACCCGGGGCCGCCGCCGAGATCGTCGCCCGGTGCGGACGGCTGCCGCTGGCGGTGGCCGTGGTGGCCGCCCGCGCCGTCGGCCGCCCGGACGTCCCGCTCTCGGCGATCGCCGCGGAACTACGGCACTCGGCGGGAGGTCTCGACGCCTTCGCCGGCACGGGAGGCGTTCCCGGCGTCAGGACGGCCTTCGACACCTCCTACCGCCGGCTGCCCCCGGAGCACGCCCGCCTGTTCCGGCTGCTGTCCCTGCGACCCGGCCCCGGCCTCACCGCCGGCACGGCCGCCGCGCTGGCGGGACTCCCGCCCCGCCGCGCCCGGCTGCTGCTCCACGAGCTCTCCGACGCCCACCTCGTCACCGAACACGCGCCCGGCCGCTACGTCCTGCACGATCTGCTGCGTCTCTTCGCCGCCGAGCTGACCGAGAGGTACGACTCCCCCGCGGAACGCCGCGCCGCCCTCCACCGGCTCCACACCCACACCTCACCCGGAGGCCGGGCCTAGAAGGTCGATGAAGATCTTGGTGAGGGGCTGTCCGGCCGTCAGGCCGGACAGCCCCTCCAGTCATGTACTGGCCGATGCGATGTGCCAGGTG
>NZ_JBWKAJ010000027.1:0-109085 GCF_056437585.1 Streptomyces sp. NPDC042364 | reverse complement strand
CCGCGAGATCTACCGCGCTCTCACCAGCACACCAACCGAACCAATCACGCAAACCGACCTCGCTCCTGCGGCTTGACATCCATAGGAGCATCCGCCGCGACTTCACGCCCGCCACGTAGGAGTCATCCGCACCCCGCCATGCAAATCTGCGTGGCGGGGTGCATGGCGTCCGGACCGATCATGGCTGTCGCGTTCGGCGACGGTGATCGCCGTCCCTCCCCTGCGAGAGAGGCACGCATGAAGGCGATGAAGAAGACGTTGGCCATCGTGCCGTTGGCCCTGGCCATGGTCGTCGGTCTGAATACCCAGGCGGAAGCAGTCGACCTGCGCTGGTCGAGCAAGCCATACGCCGCCGGATTCTCGACCTGGTCCGATCCGCTTGACAAATGCGTCACGGTCAACATCAGCGGGACGATGGAGTATCGCTGGTGGCGCAAACCCAACACTGTTGGACTCAAGGACATATGGGTCGACCGAGTCAGACTGAAGAAGCCTCAGATGGAGATGATCGTCAAGGGCAACTGCCATGCCAATGGCGCACCGCGCAAACTGACCGCCGCGAAGATGTCGCAGCGGTTCTACGACTACAAGTGCAAGACTTCCACGGCCATTACCGTGAGCTACCCCTTCGCCGTCGGTGTCACGCCGAGCCATAAGTGCGGCCGCATAAAGACCGCCAAGCGCTCGTCCAGCTTCTCCAAGAACAGCGCAAAGTACTACCAGTTCAACACGGGGCGCCCTGCCACGTTCAAGCCGGAGGGATTGGACGCCGGCCCCTATCCCGGGCGCAAGAGCATCTGCCTGCGGGCCGACGTGACAGCCACGGCAGTCGTGAACCATTACGACGACTCGTTCGCCAAGTCCCTCAAGGTCTGCGCGAAGGTCTTCAAATAGCAGCCGTACCGGGCCCTGCAGCACTTTAGTACAGGTGCTCGAACTCCCCGTGTTCAGTAGCCTGACGCGACTGAACACGGGGAGTTCGACTCATGAAGTTCTATATTCTGGGAGAATTGCGCACCTATACGGACACAGGTGACCGGGTTGTACTGCCACGCCGCAAGCCGCGTCTTCTGCTCGCCATGCTGCTTCTGCGCAACGGCCGTACCGTTTCCTTCGATGAGCTGACCACCGCGCTGTGGCAGGACGCACCGCCACCGTCGGCGCGAGCCAATCTCCATGCCTATGTCTCGACCTTACGAAACCGGCTGGGTGACGCTCTGCTGACGACGACGCCAAACGGCTACCGACTTGCGGTCGAGGCCGAGGACCTCGACGCGGCTGTCTTTGAGCGGTTCGTCGCCGAGGCCCGCACCGCCGCACGCGCCAGCCGCCCATGGGACGCCATGCGAGGCTTCGCCGCGGCAGCGAACCTGTGGCAGGGCGACATCCTTGAAGCACTCGAGTTGACGGAACCCCTGCGGGACGAGGCAGTCAGGCTGCGGGAACTACGCCTGTCCGCAGAGGACGAATTGATGGACGCGCATCTCGCCACCGGTGACCAAGTCGACATCGTTGCGCAGTTCAAGCGGCTGGTGAGGGCCGAGCCATTCCGAGAACAGCGGTGGGCTCGCCTGATGATGGCCCTGCACAGGTGCGGCCGCACCAGGGAGGCGCTGGAGACCTACCAGGAGCTGCACGGCTTCCTCACCAGTGAACTCGGCGTGGGGCCTGGAGAGGAGTCGCGGGAACTGCACGGCCGGTTCCTTGCGGAAGCCGGGGTGGAAACGGGTACGGGGACCGGAGCACGTGCCGCAACAGGCTGGAGTGCGACACCCCCGCAGCACCCGTGGCACGGCGTGCGGCCGTACATCACCGTCGTGGGCCGGGAGAGGGAACATGCCGAGCTCGCCGACCTCACGCTGCGCGGCGGACTTGTGACCGTCACGGGTCCCGGCGGATGCGGCAAGTCGGCGCTCGCCCTGGCCACCGCCCGGGCACTGGGCGCCCACTTCACGAACGGGGTCTCCGTCATAGGCCCTGTCGGCGTCGGGAACACCTCTCTCGACGCACCGGCCGACCACGACATCGGAGGGCAAACCCTTTTCGTCCTGGACGGCTGCGAGCGCCTGCCAGACTCGGCCATACTGGCGCGAAGGCTGCTCTCCCAGCCGGGCAGCGCCGTGCTGGCGACCTCGCGGACTCCGCTGCGGATCAGCGAAGAGGTGACCTGGCCGCTGGGCCCGCTGCCTACGCCGGTTGCGGACGAGGAGACACCCGCCACCTGTCTGTTCATGCAACGGGCCGCACAGGCGACGCCAGGCTTCCGCGTAAGCGCCGGACAGCGGACACTGGTCGCGGAGATCTGCCGACATCTCGACGGACTACCCCTGGCCATCGAACTGGCGGCGGCCCGGCTGCGGGTGCTCTCCCTCCGCGAACTGGCCGAGCGGCTGGACACGGGTCTGCACTGTCTGTTGGATCCCACCTTTGACATATCGCCACAGCACAAGACCCTCACCTCTGTCTTCGCCTGGGCATATGACCGCCTCAGCGCGCAGGAGAAGCAGCTGCTGCGTCAGCTCGCCGAGCGGGAAGGGGAGTTTGCTCTGGCGGACGTAGAGGCGGCGGCCGAGCCCCACCTCTGCGCCGCCGACACTCTCCAAGTGCTGGCGGCACTCGTCGATCAGTCGTTCGTCCAGTCACAAAGCACACCGCGTGGCCGCAGATTTCGGCTACTGACGCCGGTACGGGCCTTCGTCTCGCAGATGGTTGCAGGGGAGCACGCGTTGGAGGATACGAGATAACGGCCATGCGGTCGCCCTCAAATCGCCCTGCTGAAGGACTACTTGAGGGCCAGCAGCAGCGTGTCGGAGGGCGAGCACCAGACGGGGCGGGCCTCCGCGAAGCCCTTCTCCCGCAGAACGCGCGCGTGCCACGCCGGGGACGGCATGTCGCCGTCCGCGTGCTCGCCGTAGATCTCGAAACGGCGGGCCGTCGGCGCGGCGAGAACCGGGTCCTGGGCGGCGAGCTGCCACCATTCGGCCCAGTCGACGACACCGTGCGCCTTGGCTTGTTCCATACCGGCGTGGCGGTGCGCGCGCTCCGCCGCGTTGATCCGGGGCGTGGTCTCGTCGATCATGTGGTCCGCGTTCATGAAGACACCGCCGTCGCGGACGAGCTCCGCGACCTGACCGTAGAGGGCGGCGAGGGGTTCGCTGTGCAGCCAGTGCAGGGCTGTGGCCGTCAGCACGGCGTCGTACGAGTCGTACGGGAGCTGGGTGGGCCAGTCGGGGTCGGTGAGGTCGGCGGTGACGAAGGTGACGCGGCGGTCGCCCTCGAAGGTGCCCTCGGCGATGGTGAGCAGCGCGGGGTCGAGGTCGACGCCGGTGCTGAGGGCCTTCGGGAACCGCGCGAACAGCCTGGACGTGATGGATCCCGTACCGCAGGCGAGGTCGAGGACGCGGGGCTCGGGGCCGACGAGTGCCTCGACCATGTCGAGCATCACCCGGAACCGTTCCTCGCGGTCCGGCATGTACCACTCCTGCTGCCGGTCCCAGCTGCGCTGCCAGGCCTGCCAGTCGGTGCCGAACGAGGTTCCGCTGCCGGTGCCGGTGGTCGTCGTCATGGGAGCCCCTTCTCGCGGTACACCGTAATACCCTGAAAGCACGATCAGCTGTTACCTGACCCGCACCACGACGATAGAGCGCCCCCGTAAGGACTACAAGTGGAACTGGCCTATTACTCGGATTACGCCGTGCGCCTCGTGAACAGCGAGGAACCGCTCCGGGGCAAGGACACGCTCACCTCGGTGGAGGCCGTCCGCGACCTCTTCGGGGGCAACCAGTCGGCGGCCCGGCGGGCGACGGACGCCGATGTCACCCGGTTCCGGTCGGTGCGGACACGGCTGCGCTCGGTCTTCGAGGCGGCGGACGGCGGCGACGAGACGCTCGCCGTGGACCTGCTGAACTCGCTGCTGCTGGAGTTCCCCGTGAGCCCGCAGATCTCCGGCCACGACTTCCGGGACGACGACGGCCGCCCGCTGTGGCACATGCACCTGGCCGATCACCCCTCCAACGCGACGGCCGGCTACGCCGCCATCGCCGCGATGGGGCTCGCCTTCCATCTGACCGAGTACGGCGTGGACCGGCTCGGGCTGTGCGAGGCCGCGCCGTGCCGCAACGCCTACCTCGACACCTCCACCAACCGCTCCCGGCGCTACTGCTCCGACCGCTGCGCGACCCGTGCCAACGTGGCGGCCTACCGCGCCCGCAAACGCCTGGAGGCGGACCGGTCGCAGAACACCGGCCGGGCCGCCGAGAACACCCAGCGGGCCACGGCGAACGGCGAGCGCTGACCGTCCGGCCGGGGCCGGTAGCGGAACCGGACCTTGCCGAGCACGAGCTCGTCGGGGACCGTCCCGTAGTCCGTGCTGTCCCCGCCGGCGTACGCGTTGTCCCCGAGCACCCACCAGCCCCCGTCCCTCCGCTCGGCCACGCGCTTGACGACGAGCAGGTCCTGCTGGAAGGGATGCCGCAGCACGACCACGTCACCGATCCTCAGCCGCGCCCCGTAGTGGACGAGCAACCGGTCCCCGTGGTGCAGCGTCGGCACCATCGACGGTCCCGTCACCTCGGCCACCCCCAAGGGCAGAACGGCACTCGCCCGCTCGCTCTCCTGCGCCGGCTCCGGCATCCCGCGGCACCTCCCCGGTCCGATCCTCCACCAGTCCCAGTCTGACCCCGGACTTTTGTCCTAAGCCCATGGGGGCACTCGAGAAAACCTCTCACGCAGGGAGTAATGTCCCACCTGAGAAGACGATCACGAGGAAGGAACGCTCCATGCTTTCCCGCCTGTTTGCCCCCAAGGTCAAGGTCAGCGCGCACTGCGACCTGCCCTGCGGCGTGTACGACCCGGCCCAGGCCCGCATCGAGGCGGAGTCGGTGAAGGCCGTGCAGGAGAAGATGGCCGCCAACGACGACCCGCACTTCCAGGCTCGCGCGACCGTCATCAAGGAGCAGCGCGCCGAGCTTGCCAAGCACCACGTGTCGGTCCTGTGGAGCGACTACTTCAAGCCCCCGCACTTCGAGAAGTACCCGGAGCTGCACCAGCTGGTCAACGACGCCCTGAAGGCCCTCTCGGCCGCCAAGGCCTCCACCGACCCGGCGACGGGCCAGAAGGCGCTCGACTACATCGCCCAGATCGACAAGATCTTCTGGGAGACCAAGAAGGCCTGATCGCCCGATCCCGCCTTCCGGCCCTGCGACCTCCTCGGTCGCCTGGTCATCCCGTCCGCACCCGGTCCGCAGGCCGCCGAGCACGGCGTCCATGACGGTCCGGGTGCGGTCGTGTTCGGGGGAGGCCGCAGCCCCGACTCCGGTCGGGTGGGGCACCGTTCGGACCGCGGTCGTCCGGTGTCCGTGACCCTTCAGACCGTGCTCCGGGTGTCCGTCACCGTTCCGCGGGCCAGGACCTCGCTCACCGAGATCGTCCCGGGCACGGCGATCCCCAGGCTCAACGGGTCGCCCAGCACCGCCTCCTCGCCGCCGACCGGGCAGCCGGTCGCCGGGTCGACGAGCAGCGAGTCCCGGAAGACAGCCTTCCTGTGCCCGCCCTCCTGGGTGATCGCGAGTGCCTGCCGGCCGTGCCAGGTGGTGGTCGTCGACACCTTCACATCGGTCCGCCTCGCGAGGACCTGGAGCGCCGCCGCCCGCAGCGCGGGCTCGGCCGTACCGCCCGAGGCCCGTCCGGCCTCGTCCAGCATGGCGGAGACGCCCCAGATCAGCCTCCCTCCCTCCCAGTTGACCTTCCTCAGCTGGGTGAGCAGCCGGTCGGGGTCCGTCGAGAAGGGGAGCAGCGCCTGCCATGCGGAGTCCGGCGCGAAGTACCCGCGGCCGTGCCGCTCGTCCCGGACGCCCCCGCCCTCGACCAGCCCCGCCGCACGGGCGTCGCGTTCCTGGTCCGGGTTCGGGAAGTACGGCGCGCCGTACGCCCTCCGCTCCCGGCCCGCCCCGTCGGACGTCCTGATCCACTGCTGGGTGACCGTCGGCACCGCGGCGTTGGCGACTCCGCCGGGCACGTCACCCGCGGTGTTGAGCCACCACTCCCATCGCTTGACGTAGAGGTACGGGCCCCGCACGGTGTCCGGCGCGAGCCCGCTCACCTTCTCGGCCAACTCGGCCAGCACGTCGTGCGACGAGGTCCCCGGGATGGCCCGCAGGGTCAGCACGGGCGGCGTCACCATGGCCTGTGCCTCCCCGCCCGCCCCGAGCAACCGGCCCAGCTCACCGGAGGCGGCGACCGCGGTAGCCGCGGCCACGACACCGCCGGCCAGCAGGACCCGCCTGCGGGACATGCCCGTTCGGGCCGGGGGCGCCGGCGCGGCCTCGGTGGCCAGGAGCGCCGCCAGTTCCCGCTCGGCCCGTGCCGGGAGGGCGTCGTCGCGCCCGAAGCCGGCCTGTGGGTCGGGAGGCATCAGCTCCCGCACCCTCCTGAGATCCCCCTTCACCGCGTCCTCCCGTCCACTGGCTGCCTGTCCTCCGGAAGCCGGGCCTCGTCCGCGGCCACCGCCGCCTCCAGCAGTCGGCGCGCGCGGTGCAGACGGACCTTGAAGGCCCCGACACCGCACCCCATGACCCTGGCCGCGTCGCGCACGCCCAGCCCGTCCCACGCCACGAGGAGCAGCACCTCCTGCTCCCGCGCGGGGAGCCGGTCCAGCACTCCTCGCGCCCCGAGTCGTCGCAGGACCTCTTCCTCGGCCGCCGGTTCGGCCCCGTCCTCGTGGTCGGCGCGGATGCGGTCGTCCAGCCGGTCGGCCCGGTCCCGGGCGCGTACGGCGTTGGCGGCGACGCGGCGTGCGATGCCGTACAGCCAGGGCAGTTCCCCGCCGCGCAGCCCGTGCCGGTTCCGCCAGGCGGCGAGGAACACCTCGGCCGCGGCGTCCTCGGCGGCGGCCGGGGGCAGCCTCCTGCGCAGGAACCTGAGCACGGGTAGGTACGTCCGCCGGTACACCTCCTCGAACCGCCCGGGATCGTCCATCGGTCCGCTCACACCCGCCCTCCCCTGCGCGATGGCCTCACCTTGTCTGTGTCCGGCACCGCGCGAGGGTTACAGCCGGGGGCCGCCCGGTCGGGACGATCAGAGGAGGTCTTCGGTGGTGAAGTGCCGCTGGTACGTCATCCCCTCGTCGGTGCCGCGCAGCACCCAGAACGCGTCCAGGCCGCGTTTCCTGGCGTCCAGGAAGCCGGGGGCGCCGACGATCACGTCCAGGTGCCGGTCGCCGTCGGTGTCGAGGAGCGGGCCGACGACGGTGATGCGGTTGCGGGTCGGCCCCCGGCCGGCGGCGGGGGTGTCGCTTCCCGGGATCCCGGGCGTGTCGAGGGTCACCGCCCGGACCGCGTCGGCGGTGGCCGTCCGGAGACCGGGGACCAGCCAGACGACGCCGTTGCTGTCGTTGGCGCCGGTCGCCGAGGTGACCAGATCGGCGCTGCCGTCCCCGGTGACGTCGCCGAGGGCGGTGCCGCCCGTGCCTCCGTACTGCGGGGCGTCCCTCAGGCCCGGCGGGGAGCCCGTGACCATGCCGCCCCGCTCGCCGCTCTCGGGTCCGGAGCGGGTGCTGAGCCGGTATCCGGCGGTCAGTTGCCTCCGGGAGGCGAGGAAGCTCGCCGAGTACAGGTCGTCGATGCCGTCGCCGTTCACGTCCCCCGGCTGCCCCTCCAGGCCGAGGTCCGGCCGCTCGCGGCGCTCGGCGAGCTTCAGCCCTTCCGGACCGCCGCGCAGATACTGCAGCCCGCTGACCGTCACCTCGCCGTCGCCCTCACTGTCCGGATCGGTCCAGTGGAACCGGAGCGCGAGATCGGTGGCCCGGTCACCGTCGAAGTCGCCGGCCAGGGAGCGCGCCGGAATCGAGTCCGGCGGGCGGCCGTTGCCGAGCTTCTGGACGCGGGCGGGTGCGCCTCCGCGCCGGACGGGGCCGTACCAGACGATTCCCTCGGGGCCCTCGGTGCCGCCGGGGAGGAACAGGTCGGCGTTGCCGTCCCCGTCGAAGTCGCCGGTGGCCGTGGGGCTGGTCGCCGTCCCGGTGAGCGGCCGCGGGTCGGCCACACCGCGCGGCCCGCCCCACAGCACGGTGGGTCCGCCGCTCTGCGGGGCGCGCACGAGATCGGTGTAGCCGTCGTGGTCGAGGTCGGTACGCAGGAGCCGTGTCTGCTCGGGCTCGGTGCCGGCGCGGGCCCCGACCCCAGGGACCACGGTGCGTCGGCGCGGATCCAGTCCCCTCGCCGAGCCGTAGACCACCACCAGGCCTCCGCCCGAGACCACGGCGGCGAAGTCGTCGTGGCCGTCGCCGTTGAGATCCTCCGGCCTGGGGTGCTGGGAGGGCTGTCCGGCGGTTGGCCGCTCGCCCCGGAGGGCGCCCTGGGACCGCTGCTGCTCCGCGCGGCTCTCACCGGCGGCCGGAGGCCGCTCCTCTCCGTCGGCGCCCGCGGTCGGACGCTGGGCTGAGCCGCAGCCCGCCAGCAGTACGGCGGCCAGTACGGCGGCCAGTGCGGCGGCGGCCAGTCCCCGTGGACGTCCGCCCCACCCGGCCGCCGCCGACCGCGATCCCCGCCGCGGGATCTGTGGTATCCGCGTCAGCCGCTCCACGGGACCTCGCACGTTCACATCGACAACACCCACCGGGACACACACTGGACTGCCGGCGGACCGGAAAGGTTGCCGCCGGGGGCGGGGCCGGCCGGCCCCGCGTGGGTTGACGCGCCGAGGAAGGCGGGGGGCCCGCGCCCGGCCAAGCCGACCGTCGACCTCGCGCCTGCGTCACCACCGTCGGGGCAACATGCCGTCAGGCCCGGCTCACCCCGCCGTCGGGGCAACATGCCGTCAGGCCCGGATCACCCCGCCGTCGGGGCACCAGCTCCACTGACCGCCGGCCCCGGGTCGACGTGCCACCGCCCCCCGCAACCAGCCGTCAGGCTCAGCTCAGCCGGCCGCCCGCCCCGGCTCAACCGATCGACGGCCCCAGCCCCACCCGCCCCAGGACCCGGCTCAGCCGGCCTCCGGCCCCGGCCAGACGGCCGACGCGTCGTCGCGGTTCGGGTCGGGGAGGCGGACGGGGCGGGTCGGGATCGGGCGGGTGACGCCGTCGCGGGTCGCCGTCCAGGGGGCGGGATGGCCCGAGTAGCACAGGGTCGTCAGGGCGAAGACCCCGTCGGCGTACACCTCCACGTACTCGCCGACGGCCAGGACGCGCAGCTCGGCCGGGGGCTCGGACAGCACCGCCTCGCCCAGGGGGGTGCCGTCGGGGCCCGTGGCCCGTAGGTACTTGCCGTCGCAGCCGAGGGTGAGGACCGGGCGGGCGGAGCCGGGCGCGTCCGTGCGCAGGGTGATCTCCACCGGGCGGCCGGAGACGGCGATGTCGCCGACCGCGTGCAGGACGGGTCCGTCCGTCTCCGCGCCCAGCCAGCGGTCCAGGCCCGGCCACCACTCCAGGCGGGGTGCCGCATCCTCCGGGACGACCAGGGACTTGGGCTGGGCGAGCATGCCCCGGCAGCGGTCGCCGGTGTCGGTGAGGCCGACGCGGCGGGGCGTGGTGTGGAGGACCACGCGGGTGCCGTCGGGGGCGGGGACGACACGGGGCGCGTAGGCACCGGTCGGGCCGAGGGGGCCGCGGCGGGTCCAGGGTCCGCGAAGGGTGGGCGCCGTCCAGGACTCGAAGCCCCGGGTCGCGCCGATGGAGCCGAGGAGCAGCCAGCTGCCGTCGTCGAGGCGTTCCAGGACCGGGCATTCGAGTTCGTCGACGTCGCCGGGGGAGAGCAGCGGCGGGTGGACGGTCCAGTGCTCCAGGTCGGGCGAGGTGGCGAGGGCCACGCAGCCGCTGACCTCCACCGGGAGCGAGGCGTCGCTCGCGCAGATCACCATCGCCCAGCCGTCGCCCTCGTCGTCCCGCACCACGAACGGGTCCCGCCAGCCCATGTGGTCGGCCGTGCGGTACCAGCGGGGGTCGGCCTCGACGACGGGTGCCGTGCCGTGGCGTCGCCAGCCGGTGCCGTCCGTGCGGTCGGAGTACGCGAGGCCGACGGACTGCAACGGCCAGCCCTCGGGGGTCAGTCCGCTCACGCCCGTGTAGAACATCGCCATCCCGGAGCCGTGCCGGAGCGGGTGCATCGTCCACACCGCCTGCTGGTCGAAGCGGCCCGGAAGCCCGTTGCCGAAGGCGGTGCCCTGCGGCCGCCAGTCGACCAGGTCGGTCGAGGTGGCCCTGCCGTAGGAGGTCTCCATCCTCAGGTGGTCGAACTCCGTGGTCCACGGCCCCTGGAGGTGCAGCACCGCATAGGTGCCGTCGTCGTCGCGCAGCAGGGCGAAGTCGTTCACGCAGAGGCCGGGCGGGGCGTATCGCATGCAAAGTTCCTGTCGACTCGCAGCGCCCAAACGCGTGCGCTGACCATGGACCCTTTAGATCTCGCTTCAGAATCGGCCCAAGTAAAACTGAACGCAAACGCTTGCGCAACAACGAGGTCGGGTTTACGGTCACGTCACCCACAGCTCACACCGCCGTGAAGACGTGCAACCGACGGGAGAAGTCCGCCGTGACCGTCAGCATCACCGATGTCGCCCGCGCCGCCGGGGTCTCGGCGTCCACCGTGTCCCGCGCCCTGCGCGGCCGGCCGGGCGTGTCGGACGAGGTCCGCGCCCAGATCGCGGCCGTCGCCGCGCAGCTCGGCTACACGGCCTCCCGCTCGGCGTCCAGCCTGGCCAGCGGGCGGACCTACACCATCGGGGTCGTCGCCCCGTACATCGGCCGGTGGTTCTTCGGCACGGTCCTCGACGCGGCGGAGCAGGTGTTCAGCGCCGCCGGGTACGACGTGCTGCTCTACAACCTCGGGTCGGCGGAGGCACGCAAGCGCTTCTTCACCAAGATGCCGGTCCGCAAGCGCGTGGACGCGGTGCTGTCGCTGCTGATACCCGACGAGGAGGAGTCTGCCGCGCTGCGTTCGCTCGGCGTGCCGCTGGCCTCCACGGTGGGCGGTGCGCGCCCCGGCTTCACGGTGGTCGGCATCGACGACCGGGCGGGCGCGGAGAGTGCCGTACGGCATCTGGTGAACCTCGGCCACCGCCGGATCGGCATGATCTCCGGGGCGAGCGGGCCCCTGCACTGGACCACTCCCGTCGACCGTCGCGCCGCCTATCTGCACGTCCTCGCCGAGGCCGGGATCGAGCACGACCCGGCGCTGGAGGCGGACGGCGACTACACCGTGGAGGGCGGCGAGCGGGCGATGACGGAGCTGCTGGCCGCCTCCCGTCCGCCGACCGCGGTGTTCGCGCAGTCCGACGAGATGGCGATGGGCGCGTTGCGCGCGCTGCGGCGGCATCGGCTCCGGGTGCCGGACGACGTGTCGGTCGTCGGCTTCGACGACCACGAACTCGCCGACGTGGTCGGGCTGACCACCGTCGCCCAACCGGTCGCCGGGCAGGGCGCGGAGGCCGCGCGGCTGCTGCTGCGGCAGCTCGACGAGCCCGACGCCGTCCCTGAGGGCCGGGTGGAGATGCCCATCCGCCTCGTCCTGCGCGAGACCACGGCACCGCCGCGCCCTCGGGGACCGCAGTGACCCCCGACAAGCCCCACACCCCCACTTCCCCCTTCCAGAACCCACCCCCGCACCCCGCACCCTCGTCCCGCACGGAGGCACAGTCCATGAGTTCCATCAACCGCTCGACCAGCAGAAGGTTCCGCCGCACCGCCTCCACGGGCCTGGCGCTCGTCCTTCCCCTGGCGGCGCTGGCCGCCTGCGGCGGGGGCGGCGGATCCGACACCTCCGCCGAGGCCGGCAGTGGTGAGGGCACCATCAGCGTCTGGGCCCACCAGGGCCAGAAGAGCGAGGCCGCCGCGCTGCAGAACGCGGTGAAGTCCTTCAACTCCTCGCAGGACAAGGTCAAGGTCGAGCTGAAGCTGATACCCGAGACCGACTACACCAAGACCATCACCGCGACCGACGCGTCGGAGCTGCCGGACGTCCTGGAGTTCGACGGTCCGACCATGGCGAACTTCGTCTTCAACAAGAAGCTCGCCCCGATCGACGACTACGTCTCCGCGAAGACCCTGTCCAACGCCACCGACGCCAGCAAGGCGCAGGGCGAGATAGCGGGCAAGCACTACGGCCTCGGCATGTTCGACTCGGGCCTCGGCATGTACGGCAGCAAGAAGCTGCTGGACGCCGCCGGGGTGAAGTACCCGAAGGGCGTGGACGACGCGTGGACGGCGGACGAGTTCGACGCCGCGCTGAAGGCGCTGAAGGCGAAGGACTCCGACGGCAAGGTCCTCGACATCCAGGAGGGCAACGGCCTCGCCAACGAGTGGGGCACCTACGGATTCGCCCCGATCGTCTGGTCGGCCGGCGGCTCCCTCCTCAAGGACGGCAAGGCGGAGGGCGCCCTCGACACCCCGGCCGTGGTGTCGGCCCTGAAGACCTTCCAGTCCTGGAAGAGCACCGTCGACCCCAACACCGACGGCAACGCCTTCGCCAAGGGCCGTGTCGCCCTCAGCTGGGTCGGCCACTGGATGTACCCCGCCTACAGCGAGGCCCTCGGCGAGGACCTGGTCGTGCTGCCGCTGCCCGACTTCGGCGACGGTCCCAAGACCGGTCAGGGCTCGTGGTCCTGGGGCATCGGGGCCGACAGCAAGAACGCCAAGGCCGCCGGCGCGTTCATGGACTACCTCCTCGACGACGCCAACGTCACCGCGATGACCAAGGCCAACGGCGCGCCCCCGGCCACCAAGTCCGCACTCGCCGCGAGCGAGCTGTACAAGCAGGGCGGCCCGCTCCAGCTCTTCGCCGACCAGCTGGCCAAGCCGTGCGGCGACAGTGACATCAGCAAGTCCTGTGTCGCCGTCACCCGCCCGGTGACCGCCGGATACCCGGTGGTGACGGAGAAGTTCAGCCAGGCCCTGAACTCGGTCTACGGCGGCAGTGACCCGAAGGAAGCCCTGGCCAAGGCCGCCCGCGCCATCGACCGGGACTTCTCGGACAACGCCGGCTACGAGATCCCGTAAGCACGCGCCCTGTCGGACCCATCGACCGGGGCGGGCGCGCCCCTCGCGGCCGCCCGCCCCGCCGGGAAGAGGACCCCGTGAAAACCGTGGAACCCGCGCACACCGCGCCGTCCGGCCGGGACCAGGCGCCACCCATGACACCCGCCCCCGCGAAGCCCGCCCGTCCGTCCCGCCGCAGCCGCGAGTGGCTGCACGGACTGCTGATGTCCGCGCCCGCCGTCGCCGGGCTGATCGCCTTCGTCGGCATCCCCTTCTGCTACGCCGTGGTGCTCTCCTTCTACAACGTGCGCCTCGGCTCCCCGCTGGAGCCCACCTTCTTCGGCGTCGAGCAGTACCGGCGGCTGTTCACCGACCCCGATCTGTCCGGCCCGTTCCTGCGGGCCCTGCTGAACAACCTGACCTTCGCCGTGGTCGTCGTACCGCTCCAGACCGGCCTCGCCCTCGGCCTCGCGATCCTGCTCAACCGCAAGCTGAAGGCGATCGGACTCTTCCGGTCCTTCTTCTTCATGCCGGTCGTCTTCCCGATGGCCCTGGTCGCCGTGATCTGGCGGCTGATCCTCGCCCGCAGCGAGCAGGGCATGCTCAACTCCGCCCTGGACGCCGTGAGTCTCGGCAACTGGGGCGCGTTCGACTGGCTCGGCGACGGACTGACCGCGATGGCCTCGGTCATCGTGCTGTCGGTGTGGCAGGGCGTCGGCTTCCAGATGGTGATCCTGCTCGCCGGGCTCCAGCAGATACCGGACGAGCGCTATGAGGCCGCCCAGCTAGACCGGGCCTCCCGCTGGCAGCAGTTCCGGCACGTCACGCTGCCCGGCATCCGGGGCACCCTCGTGTTCGTCGCGCTGCTCACGTCGGTGCTGTCGTTCCGGGTGTTCGACCAGGTGTACGTCCTGGTCAAGGGCGGGGGGCTCGACGAGGACGCGGCCCGGACGGTGATGTACCAGGCCGTGACCACCGCCTTCGACCAGAACAACATCGGGCAGGCGTCCGCGATCACCGTCGTCTTCTTCCTGATCGTCGTCGTCCTGACCCTGATCCAGCGCCGCATCGTCCGGCCCGACAACGAGGACTGACTCAGCCATGAGTACGAGCACCGCCACCGGTCTCTCCCGCGGGCCCCTGCGCCGTTTCCTCGACTACGCCGTCCTCTCCGTCCTGGCGTTCGTCTTCACGCTGCCCGTCCTGTACCTCCTCCTCGGCAGCCTCAAGCCGTCCGACGAGGTGCTGAACGGCCTGTCCGGCTTCCTCCCGACCCATCTGTCCTTCGACAACTACGCCGCCGTCCTGGACAACCTGAACTCCGACAGCACCGGCTACTTCTGGCAGTTCATGGGCGTCTCGCTGCTGCTGGCCTTCGTGGTGGTCACGGGCGGCCTGTTCGTCAACTCGATGGCGGCGTACGGGCTCTCACGGCTCAGGTGGCGGGGCAGGGAGGCCGTGTTCACCCTGGTCCTGCTGCTGATGCTGGTGCCGTTCGAGTCGGTGGCGGTGCCGCTGTTCTACATGTTCAACGACCAGCGGAACACGCTCTTCATCCAGGCGCTCCCGTTCCTCGCGAACGCCTTCTCGGTCTACCAGTTCCACACGTTCTTCCGCACCATCCCGCCGAGCATCGAGGAGGCCGCCCGGCTGGACGGGGCCGGTCCCTGGCGCACCTTCTTCGCGATCATCGTCCCGATGTCGAAGCCGGCCTTCGCCTCGGTCGCGATCCTGACCTTCCTCACCCAGTGGGGTTCGTTCCTGTGGCCGGTGCTGATGGTCTCCGACCCGTCGGTACGGCCGCTGCCGCTGGAGATGAGCGTCTTCCAGGGCCAGCAGCCGCCGGACTGGGGCCAGATCCTCGCCTTCGGCGTCCTGCTCGTCCTGCCGGTCCTGATCGTCTTCGCCTTCTTCCAGCGATGGTTCGTCCAGGGCGTGGCCAGCTCCGCCGTGAAGGGCTGAGCACCGCGGAACGCCGCCGCGGTCCTCGCGCGCCCGCCCTCTTGTCAGTGGCGGGTGCCATCCTGGAGACATGAACCGGGACG
This sequence comes from Streptomyces sp. NPDC042364, assembly GCF_056437585.1. Classification (NCBI taxonomy): domain Bacteria; kingdom Bacillati; phylum Actinomycetota; class Actinomycetes; order Kitasatosporales; family Streptomycetaceae; genus Streptomyces; species Streptomyces sp. NPDC042364. The sequence goes on along the minus strand of NZ_JBWKAJ010000027.1, from coordinate 94,079 downwards.
ATCTGGTGAGGCTGCGGCGGGCGCGGGACCGCATGGACCGCGAGTACGCGGAACCGCTGGACATCGACGCCCTCGCGCGGACCGCGCTGATGTCCCCGGGCCACTTCCAGCGCAGCTTTCGCGCGGCCTACGGGGAGACGCCGTACGCGTATCTGATGACCCGCCGCATCGAGCGCGCGAAGGCTCTGCTGCGCCGCGGGGACCTCACGGTGACGGAGGTGTGCCTGGCGGTGGGCTGTACGTCCCTCGGTTCGTTCAGCTCCCGCTTCACGGAGCTGATCGGCGAGACCCCGAGCGCCTACCGGTCCCGTCCGCACGAGTCGGGGGCCGCGATCCCGGCCTGTGTGGCGAAGCGGCTGACGAGGCCCTCCCGCCGGCGGATACGTACGGCGGAACCGGACGAGGCGCCCCAAGGGTCGTCCCGTGATCCCCGGTGGATCAGCGCGCCCGCCGGGGACTGCGGGGACACCCCTTAGCGTGGGCACATGGATACGAACAGGGCCCCCGGTACGGACATCAAGCTCTCCCAGTGCTTCCTCGCGGTCGACGACCACGACAAGGCGCTCGCCTTCTACCGTGACGTCCTCGGCATGGAGGTCCGTGGCGATGTCGGCTTCGAGGGCATGCGCTGGGTGACCGTCGGCTCCCCGCTCCAGCCCGATGTCGAGATCGTCCTGGAACCCCCGGGCGCCGACCCCGACATCTCCCCCGCCGACCGCGAGGCCATCGCCCAGCTGCTCGCCAAGGGCGTCCTGCGCGGCGTCAACTTCACCACCGACGACTGCGACGCCCTCTACTCCCGGGTCGAGGCCTCCGGCGCGGACGTCCTCCAGGAGCCCATGGACCAGCCCTACGGCGTGCGCGACTGCGCGTTCCGCGACCCGGCGGGCAACATGCTGCGGTTCATGGAGCCGCGGAAGTAGAGGGAGCAAAGGCAAGCGGGGAAGGTGGCCTTGGGCCGAGTGGCCGCGACATGGAAGGCAGGAGTGGCATGGGTGGGATGCCGGGTGGGGCGGTCCGGTGGACGTATGCCTTCGTGGACCGGCCGGAGGCCGGTTTCGAACGGGCGTGCGCCTTCTGGGCGGCGGTGACGGCGACGGAGCTGTCCGAGCCGCGAGGTGAGCGGAGCGAGTTCGTGACGCTGCTCCCCGAGAAGGGCGACGCGTGTGTGAAGGCCCAGGCGGTGGCCGTCGGCGACGGCGGCGCCCACCTCGACTTCGCCGTGGAGGACGTACCCGGGTTCGTCGACCGTGGCGTCGGCCTCGGTGCCGAGGTCGTCACCCCGCACGACGGCTGGGCGGTGCTCCGCTCCCCCGCCGGGCAGCTCTTCTGCGCGGTGCCGTGGCACGCGGAGACGGTCCGGCCGCCGGTGGTCGACGGCAGCAGGCTGGACCAGGTGTGCCTCGACAACGCGCCGGACTCCTTCGACCGCGAGGTCGCGTTCTGGGCAGCCCTGACGGGCTGGGAGTCCTACGCCGGCTCGCTCCCGGAGTTCCACGTCCTGCGCCCACCCGCCGGCCTCCCCGTCCGCATCCTCCTCCAGCGCCTCGGAGCCGCTGCCCCCGCGTCAGCGCACCTCGACCTGGCCTGCGCCGACCGCCGAACCACCCGCACACGCCACGAACACCTGGGCGCCACCTTTGTGGCCGACAGCCCCCACTGGACGGTGATGCGGGACCCGGCAGGCGGCACGTACTGCCTCACCGGCCGCGACCCGGAATCCGGAGGACTGCCGACCGCGTGAGCGACCGGGCCCGGGACGAGGGCCGGGGCGGAGGCGGGCGAGGCCCCGTCGGCGCCTCGCGTGACGAACCGGATGCGGGCGGGTTCGGCCAGCCCCTGCCCGTCGAGCATCTCGCCGGTCCCGGTGAGGTCGTCGCTGATCGCGCTCAGGGAGCGGCCCGTCGCGGCGATCCGAACCGAGGTGGACGAGGAGCGGACTCATGAAGTACGACTACGAGGCCATGTGCGGCAACGCGTCGGAGGGCTCCCCGGCCTGGGCAGATGCCGCAGTACGCACCGCTCCCGGCCGTGTCGGGGACCGTGTCGGGGCGCCACCCGGCACCGGACGGCGACACCTGGGGCGGGGCAGCCCGTCACCCCTCGGTGGTGTCCTCGACCTGCTCCGCGGCCTCCTGCCCGGGGGCCTCAGCGGTACCGAGGCCCTGCGAACCGGCCGAGCCGTGCGCACCAGGTGGCCGCCGGGCCACGGCCCGCGGCTTATGCGCAGCGGCTCCCTCGGCCTCGGCGCCCCTGTCGACGTACGCCTCACACTTCGGATTCCTGCACGGACCGGGACCCCACACGGGTACGAACGCGCCCAGCGTCTTGTGCCGCCGCACGATCGTGGCCACAGGCTGCCCGCAGGCCGGGCAGACTTGTTCGTCGGTGCCCATGCCCTCAGGGTATGGCCGACGGCCGCCGGGCGCTCCCCGCCGTACGCCGCCTATCCCGGGGATCACCGCTTCCTGGTGTATGTCCGCACCACCGCCCCGTTGTCGAAGGCACGGACCTCGCCCAGCACGAACTCGGTGACGTCGAAGCCGGAGCCGAACATCGGCATCCCCGACCCCAGCACGATCGGGTACGTCTTGATGACCAGCTCGTCGATCTCGTCGATCAGTTCCCCGGCGAGGGCAGAGCCCCCGCACAGGTAGATCCCGAGGCCCCCGTCCTCCGCCTTGAGCTGCCTGACCTTGCCGACCGGGTCCGTCGAGATGATCTGGACGTTCGGGTCGGGCGACTCCTTCAGCGTGCGCGAGACGACGTACTCCCGCAGATGCGAGAACGGGCTGGTGATGCCCTCCTTAAGCGCCACGTCGTAGCTGACGCGCCCCTGAATGACCGTGTCGTACGCCTGGTTCGGGAGGTGGTCGGTCCCGATGAGCCGACGCACATGGGTCGGGTTGATGTCCGGGTGCTCGGTCTTGAGGTACTCGGCGAACTCCCCCACCACGTAGGGGTACATGAAGGCCGCGTCGCCCTTCGGGTCCCCGATGAACCCGTCGATCGAACAAGCGATGACATACGTGAGCTTGCGCAAACCTGCCTCTTTCCCTGATGCCGCCCTGGTAACCACTCCATTTATAGTACTTCAGTTGTAGTGATTGCAAGCATGGGCGGGCCCCGCACACCGTGGGGATGTGCGGGACCCGCGTCCGACCGGAGGCACCGACACCGTGCGGGGTCAGGTCGGCACGGTGCCGACACCTCCGGGGCTTCTCAGCTGCTGCGACGTGTCACGAACTCGGCCAGCGCAAGCAGACCTCCCGCGGCCGCCGGATCCGGAACCGCCCGGGACAGCTCGTCCATGGCCCGGGCCATGCGGTCAGCCGCCTGGATCTGCGCCCAGTCCCGCCCGCCGGCCCTCTCGACCGCGAGCGCCGTCCGTTCCAGCTCGCCCTCCTCGTACGACGCCCCGTACAGCTCGGCGAGTTCGGCCGCCTCCGGCGTGCCGGACGCGAGCGCGGCGACCACCGGCAGGGACTTCTTGCGGGCGACGAGGTCCGCGCCGGCCGGCTTGCCGGTACGGCCCGGGTCGCCCCAGATCCCGATCACGTCGTCGATGAGCTGGAAGGCGAGCCCGGCCTCCCGCCCGAACGCGTCGAGAGCCCGGACCTCCTCCTCACCGGCTCCCGCGTACAACGCCCCGAGCGCACAGGCGCAGCCGAGCAACGCTCCCGTCTTGGCCTCGGCCATGGCGAGCACCTCGGGCAGGGTCACCTCCTCCGGCCGGCGCTCCTCCATCTCCGTGTCGGTGTGCTGGCCCGCGCACAGCTCGACGACACAGGAGGCGAGCCGCGCGCAGGCCGCGGCCGACGCCGGATGCGGATCCTCCGCGAGCAACCGCATCGCCAGGGCCTGCAGCGCGTCCCCGGCGAGGATCGCGTCGGGCACCCCGAACACGGTCCACGCGGTGGGCCGGTGCCTGCGTGTGGTGTCCCGGTCCATCACGTCGTCGTGCAGCAGCGTGAAATTGTGCACCAGCTCCACCGCGGCGGCGGCCCGGACGGCGGCGGACTCGTGCCCGCCGAGCGCCTGGACCGCGGCCAGCACCAGCGCGGGCCGGATCGCCTTGCCCGCGTTGCCCTCGGCCGGAGTGCCGTCCGCGTGCTCCCAGCCGAAGTGGTAACACGCCACCCGGCGCATCGAACCGGGCAACGACTGCACCGCCCGGCGCAGTTCGGGATCGACCGACTGCCGCGTCCGCTCCAGGATCTCGGCCGCCTCCTGCCCGGCGGACGGACCGGCCGCGCCCTGCCGTGCGGGTCCGCCCCCGCCACCGGCGGGGCTCGCCGCCCCCGTGCGGTCCGGGTCTCCCCTCGGGTCCGGAGGCCTCGTGATGTGTCTCCGCCTCTCCGGGATCCCGCCGTCCGGAGCGCCGCCTTCCGAGGTCTCGACCGGGCTCTGCTGCGTCTGCGTCATGAACTCACCCATGGGATCGCCTCGGAGGAGGCTGCGGACGGTGGCGGTTCGGTGAGATCACCGCCAGCGGCCGATCTCGACGTTCTCCAGGACGCCGAGCGCGTCGGGGACGAGGACCGCGGCCGAGTAGTAGGCCGTCACGAGGTACTTGATGATCGCCTGTTCGTTGATGCCCATGAAGCGCACCGACAGGCTGGGCTCGATCTCGTCCGGGATGTTCGCGGCGCGCAGGCCGATGACTCCCTGGTCCTCCTCTCCGGTACGCATGGCGATGATCGAGGTGGTCCTCGCCTCGGTCACCGGGATCTTGTTGCACGGGTAGATCGGCACACCGCGCCAGGTGGGGATGCGGTTGCCGGCGATGTCGATCGTCTCCGGGACGAGTCCGCGCTTGTTGAGCTCACGGCCGAACGCGGAGATCGCGCGCGGGTGGGCGAGCAGCAGCTTGGTGCCCCGGCGGCGGCTGAGCAGTTCGTCCAGGTCGTCCGGGCCGGGCACGCCGTCGTGCGGCTGGAGCCGCTGGTCGTACTCGCAGTTGTGGAGGAGTCCGAACTCCCGGTTGTTGATGAGTTCGTGCTCCTGGCGCTCCTTCAACGCCTCCACGGTGAGCCGGACCTGCTGCTCGGTCTGGTTCATCGGCTGGTTGTAGAGGTCCGCCACCCGTGTGTGGATGCGCAGGACGGTCTGGGCGACACTCAGTTCGTACTCGCGGGGCGCGGCCTCGTAGTCGACGAAGGTGTGCGGGATGTCCGGCTCACCGCTGTGGCCGGCGGCGAGGTCGATCTCCTTCTCGCCGTATTTGTTGGTGCGCTGCTCCGGGATGGAGCGCAGTCGGCGCAGGTGCTCACCGAGCGTCTCGGCGCGCTCCGCGACCTGCTCGACGGCCTGGCGCGGCAGGACGAGTACCGTGCACGCGGTGACCGCGCGGGCCGTGTACTCCCAGATCGCGTCGGCGTCGAGCAGCGTCTGTTCCCCGAAGTAGGCCCCGTCTGCCAGTACACCGAGCACGGCGTCGTCGCCGTAGGGGCCCGTGCCGATCTTCTCGACCTTGCCGTGCGCGAGCAGGAACACCTCCTCCGCGGGGCTGCCGAACTCGGCCAGCACGGCGCCCGGCGCGAACTCCCGCTGCTCGCACCGCTGAGCCAGCTCGCCCAGCACGTCCAGGTCCTCGTAGGTCCGCAGGGCCGGCAGTTCACCCAGCTCCGCGGGGATGACGGCGACCTGGTCGCCGGTCTTCACAAAGGTGATACGGCCGTCGCCCACCGCGTAGGTGAGTCGTCGGTTCACCCGGTACGTGCCCCCCTGCACGTTCACCCATGGCAGCATGCGCAGCAGCCAGCGGGAGCTGATCTCCTGCATCTGGGGCGCGGACTTCGTGGTGGTGGCCAGGTTCCGGGCAGCGGCCGTGCCGAGACTCTGCTGCGGCCGTTCCGTCTGCGTACGGACCTCTTCGCCTACCGACATACGGATTTCCCCTCCGGGTGTGCACTGATATCGCGGTCACCGATCTCGCGATCCAGCCTGACATCACGGAGCGTGCCGGTGCTATTACCCGAAAGAGCGGGAATGGATCTTAGGAAGACTGGGCATATCGAGGGACTTTGTCCATCATCTCGGGCTCTTCCGGAGATGACCGAATCGGCTCGCATGTATCAGCGACACCTGACCTCGGCCCGAAGACATGGGTACAAGCCGCGTACGAGACGGCCGGACCAGCGGCTGTCGCACCGTACGAAGGAGTCGGTCATGGCCCCACCCATGTCCGCGGCCAGATTTCTCACCATCCTCAAGAACGAGGGCGTCACGGTCGTCGAGGTCGGCGACTGGGAGCACCACAACCGCAACCACAAGGGGCCGTGGGGCCCCGTACACGGCGTGATGATCCACCACACGGTCACCTCCGGCAGCGAGCGCACCGTCCGCATCTGCCGCGACGGCTACTCGGGGCTGCCGGGCCCGCTCTGTCACGGTGTGATCACCAAGGACGGCCGTGTCCATCTCGTCGGCTACGGCCGCGCCAACCACGCAGGCAGCGGCGACGACGACGTCCTGCGGGCCGTGATCGCCGAGACGGCCCTGCCCGCGGACAACGAGGCGAACACCGACGGAAACCGCCACTTCTACGGCTTCGAGTGCGAGAACCTCGGCGACGGCCTCGACCCGTGGCCCGAGCGCCAGCTCGAAGCGATCGAACGGGTCTCCGCCGCCATCTGCCGCCATCACGGATGGACAGAACGCTCCGTCATCGGCCATCTCGAATGGCAGCCCGGCAAGGTCGACCCGCGCGGCTTCACCATGGCCTCCATGAGAAGCCGTATCCGCGACCGCCTCCGGTAGCCCCTGTCCCGCGGGCGCGTCGCCCCGTCGCGGCGGGCCCGCACCGGCATCGGGGCCGGGCGGGCGGCCACTCCCGGACAGATGTCCGACAATGGCCGCGTGAGCAGCCCCGACCCCGCCACCGCCCTGCACCCCCGGCTGCCGTCCCCGCTCCAGGAGATCGAGGACGACCGCTTCGCCCGGCACGGCGTCCGGCTGCTCCTCAAACGCGACGACCTGATCCACCCGCAGCTCATCGGCAACAAGTGGCGCAAGCTCGTGCCCAACCTGAGCGCGGCGGCCGGTCGTTCCCTCCTGACGTTCGGCGGCGCGTACTCGAACCACCTCCGGGCCACGGCCGCCGCCGGTCGTCTCCTCGGTCTGCCCACCGTCGGCGTGGTCCGCGGCCAGGAACTGGCCGACCGCCCCCTCAACCCGTCACTGGCCCGCTGTCTGGCGGACGGCATGCGCCTGCACTTCATCGACAGGTCGACGTATCGCCGCAAGACCGACCCCGCCGTCCTGGCCGCCGTCCTCCGGGCAGCCGGAGCCGAGGACGCCTACGTCGTCCCCGAGGGCGGCAGCAACACCGCCGCCGTACGAGGCTGCCGGGAGCTCGGCACGGAACTGCGGGACCGGGCCGATGTCGTGGCCGTCGCCTGCGGCACCGGCGGCACCCTCGCCGGTCTGGCCGCCGGACTGGCCCCCGGCCAACGCGCCCTCGGGGTACCCGTCCTCAAGGGCGGCTTCCTGGAGCCGGAGATACGCCGGCTGCAGGAGAGCGCATTCGGCGGCCGGCGCGGCCACTGGGACCTCGACGACCGCTTCCACTTCGGCGGCTACGCCCGCACCACCCCCGACCTGGAGGCCTTCGCCACCGACTTCGAGGCCCGCCACGGACTGCCCGTGGAACGTCTCTATGTCGCCAAGTTGCTCTACGGACTTGTCTCCCTGGCGACGGAAGGCGCCTTCTCCCGCGGGTCTAGGATCGCCGCGGTGGTCACGGGAAGCCCGCTCTCCACGTGAGCCGTGGATCGTGGCGGCGAGGCCGGCGGACTCCGCGGACGACCTGCTGCCATGCCGGGCGCCGCCGACCGGTGAACCTTCCGCTTACGGCCTAGGAACCCTCCCGGTAGGCCGCGGCCTCCTCCAGGTCCAGTCTGCGCAGCAGCGTCCGCAGCATCTCGTCGTCGATGTAGCGCCCGTCCCGGAGTTTGACGAACACCTCACGCTCGGCACCGATCATCTCCCGGGAGAGCCGACTGTAGGTGTCGTCGCTGGTCTCCCCGGTCACCGGGTTGACGGCCCCGAGCCGCTCCCACACGGCGTTGCGGCGCCGCTCCAGGACCGTGCGCAGCCGGTCGACCAGCGGCGGGGGCAGGGCGTTGCGCTCGTCCTCCAGGAGTTCGTCGAGGCGCGCCTCCGCCATCCGGGACGCCTGGGCCTGGGCATTGGCCTCGGCGAGGGTCTCGGCCTGCGTGTCGCGTCCCGGCAGCCGCAGGGCCCGGATCAGCGGCGGCAGCGTCAGGCCCTGGATGACGAGTGTGCCGATCACCGTCGTGAAGGTCAGGAACAGGATCAGGTTCCGCCCCGGGAAGTCGTCCCCGCCGTGGACGGTGAGGGGGATCGAGAACGCGATGGCCAGTGAGACGACGCCCCGCATACCGGCCCACCCGATGACGAAGGGCCCCTTCCAGGTCGGGTTCTCCTCCCGTTCACGGATCCGCGCGGACAGCATCCGGGGCAGGAAGGTCGCCGGGTACACCCAGACGAACCGGGACACGACCACCGTCGCGAAGACGGCCAGGGCGTACCAGGTGGCACGCAGCCCCTCGTTCTCGCCCAGCCCTTCCAGCACGACCGGCAGCTGCAGTCCGATGAGCGCGAAGACCGCCGATTCGAGCAGGAAGGCGACCATCTTCCACACGGCCTCCTCCTGGAGGCGGGTCGCGAAGTCGACCTGCCAGTTGCGGTAGCCGAGATAGAGGCCGACCACGACCACGGCGAGCACTCCGGAGGCGTGCACCCACTCGGCCAGCCCGTACGCGACGAACGGGATCAGCAGGGAGAGCGTGTTCTGGAGCAGCGCTTCCTTCAGGTGGGTGCGCAGCCAGTGGATCGGCATCATGAGCAGCAGCCCCACCGCGACGCCGCCGACCGCCGCCACCAGGAACTCGACGATCCCGCCCACCCAGCTCGCGCCCTCCCCGATCGTGGCGGCGAGGGCCACCCGGTACGCGGTGATCGCGGTCGCGTCGTTCACCAGGGACTCGCCCTGGAGGATGGTGGTGATCCGCGACGGGAGCCCCACCCGCCGGGCGACCGCCGTCGCCGCGACCGCGTCCGGGGGCGCCACCACCGCGCCGAGCACCAGCGCGGCCGTCAGCGGGAGCCCCGGGACGATCAGATAGGCGGCCCAGCCGACGGCGAGGGTCGCGAACAGGACATAACCGACCGACAGCAGCGCCACCGGCCGCAGTTGGGCCCGCAGGTCGAGGTACGAGCTCTCCGTGGCGGCGGTGTACAGCAGCGGGGGCAGGATCAGCGGCAGGACGATCTCGGGGTCGAGTTCGTAGTTCGGCACCCCGGGCACGTACGACACCGCGAGCCCGGCGGCGACCAGCAGCAACGGGGCGGGTACCGGTGTCCGCCGGGCGGCACCGGCGACCGTCGCGCTACCGGCGACCAGCAACAGCAAAGGCAAGAAGTGCATCGCTTTCCGCCGCCTTCGTTTTCCGCGCGAGGTTCCACGCGCCCGTCGTAACCTGGCAATCATGAAACAGTGCACGCACGCGGAGGCACTGCCGCACCCCGAACCGGCCCCCCTGACCGAGACCTGCCCGGAGTGCGCGGCCGCCGGGACGCACCCGGTGCAACTGCGGAAATGCCTGGAGTGCGGGCACGTGGGTTGCTGCGACTCCTCGCCGATGCGGCACGCGACCGCACACCACAAGGAGACCGGCCATCCCGTGATGCGCACCTTCGAGCCGGGCGAGAACTGGCGCTGGTGCTTCCTCGACCACGTGCTCGTATGAGGGCGGGAAAACGAACAGAACCCCGATGAACACGTCCACGACCTCGGACAACGGAACCAAGTCACCCCCTGGCACGTCGACGTACTCGTGTGACGAGGTTCGGCGGTCGGACGCCTGGGTACGTCAATCCGGCGCGCGCTCTTCCGATTTGAGGCCCACAGACCCCTAGCCACAGAGCGTGTTCATGTGCTTACTATGAGTGACAGCGTGGGGCTGGGTCGCCCGGACCCCGAGGACACGGCGCTCGGGGGCGCGATAGCGTCACCGCTGAACCACATGGCGCGTTACCCGGGGGGCGACCCTCGGCCCCTGAAAAAGCTTGTACCACCTTGGAGGTGAGGGTGTCCCAGATCGCAGGCGAGCCCGGGACCCAGGACTTCGTGGAAGTCCGGCTGCCGGCCGCGGGTGCCTACCTGTCGGTGCTGCGTACGGCGACGGCCGGCCTCGCGGCCCGTTTGGACTTCACCCTCGACGAGATCGAGGATTTGCGCATCGCGGTCGACGAGGCCTGCGCGATCCTGCTCCAGCAGGCCGTGCCCGGCTCGGTGCTCAGCTGTGTCTTCCGCCTCATCGACGATTCGCTGGAGGTCACGGTCTCGGCCCCGACCACGGACGGCCACGCCCCCTCGCGCGACACCTTCGCCTGGACCGTGCTGTCGGCCCTGGCGGGCAAGGTCTCCTCCGCGGTCGCCGACGACAAAACCGTTTCGATCAGCCTCTACAAACAGCGCGGCGCGGGACCCGGGCCGGCGTGAGGAACGGGGACGGGCCGGTGCGGGACGAAGAACGCGGCACACGGGGACTTCCCGCGAAAGAGGTCGGCCCCGGCGGGCCGGCACACCTGACGGACGGCGTCGACGGCATCCCCGAGCAGGCCCGGCCGCACCCGGAGGACGACTCCTCGACGGCGGCCACGTCCTCTCGGTGGACGGAGCCGGCCGACGAAGGGGACCAGGCGTCCTCCGACGGGCGACCGGAACCGGAGGATGCCGCACGGAGCACCACGTCCTCACGAGGGCGGACTGGGGCCTCCCCCGCTCGAGCACGGTCGAGAGCTGGGGGAACGGTGACGGCGGGCGGGACTATGAGCGAGCACGAGCGACACGACGAGCCGGACGCGCAGATCGTGCGCAGCACGCAGCACGATCCTCATGACCGCAGCGGGGCGCGAGCCCTGTTCGTCCGGCTGCGCTCCCTGCGGGAGGGCAGTGCGGAGTACGCGGAGCTGCGCAATCAGCTGGTCCGGATGCATCTGCCCCTCGTGGAGCACCTCGCGCGCCGGTTCCGCAACCGTGGTGAGCCGCTGGACGACCTGACGCAGGTCGCCACCATCGGCCTGATCAAGTCGGTCGACCGCTTCGACCCGGACCGCGGGGTGGAGTTCTCCACGTACGCGACCCCGACGGTCGTCGGCGAGATCAAGCGGCACTTCCGCGACAAGGGCTGGGCGGTGCGCGTTCCGCGCCGTCTGCAGGAGCTGCGCCTGGCGCTGACCACGGCCACGGCTGAGCTGTCCCAGCAGCACGGCCGTTCCCCGACGGTGCACGAGCTGGCGGAGAAGCTGGCCATCTCGGAGGAGGAGGTCCTGGAGGGCCTGGAGTCGGCCAACGCGTACTCCACGCTGTCGCTGGACGTCCCCGACACCGACGACGAGTCACCGGCCGTCGCCGACACCCTGGGCGCCGAGGACGAGGCGCTGGAGGGCGTCGAGTACCGGGAGTCCCTGAAGCCGCTCCTCGAAGACCTTCCGCCGCGCGAGAAGCGGATCCTGCTGCTGCGGTTCTTCGGCAACATGACCCAGTCGCAGATCGCCCAGGAGGTCGGCATCTCCCAGATGCACGTCTCACGTCTGCTGGCCCGCACGCTCGCCCAGCTGCGGGAGAAGCTGCTGGTGGAGGAGTAGCTCCCGAGATCCCTTCCGGTAGAGCTCCGCGGGTGCCCAGCGCCAGGGCTCTTCTGGTGGATCTCTTCTGATGGATCTCCGGGGGCCGCGACGCCGCGGAGATCCGTGAGAAGAGCCCTAGTGTTTCGTCTGTTCCGCCCGGCCAGGCCCTTGGATCCCGAGGGCCTGGGTCGTCGCCGGGTTGAGCAGCAGCACCAGCGCCGCGATCGCGACCACGGCCAGGACGATCCCCGCCGGGATCGCCACACTGTCCGCCCGGAGCAGGTTGTACGCCACCGGCAGCGCCATGACCTGCGTGATGACCGCGGGCCCCCGGCTCCAGCTGCGCCGCAGCAGCAGTCCGCGCGCGGCGACCAGCGGCAGCAGGGCCAGCGCGATGAGGGTGACGCCCCCCGTGACTCCGGTGCCGAGGTCCCCGGAGTCCCCGATGAGGCCCAGGACGAGCATGGCGCCGCCGCCGGCCAGCAGGGCGATGCCCTCCAGCGCGGTCAGTGCCGCCGCGGCGGTCAGCCGCCCGGGACGGGGCTCGGCGTCGGAGGTGTCCGGCGTGGGGTTCTGCTGAGGACTCACCCCTGAAGGGTAGCCCCGGCGCCCGGACGCGCTCCGGCCCCCTGCACGCCTCCACGTGCTCGTCGTCACTACACGATCTCCCCCTTGATCCGCACCTCGGTATGGGACGAGTACCGCTCAGTAGGTACGCTGCAACCTATGCGTGCACTTCTCGTGGTCAACCCGGCGGCAACCACCACAAGCGCACGTACGCGCGATGTCCTGATCCACGCGCTGGCGAGCGAGATGAAGCTCGAGGCGGTCACCACCGAGTACCGCGGCCACGCCAAGGACCTCGCCCGCCAGGCGGCCGAGGGCAAGGACGACATCGAGCTGGTCGTCGCGCTCGGCGGTGACGGCACGGTCAACGAGGTCGTCAACGGCCTGCTGCACCACGGGCCCGCCCCGGACCGCCTCCCCCGCCTCGCCGTGGTTCCCGGCGGTTCCACCAATGTGTTCGCACGCGCCCTGGGCCTGCCCAACGACGCCGTGGAGGCAACCGGCGTCCTCCTGGACGCACTCCGGGAGAACCGCGAGCGCACGGTCGGTCTGGGTATGGCCTCGGGCACCCCGGGCACGGAGGACGAGGCGGTGCCGTCCCGCTGGTTCACGTTCTGCGCCGGCCTCGGTTTCGACGCCGGTGTGATCGGCCGGGTCGAGCAACAGCGCGAGCGCGGACGGAAATCCACACACGCCCTTTACCTGCGTCAGGCTTTCCGGCAGTTCCTGGAAGAGCCGCACCGCAGGAACGGCACGATCACCCTGGAGCGGGCCGGCGAGGAACCGATTTCCGATCTTGTGCTGTCCATAGTCTGCAACACGTCCCCCTGGACGTTTCTCGGCAATCGCCCGGTGTACGCGTCACCTAAGGCCTCGTTCGATAAAGGTCTCGACGTGCTTGGTCTCAGCCGGATGTCGACGGCCGCACTTGCCCGTTATGCCACGCAGTTGCTCACTTCGTCCCCCGAGCGGGGGCCTCACGGCAAGCACGCCACCACCGTGCACGACTTGACCGACTTCACCTTGCATTCGAAGGTGCCCCTCCCCCTCCAGATGGACGGCGACCACCTCGGGCTGCGTACGAGCGTGACGTTCACAGGCGTACGCCGTGCACTGCGTGTGATTGTGTGAGCGGAACGGGCAAAAGTCCTTCCACTCGAACGTTTAGGCCAGGGTCCACCCCATGGAAGTACGGCTGTGACACAGTCGACACCGAGGAATCAAAAAAAACTTTCCGGAAGGGGTTGTATCCGCCGCTGAGGTTTGCGAGTCTCTACGTGGCGCTCGGGACAGCCCGCAACACCGGCTCAAGCAAGCGCCAGAACCCCTCCTCAAATCACAGGACCACACCAGTCCGCCTGGTGATCGGCCCTTCACTTGTTGAGGGATTCGTGAAAGCGTTCACATTCACAAGCAACGTGCATGTAATACCAAGGAGAGGTAGCAGCCATGGACTGGCGTCACAACGCCGTTTGCCGCGAGGAAGACCCCGAGCTCTTCTTCCCCATCGGCAACACCGGTCCTGCGCTGCTGCAGATCGAGGAAGCCAAGGCTGTCTGCCGCCGCTGCCCGGTTATCGAGCAGTGTCTGCAGTGGGCGCTTGAGTCCGGCCAGGACTCCGGCGTCTGGGGTGGTCTCAGCGAGGACGAGCGCCGCGCCATGAAGCGCCGCGCCGCCCGCAACCGGGCCCGTCAGGCCTCCGCCTGACAATCCCACCCAGCAATAGCCTGAGCTTGGCGGCGCGTACAGCGAGTACGCATCTCCCGCCCCCGAGCCGCAGCGCGCAGTGCCCCCGGTGCGCCTAATCAGCGACGACACTGAGCCCCGGACCACACGATGGTCCGGGGCTCAGTGCTGTTCGCCATGGGTCGCACCGCGCCCGGTGTTCCTCTCCGTGCGCCTGCCGGAACGAACGCCCCCGACGGCGTACGGCCCCGCGCACGCTCCTACTTCTGGGCGCGCACCGGAATGTCGAGGATGACCCGGGTGCCCTGGTCCGGGGCAGGGACCATGTCGAAGGTGCCGCCCAGCTCGCCCTCCACCAACGTCCGTACGATCTGCAGGCCGAGGTTGCCGGAGCGGTGCGGGTCGAAGTCCTCGGGCAGGCCCACGCCGTCATCCTGGACGGTGACGAGGAGACGGGTCTCCTTGGTGGTCCCGCCGCGTACGGCCGACACCTCCACGGTGCCGGTGTCCCCCTCGCGGAAGCCGTGTTCGAGGGCGTTCTGCAGGATCTCGGTGAGGACCATGGACAGCGGGGTGGCCACCTCCGCGTCGAGGATGCCGAAGCGTCCGGTGCGCCGGCCGGTGACCTTCCCCGGTGAGATCTCGGCGACCATGGCGAGAACCCGGTCGGCGATCTCGTCGAACTCCACCCGCTCGTCCAGATTCTGGGACAGCGTCTCATGCACGATCGCGATGGATCCGACCCTTCGCACGGCCTCTTCGAGGGCCTCGCGACCGCGTTCGGACTCGATGCGCCGGGCCTGGAGGCGCAGCAGCGCGGCGACCGTCTGCAGGTTGTTCTTCACCCGGTGGTGGATCTCCCGGATGGTCGCGTCCTTGGTGATCAACTCGCGTTCACGACGGCGCAGTTCGGTGACGTCACGAAGGAGCACGAGCGAACCGATGCGCGGGCCCTTGGGTTTGAGGGGGATGGCACGGAACTGGATCACTCCGTCGTTCGACTCGATCTCGAACTCCCGTGGCGCCCATCCGCTCGCCACCTTCGCCAGCGCCTCGTCCACCGGACCGCGGGACGGGGCGAGTTCGGCGGTCGTACGGCCGAGGTGGCAGCCCACGAGGTCGGCAGCGAGCCCCAGCCGGTGGTATGCCGACAGGGCGTTCGGGGAGGCGTACTGGACGATGCCGTCCGCGTCCAGCCTGATCAGCCCGTCCCCGACACGCGGCGAGGCGTCCATGTCGACCTGCTGGTCGGGGAAGGGGAAGGCGCCGACGGCGATCATCTGAGCCAGGTCGGACGCGCTCTGGAGGTAGGTGAGCTCCAGCCGGCTCGGGGTACGGACGGTCAGCAGGTTGGTGTTGCGCGCGATGACCCCGAGAACCCGGCCTTCCCTGCGGACGGGGATGGACTCGACCCGTACGGGGACTTCCTCGCGCCACTCGGGGTCGCCCTCGCGCACGATCCGGCCCTCGTCGAGCGCGACGTCCAGGAGGGGCCGGCGGCCACGCGGGACCAGGTGGCCAACCATGTCGTCCTGGTAGGAGGTGGGGCCGGTGTTGGGGCGCATCTGGGCCACGGAGACATAGCGTGTGCCGTCACGGGTGGGGACCCAGAGGACGAGGTCGGCGAAGGAGAGGTCGGAGAGGAGCTGCCACTCCGACACCAGCAGATGCAGCCACTCCAGGTCGGAGTCGCTGAGAGCGGTGTGCTGGCGGACGAGTTCGTTCATGGAGGGCACGTGTGCGAGCGTACCTGGCGGTACGGACATGCCCGGAAACGGCGGGCTGCGCCCTTCCGGACCGCGCCCCGGGGACAACGGCCACGCCCCCGAGAACACCCGCGGGCCGCGGCGCCTGAGAGGGACCCTCAACCCTCCCGGCACCGCAGCCCGGAGCAACATCGGCCGTGGGGTGTGCGGTCCCAGCGACCGAAGGATGAGGAGCCGGAGCAGTCAGGGCAGAGAGCACCGGTTCCTCGGTCCGCCTTCCTGTGCGGGGAAGACGGAGGCCTGTGTTGTTCACAAGTGATCGCCAGTGACGTAGCGCTGATCGATCAGATGACCTACCACGCCATTCTTGACTAGACCACTGCGTGTGTCCATGCGTTGGCGGATGTTTGTTGCTGTTCCCTCCCCCGCCGTCCGGCGAGGTGGGGCGAGGACGTGGAGGCCCTTGCACGCAGAGTAGCCCGGTTCGCGAGTGCCGCGGGCCGGAACTCCGGAGCAGGACGCTTCCGGGGTTCGGCATACCGGGGCAGGCCGGATACCGGGAAAAGCCGGCATCGGGTCGCGCGCTGCGCCGGGGCGGGTGGCCCTGCGGGCGCGGTGTGCTGGAGGGTTCAGGTCCGAGCCGGTCCGAGGGTGCGGTCGGACCGGGGCCAGATCGTCATGGCGAGTTCGGCGACCGCTTCCAGCTCCTGCCTGGTCGCGCCGTCCCGCGCCTGCTGGGACATGCCCTGGATGATCACACCGGTGTGACGGGCGAGTGCGGAGGCGTCCGTACCGGCGGGCAGTTCACCGGCCGCGATATCCGCTCTTATGCGGCTCTCGAAGACGGCGATCCACGCGTTGCGCCGGGCGCGGAGGGATTCCTCGACCTCACGGCTTGTGCAGTTGGTCGCCGCGTGGATGACCAGACAGCCGTGGGGGTGGGCGGGGTCCGTGTACTCGACGGCGGCCTCGCGCAGCATCCGTTCGACGGCGGCCCGTGCGGTGGGCTCCTCCTCCAGGGCCCGGTCGGTGAACGAGCCGTAGCGGCTGCCGTACTCACGGACCACCTCGTCGAAGAGGGCCCGCTTGTCCCCGAACGCCGAGTAAAGGCTGGGGGCGCCGATACCCATGACGCGGGTGAGATCGGCGACCGAGGTGGCCTCGTATCCGTTCTCCCAGAACGCCAGGATCGCCTTCTCCAGGGCGGTCTCGCGGTCGAAGGAGCGGGGACGGCCGCGCTGCTTGCTCTCCTTGGTCACCATGCGGGGGATTTTATAGCGGGCACTAGACAACTGTCAGCGGGCTGCTCTACGGTCATTTTTGTAGCGACCGCTAGAAAAAATGGAGGGGGCGTCGACATGGGTGTGCTCACCGGAAGGACGGCACTTGTCACAGGCGCGAGCAGGGGCATCGGACGAGGCATCGCCGAGCGGCTGGGCCGCGACGGCGTACGTGTCGCGGTGCACTACGGGAGGAACGAGGCGGCCGCGAAGGAGACGGCGGCCGCGATCGAGGCCGCGGGCGGCTCCGCCTTCACCCTGGGGGCCGAGCTCGGCCGGCCGGGGGATGTCGAGGCCCTGTGGGAGGAGTTCGACCGACAGGCGGACGGACTGGACATCCTGGTGAACAACGCGGCCATCGGCAGCTCCCGCCCCATCGAGGAGATCGACGAGGAGGAGTACGACCGGCTCTTCGCGGTGAACGTGAAGGCACCGCTCTTCCTCGTCAAGCACGGCATGACCCGACTGCGTGACGGCGGCCGCGTCGTCAACATCTCGTCGGGGCTCGCCCGGACCGCCGTGATGCCGCACAACATGGCATACGCGATGACGAAGGGCGCGCTGGACATCTTCTCCCGCGACCTGTCGAAGGTGCTCGGCCCGCGAGGTATCACGGTGAATTCGGTGGCACCGGGCCTGACCGCGACCGACAACACCGCCGAGTTCCTGGGCACCGAGGCGGGCCGCGCGACGGCCGAGGAGATATCGGCACTGGGCCGGGTGGGAGCGGTGGACGACATCGCGGACGTGGTGGCGTTCCTGGCGTCCGACGAGAGCAGATGGGTGACGGGGAGCTGGGTGGACGCCACGGGAGGCTCCCTGACGTAAGGGCGGGGCCGCCGGGGGAATGAGGTCGCATGGGCGTGATGTGGGCCACATCCGCACAGGGCCCGCTCTGCTAGATTGGTCTAAACCACACAGTTCTTCCGACTCCCAGTCGAGTCCCTCTTCCCAGATCGGCAGGCCCAGCGTGGAAGTTGTCATCGTTCCGGATGCCAAGGCGGGTGGCGAACTCATAGCTGAGGCGATGGCGCAGCTGCTCCGACGGAAGCCCGACGCGCTGCTCGGCGTCGCCACGGGGTCGACCCCGCTACCCATCTACCAGGCGCTGACGGCGAAGGTGCGCTCGGGCGCCGTGGACGCCTCGCGGGCGCGGATCGCCCAGCTCGACGAGTACGTGGGGCTGCCGGCCGACCACCCCGAGTCGTACCGCTCGGTGCTGCGCCGGGAAGTGCTGGAGCCGCTGGGGCTCGGCATGGACGCGTTCATGGGGCCGGACGGCACCGCCGAGGACATACCGGGGGCGTGCGAGGCGTACGACAGGGCGCTGGCCGAGGCGGGCGGCGTGGATCTGCAACTGCTCGGGATCGGGACCGACGGACACATCGGGTTCAACGAGCCGTGCTCGTCCCTCGCCTCCCGGACCCGGATCAAGACGCTCACCCAGCAGACGCGGATCGACAACGCGCGGTTCTTCGACGGGGACATCGAGCAGGTGCCGCACCACGTCATCACGCAGGGCATAGGCACGATTCTGGAGGCACGCCACCTCGTGCTGCTGGCCACCGGCGAGGGCAAGGCGGACGCCGTCGCGGCCACCGTGGAGGGACCGGTGGCGGCGGTGTGCCCGGCATCGGCGCTGCAGCTCCACCCGCACGCCACGGTGGTGGTGGACGAGGGAGCGGCGTCGAAGCTCAAGCTCGCGGACTACTTCCGGCACACCTACACGAACAAGCCCGACTGGCAGGGGATCTGACGCGGCTGGGGATGCGCAGAGGCGCCACGGCCTGGGAAGGAGGGGCTGTGGCGCCTCTGTGTCGTACGGATGCGGCCTGCGTGCCCTGCCTTCGGGGTGGGGGGGCGGGGGGTGTCTCCCCCGCCCTCCCGCTCCGGGGCCGTCGGGCGGCGCGGCGCGCTACCGGACGCTCATGATGACCTCGGCCGCCGCTCTTCCGCAGACCCTTGCCGCTCCATGGGTGGCGATGTGGAGGGCGCCGCGGGGCGGGGACTGGGGGACGCCCATCTCTACGACGATCGTGTCGGGCCGGGTGGCCAGGAGGACGTCGAGGGCGTCGGTCATCCAGGGGTGGCGGTGCTCGTCGCGGACCACGGCCACGATGCGGCGCGTGCCGGCCACCGCGAGGGCGGAGACGCCGGCGCTGTCACCCGCGAAGGTGCCGGTCTCCGTACCGGGGAGGAGACGGGCGAGTTCCGCGCCGACGCCCCAGGGGGTCTCGTCGCCGACGGCGATGTTCGCCACCGGAGTGAAGGCCGCGACATACAGGGGCTGGACAGGGGGCGTGTACGGCAGCTGCGCGAAGACCGTCTCCACTGCGCGTCGCGCGGCGACGAGGCCGATCTCCCCGAGTTCCGCGCCTCCGGCCTCCGCTTCCCGGGTCGCCGCTCCCCTGGTCCACTCGGCCAGCGCCCGGACTCGGTTCGCCGCGTCCGCCAGGCGCTCCTCGGGGAGCGTGCCGGAACGTACGGCGGCGACCAGGGCGTCGCGCAGACGGCGCACGGTGTCGTCGTCGGCGAGGCCGCCGCCCACGCAGATCGCGTCGGCGCCGGCGGCGAGGGCCAGGACGCTGCCGTGTTCGATGCCGTAGGTACCGGCGATGGCCCGCATCTCCATCCCGTCGGTGACGATGAGGCCGTCATAGCCCAGTTCGCCGCGGAGGAGGTCGGTGAGGATGCCGTGGGACAGCGTCGCGGGACGGTCGGGGTCGAGGGCGGGGACGAGGATGTGGGCACTCATGACCGCGCGGGTGCCGGCGGCGATGGCGGCGTGGAAGGGCGCCAGTTCCCGCGCCTCGATCAGGGGGCGGTCCGCGTCGATGCGGGGCAGGGCCAGGTGGGAGTCGACGGCGGTGTCGCCGTGGCCCGGGAAGTGCTTGGTGCAGGCGGCGACCCCGGCGGCCTGAAGACCGCTGACATAGGCGGCCGTGTGGCGGGCGACCAGGTCGGGCTCGGCGCCGAAGGAGCGCACGCCGATGACGGGGTTCGCCGGGTTGGAGTTCACGTCGGCCGAGGGGGCCCAGTTGAAGTTGACACCGCATGCGGCGAGACGGCGGCCGAGGGCGAAGGCCACGTCCCGCGTGAGGTCGGCGTCGTCGACGGCGCCCAGAGCGTGGTTTCCGGGGAAGGAGGAGCCGGTCCGGACCTCCAGGCGGGTGACGTCGCCGCCCTCCTCGTCGATCGCGACCAGGACGTCCTCACGCTCGGCGCGCAACTGGGCCGTGAGCGCGGAGAGTTGTTCGGGGGAGGTGACGTTGCGGCCGAAGAGGCCGACGGAGGCGAGGCCCTCGCCGAGGCGGCGCAGCAGCCAGTCGGGGGCGGTGGTGCCCGTGAATCCGGGCTGGAGGACCGTCAGCGCGTCCCGTGTGAGGCCGTCCTGCCCCGAGTGGGAGCCCGTCGAGCCGGTGGCGAATGTCGTCATCGGTGGTTATCCCTTCACGGCGCCCGCGGTGAGGCCCGCGGCCATCTTGCGCTGGACGAGGAGGAAGAGGACGACGATCGGCACGGCCATCATGGTGGAGCCGGCCATCATCGGGGCGTATTCGGTGCCGTGTTTGGTGGTGAAGTTGCCGAGCCAGACCGTGGCGGTCTGGTTCTGCTGGCTCATCAGCATCAGGGCGTACAGATACTCGTTCCACGCCTGGATGAAGCCGTAGACCGAGGTCGCCACCATGCCGGGCGCGAGCAGAGGGAAGACCACACGGAGGAAGGCGGTGGTGCGGGAGCAGCCGTCGACCATGGCGGCCTCCTCCAGCTCGCGCGGGATGTTGACGATGAAGCCGCGCAGGGTCCACACCGTGAACGGGAGGATGAAGGTCAGATAGGTGATGATGAGGCCGGTGAGACGGTCGTACTGGCCCAGGTCGTTCAGGAGCAGGAAGACCGGGATGATCATCGCGACCAGCGGGACCATCTGGACGGCCAGGATGCCGACGATCACCACTTTCCGGCCTCGGAAGGCGAAGCGGGAGATGGCGAGGGCCGCCAGCATGCCGACGACGATGCCGATCACGACCACCGTGAGGGACACCACGAGGCTGCGGCCGACGGGGCCCCAGAAGTCTGCGATGTCCAGCGCGCGGCCGAAGTTGGAGAAGGTGAGGGAGGTCGGCAGGAGGCTGGGGTCGGGGTCGATGGCGTCCTTCGCCGGTTTGAACGCGGTGTTCAGCATCCAGTAGACGGGGAAGCCGGCCGTGACGAAGACGAGGAGGCCGAGGAGGTTCCAGCCGAGCCGGGACCCGCGGCGACCGGAGACTGCTGTGCTCATTCGACCTCTCCGATCTTCAGCATCTGGCGCATGTAGACGCCGATCACTCCCAGCAGCAACAGCACGGTGAGCAGTGCGATCGCGGAGCCCTGCGCGTAGTCGTTGACCACGAAGGCCCTGTCGTACGAATAGGTGGTGAGCAGTTGGAACTCGGCCTCCGGGTGGCCGTTGCGCATCACGAAGACCTGCGGGAAGACGCCCATGTCCCAGATGACCGAGAGGGTCGTGAGCATCACGACGATCGGCTTGAGGATGGGGAGGGTGACATAGCGGAAGACGCCCCAGGCGCCGGCGCCGTCCAGGCGGGCGGCCTCCTCCAACTCCTTGGGCACCTGGGTGAGTCCGGCGCTGAGGGTGATGACGACGAACGGCACGGCGCCCCACACCACCAGCAGTGTGATGACGGCGAGTCCTTCGGGGCCGCTGGCGAACCAGTTGTGGCCGATCATGTCGACACCGGGAAGCCTGCTGAGGAGCGCGTTGAAGATGCCGTAGTCGGAGTCGAAGAGCCACTTGAAGACCGTGGTGGCCACGATGATGGGCATGCCCCAACTCGCCACCAGCGCGATGTTGATGAGGGTCTTCACCCAGCCGGAGACCCGCTGGAGCAGCAGCGCGATCAGCATGCCGATGACCATGGTGAAGACGACGCAGGTGGCGGCGAAGACGATGGTCCGTACGACGACCGTCCAGAACTCGCCGTCGCCCAGCACCTTCGCGAAGTTGTCGAAGCCGGCCGACTCCGCCGGCTGGAAGCCCCACAGCTGGGACTGGCCGAAGTTCTGGAAGGAGAGGGTGACCAGACGGACCAGCGGATAGCCGAGAACGACGGCGAGGATCAGCAGGCAGGGTGCGAGCAGCGCCCAAGGAACCGCGGTTCCGCCGGAACGCTTCGTGCCGGAGGGCCTGCCGAGGGCGGCAGGCGGCCCATGCGGCACCTGCCGCGGTGGCGGCACCTTGGTCGGAGTGGTCGTGTCTGCGGCACTCATCGCGCGCTCCTAAGGCAAATGAAGAGGGGCCGATCAGCACCCCGCCGGTCTCGCCCCGTCAGGAGCCGGCCGGTGATGCACCCGAGGAGGGGCGCGGGGAGCCGCGCGACCAGCCACGACGCACGGGCGGCGACCCCATGCCCCGTCGCGGCACTGTCGTGATCCGCCCACCGGCTCGACTCGTGGCACCCGCCGGCCGGGCTCTGTGGCACCCCCGGTCGGGCCCGGCGCCGTGGCCGGGCCCGACCGGGGTCGACCGTCACTTGGTGTTGATGACCTTGTCGATCGCGGCGTCCGCGTCCTTCGCGGCCTTCTCGACCGTCTTCTTGCCGGTGCCGATGTTCTGCAGCATGGTCTGGAGGATCTGGGCCTTCTCGACCTGACCCCAGCCGGGCGCCATCGGGACGAACCAGTTGGACTCGGCCGCGGTGGCCGGGACCGCCGTCGCCGGGTCGTCCTTCAGGGTGGCGAGGTCGGTCTTGTTGTTGGGCAGGTTGCCCTTCTCCATCAGACCCTTCTGGCCGGCGGGCCCGGTGAAGGCGTTGATCCACTCGGCGGCGACACCCTGCGCGTCGGACTTCACGGGGACGGCGAGGTCCGAGCCGCCGAGGAAGACGGGCAGGCTCTTGCCGGACGGACCGGGCATCACGAAGTTCTCGACGTTGCCGGCGAGCTTGCCGGTCTTGTCGTTCTCCTTGGCCGCGGCGGTCGCGCCCTCCCAGGCGGGGGCGAAGATCATGCCGGACTTGCCCTGGCCGTAGACGATGTAACGGTCGGACTCGTCCTTGGTCTTGTCGCCGTGCATATAGCCGTCGACGACGTTCTGGAACTCCTCCAGGCCCTTGACGGACTCCGGGGAGGAGAGGTTCGCCTTCCACTGGCCGCCCGACTCGACGGCTATGGAGCCGCCCGCGTCGTAGACGAAGGACATGGCCGCGTACCAGTCACGGGTGGGCTGGTACCACGCGCTGAACTTGTCGCCCTGCTTCTTCTGGACCTTGTCGAGGGCGGCGGTCAGCTCGTCGTACGTCTTCGGCGGAGTCTTGACGCCGACAGCGGCGAAGACGTCCTTGCGCCAGTTGGCGACGCGGCCACCGGCGTAGTACGGGACGCCGTACGTCTTGCCCTCGTAGGTCACGGAAGCCTTGAGGCCGTCGAGCCAGGCGCCGGAGTTGTCGAACTTCGCCGGGTCCAGGGGGGCGAAAGCGCCCTTGACCATGTAGGCGAGCATCTCGGTGTTGCCCATCTCGACGACGTCGGGGGCCTTGTCGGTGGCGAGGACGGCGTCCAGCTTGGCGTTCTTGTCGGGCCAGCCGTAGTACTCGTGCTTGATCTTGATGCCGGGGTGCTTCTTCTTGACCGCGGCGTCCGCGGCCTTGACCAGTTCCGGCCAGTTGTTCTGTGCGTCCACCGTGAGCCAGACGGTCAGCTCCTTGGTGTCCGCCGCCTTGTCCGAGCCCCCGTTCTCGCCCCCGCACGCCGCGATGGAGACCATCATGCCCACGACACAAATCGCGGTTGTCAGCTTGCGCTTCACGCCACCCTCCTCAGGGATGCCATTCCTCAGGGATGCCACAAACCCCCCTGCTCCCCGCGGTGACAGACGTACCGCCCATGGGGCCGGGACCTGGACCAATGGTGTAGACCAGTACGCCGGAGCTTGGCTCAGACCAATCGGTGTGTCAAGGGTGCGCGAACCCGCTCTCACCAGCCGTTATGTGACCTACATATGCAAGAACCTTTATGTAAGAAGGCAGCGAAAACCGAGCGGCTGAGTCACACTCTTCGGGTAGACCACTGCACCTTCCCGGGGTAGACCAGCGGAGCCCCCTCCATGGACTAGACCAGCAGGGGCTGTGCGGGTATACAGAAGGATCACGCCACTAGGAGCCGGGAAGGCGGAGCATGAGCACCGACGTCAGCAGTGCGGAGAACGAGAACGGGGCGAACGTCCGTACCGCACGCGTGCCCAAGTACTACCGCCTCAAGAAGCACCTGCTGGACATGACCGAAACCCTGCCGCCCGGCACACCGGTCCCGCCGGAGCGGACCCTTGCCGCCGAGTTCGACACCTCGCGCACGACCGTGCGACAGGCACTGCAGGAACTGGTGGTCGAGGGGCGTCTGGAGCGCATCCAGGGCAAGGGCACGTTCGTCGCCAAGCCGAAGGTCTCGCAGGCCCTGCAACTCACCTCCTACACCGAGGACATGCGCGCCCAGGGCCTCGAACCGACCTCCCAGCTGCTGGACATCGGCTACATCACCGCCGACGACACCCTCGCCGGACTGCTGGACATCACGGCGGGCGGTCGGGTGCTGCGCATCGAGCGGCTCCGTATGGCGAACGGCGAGCCGATGGCCATCGAGACGACCCATCTGTCCGCCAAGCGCTTCCCGGCCCTGCGCAGGTCGCTGGTCAAGTACACGTCCCTCTACACCGCGCTCGCCGAGGTGTACGACGTCCATCTCGCCGAGGCGGAGGAGACCATCGAGACCTCGCTGGCCACCCCGCGCGAGGCCGGCCTGCTCGGCACGGACGTGGGCCTGCCGATGCTGATGCTCTCCCGTCACTCCGTGGACAAGGAGGGACAGCCGGTGGAGTGGGTGCGGTCCGTCTACCGGGGCGACCGCTACAAGTTCGTGGCGCGGCTGAAGCGTCCGCAGGACTGACCGGTCCGCGGCCACCGGCTGTTCACGGCGGCAGCCGACCACACGAACCGTCCACAACGGTGGCCGTCCCGTGCGCCACGGGTGACGCACGGGACGCGGCGTCTCCCCACATCCGTTATGCGAACAGGGGTTACGTGCGGCGGGGCGGTCCCTTAGATTTCCTGCGCATTACTCAGGTGATCAGTGAGGGGACGGAGCCCTGGTATGTCCAATGCGCCCGACGTGAAATCACCGGAGACACCGGCGGTGACACCTGTCAGAGTGGTCATCGCCCTGTGCCTGTTCGCCCCGTTCGTGGCGATGCTCTGGGTCGGTTCGTACGCCAAGACGGACCCGGCGTTCATCGGCATCCCGTTCTTCTACTGGTACCAGATGGCCTGGGTGCTGATCTCCACCGCGCTCACGGCCGCCGCCTACGCGCTATGGCAGCGTGACCAGCGAGCCCGCAAGTCCCAGACGTCCGAGGACGGGGGTGTCGCGCGGTGAAGGACGGCGTGAACGGCGTGGCACTCGCCGTCTTCATCTTCTTCTTCCTGGCCGTCACGGTCATGGGTTTCATGGCCGCCCGCTGGCGCAAGGCCGAGAACGAGCACAGCCTGGACGAATGGGGCCTGGGCGGACGGTCGTTCGGCACCTGGATCACCTGGTTCCTGCTCGGCGGCGACCTCTACACCGCGTACACCTTCGTCGCCGTCCCGGCGGCGATCTACGCGGCGGGCGCGGCCGGGTTCTTCGCGGTGCCCTACACGATCCTGGTCTACCCGCTGATCTTCACTTTCCTGCCCCGGCTGTGGTCGGTCTCGCACCGGCACGGGTACGTGACCACGTCGGACTTCGTCCGCGGGCGGTTCGGTTCGAAGGGCCTGTCGCTGGCGGTGGCCCTGACCGGCATTCTGGCAACGATGCCATACATCGCCCTCCAGCTCGTCGGCATCCAGGCCGTGCTGGACGTGATGGGCGTGGGCGGTGGCGAGAACACCAACTGGTTCATCAAGGACCTGCCGCTGCTGATCGCCTTCGGCGTCCTGGCCGCGTACACCTACTCCTCCGGCCTGCGCGCCCCCGCGCTGATCGCGTTCGTGAAGGACACCCTGATCTACATCGTCATCGCGGTGGCGATCATCTACATCCCGATCAAGCTGGGCGGCTTCGACGACATCTTCGCCAAGGCGAGCGAGGCCTACGGCCAGACCAACCCCGCGACGGGCGCGCCCCGCGGGGCACTGGTCCCGGGCGACGCCAACCAGTGGACGTACGCGACCCTGGCCCTCGGCTCGGCGCTCGCGCTCTTCATGTACCCGCACTCGATCACCGCGACGCTGTCCTCGAAGAGCCGTGAGGTGATCCGTCGCAACACCACGATCCTGCCGCTGTACTCGCTGATGCTGGGCCTGCTCGCCCTGCTGGGCTTCATGGCGATCGCGGCCGGCGTCAAGGTGCAGAACGGCCAGCTCGCGATCCCGCAGCTGTTCGAGACCATGTTCCCGGACTGGTTCGCGGGCGTGGCCTTCGCGGCGATCGGCATCGGCGCCCTGGTTCCCGCGGCGATCATGTCCATCGCCGCGGCGAACCTTTTCACCCGCAACATCTACAAGGACTTCCTCAAGCCGGACGCCACGCCCGCGCAGGAGACCAAGGTCTCCAAGCTGGTGTCGCTCCTGGTGAAGGTCGGTGCGCTGGTCTTCGTCCTGACGATGGACAAGACCGTCGCCATCAACTTCCAGCTCCTCGGCGGCATCTGGATCCTCCAGACCTTCCCGGCCCTCGTCGGCGGCCTCTTCACCCGCTGGTGCCACCGCTGGGCACTCCTCGCCGGCTGGGCGGTCGGCATGATCTACGGGACGGTCGCCGCGTGGAACGTCTCCTCGCCGACCCAGAAGCACTTCGGCGGCTCCTCGGCGGAGATCCCCGGCATCGGTGAGATCGGCTACATCGGCCTCACCGCCTTCGTCCTCAATGCCGTCGTCACCGTGGTCCTCACCTTCGTCCTGCGAGCGGCCAAGGCCCCCGACGGTATCGACGAGACCAAGCCGAGCGACTACACGGCCGACGCGGGTGACGCGGGCGTCCAGGTGGAACTGCCTCCGGCGACAGCGGGTTCGAGCCACTGATCCATAGGACGTGAAGGACCCCGCGCCCCCGGGAAAGGCCGAAGCCCGTGTGCCGGGCCGAGGCCTTCCGCAGGGCAGAGGCCCCGCGACGGGCCGAAGGCCCGAAAGGGGCGCGGGGAACTGCGCGAACAACCACGGCGAACCCGCACCCGGCTACCCTGACCCCGTGACCGTCCGCACACCGATCGTCCTGGACAGCGACCCCGGTATCGACGACGCCGTAGCCCTCCAGTACCTGCTCGGCACGGGCCTGTGGGACCTCAAGGCCTACACCTCGGTCGGCGGCAACCTCCCCGCCGACGCCACCTACCGCAACGCCCGCGCCCTGGCCCGCGCCCTCCGCATCGACACCGACGTCCCGGTGCACCGAGGCGCGGGCCGCCCTCTCTCCCGCCTCCCCTACCGCGAGGCATCCGCCTTCCACGGCCCGGCCGGCCTCGGCGAGGAATCGCTGCCCGACTCCACCGCCCCGCACGCCCCGGAGTCCTCCGCGCAGGCCCTGCTGCGCCTGTCCCGCGAGTACGAGGGCGAGCTGACGGTCTGCGCCACCGGCCCGCTCACGAACGTCGCGATCGCGCTGCTGGAGGATCCCGGCTTCGCCCGCCGCGTCGGGAAGTTCGTGTTCATGGGCGGCGCCGCGCAGGTGCCGGGGAACTTCACGCCGGTCGCCGAGTTCAACATCTGGGCCGACCCGGACGCCGCCGAGATCGTGCTCTCCTCCGGCATCCCCTTCACCATGGTCGACCTGGACGCATCCCACGGCCGGCTGTTCCGCCCCGCGGACCTCGCGGCACTGGAGGCGGCGGGGCCCGGCGCAGCCCTCGCCGCCCGGCTGATGCGGACGTACATGAACGCCTACACCCGTCACGGCGGGGACGGTACGTGTCCGCTGCACGATCCGCTGGCCGTGGGGGTGTGCGGGGACGAGGCGTTCGTGACGACCGCCGAAGGGGCCGTGGTGGTGGAGTGTGCGAGCGAACTCACTCGGGGCCAGACCGTGTTCGTGCCCGCCGACGCCCGGCGGATCTACTACTCCGAGTCCCCCGCCCTGACCGCCCGCCTCCGCGCCACCGGCCGCGTCGCCCTCGGCCCGGGCCCCCACGACTTCAGCGAGCACTTCGTGACGACGCTGCCGCACTGGCCGGCGGTGGCCTGACCGACCCACCCGGTCCGAACGGCCGCCCGGTCCGAACACCTCACGCGGCGTCACAGACCCACCCGCGCCGACAATCACAAGATCAACCGTCCCTGTGGACAACCGCAGACCTGCCGACCGGCCCCTCGTGCAGACTGCGATCCATGGACATCACGATCAGGTACATCTCCCCCGACGCCTACGCCGACCTCGGCGAGATCACCACCCAGGCCCACCTCCCGGACGGACTGCTGGACTTCGGCGAGAGCGACGATTACCTCGGGGAGCTTCGGGACGTGGCGAAGCGGGCCGCCGCGGCCGAGGTGCTCGTCCCCGCGACGGACGGACGGGTGGCCGGAGGCGTGACCTTCGTCCCGGCCGGAGGCGCCATGGCCGACATCGCCGCCGCGGGCGAGGCCGAGATCCCGATCCCGGCGGGCGACCACGCGGCCCACGGCCGTGGCATCGGCGAGGCCCCGGTGCGGGCCCCGCACTTCCCGGACCTCACGATGCTCACCTATGAGTTGACGCCATGACACGCTCCGAAGTCACCACGACACAACATCTGGGGGTGGAGCGGCAGCCCAACACAAGATGTATGCTCATGCTCGCTGTCGCCGCAGGGGAATCCGGTGCGAATCCGGAACTGTCCCGCAACGGTGTACTTGCGTGCGTTCGCACGCGAGTCCAGTCCGAGGACCTGCCGACAGTGCGCCCGGCCGTCCGGTCCGGGTGCCCTGACGTCCGGGCCTCGTGGAGTGGGCCGGTGGACGCGACGCCCCCGTGCGCTCGTGTGCTGCTGCCTGCCCTCCGCAGGGCCCCGTGCCGAGCGAGGGAGAGCCCCCACGTGACCATCGCGCCAGCCGACCCGGTTTCAGCCGCCCCGGCCCACGCCGGACCGGCTTCCGCCACCCCGGCGACGGAGACCGACGGTCCCGGTGCCGCCCTGCTGCGGACCCTGACCGAGCTGACCTCCGACCTCCCCGACGCCGACCCCGGCCGGGTCGCCGCCGCCGCGCTGCGCGGCCGGTCCGCACGGGCGGACGAGACGGAGCTGCGCGAGCTGGCCACGGAGGCGGCCGCCGGCCTCATCTCCGAGGACCCCGCCTACTCGAAGCTGGCCTCCCGTCTGCTGACGATCTCCATCCGCGCCGAGGCCGCCTCCCAGGGCGTCACGACGTTCACGGAGTCCGTCGCCGTGGGCCACCGGGAAGGGCTCATCGCCGACCGCACGGCGGAATTCGCGCGCCTGCACGCCGAGCGTCTCGACGCGCTCGTCGACCCTGCCGCCGACGACCGCTTCGGCTACTTCGGGCTGCGCACGCTGCACAGCCGCTACCTCCTCAGGCACCCGATCACCCGCAAGGTCGTGGAGACGCCGCAACACTTCATGCTGCGGGTGGCGAGCGGTCTCGCGGAGGACGACACCGCTCGGTCCGTGGACGAGGTCGCCGCGCTCTACGGGCTGATGAGCCGCCTCGACTACCTGCCCTCCTCCCCCACCCTCTTCAACTCGGGTACGCGGCACCCCCAGATGTCGTCCTGCTACCTCCTCGACTCCCCGCTGGACGAGCTGGACTCCATCTATGACCGCTACCACCAGGTGGCCCGTCTCTCGAAGCACGCGGGCGGCATCGGGCTGTCGTACTCCCGCATCCGTTCGCGCGGTTCGCTGATCCGTGGCACCAACGGGCACTCCAATGGCATCGTGCCGTTCCTGAAGACCCTGGACGCCTCGGTCGCCGCCGTGAACCAGGGCGGCCGGCGCAAGGGCGCGGCCGCGGTCTACCTGGAGACCTGGCACTCCGACATCGAGGAGTTCCTGGAGCTGCGCGACAACACCGGTGAGGACGCCCGCCGTACGCACAACCTGAACCTGGCCCACTGGATCCCGGACGAGTTCATGCGCCGGGTCAACGCGGACGAGCAGTGGTCGCTGTTCTCCCCGGCCGACGTGCCCGAGCTGGTCGACCTGTGGGGCGAGGAGTTCGACGCGGCGTACCGCAAGGCGGAGGCGGACGGGCTGGCGCGGAAGACCATCCCGGCCCGTGACCTGTACGGCCGCATGATGCGGACGCTCGCGCAGACCGGCAACGGCTGGATGACGTTCAAGGACGCCGCCAACCGCACCGCCAACCAGACGGCCGAACCGGGCCACGTCGTCCACTCCTCCAACCTCTGCACGGAGATCCTGGAGGTCACGGACGACGGGGAGACGGCGGTCTGCAACCTGGGCTCGGTGAACCTGGGCGCCTTCGTCGACCCGGCGACCGGTGACCTCGACTGGCAGCGGCTGGACGAGACCGTCCGCACCGCCGTGACCTTCCTGGACCGGGTCGTCGACATCAACTTCTACCCGACCGAGCAGGCGGGTCGTTCGAACGCCAAGTGGCGCCCCGTGGGCCTCGGCGCGATGGGCCTCCAGGACGTCTTCTTCAAGCTGCGTCTGCCCTTCGACTCGGCCGAGGCGAAGGCCCTGTCCACCCGGATCGCCGAGCGCATCATGCTCGCCGCGTACGAGGCCTCCACCGACCTCGCCGAGCGCAACGGCCCGCTGCCGGCCTGGGAGAAGACCCGTACGGCCCGCGGTGTGCTGCACCCCGACCACTACGGCGTCGAGTTCACCTGGCCGGAGCGCTGGGCGGCCCTGCGCGAGCGCGTCGCGGCCGTCGGCATGCGCAACTCGCTGCTCCTCGCCATCGCGCCCACGGCGACCATCGCCTCCATCGCCGGTGTGTACGAGTGCATCGAGCCGCAGGTCTCCAACCTCTTCAAGCGCGAGACCCTCTCCGGTGAGTTCCTCCAGGTCAACTCCTATCTGGTGAAGGACCTCAAGGAGCTGGGCGTCTGGGACGCACGCACCCGTGAGGCGCTGCGCGACTCGAACGGCTCGGTTCAGGACTTCGCGTGGGTCCCGGACGACATCCGGGCGCTGTACCGCACGGCCTGGGAGATCCCCCAGCGTGGTCTGATCGACATGGCCGCCGCCCGCACCCCGTATCTGGACCAGGCCCAGTCGCTGAACCTGTTCCTGGAGACGCCGACCATCGGCAAGCTCTCCTCGATGTACGCGTATGCCTGGAAGTCGGGGCTGAAGACGACGTACTACCTGCGCTCGCGCCCGGCGACGCGCATCGCCCGCGCCGCCCAGGGCCAGGGCCAGGCACAGCCGCCCGCCCAGCCCGAGAAGACCATCCCCGTCCAGCAGGCGGCCGATCCCGATGCCGTCGCCTGCTCCCTGGAGAACCCCGAGTCCTGCGAAGCCTGCCAGTAACTCCCGCCCGCCACCCGACCACCACTCCTGGAGGACGGCGCTCCGCGCCGACTGCGATGACCACCCAGAACCTTCTCGACCCCGGCTTCGAGCTGACTCTGCGCCCCATGCGCTACCCGGACTTCTACGACCGCTACCGGGACGCCATCAAGAACACCTGGACCGTGGAGGAGGTCGACCTCCACTCGGACGTCACCGACCTCGCGAAGCTCAGCCCCGCCGAGCAGCACCTGATCGGCCGTCTGGTCGCCTTTTTCGCGACGGGCGACTCGATCGTCGCGAACAACCTGGTGCTGACGCTGTACAAGCACATCAACTCCCCCGAGGCGCGGCTGTATCTGTCACGTCAGCTCTTCGAGGAGGCCGTCCACGTCCAGTTCTATCTGACGCTGCTGGACACCTATCTCCCCGACCCGGAGGACCGGGCGGCGGCCTTCGCGGCCGTGGAGAACATCCCGTCCATCCGCGAGAAGGCAGAGTTCTGCTTCACGTGGATGGACTCGGTGGAGAAGCTGGACCGCCTGGAGTCCAAGGCGGACCGCCGTCGCTTCCTGCTCAACCTCATCTGCTTCGCGGCGTGCATCGAGGGCCTGTTCTTCTACGGCGCCTTCGCGTACGTCTACTGGTTCCGCAGCCGGGGCCTGCTGCACGGTCTGGCGACGGGCACCAACTGGGTGTTCCGGGACGAGACGATGCACATGAGCTTCGCGTTCGACGTGGTCGACACCGTCCGCAAGGAGGAGCCGGACCTCTTCGACGATGATCTCCAGCAGCAGGTGACGGACATGCTGCGGGAGGCGGTGGAGGCCGAGCTGCAGTTCGCGCGCGACCTGTGCGGTGACGGCCTTCCGGGCATGAACACCGACTCCATGCGGCAGTACCTGGAGTGCGTCGCAGACCAGAGGCTGACCCGGCTCGGCTTCGCACCGGTGTACGGCTCGGAGAACCCCTTCTCCTTCATGGAGTTGCAGGGGGTCCAGGAGCTGACCAACTTCTTCGAGCGGCGTCCGTCCGCGTACCAGGTCGCGGTGGAGGGCACCGTCGACCTGGACGAGGACTTCTAGGACCGGCTGATCGGCCGACTCCGGCCCGCCGGGGTCACTTGAGCGTGATCGCGTCCCCGGCCGAGGCGAACCGCGCGGTCGACGTCAGGCCGGGGAAGTACCAGCGCCAGCTGCCCGCCGCGTCGGCGGTCACCCTGGTGCTGAGCCGTCCGGCGCTGCCCGACTGCACCGTCTTCACGGTGGTGTAGCGGGCGGCGCCGTTCTTCTTGAACTGGAGCCGGACCGACTGCCCCTTGAATCCCTGGTACTTGAGGGTCTCCCAGTTGGCGCGGGACAGCGCGCCGGTGACGGTGACCTTCGAGCCCTTGGCGACCTTGTCGGGCGCGATGGCAGTGGTCAGCTTCGAGGCACGCTTGACCTTGTACCGGGCGATGTTGTCGGAGATCCAGTAGTCGCCGTCGTTGGCCTTGACGGTGGCGTTGACCTGCCAGACCCCGGCGACGCGATTGGAGTCGATGTCGTCGCTGTCGGCGATCCAGCCGGGGTCGACCCTCATCGTTCCTGTGCACACCGATGTCGTCGCGCTCTTCTTCTTGCAGGACGAGTCGTCGTCCCAGGTGATGAACCCGTAGCCGTTGGACCGGTTGAAGGTGCTCAGATCGGTGATCTTCTTGACGCCCGAGTTGTCCTTGACGGTGACGGCGATCGGGTACGTGATGGTCTTCGACGTCCCCACGATGACGTTCCCGCCGCCGTTGACGACCGTCTTCGTCACCCGGACGTCGCCCTTCCCCTCCGCCTGGGCCCCCGTCGCCGCCAGCAGCACCAGGGCCGCCGCCCCGCCCGCCACGGCCAGGCTGCGGCCGTGTGCGGGGCGCGTTCCGTGTCTCATGTTCCTCCCCTTTGTGGTCGGGGAGAGGCTACACACGGGAGGAGAGAGGCGTCGTAGAGATATGCGATCAGGCCGTGCCGGCGATGCGGCGCCAGGCGGAGCCGCGGGTACGCCGCTCGGGCCGCACCCCCTCGACGGCGGCCTGGCGCTCCGCCGCCTCCCTGAGCTGCCGGTCCACGCGCCGGTCGTGGACGACACCGATGACGGCGGGCAGCGCGACCAGAGCGAGCATGGCGAGTACGGCCAGTGTTCCGATGAGCGCTTGCAACTGTGTGGCGTTCATGGACACCACTGTCACGCGGAACACTCCTGACAAACAGTGGCAGTACTGCCGCACGCCCTCCAATTACTGCCACTTCCGAGGCACACTGGGGGCATGCTCAGAAACGTGGCGGCCGTCCTCCTGGACGGCGTGCACCCCTTTGAACTCGGCGTCGTCTGCGAGGTCTTCGGTCTGGACCGCAGTGACGAGGGCCTGCCGGTGTACGACTTCGCGGTCGCGTCGGCGGAGGGCCCGATCCTGCGCACACACGCCGGATTCACGATCTCGACGCCGTACGGACTGGACCGGCTCGACGAGGCCGACCTGATCGTCGTCCCGGCGGGAGAGAGCTATGTGCGGCGGATCTATCCGGCGGATCTGCTGGACGCGCTGCGCGGGGCCGCCGATCGGGGCGCCCGGGTGCTGAGCGTGTGCTCGGGGGTGTTCGTGCTCGGTGCGGCCGGACTGCTGGACGGCCGGCGCTGCGCGGTGCACTGGCGGCACTCCGACGAGCTGTCCCGGCAGTATCCGCGCGCCGTGGTGGAGCCGGACGTGCTGTACGTGGACGAGGACCCGGTGATCACCTCGGCGGGCACGGCGGCCGGCATCGACGCCTGTCTGCACATCGTCCGCAAGGAGCAGGGGCCGGAGGTCGCCAACAAGATCGCCCGGCGCATGGTCGTGCCGCCGCACCGGGACGGGGGCCAGGCCCAGTACATCGAGCGCCCGCTGCCGCGCTCGCAGTGCGACACGGTCGGTGAGGTGCTGGCGTGGATGGAGCGCCATCTCGATCAGGAGGTCACCGTGGAGCAGCTCGCGGAGCGCGCCCATATGGCGCCGCGTACGTTCGCCCGCCGCTTCCAGCAGGAGACGGGGACCACCCCGTACCGCTGGATCCTGCGTCAACGGGTGCTGCTGGCACAGCGGTTGCTGGAGGCTACGGACGAGACGATGGACACGATCGCCTGGCGCACCGGTTTCGGCACGGCGGCCACCCTGCGCCATCAGTTCGTACGGTCCCTGGGCACCACCCCGCATGCCTACCGCCGCACCTTCCGGGGCCCGGAGGCCGCCGCCTGAGAACGACGCCGGGCGCGCGTGCGGGCGGACCGCAGCCGCCCGGCGCGCGCCCGGGGTGTAGGTCCGGTGGTTCAGTCGTTCGCGACGACGGGGTAGCGGGGCTCGTTCTCGGCCATCTGCCGCAGCGCGTCCTTGCGGTCGCGCTTGGAGAGGCGGTCGATGTACAGGTAGCCGTACAGATGGTCGGTCTCGTGCTGGAGGCACCGCGCGAAGTACCCGGTGCCGCGCACCTTGATCGGGTTGCCCTTCTCGTTCTGGCCGGTCACCTCGGCGTAGTCGGGCCGGGCCAGCGGCATGTAAGCGGTCGGCACCGACAGGCAGCCCTCGTTGCTGTCGTCCAAGCGGCGCGTCTCGGCGGGCAGTTCGACGAGCTTCGGGTTGCAGACGACGCCGACGTGGCGGTTGCCCTCGTCGTCCGGGCAGTCGTACACGAACACCTTGAGGTCGACGCCGATCTGGTTGGCGGCGAGGCCCACGCCCTCGGCGGTGCGCTGGCTGGCGAACATGTCGTTGACAAGCTCGGCGAGCTCGTCGTCGAACTCGGTGACGTCTTTGCACTCCTTGTGCAGCACCGGGTTCCCGACGACGGTGATGGGCCGCGAAGTGCCGCGCTCGCGGTACGCCTGCTCGCGCTCCTCGCAGTTCTCCGTGTCGACGACGAACCCCTCGTCATCGACGGGGAGCACGCCCACGTGCTGCTGTTCGGTGTCCTGCTGAGCCATGACAGACGTACGCCTTCCTCAAAGAACAAGGGGTGAGTTGCTGATACAGGGTACGGGCAGCGCGGAGGAGGAGCGTGGCCGACCGCGTGACCGGCCGGCGACGGCGCGTGGCCCGGCGCACGACCCCGCGGCCTCCTAACAGACCTCTTCCAGATCGCGCCAGTCCCGGGAGTCCGGACTGTCCGCGACCCAGCCGTCCAGCAGCCCCCGGACCAGCGATGCCGGCGCGGCGATGCCGCACTCCCGCTCGGGCACCCACAACTGTCCGTCCGTGACGTGCCCCAGCGGCCCCGGATGCCCCGGCTCGCTGTGATCGTGCGGGTCCATGTGGTCCCCGTCGCCCTCGACGGAGGGCATCCGGGACTCCGAGCACAGCCGGCACAACAGCCGCACCGACGACGACCAGTCCTCCGCGGCGAAGCCCGCGTCGGCCGCGAGCCGCTCCAGCGCGTCCCGGTCGGACTCCGTGGCGGCCTCCAGCAGCACCACCCAGGTGGGCACCGGCGACGGTGCCCACAGTTCGATCTCGTCGAACACCGGGTACGCGTGTCCGGCGGCCGTGGTCCGCTCTCCGTGCGGTACGCCGTCGTGGAGGACGACCTCGCCCCAGCGCCGCCCGGACGACGGCAGCGGAATGGAGAGCACCTCTATACGCGCCGGGTCTAGCCTGCGCCCCCACACGACCTCGGCCTCGCCCTCCGGTGAGAGCCGTACGGCCGCGCTGCCCAGGTCCATGCCGACCGGCTCACCGGTGTCCGCGGCACCCCCGGGCTTCGGCCGGCCCGAGCCGCCGGGCATCCGCAGTCCATAGGCCTGCCAGGCGCGGCGTGCGAGGGGCCAGTCCTGCAGGGCGGTGGCGGCGATGCCCACGTTCCACCAGTCGGGCGCCCCGGTCTCCCGGTCGAGCAGCGCGACGGCCCTGAGCCCGGCCGCTCTGGCCTGCTCCCAGTCGTGCCGGAACTTGTGCAGCAGGGCGAGGTTGAACCAGGACTCGGACAGCCACGGCTCCAGGTCCGCGGCACGGGTCAGCAGCGCTCCCGCGTCCTCGTAACGACCGTCGCCGATGAGCGTGAACGCCCGGTCGGTGGCCTGCCGCCACGAGGCGGAGGGCCGATGCCGTCCCTTGCCGAAGATCCTCACGATTCCCGCCTGCCAGTTACGGTTCCCGCCTGCCGATTCCGTGGAGTGGGCCGGCCGTCGCCCCCGGTACACCCTCTCCCTCGCATCCAACCACGGACGGAAGGAGAGCCGCTCATTACCCATGGGTTACCCCACGACGGGCAAGGTCAGACCGTCTCGTACGACCACCCTGGCGAGCGATTCGACCACCTCGGGCTGAAGTCGCGTGCCGTCGCGAGCCGCAGCTCCTCCAGTGCCCTGAGCGTTCCTCCCGGGCCCTGCTTCCCGTGTCTTCTCCTCGTATGCGTGCACCACCCGGACGATCCGCGCGCCGACCGGCTGCTCACGGTACGGATCGGCCTGGCCCTCCACCACCACGGCGACCTCGGCGTCCACCCCGGTCTGCAGTACGACCGCGCCGCCCGGCAGCGCGATACGGCGCTGCTGGGCCGCCGGGAGACCGACGGTGCCGGCCCGCACCGGGTCGACCGGTCCGCGTACGGGCCGACGACGGCGATGTGGCCGGTTCCGCGGCGGATGGCCACCTCGCGGAGTGCGCCGGACGCGGACCGGTCGGCCATGCGGCGGCTGACGCCGAGCGTCGCGAGGCCGACGACCCGGCCGGACACGACTGAGCCCGCTCCGGAGGCGGCCGGACGGCCGCGCCCGGAACGGGCTGAGTTCTGGATCGGCGCTGGTGCTCAGGACTCCTGCGGAGTCGTCGGAGCGGCCGTCACCTCGTGCTCGGGGACGGTCTGCCCGGAGCGGATCAGCTCGATCCGCCCCATCACCTTGGCCCGCAGATCGGTCGGCACGTCGTCCTGCCCGCAGCACCGCTTGACGAGCTTCTTGACGGCCTGTTCGAGACCGTACTTCTCCAGGCACGGCGAGCACTCCTCGAAGTGGTGCTCGAACTTGGTGCAGTCGGCGTCGGGCATCTCACGGTCGAGGAACTCGTAGAGATGATCGAGGATCTCGCTGCAATCCGTCTCGTGCGGCTCTCCGCAGCTCATGAGCCCGAGCCTTTCGCTTCGTTCGACTCTCCGGCGCCGGCCGGGACCAGCCCGCGGTCACGGGCGTAGTCCTCGAGCATGCCGCGCAGTTGACGGCGGCCCCGGTGCAGCCGGGACATCACCGTACCGATGGGTGTCCCCATGATGTCGGCGATCTCCTTGTACGCAAAGCCCTCGACATCGGCGAGGTACACGGCGATGCGGAATTCCTCGGGAATCGCCTGCAGCGCTTGCTTCACGTCCGAGTCGGGCAGGTGGTCGAGCGCCTGCGACTCGGCCGAGCGCAGCCCCGTCGACATGTGCGACTCGGCGCGCGCCAGCTGCCAGTCCTCGATCTCCTCGGCCGCACTGCGCTGAGGTTCACGCTGCTTCTTGCGGTACGAGTTGATGAAGGTGTTCGTGAGGATGCGGTACAGCCAGGCCTTCAGGTTGGTGCCCTCGCGGAACTGATGGAAGGACGCGTACGCCTTCGCATAGGTCTCCTGCACCAGATCCTCGGCGTCGGCCGGGTTGCGCGTCATGCGCAGCGCGGCCGAGTACATCTGGTCGAGGAACTCCAGCGCGTCCCGCTCGAAACGAGCGTTGCGGTCCGCGGCGGTCTCCGTGCCCTCGGGCTGCTCCGCCTGGCCCCGTTCGGTCCCTGCGTCGGTCCCAGTGACCGGACCCACCTCCTCCAGTGTCTGTGCGGTGCCGAAACCGGTACCACCAGATTCGGAGGATAGACGACGATCCGCACCCGCCGCCGCCCGAACTGAGGCGCTCTTCGCCGCGTGCAGCACCGTCCAGTCCAGGTCAGCGCGGCTGCTGCGGGTCGGGCAGATGGTCGAACCCATGCGGCGGACTTCCTCTCGTACGACGGTCAGCACGGTCTCGCGCTGTCTGATCCGGACAACAGAGGACTGTCACGCGGCATTCCCGCTCTCCCACCGACTCCTTACCGAGTGACACATTCCACTCGCCTCGGCGGGCCGCCTCAGTACGTGGGGCCCAGCGACCCGATCCACTCCACGACACCGTCGGTGATCACCTTCAGTGCCGCCTCCTGGTCGAGGGGCGCCCGCTTCGGTACGGCGAAGCCGTGATCGCCGTACGGCACCTCGACGAGTGTGTGGGGTCCCTGCGGGAACTCCTCCGGCCTCCCGAACGGATCGTTCCCGCCCTGGACGACGAGCGTCGGCACCCCGGCGTCGAGCAGCTCGACTGCGCGGGACTTCTCCGGCTTGCCCGGCGGGTGCAGCGGGAAACTCAGCGCGAGCACGGCCGCCGCGCCCAGCTCCGTCGCCGTACGGCAGGCCACCCGGGCCCCGGCGCTGCGGCCGCCCGCGATCACGGGCAGTGCCGGCTTCACCAGCGCGGGCCACAGTCCCCGCCAGCCGACGTCCAGGGTCTTCGGGGCGGGCGCGAGCTTCCTGCCGGCCACCCGCCAGGGCTGCTCGACGAGCGCGACGGTCACCCCGTGCGCCGGGAGGACCGCGGCGAGGGCCTGGAGGTCGCGTGCCTCGACACCGCCGCCCGCACCATGGCCGACGGCGACGACCCAT
The DNA here is from genome assembly GCF_056437585.1 of Streptomyces sp. NPDC042364. NCBI lineage: Bacteria > Bacillati > Actinomycetota > Actinomycetes > Kitasatosporales > Streptomycetaceae > Streptomyces > Streptomyces sp. NPDC042364. Next base: position 55,085 of record NZ_JBWKAJ010000027.1, on the reverse strand, counting down.
CGGGCGTCCCGGGCCTCGTGCCAGGTGACACGGGCCGTGCCGGCCTCGGTGTCGATCTCTTCTCTGATCCCGTTCACGTCAGAAGAGTGTGCCCTCCTCGGGGCCCTCCAGCTCCTTCAGCAGCTCCGGGGTGTTGTTGCGGACGTTGCTGACGGCCGTGGAGACGGGGTAGGCGCGCATCAGCCCGGCGGGCGGCGGCTCCAGCAGGCCGCGCAGGTCGTCGGGGTCCGTACGGGCCGGGTCCAGCCAGCCGTCCCAGCGGTCGGGTGTGAGCATCAGCGGCATCCGGGGATGGATTTCCGCCAGCGTGTACGGGCCCTCCGCCGGCGCCACGGCCAGCGGGGTCGTCTCGGCCTCCGTCGTGATCACCGAGCAGGTGACCCACCAGGCCCGGGGATGGTCGTCGGGCAGGGTCTTGTCCCGCCAGAACTCGTACAGCCCGGCCATGGCGAAGACGGACCCGTCGGCGGGGAGCACGAAGTACGGCTGCTTGCGCGGCCGCTTCTTCCTGCCCTCGACCTCCAGATCCCGCTCGTGCTTGCCGGTGACCCATTCGTAGTAGCCGTCGGCGGGCAGGATGCAGCGCCGGGACGCGAAGGCGCGGCGGTACGAGGGCTTCTCGTGGACGGTCTCCGCGCGGGCGTTGATCATCCGGGCGGCGCCCTCGGGGTTCTTGGACCAGGACGGGACGAGCCCCCACTTCAGCCTGCGCAGCTGGCGGACCGGCCGCTTGTCGTCGGTGTCCTTGAGGGGGCGGTCGAGAACCGCGTAGACCTCCTTGGTGGGGGCCACGTTGTAGTCGGGCTCCAGGGTCTCCTCCGGCTCCCACTTCTCGATCTCGAAGACTCCCGCGAGATCCTCCGGCCTGCGACTCGACGCGTACCGCCCGCACATCTGGAACCACCCCTCCGACCTGCGCAAACACCGGCCCTTGCAACCGGACACCTCCAAGGGTGGCAGACCGTCGGCGGGTTGCGGGACGAGCCGGCGTCACCCGGTGCCGGGTCCGTCGGGCGAGCGACGGCGGCGGCCGAGCGCCTGCCGGGCACCCCACCGCTCCCCCCTGCGACCTGCCCGTCCGACCTCAGGAACGATCCCCGTCACCCCGGCGTCTGACATACGTCCGCCCCTGAGTGCCACACTTCCAGATCCGACGCGACCCGGAGGAGCCACCACCGACCATGGAAAGCACCGCAGCCACCTCGCTGGCCAGCCTGTGGGACGAGGTCTTCGGCATCCAGCCCGACCCCGACACCTGGGTCGTCATAGCCACCGCGGTGGCCGCGCTCGCCGCGGTCGTCCCGCACGGTGTCTGGCGGCTCTCGCGCAACGCCATCACCATCGCGCACGAGGGCGGCCACGGCCTGGTGGCCCTGCTCACCGGCCGCACCCTGACCGGCATACGCCTCCACTCCGACACCAGCGGCCTCACCGTCAGCCGTGGCAAGCCCACGGGTCTCGGCATGATCCTCACCGCGGCCGCCGGCTACACCGCTCCCCCGCTCCTCGGCCTCGGCGGCGCCGCCCTCCTCGGCTCCGGCCGCATCACGCTGCTCCTCTGGCTCGCCACGATCCTCCTGGTGGCCATGTTGATCATGATCCGGAACGCCTACGGCGCCCTTACCGTCGTGCTCACCGGCGGCACGTTCGTCGTCGTCTCCTGGCTCGCGGGCCCCCAGGTCCAGGCGGCCTTCGCGTACGCGGTGGTGTGGTTCCTCCTCCTGGGCGGTGTGCGCCCCGCCTTCGAACTCCAGGCCAAGCGACGCCGGGGCGGAGCGGGCGATTCCGACGCGGACCAGCTCTCCCGCCTGACGCATGTGCCGGCGACGGTGTGGCTGCTGATGTTCCACGTGGTGTCGGTGTGTGCGCTGCTGGGCGGCGGCAGGTGGCTCCTGGGGCTGTGACCGGCGTGCGGTGCGACGCCCGTCGGGGTGCGTCCCGGGCCCCCGGACGGCACCACGTGAGCAGTTACCGCGACCCCGCCTCCCGCCGACGCCGATCACCAGGCGGCCATACCGCGCGATCAGCCACAACGGGCGCGCACCCGACAAGCGACGCACGTCATCCGGCTGAGCCCGGCGGAGCGAACCCCCACTAAAGTGGGCCCATGGCCCTGAACGCACAGCCCGCCCTCTGGCCCGCCCCGCACGCGAGCGGAGCCGTCGACGCGACGGTCCACGTGCCCGGGTCCAAGTCCGTCACCAACCGCGCCCTCGTCCTGGCCTCCCTCGCCAGCGAGCCGGGCTGGCTGCGCCGCCCCCTCCGCTCCCGTGACACCCTGCTGATGGCGGCCGCCCTGCGTGCGATGGGTGTCGGCATCGAGGAGACGGTGTCGTCCAGCTCCTCCGCCACGAGCGGCTCAGCGGTGTCCGGCGAGGCCTGGCGGGTCCTCCCCGCGGGCCTGCGCGGCCCGGCCACGGTCGACGTCGGCAACGCGGGCACGGTCATGCGATTCCTGCCCCCGGTGGCCGCCCTCGCCGACGGCCCCATCCGCTTCGACGGCGACCCGAGGTCCTACGAGCGCCCCCTGAACGGCGTGATCGACGGACTGCGGGCGCTCGGCGCCCGGATCGACGACGACGGCCGCGGTGCGCTGCCGCTGACGGTCCACGGCAGCGGCGCCCTGGACGGCGGCCCGGTGGAGATCGACGCCTCGTCCTCCTCGCAGTTCGTGAGCGCGCTGCTGCTGTCCGCGCCGCGCTTCAACCAGGGCGTGGAGGTCCGTCACATCGGCTCCACCCTGCCCTCCATGCCGCACATCCGGATGACCGTCGACATGCTGCGCTCGGTCGGCGCCCAGGTGGACACCCCGGAGTCGGGCGGCGAACCCAACGTCTGGCGGGTCACACCGGGCGCGCTGCTCGGCCGTGATCTGACGATCGAACCGGACCTGTCCAACGCCCAGCCGTTCCTCGCGGCGGCCCTGGTGACCGGCGGCAAGGTCGTGATCCCCGACTGGCCCGCACGCACCACCCAGCCCGGCGACCAGCTCCGCGAGATCTTCACCGAAATGGGCGGCTCCTGCGAACTCACCGAGTACGGGCTGGTGTTCACCGGCTCCGGCGCGATCCACGGCATCGACGTGGACCTCGGCGAGGTGGGCGAACTGACCCCCGGTATCGCGGCGGTCGCCGCCCTCGCCGACTCCCCGTCGACCCTGCGCGGCGTCGCCCACCTCCGGCTCCACGAGACGGACCGTCTGGCCGCGCTCACCAAGGAGATCAACGAGCTCGGCGGCGACGTCACCGAGACCGCCGACGGCCTCCACATCCGCCCGCGCCCGCTGCACGGTGGGGTCTTCCACACCTACGACGACCACCGCATGGCCACCGCCGGTGCGATCATCGGCCTGGCGGTGAAGGGCGTACAGATCGAGAACGTGGCGACGACGGCCAAGACGCTGCCCGACTTCCCCGAACTGTGGGCCGGGATGCTCGGGAACTGACAGGCGGACCACGATCATGCGCCGTTACGGCAAGCACACCGACGAGGACGACATCCGGACCCGTCCCAACCGCAAGGGCAACCGCCCCCGCACGAACATCCGCCCGAAGCACGAGGACGCCGCCGACGGCATGGTGCTCACCGTCGACCGGGGCCGGCTGACCTGTCTTGTCGAGGACCGGATCGTGATCGCGATGAAGGCCCGTGAACTGGGCCGCAAGGCCGCGGTCGTCGGCGACACCGTCGCCCTCGTCGGAGACCTCTCCGGCAAGAAGGACTCCCTCGCCCGTATCGTCCGCATCGCCGACCGCACATCGGTGCTGCGCCGCACGGCCGACGACGACGATCCGTACGAGCGCGTCGTCGTGGCCAACGCCGACCAGCTCGCCATCGTCACCGCCCTCGCCGACCCCGAGCCCCGCCCCCGGCTGATCGACCGCTGTCTGGTCGCGGCGTACGACGGCGGCCTCGAACCCCTGCTCGTTCTGACCAAGTCGGACCTCGCCTCACCCGACAAGCTCCTGGAGCTGTACGGGGCCCTGGACATCCCCTTCGTGGTGACGAGCCGTGAGGAGCTGGAGCAGGGCGCCGCGGCCGACCGGGTGCGCGAACACCTCGACGGCAAGATCACGGCGTTCGTGGGCCACTCGGGCGTGGGCAAGACGACCCTGGTCAACGCGCTCGTCCCCGAGGACCGGCGCCGGACGACGGGCCATGTCAACGCGGTGACGGGCCGCGGCCGGCACACCACGACCTCGGCACTGGCCCTCCCCCTCGCGGACTCCGACGGCGGCTGGGTGGTGGACACCCCCGGCGTACGCTCCTTCGGTCTCGCCCACATCGATCCGACGCGGGTCATCCACGCCTTCCCCGACCTGGAGTCGGGCACCGGGGGCTGCCCGCGGGCGTGCAGCCACGACGAGCCGGACTGCGCGCTGGACCAGTGGGTCGCCGACGGGCACGCGGACCCGGCGCGGCTGTACTCCCTGCGCAGACTGCTCTCGACGCGTGAACGACGGGAAGGCGACTGACCTCCGCGTTGTTTGCGCCCCCGTCCACCCGGTAAGTGCATAATCGCACCAAGTCGGATCCAGACCTGACGAGACCTGACGAGATCAGACGAGATCCATGAGGCCATACGAGGTCAGGCGAGATCAGACAAAGCGGTCACGGTACATGGGGACACGGGAGGACGAGACATGGCGTGGCTGCTGGTTGTCGTGGCGGGCCTGCTCGAGACCGGCTTCGCCGTCTGTCTGAAGCTCTCGCACGGATTCACCAGACTCTGGCCCACCATCGCCTTCTGCATCTTCGCCCTCGGCAGCTTCGGCCTGCTGACCCTCTCCCTGAAGAAGCTCGACGTCGGCCCGGCCTATGCGGTCTGGACGGGCATCGGCGCGGCAGGCACGGCGATCTACGGAATGATCTTCCTCGGCGACGTGGTGTCCACCCTGAAGATCGTCTCGATCACCCTCGTCATCGTGGGCGTCGTCGGACTCCAGCTGTCGGGTTCGGCGCACTAGGCGGCCGGGGCAGAACGGTGCGACGCGCGGCCGGGCGAGGACGGTCCGGCGCACCGGCCGGTACGGGCGCTCCGGCTAGCCCGGGGGCCTGCTCAACTGGCGCGGCAGCGCGGTCCGCACCAGATCGGTGACCCCGCCCTCCCCCGGGGGCGCCGCGACACAGGACAGGGCGAGCCGGACGGCGAGTTCGCAGGCGCGGGCCAGCTCCACCGTGTCCGACCTGGGGGTTCCCGGCGGTGACAGCACGGCGACGGCCCGGTCGCGCACGAGCGCCACGAGGTCGGAGGGCGCTGGCAACGGCCCGTCGGCGCGGCGCTGCGCGGGCACCACGGAGGACGAGGGCACCGCCGAGAGCGTGAGCGCGGGCAGGCGCTCGCTCCAGCAGCCGGTGAGCATGGCTCGTACGAGCACGTTGCTCCGGGACACCGCCACGGTCCACTCGGCTGTGGCGGCCAGCCGCTCCCGGCTCTCCACGGGGGTGGCCAACGCCCGCTCGACGCCTGCGAGATAGCCGTCCGCCTCCCTGCGGACCAGGGCCCGGGCGAGCCCTTCCTTGCTGCCGAACTCGTTGTAGAGCGTCTGACGTGACACTCCGGCCACCGCCGCCACGTCCACCATCCGCACGGTGGACCACGGGCGGCGTACCAGCGCCCGGTAAGCGGCGTCCAGCAAGGATTCCCGCGCTGCAGGCATCATCGCCTCCCTGATACGAGCGGGCGACTCCGGCCCTCAGGTTTGACGCGCATCAACCCACTGTCAAGGGTTCGTGACAGCGCCGACGGGCGCACTCCGGCCAACCTGCGCGGGCCTGCGGAACGCCCGAAGGGTGTCGTCGGCGTCAGGTACCCAGACAGCGGCACCTCGCACCACCCCGGGCGCCCGCTCCCCTCCGGGCGCCCCCATCCCGGGTCCCCTGTAGCCCCGCACCGACCTCGGCAGATACCGTTCGCAGCATGGCCGACTACCTCGACGACCTCCGCTTCGCCCACGTCCTCGCGGACGCCGCCGACGCGAGCACCATGTCCCGCTTCAAGGCCCTCGACCTCAAGGTGGAGACGAAGCCCGACATGACCCCGGTGAGCGAGGCCGACAAAGCCGCCGAGGAACTCATCCGCGGCCACCTCCAGCGCTCCCGCCCCCGGGACGCGATCCTCGGCGAGGAGTACGGCGTCGAGGGCACCGGCCCCCGCCGCTGGGTCATCGACCCGATCGACGGCACCAAGAACTACGTCCGCGGCGTGCCGGTCTGGGCCACCCTGATCTCTCTGATGGAAGCGGGCGAGGGCGGCTACCAGCCCGTCGTCGGCGTGGTCTCCGCACCCGCCCTCGGCCGCCGCTGGTGGGCCGCCAAGGGCCACGGCGCCTTCACCGGCCGCAGCCTCAGCTCGTCCTCCCGCCTGCACGCCTCCCGTGTCTCGAAGCTGTCGGACGCCTCCTTCGCCTACTCCTCCCTCAGTGGCTGGGAGGACCGCGGCACCCTGAACGGCTTCCTCGACCTCACCCGAGAGGTCTGGCGCACGCGCGCGTACGGCGACTTCTGGCCCTACATGATGGTGGCCGAGGGCTCGGTCGACCTCTGCGCGGAACCCGAGCTGTCCCTGTGGGACATGGCCGCCAACGCGATCATCGTCACCGAGGCCGGTGGCTCCTTCACCGGCCTCGACGGCCGCCCCGGCCCGCACAGCGGCAACGCGGCAGCCTCGAACGGCTTGCTCCACGACGAACTGCTGGGCTATCTGAACCAGCGGTACTGACACGCCCGGCCCTGAGCCCACGGCCGGGGAGCCGGGCACCCAAGCCACGGTCGGTCACGAGATCAGCCGCAGCGGCACCGGTGTCATCGAGGCGCGGGCGACGGTGGAGTGATCCCGGCGCCCCTGAACTGACCACGCGCGCCCCCTTGTTGACCCTCTCTTTGCCTGCGAAGCTGACAGTCCCCCTACTTGTGAACTTGTGCAGCACTCAACAGGCGCGCCGACGCGCCGGACATGACGAACTGCCATGGGTTCCCCAGGAGGTGACCGCACTCCATGCTCGTCCGCGACGCCATGAGCACGGTGGTTCTCACCATCGGCCCCGACCACACACTCCGCCAGGCCGCAGCCCTGATGTCCGCACGCCGAGTAGGCGCGGCCGTGGTCCTCGACCCCGACGCCGGCGGACTCGGCATCCTCACCGAACGCGACGTCCTCAACTCCGTCGGTCTGGGCCAGAGCCCGGACATCGAGCGCGCCCACGCCCACACCACCAACGACGTCGTGTTCGCCACGCCGTCCTGGACCCTGGAGGAGGCCGCCCGCGCCATGACCCACGGCGGCTTCCGGCATCTGATCGTGCTCGACGAGGCCGCGCCCGTCGGCATCGTCTCGGTCCGCGACATCATCCGCTGCTGGGTCCCGGCGCGACAGCACGCGACGGCATGACCCTGATCGGGCCGGGACCCCAAGGAGTCCCGGCCCGTCCCGACGGCAAGCGGTCCAACCCTGGCCGGCCGCACAGGGCCTGGACAGCGACCACCAGGCACTTGCCGAGGTCGGGGCGGTGCCAGTCGGCCGCTCTCCGGCCGAGGTCAGCACCACTTTTCCATATCGATCCTACATTGGACTAAGTCCAAGTCAATGTATGTTCCAAAGTCACACCTGTTCGGAATGTGTCCCCTTTGCTGTTACCCTGACCCGTATGAGTGACCTTCTGGAGCGGCTGCGCGGACGCGGATGGCGAATGACCGCGCAGCGGCGTGTCGTGGCCGAGGTCCTCGACGGCGAGCACGTCCATCTGACGGCCGACGAGGTGCACGCGCGGGCAGTCGCCAGGTTGCCGGAGATCTCCCGGGCCACCGTCTACAACACCCTGGGTGAGCTGGTCTCCCTGGGCGAGGTGCTCGAAGTCGCCACGGACAAGCGCGCCAAGCGGTACGACCCCAACGCGCACCGCCCGCACCACCACTTGGTCTGCGCCCGGTGCGGCACGATCCGCGACGTCCACCCCACCGGCAACCCCCTCGCGGACCTGCCCGCCTCGGAGCGCTTCGGCTTCACCGTCTCCGACGTCGAGGTGACCTACCGAGGCGTCTGCCCGAACTGCGCGACGGCGTAACCGGCGTCACACCGGCACACAAAGCCCCCGGCGGTCATTCCAGCCGAGGGCTTCGCCGTGCTGCGGCCAGTGCCTGCGGCCGCCACATCCTCATACTGGCGCCGGGACCACACACCGAAGGCCCGGAACCTTGTCGGTCCCGGGCCTTCGGCTTTCAGTAGCGGGGACAGGATTTGAACCTGCGACCTCTGGGTTATGAGCCCAGCGAGCTACCGAGCTGCTCCACCCCGCGTCGGTAAACGCAACCTTACGTGCCCCCACCCACCAGCGCAAATCGCTTCACCGCCGAGGCAGCGGCGCCCGCCCCCGGCTCGAACACAGCCGAGGGCCTGGGGGAGGTCGGGGCGCAGCGGCCGGGGCACCCCGTGCGCACCCGCCGGCGCACCCCATCCGCGACCAGCACCAGCACCAGCACCAGCACCAGCACCAGCACCAGCACCAGCACCAGCACCAGCACCAGCACCAGCAGGAGGGGGCCTACCGAGGCGGAGCGTCGGCCCGCGCGGCACCGCCTGCCCGCCATGTGAGCGACTACGCCGACAGCTCCTGCCGCAACGCGTCCCGCAAGCGCCCCGCCCGGTCCGTCACTTCCGCCGGCCCGAGCGCCACCGCCCGGTCGGCCCACCGCTTCCCCTCGACCAGCTCACCCCGACGCGCATAGACCAGGGCGAGCCGCAACGCCGCCCGTCCGTGCCCCGCATCGGCGGCCCGAGCCCACCACACGGCGGCCTCAGGTTCGCTCCCCTCACGCGCCAGCAGCAACCCCAGGTTGAACGCCCCGTTCCGCGAACCGGCCTCGGCGGCGAGCCGGTACCACCGCGCCGCCTCGACGACGTCCCCCCGGCCCGCGGCCAGCATCCCGACGCGTACCTGCGCCCGCCGATGCCCCTGCGACGCGGCCCTCTCGTACCACTCCTCGCACTCGTTCTTCTCCCGCACCGGCTCCCCCAGCTCATGCGCGGGCGCGGGCGGCCGGCGCGCGTCGAGCACGGCTGCGAGCCGGTACGCGGCCTCCGCGCTGCCCCCGCCGGCGGCACATCGCAGATGCCGCTCCGCGGCCCGCTCGTCCCCCTCCCGCAGGCGGGCGATGGCGACCTGGAGCGCCGCCTCGGTGTGCCCTGCGGCGGCCGCTCGCTCGTACCAGACGAGCGCGGTCGCATCGTCGCCCCGCCCTGCGTGGAGGATTCCGAGGTTGAACGCGGCGTCCACACTGCCGGCCTCGGCGGCCTTGGAGAACCACGGCTCGGCACCGGCCGCGTCACCGACCTGAAGCAGCAGGACGGCCAGCGCGTTCGCCGCCTCCCGGTGCCCGGCGTACGCGGCCCGCCGGTACCACTGCTCGGCCTGCGCGGTACGTCCCTGCTCGGCGCAGAGCAGCCCGAGGTTGTACGCGCCGTTGACGTCACCGGCGTCCATCGCCGCCCGGTACCACCGCTCGGCGGTCTGGGTCTCACCACGCTGGGCGTGCAGCGCACCCAGGGCGTTCGCCGCGTTGCCGTCGCCGTCCTGGGCGGCCCGCAGCCACCACACGGCCGCGCTCTCGGTGTCGCCCGCGTCACGCAGCAGGAACCCGAGCGCGCACGCGGCCCGGGGCTCGCCGTCCTTGGCGGAGGTCAGGTACCAGCGCCCGGCCTCCTTGAGCTCGCCGCGCCGCTCCAGGATGGCGCCGAGGTGCAGCGCGGCCCGCCGGTGCCCGCGCGCGGCGGCCTGGCGGTACCACTGCTCGGCCTCCTCGGCGGCGCTGGGCCTGACACCGTTGTCGGCGCCCGGCTCCTGCGCTCGCACGGCGGAGCGCCCTTGCCGTGCACCGTCTCGCCCGTCCCGTACGACGCCTCCCCGGCTCCCGCGGGCGCCGTCGCGCCCGTCCCGTGCGGCCTCGCGGCTGGCGCCGCCGATCTCGAGCGCGGCGCGGGCGACCCTGCGGCCCTCGCGGACGACCGCGCGCTCCTCCCGCTCGGCGCGGTGGTCCAGCGTCCGGGCGAGCCGGTACGCGGCCTCGCGGTGCCCGCGCTCGGCGGCGACGCGCATCCAGTTCTCGGAGGCGGCGTCACCGCGGTGTTCGAGCAGGTCGGCCAGGGCGTAGGCGCCGAGGGCGTGTCCTTGTTCCGCGGACTGGCGCAGCCAGTACTCGGCGGCAGGCTCGTCGCCGCGCTCTCGGTGGTGCCGTCCCAGCGCATGGGCGGCGGCCGCGGAGCCGGCGACGGCGGCGATCCGCCACCATCCGGCGGCTTCGTCGGGGTATCCGCGCTGGTGGAGCAGAACACCCAGGTTGTTGGCGGCCGCTCGGTCACCGGCGGCGGTGGCGGCCCGCAGGTACGGCTCGGCTCCGTCGAGGTCACCACGGCGCAGCAGCATGGCTCCGAGGACGCTCATGGCCTCGGAGTCGCCGGCGTCGGCGGCGAGCCGCTGACGCGCCTCCTCGACGGCTTCCCCCGCCTCGTCCGGGTCCGCGGGCGGCGCGGAGTCGCCCGCCGGGCGCGGGTGGCCGGTGGCCGTCTCGGGTTCGGTGGTCAGGACGGACTCCCCCGACGGCTCGGACTCCGCGGGCAGCACGAGGTCGGCAGAGGGCGCAAAGCCCGCAGGCTGCGCAAACCGCCCTGTCTCCAACAGAGTTGCCTTGTCCCCCATAACGTCCATCGTCGCACCACCTGCAACCTGGGCACACCTGGTATACCGCAGCCATTGAGGTCACTACAGCGTTTTGTCGACATGCCCACAGAACGACAAGTCAAACACAGATCTCCGTATACCCCCAGGCAACACGTCGAAGGCCCGGATCCTTTGGAGGATCCGGGCCTTCAACTTCAGTAGCGGGGACAGGATTTGAACCTGCGACCTCTGGGTTATGAGCCCAGCGAGCTACCGAGCTGCTCCACCCCGCGCCGTTGCTGGGCAACCGTACCACGGCGCGGGGTGGAGCTCTGCATCACGGGCTCCCGGAGCCCTTGTCGTCGTCCTTGTCGGTCTTGTCGCCGTTCTCGCTGCCTCCGGTGCCGCCGGCCCCGTCGGCCTTGGACTGCGCCTCCTCGGCCCGCTTCAGCGCGTCCTCGAGGTCCTGCTGGGCGCGTCCGTACGCCTCCCAGTCGCCGTCCTTGAGCGCCTGCTGGCCTTCGTCGAACGCCTTCTGGGCATCCTGCAGGGCCTGTTGGACCGTCGGGTCGCCGGTCTTCGGCGGCTCGTCGGTGCCCTCGTCGCCGTCGTCCTCCGGTGGCTTGGGCGTCGAACCCGCTGTCTCGAACACCTTGTTGAGCGCGGCGTCGAGGGTGTCCTCGAAGGCCGTGTTGCCGCCGTAGGTGACGAGGACCTTGCGCAGCAGCGGGTACTTGAGACCGCCGCCTCGCACATAGACGGGCTCCACGTAGAGCAGTCCGCCGTCGAGCGGGACCGTCAGGAGGTTGCCGTACTCGACCTCCGAGTCACCGCGCTTGAGCAGGCTGATGGTCTCGGCGATGTCCTGCTGGGAGTTGAACTGGCTCTGGACCTGTTTGGGTCCGTCGATGGCCTCGCTCGTGGGTACCTTCAGGATTCTGATCTTGCCGTAGTCCTTGGCGCCCGCCTCGGCGTTGACCGCCATGAAGCCGCTGAGGTTGTCCCTGCCGTTCGGCGTGAACGTCGTGGTCAGCGAGAACGCCTGCTCCTGCTGGCCGGGCATCTTCATGCTCAGGTAGTACGGCGGCACCGCGCTGCCCGACGTGTTGGTCGGGTCGTCCGGGACCTGCCACACCTCGCTGCCGCTGAGGAAGGTGTCGGCGTCCTTGACGTGGTAGCGGGTCAGCAGTTCACGCTGGACCTTGAAGAGGTCCTGCGGGTACCGCAGATGGGCTTCCAGCGACTTGGAGATCCCCGTCTTCGGCTCCACCGTGTCCGGGAACGCCTTCATCCAGGTCTTCAGGACCGGGTCCTGGGTGTCCCACTGGTAGAGCTTGACCTCGCCCGTGTAGGCGTCGACGGTCGCCTTCACCGAGTTGCGGATGTAGTTGACCTGGTTCTGCTGGGCGACCACCGCCCGCTGGCTGTTGTCCGCGGTCAGCGAGTCGGCCGTCGTGTCTCCCAGCGTGGTGCGGGAGGCGTACGGATAGCCGTTCGTCGTCGTGTACGCGTCGACGATCCACTGGATCTTTCCGTCGATGACGGCCGGGTAGGCGTCACCGTCGATGGTCAGCCAGGGCGCGACCGCCTCGACGCGCTCCTTGGGCGTGCGGTTGTACAGGATCCGCGAACCCTCGCCGATGGCACCGGAGTAGAGGATCTGCGGCTCGCTGAACGCCGCCGCGTACGCCGCCCGGTTGACCGGGTTGGAGAGGTTGACTCCGCTGTCACCCTTGTACCTGGTGGTCTTCTCACCGCTGTCGTCGGAGTAGTCGATCTCCGCCTGGGGACCGCCGACGATGGAGTACTGGGTGGTCTTCTCGCCGTAGTAGATCCGCTGCTGGTACTCGCCGAGGTCGCCCTTGGACGGCAGGTCGGACTCCGTGAAGACCGGGCGGCCGCCGGAGGTGGCCTCGGTGCCCTTGGCCGCGACGACGCCGAAGCCATGGGTGTAGCGGAAGTGGTCGTTGATCCAGTTGTTCTTGGGGATGCCCGCGAGGTTCAGCTCACGCAGACCGATGACCGTGTCCTGCTCCGCGCCGTCCTTGCCGCTGTAGCGGTCGACGTCCAGGTTCGCGGGGAACGCGTAGTAGTTCCTCATCTGCTGGAGCTGCTGGAACGTCGGCGAGACGATGTTCGGGTCGAGCAGGCGGATGCTGGCCGTGGTCTCGGCGTCCTCACGGAGCTTGCTCTTGTCCGACGTGGTGCTCGTGCCCGCGTACTCCTGGACCTCGGTTCCGTCGATGCCGTAGGCCTGACGGGTCGCCTCCAGGTTCTTCTCGACGTACGGCGCCTCCTTGGCCTGCTCGTTCGGCTGGACCTGGAACTTCTGCACGATCGCCGGGTACAGCCCGCCGATGAGGATCGCGGAGAGCACCATCAGGCCGAAGCCGATGACGGGCAGTTGCCAGGTGCGCCGCCAGATCGTGGCGAAGAAGAGCAGGGCGCAGATGACGGCGATGCAGAAGAGGATCGTCTTGGCCGGCAGATACGCGTTCGCGTCGACGTACCGCAGACCCGTCCAGTTGCCCGTCGCCTTGAAGTCGCTGGACTTCACCGCGAGGCCGTACCGGTCGAGCCAGTACGCGACGGCCTTCAGGGCGACGAAGATGCCGAGGAGCACCGAGAGGTGCCCGGTGGCCGCGGCCGTGGCCCGCGCGCCCGGGGAGGTGACCCGCAGGCCGCCGTACAGGTAGTGCGTGAGCGCGGCGGCGATCACCGAGAGCACGGCGGCGGCGAAGCCGAAGCCGAGCAGGAAGCGGTACCAGGGCAGGTCGAAGGCGTAGAAGGCGACGTCCAGGTTGAACTGGGGGTCCTTCTTGCCGAAGGGCACACCGTTGACCCACATCAGCCACGTTCGCCACTGCCCTGAGGCGGATGCGCCGGCGATCAGGCCGACCAGGGCGGTGATCCCGAGGAGCAGCCACTTCTTGTAGGGCGCGATGCCCATGCGGTACCGGTCGAGGCTCTGCTGCTCCATCGACATGGCGCTCAGCGGCGGCCGCAGCCGGTGCGCCAGCCAGATGTTGAAGCCGACCGACGCCGCCATCAGCAGGCAGAAGACGGAGAAGAGCCCGATCTTCGTCCACAGGGTGGTGGTGAAGACGGATGAGTAGTTCACCGACCGGTACCAGAGCCAGTCCGTCCAGAACCCCGCGAACATGACGAACGCCATGCCGAGGGCGGCAAGGACGCCCAGCGTCATGAGCAGGGTCCGGACACGCCGGGACGGTCGGCCGACTCTGATCCGCGGCCCCGTCGGGCCTCCGCCGCGGTCCGGCATCTGGAAAGCCAAGGTGTGCACCTCGAAAATCGCTGTCGACATGTCGGGGCCGCGTCTACGGACCCTTCAGCGGGCCCCTGGTCGTAGGAGCCTCACCTATTGCAACTTACTCACGCTTTACTCGGTTCCCGCTTCGGATAACGAACGAGGCAGGATTGTGACCATGTCCAACACTCCCATGGCAGCGAACCCGCTCACCCGGGCCGTACTCGAGATCGACGAGTACGCCTCGGGCCTCGGCTGGGACCAGCCCGCTCGCCTCTTCGCCCTCGTAGACACCGCGCGCCTGAAGGCCCAGGAGCCCGCGCTCGCGGCCCAGCTCGGTCTGGAGGACGCGTCCGAGACCAGCGGTCTCACCCCGATCGAGCAGGAAGAGATCCCCACCGGCAAGGCGCTGGACGAGTTCCTCGGCACCATCGCCTGGCCCGACGCGGTGGTCGGCTGCGCGCTGACCGTGGAGCGGCTGATGCTGCCGCCGTCCGTCGAGGCATCGGTCCCGGACCACCTCGACGGTGCCCGTCTCACCGAGTGGGTCGCCTCCCACCCGGAGCGTCAGGAGGTCCGTATGACGGTCGCGGTCCTGCGGGACGGCTCCCGCGACTCCGCGCTGCGGCTGCGTGAGAAGGACTCCCCGACCGAGGTCCTCACGGGCCCCGAGCTGGTGCCGGGGCTGGCCGAGGCGCTGTCGGCGACATTCGCGGACTGATCTCCGGAGCCCGTCGCGCGGCCTGGCTCGTGCGGCGGGTCCTCTTCGGTCCGGCGGTGGGGGTGCCCTGATTCCAAGGGCACCCCCACGCGCGCGTGGGACGCCGGCCGGCAGGCCACCTGCGGCGGCGAGGCCCGCGGCCGTCAGCCCTCGGTGGTGCACTTCGGCAGGTCGGACGTGTTTCCGGAGCGGATGTCCTTCAGGGCGCCGAGGGCGTCCTCGATGGTGTCGACCCTGACGAGGGTGAGTCCGTCAGGGGTGTCACTTGCGGCCGCCGCGCAGTTGTCCTTGGGCGTCAGGAAGTACTGGGCGCCCTTGGCGCGCGCGCCGACCGTCTTCATCTCGATGCCGCCGATGGGGCCGACCTTGCCGTTGTCGTCGATCGTGCCGGTGCCGGCCACGAACTTGCCGCCGGTCAGCTTCCCCGGCGTCAGCTTGTCGTAGATGCCGAGGGCGAACATCAGTCCGGCACTCGGGCCGCCGACGTCGGCAAGCTTGATGTCGATGGTGAACGGGAACGTGTGGTCGGTCCCGGCGGAGATGCCGACGATCGCCCGCTCCTCGCCCGAGTCGTCGGACTCGGCCGTGGTGATCGTGACCTTCTGGGTCTCGGTCGCCGTGGTGTTCTTCTTCTCGGCGGCGGCCTGTGCCTTGGCGGGCACGATGACGAAGTCGACGGTCTCGCCCGGTTTGTGCTTGGTGACCTGTTCGGCGACGTCCTCGGGTGCCTTGATCGCCGTACCGTCGACGGACTTGATCACGTCACCGGCGTGCAACTTGCCCTCGGCCGGGGAGCCCTTGACGACGGTGGAGACGATCACCCAGGACTTCACCGGGATGTCCAGCTGCTTCAGGGCGGCGACCTTGGCGCTCTCCTGGGACTGGCTGAACTCCTCGGCGTTCTCCTGGGTGGACTGCTCCTCGGTCTTGCCGTCCGGGTACAGCGTGTCGTGGGGGACGACCTTGTTGTCGTGTGCCAGCCAGCCGTAGACGGCCTCGACGAGATTCATCTTGTAGTCGGCGCTCGTGACCCGCACGGTGGTCATGTTCAGATGCCCGGCCGTCGGGTACGTCTTGTGCCCCGAGATCTGCAGCACCGGCTCGCCGTCGTGCTTCCCCAGCGTGTTCACCGTCGGCCCCGGTGACATCTCCGAGTAGGGCACGGGAATGAGCACTCCCGCGCACAGGATCGCGATCAGCATCAGGGTGGAAGCGAGCATCGTCGCGGTGCGGCGTGGCATGGAACGACAGTACGGGACAGGCCTGTAAGTGCACTGTCGGGGCCGCTGTCCGGGGCGACGGTGAGCGGTGCCGAGCGGTGGCGTCAACCGCCGGTGCGGGACCTCTCCATGGCCTCACGGAACCGTGTGTAGCCGGCGAGCTCGGTGCCGTCCTCGACGCTCCTGCGGTTTCGGCTGGCCCAGCCGCCCCATAGTCCGGCACCGATCGCAGCCACAAGTGGAATCAGCAACCAGGCGAGAGCCGCCATGCCGACCTCCCAACCCCATTGACGCGACCGCAACTGACTGATCAGCAGATTATCCGTCCGCTCCGTCAACGCTCACGCTGGGGGGCGGGTTACGCAACCGGAACGGGAGCGGGGTCCTCACGGTCACGCCCCGCGGTTTTCCGGGGCTTCTGACCCGGGTGCCGCGAGACCCGCCGGTGGATGCTCAGCAGGCCCCGACCCACTCCTCCGTCCCGTCGGAGAACCTCTGGTGTTTCCAGATCGGCACCTCGTGCTTCAGGTCGTCGATGAGCTTGCGGCACGCCTCGAAGGCCTCACCGCGGTGCGGGCACGACACGGCGACGACCACCGCGAGATCCCCGACCTTCAGACTTCCCACGCGGTGCACGGCCGCGAGCGCCCGCACCGGATAGTCGGCGACCACCTTCTCCGCGATCCGCCGCATCTCCGCCTCGGCGGTCGGATGACACGAATAGCCCAGCTCGTCGACATCGGCTCCCCCGTCGTGGTTCCGCACCGTCCCCACGAACAGAGCGGTCCCCCCGGCGGCGTCGTCCCCGACGGCGCGGAAGACCTCGTCCACGGAGAGGGCGGTCTCCCGGATTCCGATCAGCTTGACGGGCTCGTCGGCCCCCTGCTCACCGGGGTGATCGTTCATCGCTGCCATACCTCCATCGTGCCCCACCGCCCTCCGGTCCCACACGGTCGGCCCAGCGGGCACGCGCGTGCGTGCTCGTCCGCCTCCCGCAGAGCCTTGTCGCGTCCCGCGGATCGCACCGCCGTCCCGGAGTGCGCACCGTCCTCCCTTCGGTGCCGTCACAGCCGCCGTCGGGCCTTCCGAGCCCGCCGCACCAGAGCCGCCGTGCCCAGCAGCGCGACCGTCGCGCCCGCGGCGCCCGCCGCCGTGGCGTCCTTCCGCCCGAGCCTGCGCCCGGCCACGGTGTGGCGCCCGGCCACCTCCTCCAGCAGCTCCGCGAGCACTTCCTCGTTCGTCCACTGGGGCCGCCACCCGGCCTCGTGCAGCCGGCTCCCGCTGACGACCCACGGGTACATCGTGTACGCCAGGTCCCCGGCCGGAGAGGGGGTGAGCCCGATCCGGTGCAGCCGGGCCGCGGCTCCCAGAGCCACCGCGGAGGGCAGCTCCATGCGCCGGATCCCGCTGAGCTCCTCGACCTCCTCCTGCTCCAGCCAGCCCTCGCACCCCACGGCCAGCTCCCCGTCGACCTTCTCCTGGACGGCGTACTCCAGCGCCCCGCAGAGGTCCTCGACATGACAGAACTGCCAGGCGGGCCGCGACCCGGCCACCACCAACAGCCGAGGCGACTCGAAGTACCTGGTCAGCGCGGTGTCGGTACCGCCGACCAGGACTGCGGGCCGTACGACGGTGACATTGAGGCCCGGATGGGCGCGCGGCGCCCGGCGTGCGAGGCGCTCGATCTCCAGCAGGTCGCCCACCCCGGTGGCCTCCGCGGTCGCCCGCAGTTCGGCGTCCTCGGCGAGTGGAAGCTCGTTGTCGGGCAGCGCCCCGTAGACCATGGCCGACGTGCACAGTACGACCCGGCGCACCCCGGCCGCGGCGGCCGCGGTGAGGACGGTCTGCGTGCCCCGCACGTTGTACGCGCTGCGTGCCGCCGGGTCGGCGCCCAGGTCGAGGTCGACCGCGAGGTGCACCACGACATCCGCGCCGCGCAGCTTATCGGCGATCGCCGGGTCCCGTACGTCGAGGATGTGCCACTGGGCGGCCGCGCACTCCCCCCGCCGCTCGTCGATGGCGATGACCTGCCGGACCTCGTCGGACTCGGCGAGCCGCTCGGTGAGCAGCGCGCCCACACCGGACGCGGCGCCGGTGACCGCGACGACGGGTCCGCGCACGGCGGAGCTGGTTGGTTGGTTTCGCGCTGCGCGAACCTGCGGATCTGGGGAACTCACCGGGCGTCTCCAGCGGTTGTCTTCAGTACGAGCGCGGGTGACGCGTGCGTACCAGGTGCATCCATCCTGCCGCAGGCCTTCGGTCGGCGGAGCATCGAGGCCCTAACCCGCCACGGTGTCTACGCTGGGTGGTGTTCGGGCAGCCGTGCCGTCGGTGGAACCGACGGCCCTATCAGCCGAGGAATCCCGTGAGTGACACCCCATTCGGATTCGGCCTTCCGCCGGAGGAGCCGGACGACGGCGACGAGGGCAAGAAGAAGGACCAGCAGAGCGGTGGTGGTCAGGGGCCTGCCAACCCGTTCGGCTTCGGCTTCCCCGGTGCCGGCGGCTCCGGTGCCGACAATCCGTTCGCCGCGATGTTCGGTTCCATGAACCCCACCGACCTGGGCGCCGCCTTCCAGCAGCTGGGCCAGATGCTCTCGTACGAGGGTGGTCCGGTGAACTGGGACATGGCGAAGCAGATCGCCCGTCAGACGGTCTCCCAGGGCACCGCCGACGGCACCAAGGACTCCAGCGTCGGCCCCGCCGAGCGCACCGCCGTCCAGGAGGCCGTCCGCCTGGCCGACCTGTGGCTGGACGACGTGACGTCCCTGCCGTCCGGTGCGGGATCCGCGGTGGCGTGGAGCCGCGCGGAGTGGGTGGAGGCGACCCTGCCCGCCTGGAAGGAGCTCGTCGACCCGGTGGCCGAGCGCGTCGGCGGCGCCATGGGCGACATCCTGCCGGAGGAGATGCAGGCCATGGCGGGCCCGCTGATCGGCATGATGAAGTCGATGGGCGGAGCCATGTTCGGCCAGCAGATCGGGCAGGCCGTGGGCGTGCTCGCGGGCGAGGTCGTCGGCTCGACCGACGTCGGCCTGCCTCTCGGCCCGGCCGGGAAGGCCGCCCTGCTCCCGGTCAACGTGGAGGCGTTCGGCAGGGACCTCGGCATCGCCCAGGACGAGGTGCGGCTCTATCTGGCGCTGCGCGAGGCCGCCCACCAGCGGCTCTTCGCCCATGTGCCGTGGCTGCGCTCGCATCTGTTCGGCGCGGTCGAGGGCTACGCGCGCGGCATCAAGGTCGACACGGCCAAGCTGGAGGACGTGGTCGGACAGTTCGACCCGCAGAACCCCGAGGAACTGCAGCAGGCGCTTCAGCAGGGCATGTTCCAGCCGGAGGACACGCCGGAGCAGAAGACCGCCCTGGCCCGGCTGGAGACGGCTCTGGCACTCGTGGAGGGCTGGGTGGACGCGGTGGTGCACGCCGCCGCGAAGCCCCGCCTGTCCTCCGCCGACGCGCTGCGCGAGACCCTGCGCCGCCGCCGCGCCACGGGCGGCCCGGCCGAGCAGACGTTCGCCACGCTGATCGGCCTGGAGCTGCGTCCCCGCCGGCTGCGCGACGCCTCCCGGCTGTGGGCCTCACTCACGGACGCGCGCGGCGTCGACGGCCGGGACGCCCTGTGGGCACACCCGGACATGCTGCCGAACGCCTCCGACCTGGACGACCCCGACGGCTTCGTCCACCGCGAGCAGCTGGACTTCTCGGAACTGGACAAGATGCTCGGCGAGGCCGCGTCCGGTTCCGGTTCCGGTTCGGCTGAGAAGCCGGACCTGAAGAAGTCCGATGAGCGGCCGGACACGAAGAAGAAGGACGACGACGCCGAGTGAGCCTGCACGACGACGCGGTCCTCGTACTGAAGGGCTACGAGGACCAGCCGGAGCTGCGCCGGGCCTACCTCGACCATCTGGCCGAGCACCCGGACGGCATCTGGAAGGCCTGCGGCGCCGGGCACATCACGGCGAGCGGCCTGGTGATCGACCCCGAGCACGGACGGGTCCTCCTCACGCTCCACAGGAAGCTGCGCAGGTGGCTCCAGATGGGGGGCCACTGCGAGCCCGAGGACACCACCCTCGCGGCCGCCGCCCTGCGCGAGGCGACGGAGGAGTCCGGCGTCACCGGCCTGACCCTGCTTCCGGGCGGACCGGTGCGTCTGGACCGTCACCCGATCCCGCCGCCCTGCCACTGGCACTACGACGTCCAGTACGCGGTACTGGCGCCCCCGGACGCCGAGCACCTGGTCAGCGAAGAGTCCCTCGACGTGCGCTGGTTTCCCTACGCCGAGGTGGCGGACGTGGCGGACGAGTCGGTGGTACGACTGCTGGAGGCGACGCGCGCACGGCTCTGACCGTAAGGGCAGGCACGGCTCTGACCGGACGGGAGGCGGGCGCGACCGCTCTGACCGCACGGGAGGCGGGCGCGGCTCTGCCCGCACGGAGGCGGGCGTCTGACCGTGCACAGGGCGCACGGCTTGGTCCTCAACAGGCGAGGGCATGGTGCGCGTCGCTCTTGCGTGTGGTGTCGGCCGACCGGCGGAGTGGAGTCGCCGGGCTCCGGGAAGGCCCCCGCCGGGGGAAGCAAGCCGTAAGGGGCGACCGCCAGGCGGTCGCCCCTTACGCATGTCTCCGCTGCCGACGCGGGTCAGTTGCGACTGCCCCCGAGGTTGTTGCCGCTCAGTCCGCCCGCACCCATGCCGAACTGCCCGAGCACCCCGGACGTACGGACGTGCTGTGGCGGCAGCAGCTCGCTCGGCTGCACCAGGACGTGCCCGCTGCCGGAGAAGTGCATCTCCCAGCCCTCGCCGGTGGAGCCCCGACGGCGCCACACGGCGGACGTCGAGGTCGGCGCCTGGAGCTGGGTGCGCAGCGAGGTGGACCAGGCGATGACGGCGTCCGAGTCGACACAGATGTTCTTCTCGGGGGTCACTTCGAGCGCCAGCGGCTCACCCGAGGTCATCAGGACGACCTTGCCGCCGCCCGACAGCTCCAGGTTGTACGCCCCCGCCGACGCGACCTCGACGGCGCTGTCCACGGCGACGATGCCGACGTTCAGGGAGCCGTCGAACGCCAGGACGGCGGAGGAGTCCACGGTGATGCCGCGGCCGACGTCCATGATGTGCAGGTACTGCGCGAAGTTGGCGAGATACACGATCCCGTTGCCCTTGCAGCGCATGAGTTCCAGGCGCTCACCGGTCATCCGCTCGGCGTTGCGCCAGTTGCGGTTGCGGTACTGGCTGTCGAAGTCGACCTGCCCCTCGAAGGCGACCATGGCGCCCTGGCGGGCCAGGACGGGGCTGCTGCCGATGGTGACGTCCGTCTTGAGCAGCTGCGGGTTCTGCAGCGTGTAGCGCTCGGTGTGCTCCACCGGGATGTGCGCGAAGAGTGTGCTGTGCATGGTGTGCTGTTCTCCTCTCGGCCCCGGTCAGCCACGGACCTTGAAACGGTCACCGGTGTCCTCGCTGGGCTGGACGACCACGAAGCCCTGCCCCTTGAACCCGATCTGGAAGGCTTCCCCGCTGCCCCGACCGATGAGCGCGCCGGCCTTGATGGTGCGGCGGGCCTTCATGTCGAGGCCGTCGGTCCAGGCGATCAGCGCGTCCGGGTCGACGTACGTCTCCCGTTCGGCGCAGTCGAGGGAGATCGGCACGCCCCGGCTGACCAGGGCGACCCACCCGGTGCCCCGGATGACCAGGTTGGTGAGGCCGGAGCCGGAGAGCTTGGCGAGGCCCTTGACCGGTTCGATGGTCAGCTGGAGGGAGGCGTCGCAGGCCAGCAGGGTGGGGCCGTTGACGGACAGCGCCTCGTTGTTCAGGTGGACGATGAGCACGTCACCGCCGTAGTCGGCGAGGTAGAGGTCCCCGTCGCCACGGCAGAGCATCAGCTTGCCGCCCTCTCCGGTGACCATCTCCTCGGCGCTGCGGCGCAGCGAGGCGGGTGCCGCGTCGAACTGCACGAAGCCGTCGTACGCGATCATCGAGCCGGCCTTGGCCAGGAGGTCCTGACCGGTGACCATGGTGACCTTGAGCGTCTTGGAGCTGTGCACGCTCATCCGGACGCCGGTGGACGCGGAGCGGTGCGCGTTGAGTGTCTGGAGGTCCATGCTCTGCCTCACACCTCGAAGGGCTGGACGACGACGAAGTTGCCGGGGGCACCGCGGAACTGGAGGTTGATCGCCTCCTGGGTCTGCCGGGCGTACCCGGAGCGGCGCAGCCTCAGCGAGGTCGTGGTGACGGCCTGCGCACCGGCGGACCAGGCGATGACGGCGTTGCCGTCGACGTAGGTGGCCGGGCCGACGGGCAGGACCACGGGGACGCCGCGCGTCTTGACGACCACCGCTCCGGTGCCGGAGAAGAGCATGCTGAACAGTCCGCCGCCGGGGAGACCGGCGCCCTCGATACGGCGGATCTCGGTGTCGAGGGCCTCGTCGAAGGCAAGGACGCCGCGCGCGCTGGTGTAGAGCTGCTCGTTCTGGAGGCGGATGACGAAGAGCCTGCTGCCCTCGTCGGCGAGGAACACCTCGCCGTCGCCGGAACAGCGCATAAGGGCCATGCCCTGTCCGGTGAGCTGCCCCGTCAGCTTGCCGAGCAGGCCGGAACCCTTGTGGGCGAAGTCGATGTCGCCCTGGTAGGCGACCATGCTGCCCTGCTTGGCCAGGATGTTGGCGCCCTTGGTGAGGGTGGCCCGCACCATCTGCGGGTTCTGCTCGGTCCAGCGGTCACCGACGGGCGCCTCGGAGTACTTGGTCAGTACGACACGGAGTCCGGCATCCGGGGGCACGGGGGCGAGCTGTGATCCGCCGCCGAACGGCTGCCCCTGGCCCGGAAAGGCCCCGGGGGCGCCCGGAGGCGTGAACGGGCCGCCCTGCGGTGCCGCGCCGGGCGGCGGCGTGAAGGGCCCGCCCTGCGGCGGAGCGCCCGGAGGAGTGAAGGGCCCGGCTTGGGGCGGGGCGCCGGGCGGGGTGAAGGGCCCGCCCTGGGACGGAGTGCCCGGAGGGGTGAAGGGCGCACTCGGCGGTGCCGCCGGGGGCGGGACGGTGCCGCCGGGCGGCGTGTGGAGCGGCGCGGCGATGGTCGGGGCGGCGTGCACGGCGGGGGAGGGCGACGGAGGTGCGTATCCCTGGGAGGGGGCCGGTGCGGCGGGGGCGCCGAACGCGGGCGGGGCGAAGCCGGGGGCCACGTCCGGCTGCTGGGGCCCGGCGGGCGGCTCCTCCTCGGCGACCTCGCCGCCGAAGTTCTTCAGCAGCGCGTCGAGGCCGCCGTCGAAGCCCTGGCCGACGGCCGCGAACCGCCAGACGTCCTTCAGGTAGAAGTCACCCAGCATCACGGCGCGCTCGGTGGAGAACTCCGAGCCGTCGAACGGGTACCGGGCCACCTCCTCGCCGCCCGCGACGATGCGGATGTATCCGGGGGAGATCTGCGACATCTGGCCGTTGCCGTCGATCGTCGCCGTGAACGACAGCTTCTGGATCTGTGGCGGGATCTTGTCGAGCGTGACCCGGAAGGATTCCGTGTCACCCGACTGGGCGCCCAGGAGCTGGATGGCTTCCTCGGGGCTCTTCGGCTGGTTGAAGAAGACGAAGTAACGGTCGTCCGAGAGACGTTCGTCGGCGTCCAGACCGAAGCAACTGATGTCGAAGGTCAGTCCGGGGGCGGAGATCTGTACGCCTACGTACAGATCTGTACCCGCGGTGAGGTCACTGATCTTGGCCTTGTGGCCGCGTTGGAATTCCCTGGCCATGCGTAACGACCGTCCCCCATCCCGAAAGTGAGTGCGCCTGCGAGTGCGTCGCGCCAGGCTAACCGCAAAGCCCGAGGCCGTACGAGGCTGGTACAGAGCCGGTACAAAAGCGCGTCTTCCAGCCACCCTGCCGGTGCAACGCCCACGCGCGCGTGCAGGGCCCATCGCCATGCGCGCGTGCGGTGGCGTTTCCGGGGGCTCGGGCAGGTCAGCGGTTGTCCAGGGGGTGGGGCCGCTCTCCGCGCGAGGGCGTTCCGGACGCGGGACCGCAGGTCCGCCCCGGGTCGTCCCGAGACGGAGTCACTCCTCGTCGGCCGCGGAGAGGTGCGGCAGCCGGTCGGCGGCGACCACCCCTTCGAGGTACCCGCGAGCACGTTCCGTGCGCGGGTAGGCGTCGAGCAGCCGCCAGAAGCGCGGCCCGTGACCGGGTACGAGCAGATGTGCGAGTTCGTGGAGAAGGACGTAGTCGACGACGTATTCGGGCATGCCCTGCAGGCGGTGCGACAGCCGGATGCTGCCCTCGGCGGGGGTGCAGGAGCCCCAGCGGGTGTTCTGGTTGGTGACCCAGCGGACGGAGGCGGGCCGGGCACGCCCGCCGAAGTACTGGTCCGACAGGCGGGCGGCGCGCTCGGCCAGCTCGGTGTCGCCGAGGAGCCGTTTGCTTTCCTGCGCGGCCAGCTTGTCGAGCATGACGGTCACCCAGCGTTGCTCCTCCGCCTCGGACATCCGGGCGGGGATCAGTACGACGGTGCGATCGCCCTCTCGGTACGCGGAGACCGTTCTGCGCCGTCGCGCGCTCCTGCGGACCTCGATCGCGCTCGCCCCCGAGCCGCTTGGCGGCTGGCTCGTCGTGCTGCGCTGTGGCTTTCCGGCGCGGTGCAGTGGGTCGGCGGGCACGCCCCGACGTTACCCGCTGCACACGGGGGAAGTCCCGCCTCCGGGACGGTTCGATGGCGATCCGCACTCCGAGCGCCTGATTTGTACGACGAATGCCGTCGCCTGTGGACAACTCTCGACACGCATCGTCGCGGTCCGTGCATGCTGGCACTCGTCGGCGGACCAGGCACTCGCCCCGTCGACACTCGGGGATCTTCTTCTGGCTACGGGGGCCGATCATGCATCCGATGGTGAAGCCCGCGCTCCGGCGCGGTTGGCGGGATCTCAATACCGTGCAGTTCGGCCTCGCACCGGCGCACGCCATGGTCCTGGGGCCGATGGACTCGGCGACGGGCAGCTTCCTCGACCTCCTCGACGGCACACGGGGGCTGCCGCTCCTGCGCGAAGAGGGACGCTCCATGGGTCTGCCCGAGGGGCATGTGGACGGGCTGATCGACCGGCTGGCCGCATCCGGCCTGCTGGACGACGCCACGGGCGGCGGTCCCGCCGCGGACACCCTGCGAGGCAAGCCCGCGGCCCTCGACCGGCTGCGGCCCGACGCCGCCACGCTCTCTCTGGTCACCCCCGCACCGGGCGACGCCATGCGGCGCCTGGCCGCGCGTCGCTCACTGAGAGTGCAGGTGCGAGGCGCGGGCCGGGTGGGCGCGGTGCTCGCCTCCCTGTTGTCGGCGGCGGGCGTCGGCGAGGTCGATGTGCGGGACGTCGGTCGGGTCGAGCCATGGGATGTGGCGCCGGGCGGTCTGCCGGTCGAGTCGATCGGCGAGCGCAGGGATGTCGCGGCGCGTCGGGCCGCTCGGCACGCGGCCCCCGACCGGCCGCCACGGCGCCGCGGCGGACCCCGGTCCACTGCGGTCCCGGCCGAGGACACGCCGGCGCACCGCCTCCGCGACGAGCCCGGCCACTCCCTGGTGATCCTCGCCCCACGCGACCCCGTCGACGTGCAGGCCCCCAGGCCCCCCGTCACGGAACCGCTCATCGCCTCCGGGACACCCCATCTCCACACCGGCGTCGTGGAGGGCACGGGTGTCGTGGGCCCCCTGGTCCTGCCCGGTGAGACGGGCTGCGCGGGCTGCCTGGAACTCGGGCGTACGGACCGCGACGAGACCTGGCCGCGTCTGGTCGCGCAGTGGCGCTCCGGTCGCCCACGCCAGATCGAGGCCTGCGACATGGCGCTTGCCACGACGGTCGCGGCGCTGGCCGCGGGACACGCCCTCTCCTTCCTCGACGGGCAGACGCCGTCCAGCGCGGGTGCCCGCTGGGAGTCCTCTCTACCGGGGCTCGACTGGCACGCGCGTCCGGTGTGGGCGCATCCCGATTGCCCCTGCGGGGCGGCGCAGAATGGCCCGAGCGAGAAAGGTAACGGGGAACACACCCCAAAAGACGGGGAACGGCGCGAGACAATGGCGAGGCATCAGCGGTCAACGAGGTTGTCCCGCATGGCGTACGCGGCACGGCCTGCTGGGACTTGGAGGGCGCATGTCTGATCTTCCCCGGAAGGCGGTCACCCGGACCGCCAAGCTCGCCGCGCTCCCGCTCGGCATCGCGGGTCGGGCCACCTGGGGCCTCGGCAAGCGGATCGTCGGCGAGTCGGCGGAGCTCGTGGGCCGTGAGCTCCAGCAACGCACCGCGGAGCAGCTGTTCAAGGTACTGGGCGAGCTCAAGGGCGGCGCCATGAAGTTCGGGCAGGCTCTGTCCGTCTTCGAGTCGGCGCTCCCCGAGGAAGTCGCGGGCCCGTACCGCGCCGCGCTGACCAAGCTCCAGGACGCGGCTCCGCCGATGCCGACCAGCACGGTGCACTCCGTGCTGCGGGAGCGCATCGGTGAGCACTGGCAGGAGCTGTTCCTCGAATTCGAGGAGAAGCCTGCGGCGGCGGCGTCGATCGGCCAGGTCCACCGCGCGGTGTGGCACGACGGGCGTGCGGTCGCGGTCAAGGTGCAGTATCCGGGTGCCGGTGAGGCCCTCCTCTCCGACCTCGGGCAGCTCAGCCGGTTCGCCCGACTGCTGGGCCCGCTGATCCCCGGGATGGACGTCAAACCCCTGATCACCGAGCTGCGGGACCGGGTCTCCGAGGAGCTGGACTACGGCCTGGAGGCACAGGCCCAGCAGGCGCACGCGGAGGAGTTCGCCGACGACCCGGACGTCGTGGTCCCGGCCGTGGTGCACCAGTGCGACCAGGTCCTCGTGACCGAGTGGATGGACGGCACGCCCCTCTCGGAAGTGATCACCGACGGCTCCCAGGAGCAGCGCGACCGGGCGGGCCAGCTGCTGACGCGCTTCCTCTTCTCGGGCCCCGCCCGTACCGGTCTTCTGCACGCCGACCCCCACCCCGGGAACTTCCGTCTCCTGCCGGACGAGAAGGCCGGCTGGCGCCTCGGGGTCCTCGACTTCGGCACGGTGGACCGACTGCCGGGCGGCCTGCCCTCACCGATCGGAGACGCCCTGCGCCTGACCATCGAGGGCGACGCCGAGGCCGTTTACGAAATGCTGTGCACGGAGGGGTTCGTCAAGGAGTCGATCGACCTGGACCCGGACGCGGTCCTCGACTATCTGCTTCCCATCATCGAACCGGCCCGTGCCGACGAGTTCACCTTCGCCCGAGGCTGGATGCGCAGCCAGGCCGCCCGTATAGCCGACCCCCGCTCCCCCGCCCACCAGCTGGGCAAGCAGCTCAATCTTCCCCCGTCCTACCTGCTCATCCACCGGGTGACCCTGAGCACCATCGGCGTGCTGTGCCAGCTGGGCGCGACGGTCCGTATGCGCGACGAGCTGGAGGAGTGGCTGCCGGGCTTCACGACGGAAGAGGAGCCCGAGTCGGCCACGGGGGCGTGAGCCTGCCGTCGGCCGGCCACCGCGGCCCGGCGGAGCATTCCGGAGCAGGTCAGGACACGGCTCCGCCGACACCGCGGGACGCACCGCGGCAGAGGCGACGCTGCGATCCCTGGCCCGGCCGGCCCCGCTGCGTCCGCCTCACCACCAGGCCGAGTCCAAGCGGCCCTCGATCGCGCGGAGGTTCTCCCGGGCGCAGGTCTCGCAGAAGTAGCGCCGTCGGCCGTTCTCCACGGAACAGGTCCACAGAGGCTGGGGAGCCTTGGTGGCGGCCCCGCAGCGGGCGCACACGAGGGTTTGGTGTCCTGAGGCGGAGCCGCTGTCGTCGTTGCCCCCGGAAAGACTCGTCACCGGGCGACGATAACTCCGTGCCAGGCAGATCCACGCCTGCAACGCAGCGCGGGGGCCGGTCCGTTCGGACCTGCCCCCGCGGGGAACCACCGTCAGAGATGGTGATGACGTGCCTGTCTCGGCCGGTTCACGCCGGTGACCGCGTGGCGGCTACTGCATGACCGCCATGGCGAGCGCACGGCGGGCACGCATCGACGCGCGCTCCGCCCGGCGCTGCATCCGCCGGGCGACCGCCAGGCGCATGGCCCGGCGCTCCTCCTCGGCATGGTGCATGCGCTCGTGCATATGCGCACGAGCCAGGGCTTCTGGCATGAGATGCATTTCTCGGGTCCTGTTCTGACGCGAGGCGTTCGCGCCGGTGGTGGTGAAGTCTGGGATCGCGGAGCCTGCGGGCTCGCTCGTGGACGGCTTCATCGGGGCCTGCTTCTTGGGGTCGTGCGTGAGGGGGCGGTCGATCGTTCCGGTGATGTTCATGCCGTGACCGGGTTCTTGCGCGGGCGACCACGAGGCCGCTTGCGGGCAACGACGACGCCCTGGACGAAGAGCTCCCCACCCCAGACGCCCCAGGGCTCACGCCGCTCCTTGGCGCCGGCGAGGCAGGCCTCCATCAGCGGGCAGGTGCGGCAGAGAGACTTGGCGTACTCGACATCGGCCGGCGACTCGGCGAAGAAGACCTCCGGGTCGTAGGAGCGGCAGGGGACGGGTACACCCAGGTTCTCGATGGCGTCGTCGAGCGCGGTGAGCGCGGTGAGCGGGGTCAAGGTGGAGTCCTCCGTGAGGCGGGGCGGGGGGATCGTTTCGGAAGGCGGTACGGACGGGGCGTGCGCTTCGAGTTGCACGGTTCGTCTTCCTCGTCTGGTCGTTCCGGCCGGGTGGGCCGGGTGGGCCGGGTGGCGGCTGGTACCGGGTTCTTTTCTTGTCCCGAGGCCCCTTCGTCCTGCAGCCCCCGATCGGGGACAAACAGAAGGGCCGCGGATCCCGGATGGGGTTCCGCGGCCCTGAAGGCGCCGGCCTGATCGACGATCAGGCTGGATCACTCCAGGGTTCAGGCCCACGGAAGGCCCACATCAGGTGGTGCTGCGTCGTCTGCTTCCGGAATCCGGCACCGGCCGCCGCAAAGGCATAGGCCTGCGCCTGTGCCTCTACTGCTGCTTCCAGTGCCTTGGTCGGTCGCTCAGTGCGCTCGCGGACAGGAAGGCCCGCAGGAGACACGGAGGACGCCGGACGGCCGCCACGGATGGCGGACAGACCGGTGCCCAGGTTCGAGACGCCGAGCATGCACGTGGAGACGGCCGAGCGATCGGTCATTTTGACCGGGCTGATGAAGCTGGTGTTGATGCTGATCACTGGACTCGCCTCCTCTCGGCGTCTACGGGACCGGCGTGAACCGATCCAACGGATATGAAGTACACCACGAAACCAGGGCCTTGGAGAAGGCCGCTGTTCCCGTGCCTAAGAACCTATGGGGATTGCCGGGGCATGCGCAAACTATTTTTTCGACGAGTTCGTATCAGTCACTCTCGACCTCACCCAGGGGCTCCCGACCTGCGCAGATGTCGAGAACCTCGGCGCCGTACCGCTGGAGCTTACGGGCGATGACACCCGGGATGCGACCCAGTTCCACCGGAGTGCTCGGCCCCGCTTCCGCGATGGCCATCAGGGTCCGGTCGGTGAAGACGCAGAAGTCGGGCTGCCCGCTCCGCCGGGCCTGGACGGCCCGCCACTCCCGGAGCCGCTCATAGAGGCCCTCGTCCATGTCGGAGGGGCAGTCCTCGCAACGCATCAGCTTCATCTCGCCCGCCTCGCGCAGGCTGCGGCCGCAGACCCGGCAACGGGCCGGGGTCCGGCTGGTACGGCGCGCGACCGGTCCGCTCCCGCCGCCGAACGCGGAGGCGCCGGTTCGGTGGCCCGGCGATCCCTGCTCGACCCCTCCGGAGGCGCTGGCGCCGGTGCGGCCCCCGGTGGGGGTCGAGCCGGGGCGCAGGCCGTCGAGGAACCGGCTGGGGCGCCGGTTGGGGCGGCCGCCGGGCGAACGGGACAGGGCCCAGGAGACGGAGAGCTGCTGCCGGGCGCGGGTGACGCCGACATAGAGGAGTCGTCTCTCCTCCTCGATCTGCTCGTCCGTTCTGGCGTAGGTGATCGGCATCATGCCCTCGGCGACACCGACCAGGAACACGGCGTCCCATTCCAGGCCCTTCGCGGAGTGCAGGGAGGCGAGGGTGACGCCCTGGACGGTCGGAGCGTGCTGGGCATTGGCCCGTTCGTCCAGTTCCGCCACCAGGTCGCCGAGGGTGGCGTCGGGCCTGGCGGCGGCGAAGTCCTGCGCCAGGTTCACCAGGGCGGCCAGTGACTCCCAGCGTTCCCGGACCGCTCCGGAGCCCGCCGGTGGTTCGCCGGTCCAGCCCTCGCCGGACAGCACGGCCCGGACCTGTGAGGGAAGGTCGACGGCGTCCTCCAGGAGGCTGTCGTTGCCGCCGAAGCGGGCCGCGGCTCTCAGCGCGGACCCCGCCTTGCGCACCTCCGGGCGGTCGAAGAACCGCTCGGCACCGCGCAACTGGTAGGGCACGCCGGCGTCCGCCAGAGCCTGTTCGTAGGTCTCGGACTGGGAGTTCGTGCGGAACAGGATGGCGATCTCGCTCGCCGGGACCCCGGAGCCGATGAGATCGCGGATGCGGCGGGCGGCGCCCTCCGCCTCGGCGGGCTCGTCCGCGTACTCGGTGTAGCGGGGTTCGGGGCCCGGCGGGCGTTGGGAGATCAGCTCCAGGCGGTGGTCGGCGGCGCGGCCGCGGGCCTGGGAGAGGAGGCCGTTGGCGAGGTGGACGACCTGTGGTGTGGAGCGGTAGTCGCGGACGAGCTTGACGACGGTGGCCCCGGGGTGGCGGAGGCGGAAGTCGAGCAGATGGTCGGGTGTTGCGCCCGTGAACGAGTAGATCGTCTGGCTGGCGTCCCCGACGACGCAGAGGTCGTCCCGGTCGCCGAGCCACAGTTCCAGGAGGCGTTGCTGGAGGGGGCTGACGTCCTGGTACTCGTCGACCACGAAATGCTGGTACTGGGAACGGACCTGCTCGGCGATGTCGTGCCGGTCCTGGAGGATGCCGACCGTGAGCAGCAGGACGTCCTCGAAGTCGATGACGGCGCGCTCGCGCTTGAGGTCCTCGTAGGTGGCGTAGATCTGGGCGATCTCGGCCGGGTCGCGGGGCGTGTCCCGGCCGTGCTTGGCGGCTGCGGCGGCGTAGTCGGCGGGGACGGTCTGGGTGACCTTGGACCACTCGATCTCGGCGGCGGCGTCCCGTAGTTCGTTGCGATCGAGACGGATGCGGCAGGCGGCCGCCGCGTCCGCGACGAGGGGGATCTTGCGGTCGACGATCCTGGGCATCCCGCCGCCGACGGCCTTCGGCCAGAAGTACTGGAGCTGGCGCAGGGCCGCGGAGTGGAAGGTGCGCGCCTGAACCCCGGCGGCGCCGAGCTGACGGAGGCGGCCGCGCATCTCCCCGGCGGCACGACTGGTGAAGGTGACGGCGAGCACGCTGGCGGGCTGGAGTATCCCCGCCCGCACGCCGTAGGCGATGCGGTGGGTGATGGCGCGGGTCTTGCCCGTGCCGGCTCCCGCCAGGACGCACACCGGCCCGTGCAGGGCGGTGGCCACCGCGCGCTGCTCGGGGTCGAGCCCTTCGAGCACCGCGTCGGCCGAGTCGGGGACACGCGGGAAGAGGGTGGAGTGCGTTGCTGCTGTCACACGGCCATGCTGCCAGGTCGCCGGAGACGGCTGAGCCGGTTGTCCACAGGCAGGCACTCGCAGTCGTACCAATGCGGCAGTCATCCCCGTGGCGTCCGGCGCCGGACGCCGGGCGTGGTGGCGGACGGGGCGTGGGACGTGGTGGCGGACGCCACCCTGCCCTGGGGAATGGCGGGCTCGTGGCGTACGTTCCACTCACTGCTACGAGCACCCCTCATACCGTGAAGGAGCGCCAGGGACATGGCGGGCACTGTGACGATGTACAGCACCACGTGGTGCGGCTACTGCCGCCGGCTGAAGAGCCAGATGGACCGCGAGGGCATCACGTACACCGAGATCAACATCGAGCAGGACCCGGAGTCCGCGGCGTTCGTGGAGAAGGCGAACGGCGGGAACCAGACCGTTCCCACCGTCCTCTTCCCCGACGGCTCGACCCTCACCAACCCCTCGCTGGCGCAGGTCAAGCAGAAGATAGGCGCGTAGTCGCGCGCGCCCCCGCCGGGTCACCGCACTAGCCGGTGTGGCCCCGGGTCGGCAGGGGCTTGCCGTACCAGAGTTCGATCAGCCGGGCCGCGATCGAGATGCCGTAGGGAGCCAGCACCTCCCCGGACTCGAACGCGGCCCGCAGCTCTTCCCGGGAGAACCAGCGCGCCTCGTGGATCTCGTCGCCGTCCACGTCGACGTCGGTGGAGGTGGCGCGGGCCATGAAGCCGAGCATGAGGCTGGACGGGAAGGGCCATGGCTGGCTGGCGATGTACTCGACCTGGCCGACGGTGATGCCGACCTCCTCGTGGACCTCTCGGCGCACGGCCTGCTCGATCGACTCGCCGGGCTCCACGAAGCCCGCGAGGGTGGAGAAGCGGCCCTCGGGCCAGTGGACCTGACGGCCGAGGAGGAGGCGGTCCTCGTCGTCCGTGACGCCCATGATCACCGCGGGGTCGGTCCGCGGGTAGTGCTCGGCGCCGCAGGCGGGGCAGCGGCGGATGTGACCGGCCGCCGCGATGACCGTGCGCTCGCCGCAGCGGGAGCAGAAGCGGTGGGTGCGCTGCCAGTTCTCCAGGCCGACCGCGTGCACCATGAGGCCGGTGTCGCGGGGCGACAGCAGCATGCCCGCCTCGCGCAGGCCGGCCGGGCGGGCCGACTGGTCCATGCGCCCGGGGAGCGAGTCCTTCTGCAGTGCGAAGTAGCTCACACCGTCGGCGTCGGTGCCCAGGAAGTAGCGGTGCGCCTCGGTGAGCGGTGCCTCGAAGGACGGGGTCATGACGAGCTCGGTGGTGCCGTCCGGCGTCTCGTCGATGAGGACCTGACCGCCGGAGACCACGAAGCAGCGGGTGGTGGGGTGGCTCCAGGCCGCCGCGAGCCAGGCCTCGTCGAGGCGGTGGTGGGCCGCCCGGTCGATGCCGCTGGGGGCGGTGAGCGCGATGGGTCGATCGGCGGTGTGGTCGGTCCAGGTCGTCACGGGTGCTTCCAACTCCCCCGGTGGAACGGTCGGGTTCGGGCGGGCGGTTCGGGCGGGGCGTACGGCGGGCGGATGCGCTGGGTGTGGGGGTTTTCTTCAGTGTGCCTCGCGGGAGTTCCCGGCCAGCTCGCTCCAGAGGTACGCGCTGGTCTCGACGCCCTTCAGCAGCAGGTCCAGTTCGACCTTCTCGTCGGGGGCGTGCCAGCCGTCCGAGGGGACGGAGATGCCCAGGAAGAGCACGGGTGCGCCGAGGACTTCCTGGAGGTCGGCGGCGGGGCCGGAGCCGCCCTCGCGGGTGTGGCGGACGGGCTGCTGGAAGGCGCGGCCCATGGCGCGCACCAGGGACTGCAGGGCGGGGTGGTCCAGAGGGGTGAGGCAGGGGCGGGTGGCCCCGCTGAAGGTGATCTCGTGGCGGATGCCGGCGGGGATGCGTTCGGCGGCCCAGGCGGTGACGGCCTTCGCGATGTGGTCCGGGTCCTGGCCCGCGACCAGCCGGAAGGACAGCTTCACCATCGCCGAGGACGGGATGATCGTCTTGCTGCCGGCGCCCTGATAGCCTCCGCCGATGCCGTTGACCTCGGCGGTCGGGCGGGCCCAGAGGCGCTCCAGGGTGGTGTGCCCGGCCTCTCCGTGCGTCGCCGTCGACCTGGCCGTGCGCAGCCATCGCTCCTCGTCGAAGGGCAGTTCGGCGAAGAGTTCGCGTTCGCGGTCGGTGAGTTCGACGATGCCGTCGTAGAAGCCGGGGATCGCCACGCGCGCGTGCTCGTCGTGCAGGGCGGCGACCAGGCGGGCGACCTCGGTGGCCGGGTTCGGTACGGCGCCGCCGAAGGAACCGGAGTGGATGTCCTGGTCGGGGCCGTACAGCCGGATCTCGCACTCGGCGAGGCCGCGCATGCCGGTGCACACGGTGGGGGTGTCCTCGGACCACATTCCGGTGTCGGAGACGACCACCGCGTCGGCGGCGAGCCGCTCGGCATGTTCCTCGACGAGGGCCCGGAAGTGCGGGGAGCCGGACTCCTCCTCGCCCTCGATGAGCATCTTCAGGTGGACGGCGGGGGTGCTGCGGCCGGTGGCGGCGAGGTGGGCGCGGACGCCGAGTGTGTGGAAGAACACCTGGCCCTTGTCGTCGGCCGCCCCGCGCGCGTGGAGGCGGTTTCCCCGGATCACGGGCTCGAACGG
Source organism: Streptomyces sp. NPDC042364 (assembly GCF_056437585.1). NCBI lineage: Bacteria > Bacillati > Actinomycetota > Actinomycetes > Kitasatosporales > Streptomycetaceae > Streptomyces > Streptomyces sp. NPDC042364. The sequence goes on along the minus strand of NZ_JBWKAJ010000027.1, from coordinate 21,050 downwards.
CTCGGTGTCCCAGCCGTCCTCGCGGGCGGCGGGCTGCACGTCGTGGTGGCCGTAGACGAGGACGGTGGGGGCGTCGGCGTCCTCGGAGGGCCATTCGGCGAAGACGGCGGGGGCGCCCGGTGTCTCCCAGATCTCGGCGACGGGGAAGCCGGTCTCCCGGAGCTTGTCGGCCAGCCAGTCGGCGCTGCGGCGTACGTCCGTCGCGTGCTCGGGCTGCGCCGACACCGACGGGATGCGCAGCCATTCCACGAGGTCGTCGAGGAAGGCGGCACGGTGGTTCTCGATGTACGTACGGACGGCGCTGTCCGGGGTCTCGCTCATGCTCACGAGACTATCGGCCCGCACCGGCGTACTCGTCCGGCGGTTCGTCCCCGAACGGCTCCGAAGCCTCTTCCGGCCACGGTGGGCCCCCGGAGTCCGGCTCCTGCAGGAGCAGCCGTTCCAGCGCCCGCCGGTCGGGCAGGTTCTCCGGTCGCACGACGTCACCCGTGCGTACGTAAAGGAACGCGGCCCCCACGGACTCCGGGGGCACGCCCTGTCGCTCGGCCCAGGCGAGGCGGTAGATCGCGAGCTGGAGGGGGTCGGCGGTGCGGGCGCGACTGGTCTTCCAGTCGACGATCTCGTATGTCGTCGTCCCGTCGTGGGCGGTCTCCCGGTAGACGGCGTCGATGCGGCCGCGGACGACGCGTCCGGCTATCCCCAGCTGGAAGGGCGCCTCCACGCGGTACGGCGTGCGGTTTGCGTACGGAGTGCGTTCGAAGGCTTCTTTCAGTGCCTCCAGATCCCGTTCGTCGGCGATCTCGGCTTCGCTGCCCGGCAGGTCCTCGGGCTCCAGCATGGGCAGCCGCAGTTCTTCGAAGCGGGCCTCGATCCAGGCGTGGAAGCGGGTGCCGCGGCGCGCGGCGGGCTGCGGGGGGCGCGGCATGGGGCGTGCGAGTTCCTGCGCGAAGCCATCGGGGTCGGCGGCCAGGCGCAGCAGCTGCGAGGCGGTCAGCGATGTCGGCAGGGGGACGTCGGTGACCTTGGCGCGGGCGCGCAGGAGCTCTCCGGTGAGTGCGTCCAGATCGCGGTCCCAGGAGGCGATGGTGCGGACCTCTTCGGGGGTGAGGGCGTCCTCGGCAGGGTGACTGCGGGCGTGCGGCACCGTTGGCCTGCGTGCGCCGTGGACGGGCGGCGACGTCTGCGCCGGGCGGTCCGTCGTCCAGGAATCCCAGTCGGCGGCGTCCTCGTCGGGGAGGTCGCCGTGGAGGTCGTCCGGGTGGTCGTCCGGGTGGTCGTCCTCCGGGGGCGGAGGCCAGTCCGGGTCCTCGAAGGGGTGCGGGTCGTCGAGGCTGCCCGGGGGGGTGTCCTCGTGGTGGGCGGCGCGTTCCAGGTGGGCCAGTACGGTCTCGGCGGCCGCGCGGCGGCGGGCCAGGGCGGTGTCGTCCAGGGGGAGCGGCCAGGCGTGGTCGGCGGATGCCTCGTGCAGGGCGGGGTTCTCGGTGCCGTCCTCTGGTTCGTCGGCCCAGACCTCGATCTCGCCGAACCCGGCGGCGCAGTGGTCGTACAGGGCTTCAAGGAAGTCGGAGGGGCCGCGCGGGCGTTTCTGGGAGGGGCCCCACCAGTGGCCCGAGCCGAGGAGCAGGGAGCGGGGGCGGGTGAACGTCACGTAGCCGAGGCGGAGTTCCTCGGTGCGCTGGTGGTCCTTCATCGCCTCGTGGAAGGCCTTCAGGCCTCGCGAGTCCCATGCCTCGACGTCGGGAAGGGTGTCGGCGTCGCCGCGCAGTTCGTGCGGCAGGACCCTGCCCTGGGCGGTCCACTTCTCGCGTCCCTGGGTGCTGGGGAAGGTACCGGTGACGAGGCCGGGCACGGCGACGACGTCCCACTCCAGGCCCTTGGACTTGTGGGCGGTGAGCACCTTGACGGTGTTCTCGCCGCCCGGGAGGGCGTTGTCGAGGCCCTTCTCGTACTGGGCGGCCGTGCGCAGGAAGCCGAGGAAGGCGAGCAGGGTGGCCTCGCCCTCGCTGTTGGCGGCGAAGGAGGCGGCGATGTCGAGGAAGTTGGAGAGCGTCTCGCGGCGACGGGCGGCCAGGGCGTTCGGCGAGGCGGAGAGTTCGACTTCGAGGCCGGTGACGGCGAGCACCCGGTGCAGGACGTCCATGAGCGGGTCGGCGAGCGAGCGGCGCAGGTCGCGCAGTTCGGCGGCGAGGCGGGCGAAGCGCACGCGCGCGTCCGGGGAGAAGGGCAGCCCGTCGTCCTCGCCGTCGGTTTCGAGCGGCAGCTCCAGGAATGTGTCGAGCGCGTCGGCCAGCGAGATCACCTCGGCCGGGTCGACGCCCTCGACGGCGGCGGCGAGCCGGCGGTCCGGATCGTCGTCGGCGCCCGCGCGCGCGTGCGACACGAGACGCCTGGCCCGGCGTCCCAGGAGGGCGAGGTCGCGGGGGCCGATGCGCCAGCGCGGGCCGGTGAGCAGGCGCACCAGGGAGGCGTTGGCGCCGGGGTCCTGGAGGACCTCGCAGACGGCGACGAGGTCGGCCACCTCGGGGAGGTGGAGCAGCCCGGAGAGACCGACGACCTCGACGGGGATGTCGCGGGCGACGAGCGCGCCCTGGATGTCGGCGAAGTCGGTGGCCGTACGGCACAGGACCGCGATCTCGCCCGGCTCCTTGCCGGTGCGCACGAGGTGGGCGATCGAGTCGGCGATCCAGTCGAGTTCCTCGGCGTGGGTCGGCAGCAGGGCGCAGCGGACCATGCCGTCGCGCTCGGCTCCGGGGGCGGGCCTGAGTGCCTCCACGCCCGCGTGCATGGCGCGCAGGGGCTCGGCGAGGCCGTTGGCGAGGTCGAGGAGGCGGCCGCCGCTGCGGCGGTTCTCGCTGAGCGCCTGCCGGGTGGCGGGGCGGCCGTCGGGGTGGGCGAAGTGCTCGGGGAAGTCGTCGAGGTTGGCGACGGAGGCGCCGCGCCAGCCGTAGATGGCCTGGCAGGGGTCGCCGACGGCGGTCACGGGGTGGCCGGTGCCGCCGCCGAACAGGCCGGCGAGCAGGACGCGTTGGGCGACGGAGGTGTCCTGGTACTCGTCGAGCAGGACCACCCGGAACTCGTCCCGCAGGAGGCGGCCGACCTCGGGCAGCCGGGCGAGGCGCGCCGACAGGGCGATCTGGTCGCCGAAGTCGAGGAGGTCCCGCTCGCGCTTGGCCGCTCGGTAGCGGCCGACCAGCTCCGCGAGTTCACGTCGGGCGGCGGCCGCTTCGGGGACCTTGCGGAGCTCCGCGTTGGAGAGCTTGGCGCTCTCCAGGTCGCGCAGCAGCTCGGCGTCGTACGCGCGCAGTTCGTCGGGGCGTACGAGGTGTTCGGCCAGTTCGGAGTCGAGCGCGAGGAGGTCGCTGACGAGGTCCGGGAAGGAGCGGGTGAGCGCCGGGTACGGGCCCGGGGACTCGCGGAGCACACGTGCGGCGAGCTGGTACCGGGTGGCGTCGGCGAGGAGCCGGGCGGTGGGCTCCAGGCCGATGCGCAGTCCGTGGTCGGTGAGGAGGCGGCCGGCGAAGGCGTGGTACGTGGAGATGACGGGCTCGCCCGGGGGGTTGTCGGGGTCGATCCCGTCCGGGTCGGTGATGCCGGCCCTGACCAGGGCTTTGCGCACTCGCTCGGCGAGTTCGCCGGCCGCCTTGTTGGTGAAGGTCAGACCGAGCACCTGTTCGGGGGCGACCTGTCCGGTGCCGACCAGCCAGACCACGCGCGCGGCCATGACCGTGGTCTTGCCCGAGCCGGCTCCGGCCACGATCACCTGCGGGGCGGGCGGCGCGATGATGCAGGCCGTCTGCTCCGGGGTGAACGGGATCCCCAGGAGCTCCTTGAGCTGCTCGGGATCACTGATAGGGGCTGACACCCCAGAGAGGCTAGCGTCGGACACTGACAGCGGATGCCGGATCGCCGTCCGGGTGGGGATAAGCGCTGGTCAGCGCGGGTGGTGCTGTCGGTCACGCGGTCACTCGACGACGTGGCGGCCCTCCGGGCGGGCGCTGCAGGACGCCCGGAAAGCGCAGTGTGCACAGTGTTGTCCTGCGGTCGGGGAGAAGCGCTCGTCGAGGACCTTCCCCGCGGCGTTGGCGAGGAGTCCGCCGATCCAGTCACCCTCCAGGGGTCCCTGTGCCTGCACCTTGGGGAGGGTCTCTCCGCCGTTCTTCCGGGCGGCGCCCTGCCGCAGCTGGACGAGTTCGGCGCCGCCCGGTTCGGGCCGTGCGCCGCCGAAGGGCTCGTCGACGGCTCCCTCGCGGACCGCGAGCTGGTAGACGGCGAGCTGGGGGTGGCGTTCGACCTCGGCGGCGGTCGGCGCCTGTTTGCCGGTCTTGAAGTCGACCACGTAGGCGCGGCCTTCGGCGTCGGTCTCGACGCGGTCCATGGAGCCTCGGACGCGCACCTCGTAGTCGCCCGCTTCGAGGGTCACGTCGAAGTCGTGCTCGCTGGCCACCGGGGTGCGTCCGGCGCGGAGCCCGTTCGAGTCGACGTGCCACATCAGGAAGCGTTCGAGTGCCACGCGCGCGTGCTGCTTCTCCTGTTCCGACTTCCAGGGCGCGTCGAAGGCGAGCGCGTTCCACACGGAGTCGAGGCGCTCCATGAGGACGTCGAGGTCTGCGGGGGTGCGTCCGGAGGCGACCTCGTCCGCGAGGACGTGCACGACGTTGCCGAAGCCCTGGGCGGCGGTCGCGGGCGCGTCGGCCTTCACCTCGCGGCCCAGGAACCACTGCAGGGCGCAGGTGTTGGCGAGTTGGCCGAGGGCACTGCCGGACAGCACGACGGGCTCGTCGCGGTTCCTGAGCGGGACCTTGCTCTCGGTGGGCTCGAACATGCCCCACCAGCGGTACGGGTGTGCCGACGGCACGAGGGGACGGCCGTCCTCGTCGCTCAGGGCGGCCAGCCGGGCCAGTCGCCGGGCCGCGGCCTCCCGCAGTGCGTCCGACACCCGCGGGTCGACCGTCGTGGCGCGCAGTTCGGCCACCAGGGCGGCCACGGAGAGCGGGCGGCGGGGGCGTCCGGTGACGTCCTTGGGTTCGACGCCGAGCTCGGTAAGAAAGCGGGAGGGCTGGTCGCCGTCGTCGGCGGGGGCCTTCACGGCGGTGACGACGAGGCGTTCACGCGCGCGTGTGGCGGCCACGTAGAACAGTCGCCGCTCCTCGGCGAGCAGCGCTCCCGGGGTGAGCGGTTCGGCGAGACCGTCACGGCCGATGCGGTCCGCCTCCAGGAGCGAGCCCCGGCGCCGCAGGTCCGGCCAGAGCCCTTCCTGGACACCCGCGACGACGACCAGGCGCCATTGCAGGCCCTTGGAGCGGTGCGCGGTCATCAGGCGTACGGCGTCGGGGCGCACCGCCCTTCCGGTGAGCGTGTCTGCGGCGATGTCCTCGGCCTCGATCTCCGCCAGGAAGTTGAGGGCGCCGAGGCCTCCGCTGCGTTCCTCCGCGCGTGCCGCGGTGGCGAAGAGCGCGCACACGGCGTCGAGGTCCCGGTCGGCGTTGCGTCCGGCGGCGCCGCCGCGCCGCGCGGCCCGCTCCAGACGCCTGGGCCACGGCGTGCCGTCCCACAGGTCCCACAGCGCCTCCTCGGCCGTACCGCCGCCGGCGAGGCGTTCCCGCGCCTTCCGCAGCAGCGCGCCGAGGCGTTGCGCGCCCCGCGCGTACGCCGGGTCGTGCGCGACCAGCCGCTCCGGTTCGGCCAGGGCCCGGGCCAGCAGTTCGTCCGAGGGAGGCGGCACGGGGTTGCCGCCGGCCCGTTCCTCCTCGCGCAGGGCACGGCCCAGCCTCCGCAGATCGGCGGTGTCCATACCCGCGAGGGGGGAGGCGAGGAGAGTGAGCGCGGTCTCGGTGTCCAGCCAGCACGGGGGCGACCCGGTGCCGCCGTACGGCTCGCGGGCAGCCGCCGTCACCGCACCCGCGTCGGGCTCCGGCACGTCCCCCGGGCTCCCTGCCGCTTCCGGCTCATCGGCTCGTCCCGCCGCTTCCGGCGCCTCCGGCGCGGCGGCTTCCAGGGCCCCCTCGTCTCCTTCCGGCGCCTCCGGCGCAGCGGCTTCCCGGGCCCCCTCGTCTCCGTCCGGCGTCCCGCCTGTGCCGGTCTCCTCCGGCCTCTCGGCCCCTTCGGGCACCGCCGGCTCCACCGGCTCCACCGCGGCCGTCGAGCCGGTCTCCCCCAGCTCCGCCCGGGCGACCGCCCGCAGGGCCGTCAGGAGGGGCTGGACGGCCGGTTCGTGGCGGAGTGGCAGGTCGTCGCCGTCGATCTCCAGGGGGACCCCCGCGGCCGTGAGGGCGCGCCGCATCGAGGGAATGGTGCGGGCGCCCGCACGAACCAGGACGGCCATCTCGCCCCAGGGGACACCGTCCTCGAGATGGGCCCGGCGCAGGACGTCCGCGATGTTGTCCAGTTCCGTGCCCGGGGTCGGGTACGTGTAGACCTCGACTCGGCCGCCCTCCCGTTCGGGTCGGAGTTCACGGTGGGCCCGTACCTTCTCCGCCGGGAGGCGGGTGAGCGGCATGCGCTGGGTGAGCAGTCGGGTGGCCGCGAGCAGGGCGGCCCCCGAGCGGCGGGAGGTCCCGAGGACGGCGACCGGGGCCTGGCGGCCGTCCACGCGCGGGAACGCGGCCGGGAACTCCAGGATGCCGTTCACGTCGGCGCCCCGGAACGTGTAGATCGACTGGTCGGGGTCACCGAAGGCCACCAGCGTGCGGCCACCGCCCGCGAGGGACCTCAAGAGCCGCACCTGCGCCGGATCGGTGTCCTGGTACTCGTCGACGTAAACCGCGTCGTACTGCCCCGCCAGGTGCTCGGCGACACCGGGACGGCCGGCGAGGAGGACCGCTCGGTGGACCAGTTCCGCGTAGTCGAGCACCCCTTGCAGGTCGAGGACGTCGAGGTACTCGGCGAGGAAGGCGGAGGCCGCGCGCCAGTCGGGGCGGCCGATGCGGTCGGCGAACGCCCGCAGGTCGGCGGGGGCCAGGCCCAGTTCGCGGCTGCGGGCGAGGACCGCGCGGACCTCGTCGGCGAACCCGCGCGTGGTGAGGCAGGCACGCAGTTCGTCCGGCCAGCGCACATGCGCGAGACCGAGGCGCTCCAGGTCGGGCTGGCCGGCGAGCAGCTCTCGGACGGCGACGTCCTGCTCGGGACCGGACAGCAGCCGCAGCGGCTCGGCGAACAGGTCGCTGTCCTGATGGGCGCGGACCAGCGCGTAGCAGAACGAGTGGAAGGTGGTGGCCCGGGGGGCGCGCGCGGCGCCCATGCGCAGCGCCATGCGGTCACGCAACTCGACGGCCGCCTTGCGGCTGAAGGTCAGCACGAGGACGCGCTCGGGGTCGGCGCCGCGGGCGATGCGGGCCGCCACGGACTCGACGAGCGTGGTCGTCTTGCCGGTGCCCGGACCTGCGAGAACGAGCATTGGGCCCGTCTCGTGGTCAACCACGGCGCGCTGCTCGGCGTCCAGATGAGGGGGATTCGATCGGACCGGTGGGGTACGCACCAGTCGGTAAGCGCCACGGCTCCCCCGCCGCACCTGGGTGTGCGGCAGGCGTCTGGTGGAGGAAGAGGAGCTCACGTGGTTCGCCGGTCCTGGTGGGTGTGCTGGTTGCCCTGCCCCTGCTCGTGGAGAGCGGTGGCCGCGGGGTGAGGGGGACACGTGCAGCCGACGCTACGCCGACGGGTGGTGCGGAAGCAGAGCTTCCCCTTGTTCCCTCCCGGCCCACGCGGCACATGCGTCCCTCGCCCCACGAACGTACGGCATGTCACCGACGTGCCCCGCTTCCCCCGTACGGGGCCGCCTCGAAGGCCGCCGGTAGCGGAGTGCCGTCAGGTGTGATCTTCCGCGCGTTCGCCGCCGTCCCACCGCGCCCGTTTCATATCGACACGCGGCACATGGCCTTCGGCGGCGCGGCTCGCCTCGCGCAGGGGCGTCCCCTCCGTGCGGTAGTGACGCAGCGCTCTCAGTTCGTGGCCGGGGAGCAGCCGGCCGTCCGCGCGGACCACCCGCCACCACGGGACGGGGCCTCCGTAGAGGGCCATCACACGGCCCACCTGGCGCGGGCCGCCCTCCCCCAGCCACTCGGCGACATCCCCGTACGTCATGACCCGCCCGGGCGGGATCAGCTCGGCGGCCTCGAGGACCCGCTCCGCGTACTCCGGCAGGGCGTCCACCGGAAGGCTCTCCTCGCTCATCCTGCCCATCCTGCACCACCCCACCGACAATGGGACGTGGTGGCCGACGCGTGCGTCCCTCGCTCCGAGGGCGGTCTTCGGGCAGACTGTGCGCCCCCGCATTGCACCCTGATGCCCCTGTGTGCCCGCCGGGCATGCCACCATCGTGCGGGCGGTGACTGGTGATACGAGACCAAGAAGAGACGATGAAGCAGCAGAGCGTGCACCCCGATGACGCGGCGGGCACCTCTGACGCCTCGTCGCGCCCGGACACCGCCGACGGGGACGGCCAAGGCGCCGGAACCGGCGAACGGAAGGACCCGGCGAACGCCGCACCCTCGGACACATCGCCCTCCCCCGAGACGCACGACGACCGGCACGAGGGCACGTCGCCGGACGGCGGGCCGGCCACCGAGGCCCCGGACGAGGGGCATACCGAAGCGGTCGAGGGCGACGAACCGCTGCTCCCCGCGCGCGTGCACCGTCCTTCGGACCTCATGCGGCTGTCGGTCGGCATCCTCGGCATCATCGTCCTGCTGGCGATCGCGGCGTTCGCGCACGGCACCACGGCCGGGCTCGAACAGGACATCAACAAGGGGACGGGGCAGGCACCCGACCTGGTGATCAAGCTCGCGGGCCTCGGATCGAGCATCGCGATCCTGCTGGTACCGGTCGCCTTCGCGATCGAGCGGCTGATCAAGCGGGACGGGCTGCGCATCGCGGACGGCGTGCTCGCGGCGGTCCTCGCGCACGGGGTGACGCTGGCGACGGACCTGTGGGTCGCCCGCACCGCCCCCGACTCGATCCAGGAGGCGCTCACCCAGCCCTCCCCCGGTGACATCCACGCCCTCACCGACCCCGTGCACGGCTATCTCGCGCCGGTCATCGCATACATGACAGCCGTGGGCATGTCCCGCAGACCCCGCTGGCGCGCGGTGCTGTGGATCGTGCTGCTGCTGGACACGTTCTCCATGCTGGTCGCCGGCTACACGACGCCGTTCTCGATCATCCTGACGGTACTGATCGGCTGGACGGTCGCCTACGGGACGCTCTACGCAGTCGGCTCGCCGAATGTGCGCCCCACCGGCAGGACCCTGATGGCGGGCCTCAGGCGGGTCGGCTTCAAGCCGGTGAGCGCCGCCCGCGAGGAGGCCTCGGACACCGCGGAAGGCGGCGACCGGGGCCGCCGGTACTTCGTGACGCTGGAGGACGGCCCACCCCTCGACGTCACCGTCGTCGACCGGGAGCAGCAGGCACAGGGCTTCTTCTACCGCGTCTGGCGGCGGCTCACCCTGCGCGGCATCACGACGCGCCGCAGTCTGCAGTCCCTGCGTCAGGCCCTGGAGCAGGAGGCACTCCTCGCCTACGCGGCCATCGCGGCCGGCGCCAACGCCCCCAAGCTGATCGCGACCTCCGAGCTGGGGCCGGACGCCGTGATGCTCGTCTACGAGCACACCGGCGGGCGCACCCTGGACTCCCTGTCGGACGACGAGGTCACCGACGAACTGCTGCACGACACCTGGGCCCAGGTGAAGGCCCTGCAGTCGCGGCGCATCGCGCACCGCAGGCTCGTGGGTGACGCGATCCTGGTGGATCGTTCCGGCATGGTGATCCTGACGGATCTGCGCGTCGGTGAGATCGCGGCCGGCGATCTGGTGCTCCGCATGGACGTCTCCCAACTGCTGACCACGCTGGGGCTGCGGGTGGGCGCCGAGCGGGCGGTGGCGTCGGCGGTGAGCGTCCTCGGCCCCGACGCGGTGGCCGCCTGTCTGCCGATGCTGCAACCCATCGCACTCTCACGCTCCACGCGCGCGACCCTGCGCAGGCTGGCCAGGGAGCGGGCGGAGCGCGAGCGCGAGGCGGTCCTGGAGGCCTCCCAGCTGGCCAAGCAGGCCCGCGCGGAGGAGCACCGGGAGGCCGCCGCCGAGCCGGGCAAGACCGACAAGAAGGCGGTACGAGCCGAGCAGCGGGCGGAGAAGCGGGCGATCGACGAGGCCCTGGAGGAGGCCCGCGAGGAGGACCTGCTCACCCAGATCCGCCATCAGGTGCTGCTCATCCGGCCTCAGGCTCCCGTCGAACCGGCCCGGCTGGAACGGGTCCGGCCGCGCACCCTGATCAGTTTCATCGCGGGCGCCATCGGCGCGTACTTCCTGTTGACGCAGCTGACCCACATCGAGTTCGGGCCGCTCATCAAGAACGCCGAGTGGGGCTGGGTGGCCGCGGCGGTGTGCTTCTCCGCGCTGAGCTATGTGGCGGCGGCGATGAGCCTGCTGGGCTTCGTGCCGGAACGGGTGCCGTTCCTCCGGACGGTGGCGGCGCAGGTAGCCGGGTCGTTCGTGAAGATCGTCGCGCCGGCGGCGGTGGGCGGCGTGGCGCTCAACACGCGCTTCCTGCAGCGGGCGGGGGTACGGCCCGGTCTCGCCGTAGCCAGCGTGGGCGCCTCCCAGTTGTTCGGGCTGGGCTGTCACATCCTCATGCTGCTCGCCTTCGGCTATCTCACCGGAACCGAGAAGACGCCGTCCCTGTCGCCGTCCCGCACGGTCATCGCCGGCCTGCTGACGGTCGCGGTGCTCGTCCTGGTGGTGACGTCGATCCCGTTCCTGCGGAAGTTCGTCGTCACGCGCGTGCGATCGCTCTTCGCCGGAGTCGTACCGCGCATGCTCGATGTGCTGCAGCGGCCGCAGAAGCTGATCACCGGCATCGGCGGCATGCTGCTCCTCACCGGCTGCTTCGTGATGTGCCTGGACGCCTCGATCCGCGCCTTCGGCGACGAGAACGCCTCGATCAGCATCGCCAGCGTCGCGGTCGTCTTCCTCGCGGGCAACGCTCTGGGCTCCGCGGCACCGACTCCCGGCGGTGTGGGCGCGGTGGAGGCCACCTTGACGGTCGGTCTCATCGCCGTCGGTCTGCCCAAGGAGGTCGCGGCGCCCGCCGTCCTGCTGTTCCGGCTCCTGACGCTGTGGCTGCCCGTGCTGCCCGGATGGCTGGCCTTCAACCAGTTGACGCGCAAGGGCGCGCTCTAGACGGGAAAGCCGCCTCCACCCGCGCGTGGAGGCGGCTTTCCCGTCTCACCCGCACGGCCCGCGCCCCGAGCGTGCCGCTCGGGGCGGCTTCAGGATGAAGGCATGCCCACGTCGTTCCGGCTGCGCGCCGTCGCCCTGACCGCCCTCGCCGTCCTGCTGTCCTTGTCCACGGCGGGCTGCGGCGACGAGGCCAAGGGCAGGGACGACGATCTGACGACGCAGAAACCTGACTGGAAGGACTGCCCGGAACCATCGGCGTCGGAGGGCGGCGGGCCCGCCCCCTCACCCCTGCCGGACGGCGACCCCTGGCAGTGCGCGACCATGAAAGCGCCCCTCGACTGGGACGATCCCAAGGGCGACACGATCGACATCGCCCTGATCCGGGTGCGGTCGAGTGGCGGCGGGAAGCGGCGGATCGGATCGCTCGTCTTCAACTTCGGCGGTCCCGGGGGCTCGGGCGTCAAGTCCCTGCCCGCCTTCGCCGAGGACTTCGCCGATCTGCGCACGCGCTACGACCTGGTCAGCTTCGACCCGCGCGGAGTGGGCCGCAGCGCGGGCGTCGAGTGCGAGGACGACGAGGAACTCGACGAGTACTTCCAACAGGACCAGACACCGGACGACGCGTCCGAGCGGAAGGAACTGCTGGACAGCACGAAGACGTTCAACGCGTCCTGCGAGGACCACTCCGGCAAGACCCTTCCGCACGTCGGCACCCCGGACGCCGCACGTGACCTGGACCTGATGCGCCGGGTCCTCGGCGACGACAAGCTGCACTACTTCGGCATCTCCTACGGCACCGAACTCGGCGGCGTCTACGCCCACCTGTTCCCCGAGAGGGTGGGCCGGGCCGTGTTCGACGCGGTCGTCGACCCGACACAGACACCGGAGCAAGGCACGCTCGGCCAGGCCAGGGGTTTCCAGCTGGCACTCGACAACTTCGCCGAGGACTGTGTGTCGAAGGCGGAGGAGTGCCCGGTCGGCGACACCGCGCAGGACGTCGAGAACCGCATCATGGCGCTCCTCGAAGACCTCGACCGCGAGCCGATCCCCGGCGTCTTCCCCCGCGACCTGACGGAGTCCGCCGCGACCACCGGGATCGCGCAGGCCCTCTACTCCCAGGACCTCTGGGCCCTCCTCACCGATGGACTCGAACAGGCATACGACGGGGATGGGCAGCCGCTGATGCGGCTGGCCGACTCGATGAACGGGCGCAGCGAGAACGGCGAATACAGCAACCTGGCCGCGGCGAACATCGCCATCAACTGCGCCGACGACAAACCGCGGTACACCACCAGGGACGTGGAGGCGAAGCAGGACGAGTTCCGGGCCGCCTCCCCCGTCTTCGGCGAGTGGCTCGCCTGGTCCATGCTCACCTGTACCGACTGGGCCGTGGCCGGGGCGGCCGACCATCCCGACGTGAGCGCGCCGGGCTCGGCGCCGATCCTCGTGATCGGCAACACGGGCGATCCCGCGACGCCCTACGAGGGCGCGCGGCGCATGGTGGAGGCGCTCGGGGCGGGGGTCGGTGTCGAGCTGACGTACAGGGGGCAGGGGCACGGTGCGTACGGCAGCGGCAACGCCTGCGTGAAGGCGGCCGTTGACGGCTACCTGCTCGCGGGCAAGGTCCCGAGAGCCGGCACGGTCTGCACCTGAAACCACAGGTCAGAGCGTTATCCACAGGCTCCGACGCGGAGGGGGCAGTCCGCATACCATGGCATGACTGCCATTCACGACATCCGGCTGATGGTGTCGTAAGGGGGATGTGCTCATGGCTCGATGGCTACGGGGAGCGGCTCTGGCCTCGGCGGCGCTGCTGGTCGCCGGCTGCAGTGGAGGCACGGACGGAGGGAGGAGCGAAAGCGCTCCGCCCCCATCCGCACTCCCCTCGCAGAAGCTCGACTGGGGGCGTTGCGAGGCGACGTCGGAGGGTCCGGCGCCGGGTGACGAGTGGCGGTGCGCGACGCTGCGGGTCCCGCTGGACTGGTCGAAGCCGGAGGGAGAGACGATCGGACTCGCGCTGATCCGCAGCGAGGCGACCGGCGCCAGGAGCGAACGCCTCGGCTCGCTCCTGTTCAACTTCGGCGGACCGGGTGGCTCGGGCGTCTCCATGATGCCCTCGTACGCCGGCGTCACGAGCGAGTTGCACAAGCGGTACGACCTGGTGAGCTGGGACCCGCGCGGCGTCGCCGGGAGCGAAGGGGTGCGCTGCCGCAGCGACAAGGAGATCCAGGCGGCCGAGTCGGTGGACGCCACGCCGGACGACACCACCGAGGAGAAGGCCTTCTTCGAGGACGCCGCCGACTTCGGTACGGGCTGCGAGCGGGCCGCGGGCAAGCTCCTGTCCCATGTCTCGACCGCGGACACGGCCCGTGACATGGACCTCATCCGCCGGGCGGTGGGCGACCGGAGGATGCACTACTTCGGCATCTCCTACGGCACCGAACTCGGCGGTGTCTACGCCCACCTGTTCCCCGAGAACGTCGGCCGCCTCGTGCTCGACGCGGTCGTCGATCCGACCGCCGACACGGTGGGTCACGCGAAGAACCAGACACTGGGCTTCCAGCGCGCGCTCGACAACTACCTCTCGTCGACGGGCCAGAACCCGGAGCAGGGCACGCGGAAGATCGCGGACCTGCTGGACCGGATCGACGCGGAGCCTCTGCCGACGGCGTCCGGGCGGGAGCTCACCCAGACACTGGCGATCACCGGCATCGTCCTGCCGCTGTACAGCGAGCAGGCGTGGCCCGGCCTGACGAGCGCTCTCGAAGCGGCCGAGGACGGCGACGGCACGGAGCTGCTGGCCCTCGCCGACGGTTACAACGAGCGCGACCCCTCGGGCCGCTACGGCACGACGACCCACTCGCAACGCGTCATATCGTGCTTGGACCAGAAGCAGCGGCCGACACCGCAGGAGACGAAGAAGCTGCTGCCCGAGTTCCGGAGGATCTCGCCCGTGTTCGGCGAGTTCCTGGGCTGGGACACCGCGGGCTGGTGCCACGACTGGCCGGTGCCCGGCCTGACGGACTCACCGGAGGTGAGCGCGCCGGGGGCCGATCCCGTTCTCGTGGTGGGCAACACCGGGGACCCGGCGACGCCGTACGAGGGCGCCGAGAAGATGGCGCGGGAGCTGGGCGAGGACGTCGGTGTGGTGCTCACTTGGAAGGGCGAGGGCCATGGGGCGTACGGCAGCGGCAGCAGCTGTGTCGACTCGACCGTGAACGCCTATCTGCTGGCGGGGACGGTGCCGAAGGACGGCAAGGTCTGCACGTGACCGCGGCGCCCGTGGGAGAAGGCCCGGCACCCGTGGTGCCAGGCCCCTCCGTGGAAGGCGTCGGTCCGCCGAGGGCGGGGACGGGACTAGTAGACCGGCTTGTCCGGCTCGATCTGGTTGACCCAGCCGATCACACCGCCGCCCACGTGGACGGCGTCGGAGAAGCCGGCCGACTTGAGGACGGCGAGGACTTCCGCACTGCGGACACCCGTCTTGCAGTGCAGGACGATCTTCTTGTCCTGCGGGAGGCTCTCCAGGGCGGAGCCCATGAGGAACTCGTTCTTCGGGATCAGCCGGGCACCGGGGATCGAGACGATCTCGTACTCGTTGACCTCGCGGACGTCGATGATGTCGATGTTCTCGCCGTCGTCGATCCACTCCTTGAGCTGCTTGGGAGTGATCGTCGAGCCCGCGGCCGCCTCCTGGGCCTCCTCGGAGACGACGCCGCAGAAGGCTTCGTAGTCGATGAGCTCGGTGACGGTGGGGTTCTCGCCGCATACCGCGCAGTTCGGGTCCTTGCGGACCTTGACCTGGCGGTACTGCATCTCGAGGGCGTCGTAGATCATCAGTCGGCCGACGAGCGGCTCACCGGTGCCGGTGAGGACCTTGATGGCCTCGGTGACCTGGATGGAGCCGATGGACGCGCACAGCACGCCGAGGACGCCGCCCTCGGCGCAGGAGGGGACCATGCCCGGCGGCGGGGGCTCCGGGTAGAGGCAGCGGTAGCAGGGACCGTGCTCGGACCAGAAGACGGAGGCCTGGCCGTCGAAGCGGTAGATGGAACCCCAGACGTACGGCTTGTTCAGCAGGACGCAGGCGTCGTTGACCAGGTAGCGGGTCGCGAAGTTGTCCGTGCCGTCGACGATCAGGTCGTACTGGCTGAAGATGTCCATCACGTTGTCGGCCTCGAGCCGCTCCTCGTGAAGGATCACGTTCACGTACGGGTTGATGCCGAGGACGGAGTCGCGCGCGGACTCCGCCTTGGAGCGGCCGATGTCGGCCTGGCTGTGGATGATCTGACGCTGCAGGTTCGACTCGTCGACCTCGTCGAACTCCACGATGCCGAGCGTCCCGACGCCCGCCGCGGCCAGGTACATCAGCGCCGGCGAGCCCAGGCCGCCGGCGCCCACACAGAGCACCTTGGCGTTCTTCAGCCGCTTCTGCCCGTCCATCCCGACGTCGGGGATGATCAGGTGGCGGGAGTACCTGCGGACCTCATCTACGGTGAGCTCGGAAGCGGGCTCGACCAGGGGTGGCAGCGACACGGGGACTCCGTTGATCGGTCAATCACTACGGTTGTTCTCCCCGTAACACTGCCACGCCCATTTTCATTCCGAGACACCCGTTCCAACCCGCGAGACGATTTCGTCCCAGTAGCCGGGCAGTGCCGCCCAGGGGTCGGCTCGCCCGCCGCGGTCCGTGCGGTCGGTGAAGTAGATCGTGGCGGCGCCCTGCCAGCGGGCGACGCGCAGTGCCTCGTCGAGGTGGGCGCGGGGCACGCCGTGGACGAGGTGGCAGAAGCGCTCGGGAGGGTGGTCGGCGGTCCATTCGGCCACCTGCGACCAGCGGTAGTCGCTCCAGGGCCCGGAGAAGGTCACCAGTTGGTCGGCGCTCCCGGCATAGCCGGGATGCGGATGAGCGCCGTGGCCGAGGACTATGTGGCCTCCGCCGAGGAGCGCCCGGAGAGTGAGGACGGTGCGGCTGATCTCGGGGAGGGCACTGCGCTCGGTGGGGCAGCGGTCCAGGAGGTAGCCGTCGACCTGATACCAGTCGAGGTGGCGATGGGCGTCGGCGACGATCTCCGCGTATGGGCGCGCGCCGTGGGCCACGTCGAGGTGGCCGAGGACGCGGACGTCGGCGTTGCGCAGCCGGCCCGCGGCTTCCAGGCAGAGCGGGTCGGGGCGGGTGCCGGGGCCGTCGGAGACGTTCAGGACGACCCAGTGGAGAGGAGTTCCGGGGCGGGTGAGTCGGGTCCATTCCAGCGGAGCGACAAGCGGGTGCGCATAGCCGGGGATGCCGAGGCCGGCGCTCAAGCCGGTGCTGGCGGTGCCGGACGCGGCGGAGGTCAGATACGGCATGCCGCCTCCATCCAGATGTCGGCGAGGGACTCCTCGAGGTTGATACGGGGCCGCCAGCCGAGCCGGTCGCGGGCGGTGCGGACATCGGCCTGCTGCCAGCTGCCGCAGCCGTCCGGGTAGGGGTAGGCCACCTGTGGGGTGTGGTCCGGTTCGGGCCGGGGGTGGCCGACGGTCGGGCGGAGGGGGCCGGGCGGGGTGTCGAGTTCGTGCAGGGCACCGCCGTACCCGGCGACGCGGGCGAGGACGGCGGCGGCGTCGCGGAGGCGCACGGCCCGGCCGGACCCGATGTTGATCACGCCCTGGGCGGCGGAGAGCGAGGCGGCGTGGACGGCCCGGGCGACATCCCGTACGTCGACGAAGTCGCGCTGGACGCCGAGCCCGCCGAGTTTGAGTTCGCCGTCGCCGGACTGCATGGCGCGCCGCATGGCCTCGGCGAGGCGGCCGAGCGGCGAGCCGGCCGGGGTGCCGGGCCCGGCGGGTGAGAACACCCGGAGGACCACGGCGTCCAGTCCGGAGCCGAGGACGAGTTCGGTGGCGGCGAGTTTGCTCACGCCGTACGGGCCCCCGGGGCGGGGCACGGCGTCCTCGGCAGTGGAGGAGCCGGGCTGGCTGGGGCCGTACTCGGCGCCGCAGCCGATCTGCACCAGGCGGGCTCCGCAGCCGCTGCGGCGGAGGGCCTCGCAGACGGTGGCGACGGCGACGGTGTTGTGCCGGGTGAGTTCGCGGGCGCCGCCGCGGGTGGCTCCGGCGCAGTTGATGACGACTCCGGGGTGGACCGCGTCCAGGAAGCGGGTGAGCGCGCCGGGGCTTCCGGTGGCGAGGTCGAACCGTACGTCGGCGTCGTCCCCGCGCCCGAGCGCGGTGAGCTGGACGGCCGGGTCGGCGAGGAGACGTTCGGCGACGAATCGGCCGAGGTATCCGTTGGCTCCGATCAGCAGGACCCTCATCGGGCGGCTCCCGGGGCGGATTCTCCGGTTCGGGAGGTGATCATCTGGCGTTCTCCTTAGGGGGTGATGCCGTGGGTGATGAGGTGGGCCCGCGGTGTCGGCCCCGCGGGAGGGGGTGCGCGCGACGGGAGTCCCGCGCACCGTGGGGTTCGTCTTCGGCCGGCGGTCTGTGCCCGCCGTGTCGAAGACCGGGCGATGTGGGGGTCAGGGCGCCCCCGGGGGGCGGGCGTGGGCCGAGGCCCGGGTGAGGGCGCGGGTGGCGTGGACGAGGAGGATGAGTGCGGCGATGCCGCAGGCCAGGGCGGGCACCGCGCCGGGTCCCCAGGACTCGGTGACCGTCCGGACGGGGACGGCCAGGGCGGAGCAGCCGGGGAGGCGGCTCGCGAAGACCGCGGTCAACGCGCATGCCTCGGTCAGCGCCGCTGTGCACAGGACGACGGCCGGGGCCTGCGGGGAACCGTGCGCGGTCAGGAGGCGGGCGAGCAGTAGCAGTGCGCCCAGGGCGACCGCCCCCGTGTGGACGGCCGGTTCGCCCAGGACCGGGCCGCACAGGGCGAGCAGGACGACCAGGGCGATCAGGTACAGGGCGAGCACTCCGAGAAGCAGGGGCTTAACGGAGTCGGCGAAGTCGGCGAGGCCACGGCTTGCGACGAGTTTGCGGCGGGCGCGTACGGAGAGGAGGTGGGCGCACCACAGCGCGGGAGCGCAGCTCAGGGCGAGTGCCAGGAGGGGTGCGGTGGCCAGGGGCCACGGTCCGTGGGGGCCTCCGGCGAGACCGGCGGCCAGCAGACCGTCCCCGAGGAGGGCGTACGCGATCAGCCAGCAGACCCATGTGCCACCGCGGCCGGTCGAACCGACCGGGACCCGGAGCGGGCCGCGCCGGAGGGCGACGCGCAGACCGAGCGCGACCGTGAAGGCGCCGACGGCTGCGACCGCCAGGCGGGGTTGACCGTGGGTGAGCCGTACGCCGGCCACGGCCGCCGCGCACAGGGCGCCCGGGAGGAGGGCGAACACCGCCCAGCCGCCGCCCGGGCCGGGCGGGTCGGGCATCGGTTCGCGCTCCGGGGGTGTCTCAGCGTTCCGGGGCACGCGCGCATACATCTCCTCCGCGAGCGAGAAGACGTCCCGGTGCCGAAAGCGGGCGGCCGTGCGGTCGGTGACACCGTGCGCCTCAAGCCCGGCGGCGATCTCCAGCGGGTCCACGGCGCGTTCGCACAGCTCCCGGTGGCGCTGCATCAGGGCCTTCACGGGGTCCACTGCCCCGCGGCGCGAGGCGGGCTCGGTCTCGGGCTCGGGCTCGGGGACGATGCGGTCTTCGTCCTCCGGAGTGACGAGATCGTCCTGGGGCTTGGGCGGCGGTGCCGGGAGTCCTGGCACCGCCTCGGCTTCGGCCATGGCTTCGGGGTGTGCCACGTCGAGGACGACCGGTGAGTCCGTGGGCGAGAACGCCCGCGCCCCCGGTGGCGTCTCGGCCCGCGCCGGTGCCCCCGGCTCCGACGGACTCGACACCCGGTACTCGTCCGGCCCACCCCCTGTCTCGAGGCCGTCCAACCGCAGCTCGCTCATCGCGCTCCCTCCCCCGCGGGAACCGGCTCGCCGGTGGCTGCCGGAGGCGTTTCCGTGGCGTGGACGGGGGTGTCGACCGCCCAGCGGGGACGGCCGGCGACGACTCCGCCGAGGCCCGCCGCCCCCGCGACACCCGCCACGCCTGCCACGCCGGTCACCGCCCGGGGCTCGGTCCACCGGCCGGGAACGTGCGCCTCCGCCGCCGGGGCGAAGGGCAGGGGCTCCCCGGTTTCACCGAGGACGGTCTGGCGGGCCGGGGCGTGGGAGACGACGTCCAGGTAGATGTCATGAAATGCCGCGATGTTCTGCTCGACCGTGAACAGTTCGAGGGCGCGGGCGCGGGCTGCCGCGCCGAGGCGCGCTCGGCGGTCGGGTTCACGCAGGAGCGCCACGCACGCCTCCGCGAGCGCCTTCGGGTTGCGGGGCGGCACGACGAGTCCCGTACCGCCGATGACCTCGACGACCGCGCCGGCGTCCGTGGACACCGTGGGACGTCCGCAGAACATGGCCTCGACGAGGCTGATGGGGAACCCCTCGACGACACTCGACAGGACCACTACGGCGCCGGAGGCGTATGCCTCCGCCAGGTCGGGCACAGCGGGGTCGCCAACCCCCTCGAAGGAGACGGGATCACCACCGACGGCATGGACGCCGTCGGCCTTGAGGGGGAAGAGCTGGGTGGCCAGCGCCCTGCAGTGACCGAGGTACGCGGCCCCCTCGGCGCCCGCGGCCGCTCCGACGATTCTGAGCCGGGCCTTCGGCTCCGCTCTCCGGATCTCGGCGAAGGCGTGCAGCAGGGTGATCAGGTCCTTGGCCGGCTCGATGCGGCCGACCCACACCAGCGTGTGCGGATCGGCGCTCTCCGGCGACTCCCCCACCTCGGCGAAGCGGGACGCCTCCATACCGGGATAGACCGTGCGGATCTTCGCGCGGTCGGCGCCGCAGCGCTCCTGCCAGCGTCGGGCGTGAGTGTTGCCGGGGGTGAGACAGGTGGCCCCCCGGTAGACCTCGGCGGTCAGTCGCCGGTGGAAGGCCGCGAGCAGGGCGCGCACCGGCGTCCGGCCGGAGGCCCCGAGATAGTGGGCGCGCAGGGGCACGCCGTATTCGGTGACCAGGAGCGGCACCCCGTGGAATCGACCGGCCAGCAGACCGGGCAGGGCAGCCGAGCCGCCGGCCGCGGCATGGCAGAGGTCGACCGAGCCGAGCCCGTCACCCTCGTACCAGTCGAGTGAGAGGGGGCGCAGCGCGCGTTCGAGGTGTGCGACGACGGTCAGCAGATCCGGTACGCGAGCCTCGCGCGCGGCGCCGAGTGCGCCCGGCGCTCGACAGGCGCGCTCCAGCGTGCGGACGGCGGCTTCCGAGCGCAGGGCGCCCACCAGCCCGCCCTCTGCGCGGGCCAGCTCGGCAAGCCCGTAGAGCGCGCTGCCGAAACGGTCCGCCTCAACGCCGGAGCCGCCTTGGGAGGCTTCCCGCGCCTCGGGCGACCCCGCCGAGCAGACCACCGACACCAGTTCGCCGTACGCCTCTGCGAAGCGCCGTCGCGCCCGGCGGCCGTAGACCACACCATCGTCCTCGACCGTCCACAGCGGTGCCGTCCGAACGCGGCTGACCTGCGGCGGCAGCGGCACCCAGCCCTCGTCCTCCTGGTGCTCGCTACGGCTGAGCGCGTAGACGTCGAACTCGTGTCGCTCCAGCCCACGCACGAGTCGGTCGCACCAGAGCCTGGCATCACCGCTCACATACGGATAGCCACCCTCCGTAAGCAGTCCGATGCGCACGTGTGCACCCCCGATCTCCCGTTTGGGGAGCCGCCGTTCACCCGGCGGCCCGCAGCGGGACGAACGTATGCGGACAAGGCGGTGGGGGGGGGGGGGGGGGGGGGGGGGGGCCCCCCCCCCCCGCGGGGGGGGGGGGGGGGGGGGGGGGGGGCGCCGGGTCCCGTTGAGCGAGACGAGGCTGAG
This sequence comes from Streptomyces sp. NPDC042364, assembly GCF_056437585.1. NCBI lineage: Bacteria > Bacillati > Actinomycetota > Actinomycetes > Kitasatosporales > Streptomycetaceae > Streptomyces > Streptomyces sp. NPDC042364. The sequence goes on along the minus strand of NZ_JBWKAJ010000027.1, from coordinate 59 downwards.
CTGGCTGGCCAACTGGTCACCGATCCGGTTCATGAGGTGCGCCGTACTGGCGAGGTCCG
>NZ_JBWKAJ010000026.1:102739-114541 GCF_056437585.1 Streptomyces sp. NPDC042364 | reverse complement strand
TACCGGGGCTCCGCTCTTCATGTCCGGCCAAACCCTCACCTACAGGCCCCTGGACAACACCGCGAGACCCGTTAACTTCACGGCCTTGGGGCTAGTCCCGGCCCCGCCCCTCACCGAGCGCGCTCACCAGCCGGTCACGGGTGGGGTCGTCGTCGACGGCGGCTCCACCCAGGGACGGGTCGTCGCCGCCCAGACGGCGAACGCGACCACGGCGGCCAGCAGCACCACCCACATCACATGCCGGGCCGTCGTCCTGCGCCGCAGCATGCGGCCGCCCTGCCGCACCGCGTCCGCGCACAGTTCGGCCGGCACCTGCGGCGGCCGACGGTCCAGGATCCGCCGTACGGCGGCCTCCCGCTCCCGCAGGTTCATGACGGTGCCACCTCCACGACCGGGGGGACGGACTTCTCGTGCGGCGGATGCAGGAGCGTCGCCATCGCCCGCAGGCAGATCGCCCGTACGCGTTCGGCCGGCAGCCCGAGCAGCGCCGCCGTCTGCTCCTCGGCGACCCCCTCGTACAGCCGGAGGACCAGGACCAGCCGCTCCTGGGGTCCCAGTGCGCTCAGCACACCACCGGTCGGGCGTCGGAACGGGCCGTGGTGGTGCCAGACCCCGCGCTCGAAGCGGAGGGCCAGTTCGCGGCGGGTCCGGTCGTAGGGGTCCTCGCCGCGCAGGCCGTCCCAGACGGCGTACGTGTGGGCGAGGGCACGGGTGAGCAGCCGCCGCGCGCGCGGGTTGTCGTCCGGCGGCTCCGCGGTGAGCAGGGTGGCGGTCTGCAGCAGCCGCCCCGCCGCACCCGCGACGAACGCCTTGAACTCCCTGTCCCTGCGGGAGGCTTGGGCCACACGCCGTTCGCGCACCGCGCCTCCCCCTGAGGCCGACCTGAGCCAACGGGCCCCGGCCGCGCACGACGAGGGCCCGGTCTCATATGAGGCCAGGAGCGGGCGTCCGGTCAAGACTCGGGCAGCAACACGGCAGCGGCGTACCCGACAGCGGCACACACGACAGCGGCGCTCACGACAGCGGCGCACCCGACAGACGTGCGGGCCGCGCGTGTACGCGCGTACCGGTAAGGCCCGGTGCTCAGGACGGCGACGGCGCCTCGGGAGCGGAGGACATACGGGCCGAGAGTGCGGTGTTGAACCGGGTGAGGAGGGAGCAGAACGCCTCGCGCTCCTCGGGCGCCCAGTCCTGGGTCAGCTCGGCCATCAGCTGGCGCCGGGAGGAACGTACCTCCTCAAGCCGGGACAGCCCGCGCGGGGAGAGCTGGAGGACCACCGCGCGGCCGTCCTCCGGGTGCGAGGTGCGCTTGACGAGACCGGTGTCCACGAGCGGCGCCACCTGCCGCGTGACCGTCGACGAGTCGATCCCCATGCTCGCCGCGAGCGCCTTGACGCCCATCGGCCCCTCGTTGTCGAGACGGTTGAGCAGCAGGTACGCGGCGCGGTCCATGGAGTTGCGCACCTGCCCGACACCGCCGAGCCGGGTCTGTTCGGCACGGCGCGCGAAGACCGCGACCTCGTGCTGCAACGTGTCGAGAAGACCGGTGTCACCGACGGTCGTCATGTCCATCGACATTTCTGGTGTTGTGGGCATGGCCAAAGGCTCAATTCATGCGTGGGGCGCTGGTGGTGGGGGACAGAGTACGCGGACCGGGCGCGGGGTGTACCGGCCCCGCTGAAACCCGTCCCGCGCCTTGGTCACACCCGCGTCCCGCCCCTGTGAACTGCGAGACTGGTGTCATGAGCTACAGCACGGCTGACTCCTTGCCGGGGGTGACGCTCGACGACGTGCGAGGCGCCCAGAAGATGCTGACGGGCATTTCACGTGTCACCGCGATGGAGGGCAGCAGGCATCTTTCGCAGCTCGTCGGTGCTCCGGTGCACTTCAAGTGCGAGAACCTCCAGCGGACGGGTTCGTTCAAGCTGCGCGGCGCGTATGTGCGCATCGCGGGTCTGCTGCCGGAGCAGCGCGCCGCCGGAGTGGTGGCCGCGAGCGCCGGCAACCACGCCCAGGGCGTCGCCCTCGCCTCCTCTCTGCTCGGCGTGCACTCCACGGTCTTCATGCCGAGGGGCGCCCCCCTCCCGAAGATCAGCGCCACCGAGGAGTACGGCGCCGAGGTGCGCCTGCACGGCACGGTGGTCGACGAGACGCTCGCCGCCGCCCAGGAGTACGCGGCCGCGACGGGCGCGGTGTTCATCCACCCCTTCGACCACCCCGACGTCATCGCCGGCCAGGGCACGGTGGGCCTGGAGATCCTGGACCAGTGCCCCGAGGTGCGCACGATCGTCGTCGGCATCGGCGGCGGCGGTCTCGCCGCCGGCATCGCCGTCGCGGTGAAGTCGGTACGGCCGGACGTGCGGATCATCGGTGTGCAGGCGGAGGGCGCCGCGGCGTACCCGCCCTCCCTCGCGGCCGGGAGGCCCGTGGCCGTCACGAATCCGGCGACGATGGCCGACGGCATCAAGGTCGGCCGGCCCGGCGACGTTCCGTTCGGAATCATCGCCGACCTGGTGGACGAGGTCCGCACCGTCTCCGAGTACAACCTGTCCAGCGCCCTGCTGCTCTGCCTGGAGCGGGCCAAACTGGTCGTGGAACCGGCCGGCGCCAGCCCCGTCGCGGCCCTGCTGCGCGACCCGGGTTCCTTCGAGGGACCGGTGGTCGCGGTGCTCTCCGGCGGCAACGTCGACCCGCTGCTGATGCAGCGCATCCTGCGCCACGGCATGGCCGCCGGCGGCCGCTACCTCCAGGTCCGCCTCCGGCTGACCGACCGCCCCGGCGCCCTCGCCACGCTCCTCGGGGTGCTGTCGGCGGCGGACGCCAACGTCCTCGACGTCAGCCACGTCCGGACCGACCCGCGGCTCGGCCTCACCGAGGTGGAGGTCGAACTGCACCTGGAGACGAGGGGCCCCGCCCACTGCGCCGAGCTCGGTCACGCCCTGCGCGAGGCGGGCTACACCGTCATCGACTGAGCCCCCGGCTCCCCGGCTCCCCGGCTCCCCGGCTCCCCGGCTCCCCGGCTCCCCGGCTCCCCAGACCCCCCGGGCACGCCGAAGCCCGAGGTCGGGTGGGCCTCTGTCACTCGTTCGGGGAAGTCCATTGAGAGACGCGATACATCGCGTTATGGTGTGTGTCGCGACGCTCGTGCGGCGAATTCGCGTCCGCCCCGGCGCGGAACGAAACGCACAAACCTAGGCTTTGCGAAGGAAGCCCGACGACACGGAGAAATCACATGCCAGGCGCCATTCATGCCGAAGGCCTGGTCAAGACCTTCGGTGACGTAAGGGCTCTGGACGGTGTCGACCTCGATGTACCCGAGGGCACCGTCCTGGGCCTGCTCGGGCCGAACGGCGCGGGCAAGACCACCACCGTCCGCTGTCTCACCACCCTGCTCCGCCCCGACCGGGGCAGCGCGACGGTCGCGGGCATCGACGTGCTCGAACACCCCGACGCCGTCCGCCGCTCCGTCGGCCTCTCCGGCCAGTTCGCCGCGGTGGACGAGTATCTGACCGGCCGTGAGAACCTGCAGATGGTCGGCCGGCTCTACCAGATGCGGGCCAAGGCCGCGAAGGCCCGCGCGAGCGAACTGCTGGAGCAGTTCAACCTCGCCGACGCCGCCGACCGCACCGCCAAGACCTACTCCGGCGGCATGCGCCGCCGCCTCGACCTGGCCGCCGCGCTCGTCGTCTCACCACCGGTGATGTTCATGGACGAGCCGACCACCGGCCTCGACCCCCGCAACCGGCAGCAACTCTGGGACGTCATCAAGCAGTTGGTCTCCGGCGGCACGACCCTGCTGCTCACCACCCAGTACCTGGAGGAGGCCGACCACCTCGCGCACGACATCGCCGTCGTCGACCACGGCCGTGTCATCGCCCGCGGCACCTCCGACCAGCTCAAGGCCCGCACCGGCGGCGAGCGCGTGGAGGTCGTCGTGCACGAGCGCGAGCACATCGCGACCGCCGTCGAGGTGCTGAACGGCTTCGGCAAGGGCGAGACGACGGTCGAGCAGCACACCCGCCAGCTCACCGTGCCCGTGACCGGCGGTGCCAAGCTGCTCGCCGAGGTCATCCGCGAACTGGACACCCGCGGCATCGAGATCGACGACATCGGACTGCGCCGCCCCACCCTGGACGACGTGTTCCTCTCCCTGACGGGTCACGCCGCCGAGGTCAGGGACGAGACCGAGACGAACGGCGAGACGGCCGGCGCCAAGGGGCGCGGGCGCAGAAAGGAGGGTGCGAAGTGAGCGCCGCCATCGACACCGTGCGGGTCGCCCCGCCCGGCAATCCGATCACCCGGTCCGTCCGGGACTCACTGGTCGTGGCCAAGCGGAACCTGATCCGCATGTCCCGGATCCCCGAGATGATCATTTTCGGGCTCATCCAGCCCATCATGTTCGTGGTGCTGTTCAGCTATGTCTTCGGTGGCTCCATGAACATCGGCGGCACCACGGACCCCGCCGTCTACCGCGAGTTCCTGATGGCCGGCATCTTCGCGCAGACCGTCACCTTCGCCACCGCGGGCGCCGGTGCCGGCATCGCCGACGACATGCACAAGGGGCTCATCGACCGCTTCCGCTCGCTGCCCATGGCCCGCGGGGCCGTACTGACCGGGCGCACCCTCGCGGACCTGGTGCAGACGGCGCTCACCCTGGCGGTGCTGGCCGCGGTCGCCCTTCTGGTCGGCTGGCGCACCCACACCACCTTCGGCGAGGTGCTCGGCGCCTTCGGGCTGCTGCTTCTGCTGGGGTATGCGTTCACCTGGGTCGGCGCGCTGATCGGCCTGTCCGTCCGTACACCGGAGGCGGCCACGTCCGGCGGGCTGATCTGGCTGTTCCCGGTCACGTTCATCTCGAACGCGTTCGTGGACTCCAGCCGGATGACGCCCTGGTTGCAGCATGTCGCCGACTGGAACCCCTTCAGTGCGACCGTGCAGGCCTGTCGCGTGCTGTTCGGCAACCCAGGGGTGTCGCCGTCGGACGCCTGGCCCATGCAGCACCCGGTATGGGCATCGCTGATCTACTCGGTCCTCATCATCGTGATATTCCGGACCCTCGCCGTACGGAAGTACCGCTCGGCCTCGGCGTGAGCGCCGGTGTGACCGGCGGTAACGGGAGAATCGCCGGTGGACCGGGACGGATACGACGAGCCCCCCGGTGCCGGAGGGCGCCGGGGGGCTCGCGGGTAAGCCGGGGGCTTCGGGTGTGCTCGGAGAAGGCGGCGCGGTCGCGCGGCCGGCTCCGGCGCCGCTCAGCTCTGGTAGGGCACGGCCTTGAGGATCCGCACAGAGGCGAACTTGCCGTTCGGCAGCTCGTACTGGGCGTCCTCGCCGACCTTCTTGCCGATCACGCCGGAGCCCAGCGGGGACTGCGGCGAGTAGGTCTCGATGTCCGAGCTCGCGTACTCGCGGGAGGCGAGCAGGAACGTCAGGGTGTCGTCCTCGTCGCCATCGAAGGCGATCGTCACGACCATGCCGGGCGCCACCGCGCCGTCCGCCGACGCGGGTGCCTCGCCGACCTTGGCGTTCTCCAGGAGCTGGGTCAGCTGGCGCACACGGAGCTCCTGCTTGCCCTGCTCTTCCTTGGCCGCGTGGTACCCGCCGTTCTCGCGCAGGTCGCCCTCCTCGCGCGCGGCCGCGATCTTGGCGGCGATCTCCGTGCGCGCAGGACCAGACAGGTAGTCCAGCTCGGCCTTGAGCTGGTTGTACGCCTCCTGGGTCAGCCAGGTGACGTTCTCGCTGGTCTGGGTCACAGGTGCTCCTCGTAGGTACTGGGAATACAAAGCATCGCCCTACCCAGAAGAATGTTCCTTCATGAGTGGGCGAAACCACGAGCCTAACAATTCAGTGGCCCAAGGGGGAGGACATAAACCACAAGAATTGCGTCACCGCAGGTCAGGGCAGTGTTTCAGGCGTCACACCGTGGTGGTTCGGTCGGATCAGCCGGCGTGGCAGCCGAGCAGTTCCGCCGTGGTGCCGCGGGACGTGGTCTGCAGGGTGACGACCTGGTCGATGTCGGTGGTGCCGGCGTCGAAGCGGAAGTCGGCGCGGCCCACCTCGGCACCGTCCTCCGCCTGGGAGCGGACGGTGCAGTAGCCCTCGACACCGGCGTCCTTGTCGCCCCTGAGGTGCACCTTCACCGACTTCGCGGAGGTGTCGAACGTGTAGATCTCGACGCTGATCCTGTTCCCGGCCACGTAGTGGTAGGCGAACCAGCCGACGAGGACGAGCAGGGCGGCGCCCAGAACGGCTCCGATGATCTTGAGCTTGCGGTCGGCGCGCTCGTCCGCGGAGCGGCCGTAGCGGCCCTCGGGGAGCTGAGTGCTCGCCGTACTCATGATCATCCTCTCGGAGTGGGCCGGAACGCGCTCCCGCTCAGGGGGCGTCCGGGGTCTGGACCGGGAATATCCCGCCCCCCGATTCGGTCACTATAGAAGCCTCCCGCCCAGCGCCTGACGGCCGCCCCGACGGGGATGTCCGCGCGGGACGGCAGTATTGGCTCACCGGATCGCGCCGGGCTGGGTCATCGATGTAACCGAAGTACGGGCCGGGCGCCGACTTACGAGGGAATGAGTCTTGACTGACCAGCTGCGACTGATGGCCGTGCACGCGCACCCCGACGACGAGTCGAGCAAGGGTGCGGCCACCATGGCGAAGTATGTGTCCGAGGGGGTGGACGTGCTGGTCGTGACCTGCACGGGAGGGGAGCGCGGCTCCATCCTCAATCCGAAGCTCCAGGGCGACAAGTACATCGAGGAACACATCCACGAGGTACGCAAGAAGGAGATGGACGAGGCCCGCGAGATCCTCGGCGTCGAGCAGGACTGGCTCGGCTTCGTCGACTCCGGTCTCCCGGAGGGCGACCCCCTGCCTCCGCTTCCCGAGGGCTGCTTCGCCCTGGAGGACGTCGACAAGGCGGCCGGTGAGCTGGTCAGAAGGATCCGGGCGTTCCGCCCGCAGGTGATCACCACCTACGACGAGAACGGCGGCTACCCGCACCCGGACCACATCATGACCCACAAGATCTCGATGGTGGCGTTCGAGGGTGCGGCGGACACCGAGAAGTACCCGGAGGACGAGTACGGTCCGGCGTTCCAGCCGCAGAAGCTGTACTACAACCAGGGCTTCAACCGTCCCCGCACCGAGGCCCTGCACAACGCCCTGCTGGCGCGCGGCCTGGAGTCCCCCTACGGGGACTGGCTCAAGCGGTGGGACGAGTTCCAGCGCGAGGAGCGCACCCTCACCACGCACGTTCCGTGCGCCGAGTTCTTCGAGATCCGTGACAAGGCCCTCATCGCCCACGCCACGCAGATCGACCCCGACGGCGGCTGGTTCCGCGTCCCGATGGAGATCCAGAAGGAGGTCTGGCCCACGGAGGAGTACGAGCTCGCGAAGTCCCTCGTGGCCACATCGCTCCCGGAGGACGACCTCTTTGCGGGCATCCGCTAGCCCTGGGGGACAATGCCAGACATGAGCTTCAGCCTGGCAGTCACCACGCACGTCCTCCCCCTCGCCAAGGAGCTGGACAAGGACAAGGTCACCCCCGGCGTCCTCGGCTTCATCGTCTTCGCGGTGATGGCCCTGGCCGTCTGGGGCCTGATGAAGTCCATGAACAGGCACATGGGCAAGGTCGACTTCGAGGAGACGCCGGACCCGGCCGCCTCCGGCGAGGGGCCGGGCGCGTCCGCCACGTCCGGCAAGGCCTCCCCGGCAAAGGGCTGAGGGCCCCGCGACGGTCTGACGGCATGACTCCGTGACCCCGATACCGGGTCATGGGGTCATGCCGGTCATGCTGCACCGCCCGCCCGCCCGCCCGCCCCTCGCGACGTCGCGAGACCCCGGCTGGCGCCGCGCGCCGCACCGTGAGCCGTGCCACCCGTCCCTGCGGGCGTCCACCCGACCCCGGCGGGGCGGGGCCGCGCCTGAGGGCGTCCCCCCGGCCCGGTGGCCATGGCCCGGTTTGGCCCCGGGGTTGTCGCGAGCCCTGCGGGCGTGGGCCGGCTTCGTGGTTGTCGCCAGTCCTGGGGTCGCCGCCGGCCCTCCGGGCCTGGCCCGGCCCCGTGGGTGTCGTCGGCCCCGCGGGTGTGGTCGGTCTCATCCTTGTCCTGCCGTCACCGCCACCCCCATCACCTCGCGCGCATGGCGGTTCGGGACCATGCCCAGGGTCCAGGCGCGCCAGCCGGCCTCCAGGTTCACGCCGCGTTCGAGGAGGAGCTCGTAGGCCTCGATGTACTCGGTGAGCTTCTCGTCGCGCAGGGGGTGCGGGGTGCGGGAGAGCTGTGCGAGTTCCTCCTGGGCCACGGCCGTGCCGATCTCGACGCCCCCGGGGGCGCCGTACGGGAGCATCGTGCAGCGCAGGAAGCGGGCCCAGTCCTCGCCTCGGCGGTCGCCGAAGGACGCGAACAGGTGTGCGGCCTCGTCGCAGAGGGCGAGGGCCTGCGGGATGCGGGCGTTGCCGGCGTCCACGACCGCCAGTTCCAGGCAGGTCCAGGCCTCGCCGTGGGCGACGCCGATGCGCTGGAAGTCGGCTCGGGCGTCGACCAGCAACTGGCGGGCGAAGCCCGAGTTGCGCAGCGAACCCGTCTGGACTGCACGCTGGTCCCGGGTGACCCGCGCCGAATGGTGCCGGGCGCAGGCCAGACCGTACACGTCACGCATCCGCGAGAACATCGTCCGTGACCGCTCCAGCTCCCTGACCGCCTGGTCGAGATTGCCCGTCTCCTCCAGGCACTGGCCCAGGTAGTAGCCGGTCCAGGCCTCGCCGCGGGCGTCCTCGTTGTCGCGGTGGTGGGTGAGGGCCTGACGGAGGCCGTCGACGGCGGCGGAGGGGTCACCGGCGACGAGACGGGCACGGGCGAGCTGCGTCATGCTCCAGGCCTGACCGCGGGGGTCACGGGTACGGCCGAACAGGTCCAGGGCGGTGCCGAGTTCGCCCTCCGCGCGCGGGACGTCGCCCATGCGCAGCAGCAGCTGGCCCAGCTGGAAGTGGGCCCAGCCCTCGCCGTGCAGGGACTCCTGCTGACGGTGGACGACGAGGGCGCGGGTCAGGAGGTCCAGCGAGTCGGCGAGACGGGAGCGGTCGCGTTCCACCGCCGCCAGCGCGTGCATCGTCCAGGCACGGTCGGCCGCCAGCTGGGGGACCGCCTGCATGTCCAGGGCCTCGTGGAGCTTGGCCGCCGCCTCGGTCAGGTTGCCCTGGTGGTGCAGGGTGATGCCCAGGGAACACAGGGCCCGGGCCGCGCCCGCGTCGTGGTTCGTCTCCAGGTACTGGTCGACCACCGACGCCAGCGTCGTACGGGCCTTGTCCAGCTCGCCCAGCTGGCGGGCCGCGATGCCCGTACGCCACTGGACCGAGCGGGTCAGCAGGCCCTGGTCCACGGACTGGGCCAGCTCGCTCAGCTCACCGAGGCGGTAGAGGTCGCCGCGCAGCAGGCAGTAGTCGCACAGCGCGCCCAGCAGACTCAGTACGGCCGCCTGGTTCACGCCCTCCGCGTGCCGCAGCGTGGAGGTGATGAAGCTCGTCTCGTCGTCCAGCCAGCGCAGCGCCTCGTCCAGCGACACGAACCCGTGCGAGCCGAAGCGGTCCGAGCGGGTCGACATGTTGCCGTCGACCAGCCGGAGCACCGAGTCTGCGAGATCCGCGTACGTGACGATCAGCCGCTCCTGCGCGGCCGTGCGCTCGCTGGGCTCCTCCTCGTCCAGCAGCCGGGCCTGGGCGAACGCGCGCACCAGGTCGTGCAGCCGGTAGCGGTTGCCGTGCACATGGTCGATCAGACCGGCACGGGCCAGCGCGGTGAGATGGCGCGTCGCCTCCGTCTCGTCCGTGGCGAGCAGCGAGGCCGCGGCCGCCGCGCCCAGCGAGGCCCGGCCCGCCAGCGCCAGCCGGCGCAGCAGCCGGCGGGACGGCTCCGACTGGTCGGTGTACCGCAGCCACAGCGCTCGTTCGACCGGCTCGACCGGGCCGTACGCGCCCAGGTCCGTGGCGAGTTGGCGGGGCGAGCGCGGGCCGAGGGACGAGCCGGCCACCCGCAGCGCGAGCGGGAGACCGCCGCACAGATGCCGGATGCGGGCGAGGGATTCGACGTCGTACGAGTTCGAGGCACCCGTCTCGGACGAGCCCCCGTGCGCCCCGGCCGACAGCGCCGAGGCGTCCTGGGCCGCCGAGCCCAGCAGCTCCCGCGTGCCCTCGCCGTCCATCGCCTCCACGGGGAGCTGGTGCACCCAGGCGGGGAGGTCGGCGGGCAGGGCGAGCGGGGCGCGCGCGGTGACGAGGACGAGGCTGTCGGAGCGCTCGGGGACGAGCGTGCGGACCTGCTCGGGGTCGGAGGCGTCGTCCAGGACGACGGTGACCGGCAGCGCGGTCAGATGCTGGTGGTACAACTCACTCAGCCGTTTGACCTGCTGGTCCTGTGAGGTGCGCTCCCGGAAGAGCAACTGCTCGCGGGGCGCGCCGAGACGATTCAGCAGATGCATCAGCGCGTCCCGTGTCGACAGCGGGGTCTCCTCCGGGCTGTCGGCGCGCAGATCGACCACACAGGCGCCGCGGAAGTGGTCGCGCAGATCATGGGCGGCGCGGACGGCGAGAGCGGTGCGGCCGGAGCCGGACGCGCCGTGCAGGACGACCACCGTCGGCCGGGTCTCCGTCTCGGCGCGGGCCGCCTGCACCCACTGGCGGATCTTCGCCATCTCCGCCCCCCGGCCCGCGAACCGGTCGTCAGTCTCGGGCAGTTGGGCGAACGACTGCTCCAGCACGTTGCGTCGGCGGGCCGCCGCGCTCTTGTCGGCGCCCCGCAGCCGGGGCGCCTTCTTCTTCGCGGTGGAGGCGGCCAGGACGCGCTGCTGGTCCAGGAACGGGCGTATGCCGCGGACCTCCAGCGCCGTCAGCCACTGCAGCCGCAGCTGCTCGGGGCCGCCGGGCTGGCCCAGGGCGCCGGCGCGGTGGTGCGCGGCCGGCAGATGCGAGGCGGTCACCTTCAGGACCGTGGCCACGGCGCTCGCGACACCGACGATCAGGCCGGTGCTCACGGCGGTGCCCGCGTCGACGCCGAACGACAGGTCGGCCACCACCGCGGTACCGGCCGCGACGGCCGCCACCAGCAAAGGTGTTCCGGAGCCCTCCCGCGCATAGCGCTGGCCGAACGTCAGCCGGCCGGCCTCCGACTCGTCCAGCGCGCGGGTGTACGCCTCGTACTCCTCCGACGCGTTCTGCGCCATCGTGTCCAGCGCGGCCCGTGCGCGCCCCAGCAGGACGACCCCGTCGGTACGGCCACCCGACCTGCGGACCTCCTCCTCGACCGCCCGGACCAACAGCCGTTCGGCGTCCCCCCGGTGGCTGTCCCGCATCACACGTCCCCCTTCGCCGAAACGGCTTTCCCAGGCCAGTGTGGAGCGGATGGGGCGCACTGGCGAGAGGGCGTGGATCAGCCCGGGGGCGCATGCGCGGGCGCAGAGGCGGCCGTGCGGCTGCACCGTGCATCTTTGGCCACATGGTCACCAGGCGGTCGGTGAACGGGGTCTGCCGAGGGCCGGCTCGGAAGGTCCGCGAGGGATCGCCGTTCACGGTTCGCGCGGGATCGTTCTCCCGGGGGAAGGAACGCGGATGACGGGGCGTCACCTCGCGAGTGCCCCACTGCTCGGCACGGTCGGCCGGCCGGTGGGTGCGGGGCCCGCGCGGGCCCGTGCGGCGCCCTCGGCACCGGTGCCGAGCGGATACGGCGTGCGGCGTGCGGCAGGCACCAGGCGGCAGCCGCCGTGGGGCGTCGGCGCGCGCGGCTGTCGGCGGCCCCGCCCCCTCAGCCGGTG
>NZ_JBWKAJ010000026.1:0-102643 GCF_056437585.1 Streptomyces sp. NPDC042364 | reverse complement strand
GGTGGCGCTCCGCCCCCTCAGCCGGTGGCGCTCCGCCCCCTCAGCCGGTGGCGCTCCGCCCCCTCAGCCGGTGGCGCTCCGCCCCCTCAGCCGGTGGCGCTCCGCCCCCTCAGCCGGTGGCCGTGCGGCGGCGGGAGCGGGTGAGGGCCAAGCGGCCGAGGGCCATGCCGGTGGCCCCGATGACCATGGCGACGATGGCCCCCGCCCGGCCGTTGCCGGTGCCGAACCCACCGCTGGACGTGGCCAGATGCAGCGCGCCGAGGGCCACTCCGGCCAGCCCCACCACCAGCGCCGCGACGGCCCAGCCCCGCACGGACCCCGCCCGGGCGCCCGCTCCGACCGCGGTCCCCGACCGAGCCCGGACCCCCGCACCGATGGCGACCCCCGCCCCTTGAGCACTCCCCCCGGCCGCCGCCCGAGCCCCGCTCCCCGCCCCGCCTCCCCAGCCGATCCGACCGGCGGCGCGTGCCAGCGCCAAGCCGCCGATCACCGTACCGAGCAGGGCGACCACCGCCGCCACGACGGCCCCGGTCCTGCCGTCCCCGATGGCACCGCCGGCCACCGCCAGCAGCAGTGCCTCTCCCGACCCCGACGCGCTCATGCCGTTCCCCTCTTCCGTTCCGCTTGCCCCGACTCCTCCGTTCGGGCGTGCCCCGACGATGCCCGTCCGCCCGGCCTCCGGTCGTCCTCCCGGCGCAGGCACATTCCACTGCCGCCGGGGGTGCCGCCCTGCTGCCGTGGACGTCGTAGCCGGGGCGGAAGTGCTGCGTACGCGGTAGTCGGCGCCTCCTCCTCGCGCAGGACCCGCCCGGCGCGAGACCCGGCTAGGGTGCCCGCATGAGCGGGGGAGGGGCCGGTGTCCGAGCCGGTGTGAGGGACTGGGCGATCGCCGTCGGCGTGGCGGCGACGCTGGTGGTCACCGGCGTCTCGGCGGACCATCCGGCAGCGGCTCACGAGGCACTCGGCTTCGTACTGCTCGCCTCCGGCGGTCTCGCGCTGGCCGCGCGACGCCGGGCCCCCGTCCCCGTCCTCGCCGTCACCGCGCTGAGCGCGGCCGGCTACCAGGCGGCCGGCTTCGACGTACCCGCCGTCGCGTTCCTCTTCGCCGTCTACGCCGCCGTACGGGAAGGGCACCGCGCCGTCACCGTCGTCGCGTCCGTGGCGCTGCTGGCAGCCCTCCCCCTGGCGGCGCTGGTCTCCCTGCACGACACGGGCGAGGCCTTCGCGCGGGCCCGGGGTGCCCTCGAACTGGCCTGGCTGGTGGCGGCCGGCGCCGCGGGGGAGGCGCTCCGGCAGGCGGAGCGGCGGGCCGACGAGGCCGAGCGGACCCGCGAGGAGACCGCCAGGCGCCGCGCCGACGAGGAGCGGCTGCACATCGCCAGGGAACTGCACGACTCGCTCACCCACCAGATCTCGATCATCAAGGTGCAGGCCGAGGTCGCCGTCCATCTGGCCCGTCGGCGCGGCGAGGAGGTTCCCGAGGCCCTCCTGGCGATCCAGGAGGCGGGACGGGAGGCGAACCGGGAGCTGCGGGCCACGCTGGAGGCGCTGCGCGACGACCACACGAGCCCGCCGCGCGGACTCGACCACGTACCGGAGCTGGTGGAGCGGGCCCGTGCGACCGGTCTGGACACGACGCTGACGGTCGTGGGGGAGCGCCGGGACGTGCCGGCGGCCGTGGAACGGACCGTCTACCGCGTCGTCCAGGAAGCCCTCACCAACGTCGCCCGGCACGCCTCGGCGACCTCGGCGTCGGTCCGTGTCGAGCACCGCCCGGACATCCTCGCGCTCCGCGTCGACGACGACGGAAGCGCCGCCCCGCACACCCCCGTCGTGCCGGGGGTCGGCCTGCTCGGCATGCGGGAACGGGTCACCGCCCTCGGCGGCCGCCTCCGCGCGGAACCACGTGACGAGGGCGGCTTCACCGTCCGTGCGGAGCTTCCGGTCGACACCCGCCCCACGGCCCGCGCGGAACTCCCCGCCGCCGACACCGGCCCCACCGTCCGGACGGCACCCCGCGCCGAGGCCGGCCGCACCACCGACCCCGGAGCTCCCGCAGACGGCGCCCCCACCGCGTCCCCCGCCCCCGCCCCCGCCCCGGCCCCCGCCCCCGCCCCGGGCCGGAACCGCATCGCCCCCCGTTCGCAGCGCCCCGCCGAGCAGCCCTCATGATCCGCGTCCTGCTCGTCGACGACCAGCCGCTCCTGCGCAGCGGCTTCCGTGCGCTGCTCGACGCCGAGGAGGACATCGAGGTGGTGGCCGAGGCCGGTGACGGCGAGGAGGGGCTGGCCCTCGTCAGGGCGCACCTGCCGGACGTCGCGCTCGTCGACATCCGGATGCCGGTCCTCGACGGCATCGGGACGACCCGCCGCATCGCCGAGGACCCGGCCCTCGCCGGGGTGCACGTCGTCATCCTCACCAACTACGGCTTCGACGAGTACGTCCTCGACGCGCTGCGCGCGGGCGCCGCCGGGTTCCTGGTCAAGGACGTCGTCCCGGAGGACTTCCTGCACGCCGTACGGGTCGCCGCCCGCGGTGACGCCCTGCTGGCCCCGTCGATCACCCGCAAGCTGATCGATCGGTACGTCACCCAGCCGCCCGGGCCCGTAGTCGGTCCGGGGCTGGAGGAGCTGACCAACCGCGAACGCGAGGCCGTGGCCCTGGTCGCGCACGGCCTGTCCAACGACGAGATCGCCGACCGCATGGTCATCAGCGCGCTGACCGCGAAGACCCACGTCAACCGGGCCATGACCAAGCTCGGCGCCCGCGACCGCGCCCAGCTGGTCGTCCTCGCCTACGAGTCCGGCCTGGTGACGCCCCGCACCCGCTGAGACGAGACACGGTCACCTCCCCCGAGGCGCGTGCCGCCGCGCGCATCCGCCTCCCCCGAGGCGCGTGCCGTCCTGCCCCGGAGGGGTACTGCGGAATGATGGACCGCATGCCGAATCGACTCGCCCACGAGACCTCCCCCTACCTCCTCCAGCACGCCGAGAACCCGGTGGACTGGTGGCCCTGGTCGGCCGAGGCGTTCGAAGAGGCGCGCAAGCGGAACGTGCCCGTCCTGCTCAGTGTCGGGTACAGCTCCTGCCATTGGTGTCATGTCATGGCCCACGAGTCCTTCGAGGACGACGAGACCGCCGCCTACCTCAACGCCCACTTCGTCAGCGTCAAGGTCGACCGCGAGGAGCGGCCCGACGTGGACGCCGTCTACATGGAGGCGGTGCAGGCGGCCACCGGGCACGGCGGCTGGCCCATGACCGTGTTCCTCACCCCGGACGCCGAGCCCTTCTACTTCGGCACGTACTTCCCCCCGGCGCCCCGCCACGGCATGCCCTCCTTCCGGCAGGTGCTGGAGGGGGTCCGGGCGGCCTGGGCGGACCGGCGGGACGAGGTCGCCGAGGTGGCCGGGAAGATCGTCCGGGATCTGGCCGGCCGGGAGCTGAAGTTCGCCGCCGTCGACGTGCCCGGCGGGCAGGACCTCGCCCAGGCGCTGCTCGGCCTCACCCGCGAGTACGACGCCTCCCACGGCGGCTTCGGCGGGGCACCGAAGTTCCCGCCGTCCATGGTGATCGAGTTCCTGCTGCGGCACGCCGCCCGCACCGGCTCCGAGGGCGCGCTGCAGATGGCGGGGGACACCTGCGAGCGCATGGCCCGCGGCGGCATCTACGACCAGCTCGGTGGCGGCTTCGCCCGCTACTCCGTCGACCGCGAGTGGGTCGTGCCGCACTTCGAAAAGATGCTGTACGACAACGCCCTGCTCTGCCGGGTCTACGCCCACCTGTGGCGGGCCACCGGCTCCGAGCTCGCCCGGCGGGTGGCGCTGGAGACGGCCGACTTCATGGTCCGTGAACTCCGCACGGCCGAGGGCGGGTTCGCCTCCGCGCTCGACGCCGACAGTGACGACGGGACCGGCCGGCACGTCGAGGGCGCCTACTACGTGTGGACCCCGGAGCAGCTGACGGAGGTGCTGGGGGAGGAGGACGGGCGGCTTGCCGCCCAGTACTTCGGCGTCACCGAGGAGGGCACCTTCGAGCACGGAGCCTCCGTCCTGCAACTCCCCCAACAGGAGGGGGTGTTCGACGCCGAGCGGATCGAGTCGGTCAAGGAACGGCTCATTCGTGCCCGTGCGGAGCGCCCAGCGCCCGGCCGGGACGACAAGATCGTCGCCGCCTGGAACGGGCTCGCCGTCGCCGCGCTGGCCGAGACCGGCGCCTACTTCGACCGGCCCGACCTCGTGGACGCCGCCATCACCGCCGCAGACCTCCTCGTACGGCTGCACCTGGACGAGAAGGCGCGGCTCGCCCGTACCAGCAAGGACGGACGGGCGGGGGGCCACGCGGGGGTGCTGGAGGACTACGCGGACGTCGCCGAGGGGTTCCTGGCACTCGCCTCCGTGACCGGCGAGGGTGTCTGGCTGGAGTTCGCGGGGTTCCTGCTCGACCATGTGCTCGCCCGGTTCGTGGACGAGGGGTCCGGCGCGCTGTTCGACACGGCGGCCGACGCGGAGAAGCTCATCCGGCGGCCCCAGGACCCCACCGACAACGCCGTTCCCTCGGGGTGGAGCGCGGCGGCCGGGGCGCTGCTGGCCTACGCCGCGCACACCGGGTCCGAGCCCCATCGGGCGGCGGCCGAGCGGGCGTTGGGTGTGGTGAAGGCGCTCGGGCCGCGGGCGCCGAGGTTCATCGGGTGGGGGCTGGCAACCGCCGAGGCCCTGCTCGACGGGCCTCGCGAGGTCGCGATCGTAGGACCGGAGGGCGATCCCCGGACGAAGGAGCTGCACCGCGCGGCGCTGCTCGGTAGGGCGCCGGGCGCGGTCGTCGCCGTGGGGGAAGAGGATGGCGACGAGTTGCCGCTGCTCGTCGGCCGTCCGCTGGTCGGCGGTGAACCGACCGCTTATGTCTGCCGTAACTTCACATGTGACGCTCCCACGACCGACATCGACCGTCTTCGTACGGCCCTGCGAACAGCGCTGGACGGCTGAAAAACGCCCCCTGACGTGCGGGGACGAGGTCGAACAACTGGCTTGAATTGGGTGAGTGTTCGGACACGTCCGATTGTGGTGTCTGTCGTTCGGAAACACGCTATTTATCGGAAGGGTCCCCGGGATTCACAGTTTCCCCCTAGTCTCGGCACTGGTACGCGACAGGAGTGACGTCCCGTCAGGGTGCGAACTCCCGTCGCGGCAGGGGGTATTGAGATCTGGGGGGATCTTTCTTGCTGACGTCAGTCTTCATTGCCGTCGTCTCGCTGGCCTTGTTCTGGATGGCGGCCTTCACGCTGTGGTGGCAGATGCACGCGTGGCGCACGCCCGAAGTGCTCGCCTCCACCCGGTTCAGCAGACCGGACGGGGACGAACATGTGTCGTTCTCGCTGCTGCTGCCCGCACGCCATGAACAGGCCGTGCTCGACCACACCATCCAACGACTGCTCGAATCCGGCCACGACGACTTCGAGATCATCGTGATCGTCGGCCACGACGACCCGGAGACCACCGCGGTCGCCCGGGCGGCCGAGGCGCGGGACCCGCGCGTCCGCGTCGTCGTCGACCATCATGAGAAGAAGAACAAGCCGAAAGCCATGAACACGGCGTTGCCGCACTGCCGCGGTGACGTCGTCGGCGTTTTCGACGCCGAGGACCAGGTCCACCCGGAGCTGCTCTCCCACGTCGACCACGCCTTCCGCACGACCGGCGCGGACGTGGTCCAGGGCGGAGTGCAGCTCATCAACTTCCACTCCAGCTGGTACAGCCTGCGCAACTGCCTGGAGTACTTCTTCTGGTTCCGCTCCCGGCTCCATCTGCATGCGCAGAAAGGGTTCATCCCGCTCGGTGGCAACACCGTCTTCGTTCGCACCGGAGTGCTGCGCGACGCCGGCGGCTGGGACCCCGACTGCCTCGCCGAGGACTGCGACCTGGGCGTACGCCTCTCCAGCGTCGGCAAGAAGGTCGTCGTCGCCTACGACTCCGACATGGTCACCCGCGAGGAGACCCCCGGCAGCCTGATGTCGCTGATGAAACAGCGCACCCGCTGGAACCAGGGCTTCCTCCAGGTCTACCGCAAGCGTGACTGGAAGCAGCTGCCCGGATTCCGGCAGCGGTTGCTCGCCCGCTACACCCTCATGACGCCCTATCTGCAGGCCGTCTCCGGGGTGATCATCCCGCTCAACGTGGCCATCGCGCTCTTCCTCGACGTGCCCGTCGGCATCGCCTTCATCACCTTCCTGCCGGCCGTCACCGCCCTCGTCACCTTCGTGTTCGAGGTCGTCGGACTGCACGACTTCGGCAAGCAGTACGGCCTCCGCGTCCGGTTCTCCCACTACGTCAAGCTCGTCGTGGGCGGCCCGTTCTACCAGGTGCTCCTCGCCTTCGCCGCCGTCCGCGCCGTGTGGCGTGAGCAACGCGGCCGCAATGACTGGGAGTTGACCAGCCATGTCGGAGCACATCTCGCGAACGTGAACCGAGAGGACGTTCCTGCGTGACCTCCACACTTCCCGCGGCGACCAAGACGGAAGTCAAGGTCCCCGCGCAGCGGACAGCTGCGCCCACAGCCCGTTCGACCGGTCGAACGACTCCTTCCGTTTCGCCCGGCCGCCTGCGCGACTCGCGCCCCGACCTGCTCCTGTGCGGACTCCTCCTCGTGGGGATCATGATCGTGCAGGGCTGGAACATCGCCGACTACCCGACCCTCAGCGACGACGAGGGCACCTACCTCGCCCAGGCCTGGGCCGTCCAGGAAGGCAGAGGACTCGCCCACTACACGTACTGGTACGACCACCCGCCCCTCGGCTGGATCCAGATCGCCGTCCTGACCTGGATCCCCGCCCAGCTCGCCCCCGAGTCGATGACCGTCGGCTCGATGCGCGCGGTGATGCTGGTCGTCAGCGCCGTCAGCGCGATCCTCGTCTACGTCCTCGGCCGCCGCCTCTCGCTGCCCCGCTGGGCCGCCGGACTCGGCATGGCACTCTTCGGACTCTCCCCGCTGTCCGTCGTCCTCCAGCGGGAGATCTTCCTCGACAACATCGCGGTCATGTGGACGCTGCTCGCGTTCTGCCTCGCCGCCTCCCCGAGCCGTCACCTCTGGCACCACTTCGGCGCGGGCATCGCCGCCGCCGCGGCCGTCCTCACCAAGGAGACGATGCTCCTCGTCCTGCCCGCGGTGCTGCTCACCATGTGGCGGCACAGCCACCGGGACACCCGCAAGTTCGCCATCACCGGCGCCATCACCGCCTGCACCCTGATCGGCGTCTCGTACCCGCTGTTCGCCCTCCTCAAGGGCGAGCTGTTCCCCGGCGACGGCCACGTCTCCCTCTGGGACGGCATCGTCTACCAGATGAGCCGCCCCGGCTCCGGTTTCATCCTCACCGAGGGCACCGGCTCGTACGGCGTTCTGCAGTCCTGGCTCTACTACGACCGCGTCCTGCCCCTCGGCGGACTCGCCGGCGCCCTGCTGCTCCTGGTCACCTGGCGCTGGTCGGTGACCGCCCGCGCGCTCGCCGGGCCCGCCCTCGCCGTCGCGATCCTCGCCGGCATGGCCCTGCGCCCCGGCTATCTGCCCGCGATGTACGTCATCCAGGCGCTGCCCTTCCTCGCCCTGGTCCTCGCGGGCGGCGCGGCCAGCGTCGTCCACGGCGTACTGCGCCGCCGGCGCAGCGCCACCGAGAGGCGGCCGCTGACCTGGACGCGGTACGCGGTGGCCGTCGCCCTCGCCGCCGCGGCCGCCGTGTACGTCGTCCCCCGCTGGTACGACGGCAACCGCACCGCCATGACCTTCAACGCCAACGCCCCCTACCAGCAGGCCGCGAAGTGGCTCGGCAGCGAGGTCGACGACCCAGGCGCCACCCGGGTCCTCGTCGACGACGCCCTCTGGCTCGACCTCGTCCACGAGGGCTACAAGCCCGGCCTCGGCGTCATCTGGTTCTACAAGGCCGACCTCGACCCGGCGGTCACGAAGACGATGCCGCGCGGCTGGCGCGACCTCGACTACGTGGTCGCCTCCCCGACGGTACGGCGCGACGCGGTCGACCTGCCCAACGTACGGGCCGCGATGGAGAACTCCACGCCGGTCGCCACCTTCGGCACCGGCGAGGACCGCATCGAGATCCGCAGGATCCAGGCCGCGGGAGGCGACCGATGAGCAGCGGTTACGAGTCCGTCGTCCCGGACGAGCTGGGCGATCCGGCGGTCCGCGGGGCCGAGGTGCCCGAGCCCGGGGCCGTCACCATCGTCGTCCCCACCTTCAACGAGTCCGCCAACGTACGGGAGCTGCTCCACCAGATCACCGAGACGGTGCCCGCCCGGCTGCCGTGCGAGGTCGTCTTCGTGGACGACTCCACCGACGACACCCCCGACGTCATCGACGAGGCGGCGCAGGACTGCCCGTTCCCGGTGACCGTCCTGCACCGCGACCGCCCGACCGGCGGACTCGGCGGCGCCGTCGTCGAGGGCATGAAGGCCGCCACCTCCGACTGGATCGTCGTCATGGACGGCGACCTCCAGCACCCTCCCTCCCTCGTGCCCGAGCTGGTGGCGACCGGGGAGCGGTCGGCGGCGGGCCTCGTCGTCGCCTCCCGCTACATC
Source organism: Streptomyces sp. NPDC042364 (assembly GCF_056437585.1). Classification (NCBI taxonomy): domain Bacteria; kingdom Bacillati; phylum Actinomycetota; class Actinomycetes; order Kitasatosporales; family Streptomycetaceae; genus Streptomyces; species Streptomyces sp. NPDC042364. The sequence goes on along the minus strand of NZ_JBWKAJ010000026.1, from coordinate 94,068 downwards.
AAGGGCGGCAGCCGCGCCGGGCTCGCCGGCAGCTACCGCGTCGCCGTCTCACGGGGAGCGACCTGGCTCACCAAGTCCCTCTTCCCGCGCCGGCTGCACGGCATCAGCGACCCGATGAGCGGCTTCTTCGCGATCCGCCGCAGTGTCGTGACCGCCGAGATCCTCCAGCCCCTCGGCTACAAGATCCTCCTCGAACTCGCCGTACGCAGCCGCCCCCGCCAGGTCACCGAGGTGCCCTTCGTCTTCCAGGACCGCTTCGCCGGCGAGTCCAAGTCGACCGCGCAGGAGGGCCTCAGGTTCCTGCGCCATCTGGCCGGCCTGCGCACCGCCTCACCACTGGCCCGCATGATCGTCTTCGGTCTGATCGGCGTCACCGGCTTCCTGCCGAACCTGGCCGGCCTGTACGCGCTGACCTCGGCCGGCATGCACTACCTCCCCGCCGAGATCCTCGCCAACCAGCTCGGGGTGGTCTGGAACTTCTTCCTCATCGAGCACCTGTGCTTCCGCGAGCGGCGGGCGCACCGCAGGGGCTGGGACCGCATCGGCCGGTTCGCGTTGCTCGCCAACGCCGACCTGGTGCTGCGCATCCCGCTGATCGCCCTGTTCGTCGGCCAGTTCGGCATGGGGGCACTGCCCGCCACCGCGCTCGCCCTGGTGACGACGTTCGTCCTGCGCTTCGTGGGCACGGAGGCGCTCGTCTACCTGCCCCGCAGGAAGCCTCGCCGTGGGGAGCGCGGCGGGGAGCAGAAGGCCGGACGGGGGACCGGGCCGGCCGCGAGCACGGAGGCCGAGCAGCGGTCCGAGCCGGCCGAGTCCGCAAGGAGAACACGATGAAGAGCCGCCTGAAGCGCCGCCTGTCGATACGGATCAGGCCCAGACGCAGAACCGCCCTGCTGGCCGTCGGGGCCCTGGCCTCCGGCCTCCTCCTCGTCTCGCCCCAGTCCGCGTCCGCCGCCAACCTCGTCCAGAACGCCGGCTTCGAGACGGCGGGCCCATCGGGCGCGGCGGACATGCCGTACTGCTGGGAGAAGTCCGGCTGGGGCGACAACGACTTCACCTTCACCACCGTGGCGGACGCCCACTCCGGCGGCAAGGCCATGAAGGTCGAGCTGACCCGCCGGGTCTCCGGCGACCGAAAGGCCCTGATCACCGAGTCCGCGGCCTGCGCCCCCTCGGTGTCGGTCGGCAAGCAGTACGACCTGAGCCTCTGGTACAAGTCGACGACCCCGGACACGTCCGTCACCCTCTTCCGGCACGACACCACGGCGGGCTGGCAGTACTGGACCGACCTGAAGACCCTGGACATGGCGGCCGACTGGACCCAGGCGTCGGTCCGCACCCCCGAGATCCCCCCGGGCACCGACCGCATCACCTGGGGCGTCTCCGTCTACGGCACCGGCTCCGTCACCACCGACGACTACACGATGGACCAGGTCGCCGACCCCGTCCCCGAACCCGAGTGCACCGGCACACCGGCGGAGTGCGCGAACGGCCGCTGGGACGTCCTGCCCACCCGGAACCCCGTCCGCTCCATGCACTCCGTCGTCCTCAACAACGGCAAGGTGCTGCTGATCGCCGGCTCCGGCAACAGCGAGGAGATGTTCGAGGCGGGCACGTTCACCTCGGCGGTCTACGACCCGAAGAACGGCACGTACAAGCAGATCCCCACGCCGGACGACATGTTCTGCGCGGGCCACGTCCAACTGGACGACGGCCGTGTCCTGGTGATGAGCGGCAACAAGGCGTACCCGGCGGCCAACGGCTCGCACGGCTACGAGGGCTACAAGGACTCGTACGTCTTCGACCCGGTCACCGAGACCTACAGCAAGACCAACGACATGAACGACGGCCACTGGTACCCGTCGGCGACGATCCTCGGCAACGGCGACGTTATCTCCTTCGGCGGCCTCCGCGAGGACTCCACGGGTTCGGTGACGGCCGAGCTGTGGTCGGACGCCGAGCAGAAGTGGCTCGAACTCTGGAAGGTCAACCAGACCTGGTCGTACTGGGGCCTGTACCCGTCGATGATCCTCATGCAGGACGGCCGCCTCTTCTACTCCGGCAGCCATGTCTTCGGCAACAACATCCCCGGCACGGGCTCGGCGATCTACGACTACGGCGCCAACACGATCACCCAGATCCCAGGCCTGCAGAAGAAGGACGAGCGCGACCAGTCCGCGAGCGTGCTCCTGCCCCCCGCCCAGGACCAGAAGGTCCTCACCCTCGGCGGCGGCAACATCGAGTCCAACCCGGAGGCGAACCGCCTGACGGACGTCATCGACCTCAAGGCCCCGAACCCGGCGTACGTCGCAGGCCCGCCGATCCCGCAGGGCACGGTGGACCTCGGCAACGGCAAGGTCGCCCAGACGGGCGACCAGGGCAAGATGTACGTCTCCGCGGTGCTCCTGCCCGACGGCAAGGTCCTGGAGACGGGCGGCGGCCTGCACAACCGCGCGAACCCGGTCTTCGAGACATCGCTCTACGACCCGGCGACGAACACGTTCGACCCGGTGGCGGCGGACCCCGAGGCCCGCGGCTACCACTCCTCGGCGTTCCTGCTCCCCGACGGCCGCGTGATGGCGACGGGCGACAACCCGGGCAACGGCTCGTGGAACCACAACGTGTCGATCTACACGCCTCCGTACCTCCTGAAGGGGCCCCGCCCGAAGATCACCTCACTGATCGACAAGGAGTGGGTGTACGGGGACACGCAGCGCATCACGGTGGACCGCCCGATCGCGAAGGCGGAACTGATCCGCCCCGCGGCCGTGACCCACTCCTCCGACCCGAACCAGCGCTACGTGGACCTGCCCCTCTCGGTCGACGGCAACAACGTGGACCTCAACGTGACGAGCAACCCGAACCTGGCACCGCCCGGCTGGTACATGCTCTTCGCGGTGGACGCCAACGGCGTCCCGTCGGTGGCGGAATGGGTCCACCTGCAAGGCCCCTCAGCCATGGCGCAGGCCTCGGGCGAGACCCCGTCGGCCCACGTCCATGACTTCGCGGACGCCCTGAAGGGCAAGACCACGGGCCCGCAGAAGAAGACCAGGTACAAGAAGGTGAGCCCCACGCTCGCGGGCTGCGACCGCCACTACGGCTCCGCGAACGTCTGCGTCCCGACGGCCTTCCCGGCGGAGGTCAAGAACACGACGGCGTCCCGCTGCGCCTGGCTGAAGGAGAACGACTACGGCCGCCTGAAACTGAACGGCAAGGACGACCCGCTGAGCCTGGACCGCAACCGGGACGGGCTGGCGTGCGGGAAGGGGGACGTGCGGCGGGGCTGACGAGGGGGGGCGGCGCACGCCGCCGCCCCGAGCACCGCGCAACTGCCGGGCGACGGCCCCGTATGCGACGCCACTTCGTCGGGTACGGGGCCGTCGCCCGTGGCGACCGGTGGGCAACTGCTGCGCACCCAGGAGCGGCTGCGCCGCCCGCGCCCGGCCGGCGCCACAGCCGAACCGGGCGACGCCCGCCAACTGACGGCCGCCGACAGCCGTCGCGGACCACGTGCGGGATCTTGAGACCACGGGTAGCCCATGGCAGGCTCATGCCACGTGATCGATGAATTCGCGAAAGGCAATCTGCACGGGAGACTGCGGCGGGACCGCGAGGCGCTGCTCTGGAAACTCGACGGCTTGTCCGAATACGACGCCCGCCGACCTTTGACAGCGACCGGGACCAACCTCCTCGGCCTGGTCAAGCACGTGGCCACCGTCGAGGCCAGGTACTTCGGCGAGGTCTTCGACCGCCCTTCCCCGGAACCGCTGCCCCGCTGGCAGGACCACGACGGCAGCGATCTGTGGGCTGCCGAGGACGAGACCCGGGATCAGATCGTGGGCTTTTACCGGCGCACGTGGGAACACTCGGACGCGACGATCAACGAGCTTCCCCTCGACGCCCCCGGCCACGTGCCGTGGTGGCCGGAGCCTTGTCCCAACACGAACCTGTTCGCCGTCATGGTCCATGTCCTCGGCGAGTCCATCCGGCATGCCGGGCACGCCGATATCCTGCGCGAGAGCCTCGACGGCCGGACCGGGGTGCGCGCCGAGAACGAGAAGCACATCGACGAGGAAGCCCGTGCGGCCTACTGCGCGAAGATCGAGCAGGCCGCCAGGTCGGCCGCACCCATCGAGGCTCAGGCCGTGTCCGATGGGCCGCGGAGTCGCTTGGGCGTCGGGCGTACACCCGCCTGAACGCCGGGTGGCTGGAAGCCGGCAAGCCGTACCCTGGGGTGGCCGCGAGCGATCCGACTTCTCTGCCCCGCCGGAACAGGACATGGTCCGCCCGTACTTGGTGGCGACTCTGCAGGAGGCAGGGCTGCGCGTCGAGTGATCCAGCTCCGGCCGGTGGAAGCCGATCTCGTCCAGGGCCCACGCGGTGAGCGCCGTGAGGGCGCGCGTGGCGACACCGGCACCGCGACCATGATCGCCCGGCGGTGACCGTGCGAGTCAAGGTCGTGAACGCGGCTCTTCGCGAGGTGACCGCTTCATCGAGCGGGCAGGAGCGGGAGGCCGGCCCTGCCCTGTGCGGCGGATCGCATCAGAGGTGGCGGTGTTCGCGGGCGGGTCGACGACGGCCGCCCGCCCCGGCATGTGCCACTGGGCACGGCAAGGGTTCAGTGTGAGTCGTTGTCAGCGGCGTCCGGGCCCTGTCGGCGTTTCTCCGCCGCGTCCTGGTAGCGCCACACGCCCCACAGGGCGACGGCGACGAGCAAGGCGAACAGCAGGGGGCCAAGGTCCAGCGACTGCCAGGCGAGTGCTCCCAGGAAGAGGCCGATGGCGCTGAGGATCAGGCACCCTGCGCAGCCCGTCCCGAACGATGCGCACCCTGTTTCCTGGCTCATGTGCCCCCCTGTTCCCCGATGGCGCTGCATCATAGATCCGTCGAGCCCGTCAGCGGAGTCCGGGAAAGCGCTCTCGGTGAACGGGGTCCCCGGATGTGCCGGCCGCCCCGGGCACCCCGGGAGGAAGAGGCGCGCGGAGGACCGCCCTTGGCGCGGATTCGACGAAGGGCCGGATTCCCTCGCGGTCGTGGGGCGGTCCCGCGCTTGCACGCAGTCGGGCAAACCGCGGCCGGCCGAGGAGACGTCGCTGGTCAGGGCAACCCATAGACGGCCGGCCGCGGAGTCATGCGAGGGGATCAGCCCAGGCGGCGCACCAGTGCCCGGTACTCGTCCCACAGTTCCTTCGGCGTGTGGTCACCGAAGGTGTTGAGGTGGTCGGGGACGAGCGCGGCCTCCTCCCGCCACACCTCCTTGTCGACGGTCAGCAGGAAGTCGAGGTCCGACGAGGACAGTTCGAGGCCGTTCGTGTCGAGCGCGTCGGCCGTCGGCAGGATGCCGATCGGCGTCTCCACGCCCTCCGCCTTGCCGTCCAGGCGCTCCACGATCCACTTCAGGACGCGGCTGTTCTCGCCGAAGCCCGGCCAGACGAACCTGCCCTGGTCGTCCTTGCGGAACCAGTTGACGTAGTAGATCTTCGGCAGCTTCGACTGGTCCTTGTCCTTGGCCACGTCGATCCAGTGGGCCATGTAGTCGCCCATGTTGTAGCCGCAGAACGGCAGCATCGCGAACGGGTCGCGGCGCAGTTCGCCGACCTTGCCCTCGGCCGCCGCCGTCTTCTCGGACGCCACGTTCGCGCCGAGGAAGACGCCGTGGTTCCAGTCGAAGGACTCCGTCACCAGCGGTACGGCGGTGGCGCGGCGGCCGCCGAAGAGGATCGCGGAGATCGGGACGCCCTTGGGGTCCTCCCACTCGGGCGCGATGATCGGGCACTGGGAGGCGGGCACGGTGAAGCGGGCGTTGGGGTGGGCGGCCGGGGTCTCGGACGCCGGCGTCCACTCGTTGCCCTTCCAGTCCGTGAGGTGCGCGGGGGTCTCCTCCGTCATGCCCTCCCACCAGATGTCGCCGTCGTCCGTCAGCGCGACATTGGTGAAGACCGAGTTGCCCCACAGCGTCTTCATGGCGTTGGCGTTGGTGTGCTCGCCGGTGCCGGGGGCGACGCCGAAGAAGCCGGCCTCGGGGTTGATCGCGTAGAGCCGGCCGTCCTCGCCGAAGCGCATCCACGCGATGTCGTCGCCGATCGTCTCGACGGTCCAGCCGGAGATCGTCGGCTCCAGCATCGCGAGGTTCGTCTTGCCGCACGCCGACGGGAACGCCGCCGCCACGTACTTCGACTCGCCCTGCGGCGGCGTGAGCTTCAGGATCAGCATGTGCTCGGCGAGCCAGCCCTCGTCACGGGCCATGACGGAGGCGATGCGCAGGGCGTAGCACTTCTTGCCGAGCAGCGCGTTGCCGCCGTAGCCGGAGCCGTACGACCAGATCTCGCGGCTCTCGGGGAAGTGGGAGATGTACTTGGTGCTGTTGCAGGGCCAGGGGACGTCCTCCTGGCCGGGCTCCAGCGGGGCGCCGAGGGTGTGCACGGCCTTCACGAAGAAGCCCTCGGAGCCCAGCTCGTCCAGGACCGGCTGTCCCATCCGGGTCATCGTGCGCATGGAGACGGCGACGTACGCGGAGTCCGTGATCTCCACGCCGATCGCGGAGAGCGGCGACCCGAGGGGGCCCATGCAGAACGGGACGACGTACATCGTCCGGCCGCGCATGGAGCCGCGGAACAGGCCCTTCTCGCCCTGGAAGATGTCCCGCATCTCGGCGGGGGCCTTCCAGTGGTTGGTCGGACCCGCGTCCTGCTCCTTCTCCGAGCAGATGAACGTGCGGTCCTCGACCCGGGCGACATCGGTCGGGTCGGAGGCCGCGTAGTAGGAGTTCGGGCGCTTGATGGGGTCGAGTTTCCGGAAGGTGCCCTTCTGGACGAGCTCCTCGCACAGGCGCTCGTACTCGGCCTCGGATCCGTCACACCAGACCACGTTGTCCGGCTGCGTCAGTTCAGCGATCTCGTTCACCCAGGAGATCAGTTCTCGGTGGGTGGTGGGGACGGTGGTGGAGGGAGCCGCGATGTCGCGCGCCACGATTGCTCCTAAATGAGGGATTTTTTGTTGGAGGCCCCGTGGGGGCTGCGGCCCGGATGCTTCACGGTTGGATCTTTGGGCGCTCATCCGGTGCCGACCGCACTCATTTGATCATCCGACGAGAGTGCCCATATGTCCAGAGGGCCTCACACGTGAGCACCGTGAGGATCGCCACTCATCCGTTTCGGTCCGGGACGTTTCCGTGGGTCACCATCGCTTCACCGCGTGTGTCCGGAATTCATCCGGGTATGCCCACCGGGGCGTCCGCGTGAGACGATGGACACTTCCCAGGGTTTGAACAGCCTGCGCCATCCCGCAAGTTACGGTTCCGTAGGTACGATGCCGAACATGACTGCGCCCGTCCCCGACGCGCCCACGGAGACGCCGGCCGACCGCCGCCGTCCGGACGCGCGTTCCCTGCCGCAACAGATCGCCCACCAGATCACGGATGAACTCCACGAGATAAAGCCCAAGCTCCGCGGCTGGCTGCACCTCGGCATGTTCCCGGCCGCGCTCGTCGCCGGCCTGGTGCTCACCGCCCTCGCGGACTCGACCCGGGGGCGTATTGCCTGCGGTATCTATGCACTCACGGCCTGCCTGCTGTTCGGTGTGAGCGCGCTGTACCACCGGGGTGACTGGAGCCCCCGCATGGACGGCGTCCTGCGCCGGCTCGACCACGCGAACATCTTCCTGATCATCGCGGGCACGTACACGCCGCTGACCATGCTGCTTCTGCCCGGGGCCAAGGGGCAGTGGCTGCTGTGGGGCATCTGGGGCGCCGCGCTCGCGGGGATCGTCTTCCGGGTCTTCTGGGTCGGCGCCCCGCGCTGGCTCTACACGCCCTGCTACATCGCGATGGGCTGGGCCGCCGTCTTCTTCCTGCCCGACTTCATGCGCACCGGCGGTATCGCCGTCCTGGTCCTCGTGGTGGTCGGCGGGCTCCTCTACAGCGCCGGCGGCGTGATCTACGGCATCAAGAAGCCCAACCCCTCCCCGCGGTGGTTCGGCTTCCACGAGGTCTTCCACTCGCTGACGCTCGCCGCGTTCGTGGTGCACTACATCGGCATCTCGCTGGTGGCCTACGGGCACGCGTAGCGGATCTCTCCCCTCCGGCACGGCCACGGCTTTCGAGCCGTGGCCGTTTTGGTGTGCCCGCGCCGCGTGACCCACATCGGGGGAGGGGCTTTCTATTGACAGTCCATTGATTTTGAGAGCTACTGTCATTTCATGGCCGCTGTTTTTGCGACGGCGGCCCTGACAGCGCCGCTGTTGCCGAACGCCGGACCCGCCGGGCAGGCCGCTCCCGTGCCGTCCCGCCGGGGGGGGACCCGGTACCGGCAGGGCGAGAAGGGCCCCGGATCCGGCCGTGGCCCCCGGGGACACCGATGGCCGACAATGAACGGCATGACCACGGCACGAACCCCTCTGCCCGAGGCCGCTCGCCATCTGGGGCTGCGGGAGCGCAAGAAGCTCCGGACGCGGATCGCCATCAGGGACGCCACCTACGCCCTGATCAGGGAACAGGGGTACGAGGCCACCACGGTCGAGCAGATCGCCGACCGCGCCGAGGTGTCGCCGTCCACGGTCTTCCGCTACTTCCCCACCAAGGAGGACATCGTCCTGACGGACGAGTACGACCGGCTGGTGGAGGACCTGCTCCGGGAGCGCCCGGCGGACGAGCCGGTCCTGGAGTCGCTGCGCTGGGCGATCCGCAAGGGTATGTCCATGGCGATGGCCGGCAACTCGCCCTCCGAGCAGGACGAGATGACCCAGCGCATCCGGCTCATGGTCGAGGTGCCCGCGCTGCGCTCGCGGCTGATGGAGAGCATGTCCGTCACGGGCCGCCTGCTGTGCCGGGCACTGGCCGAGAGAACGGGGCGCGACGCCGCGGACCTGGAGGTCCGCGTCTACGCGATGAGTCTGACGGGGGCCCTGCTGGAGGCGATGATCTACTGGGCCGAGCAGGACTTCCGCGATGATCTTCCGGAACTGCTCGACCGCGCCCTCGCCACCTTCAGGGACCTCCCGAAACAATAGGGTCGAGGACCTGCCGAAACGGCGGAGCCCCGAACAAAGGGCAGGCCACCCGCGCGGGCCCCGTGCCATCCTGACCAGGTGAACGGTCCCGAGATCCATGTCGAAGTCGGCCCCGAGCTGGCCCTGTTCGTCCCGCCCCACCGCCGCGGGGGCGCGACCCCGCTCGCCACGGACGGGGTCTCCACGCTCGGCCATGTCATCGAGTCCCTGGGCGTCCCGCTGACCGAGGTCGGGGCGCTGGTCGTGGACGGGCGTGAGGTGCCGGTGTCACACGTTCCGACGGCCGCCGAGTCGGTGACCGTACGCCCGGTGGAGCGCCCCCAGCCGGTACCGGGCGCACCCCTCCGCTTCCTCCTGGACGTCCACCTCGGCACACTCGCGCGGCGGCTGAGGCTGCTGGGTGTCGACGCGGCGTACGAGTCGACCGACATCGGCGACCCGGCGCTCGCCCAGCGGTCCGCCGGCGAGCGGCGCGTGATGCTCAGCCGCGACCGGGGGCTGCTGCGGCGGCGCGAGCTGTGGGCCGGGGCGTACATCTACAGCACACAGCCGGACGAACAACTGCGCGACGTACTGGACCGGTTCGCGCCCGAGCTACGGCCGTGGACCCGCTGCACCGCCTGCAACGGACTGCTGAGGCCGGCCACGAAGGAAGAGGTGGCCGACCGCCTGGAGCACGGCACACAGCGGTCGTACGACGTGTTCGCGCAGTGCGGTGACTGCGGGCGGGCGTACTGGAAGGGCGCGCATCACGAGCAGTTGGAGGCGATCGTGCGGGAGGCGTTGAGGACGCGTACCCAGGCGGGTTGAGTACGGGAGCCGATCACCCGGACCGGCGCGGCCCGTTGAATCGTGGCATGAACACCGCTTCCGCAACCCCGGAAGGGCGCGCCCCCGCGAACGCTCCGCGCCCCTCCGCCCCGAACCCCCAACGGACCCTCAGCCTGTGGGCGGGTCTGGGGCTCGTCCTGCTGCTCCCGATGGTCGGGGCGTCGTACGTCCTGTCGTTCCTGAGCGAGGAGGCCGGCCGCTGCCTCAACTACGGCGAGGGCTGCCCGACCCTCCCCGACGGTGTGCTCCACGCCTTCTTCTGGTCCTCCGTGGCACTCGGCCTCACGGCGGCGGCGCTGCCGCGCACGCGATGGGCGCCCGCCAGGTACGGGGCCGTGATCGTTCAGTGGTGCGCCCAGTCGGTGCTCTGCCTGCTGATCGTCAACAGGGTTTGAGGGCGGCCGGAGGCCGGACGGCATCACCACGGAGGGGACGTCTCACCCGGGGGTGGACACCACCTGGTCGTCGGCGCCCGGGTGTTCCGCCGTGCCGGAGGCCGCGGCGAGCATGCCGAGGACGATCAGCACGAGGACGACGATGCCGAGGACGAGCGCCACCGCGCCGGGGGTGGGGTAGTTCCACAGCATCAGGGTGAGCGCGCCGCCGGCGATGGCGATGCCGGTGGTCCACTTCGCGTGCGTGTCCAGCCAGTGGCCGGCGGCGCCCGTGCGCAGCCCGTGCCGTGCCATGGCCCGCCCGGTGGCCCCGGTCCCGCCGGCCACGCCCCGTCTGACCCACCGGGCACCGCGCCCGGGACCGTACAGGTACGCGGCCAACGCCGTGATCACGGCGATGACCAGGACGGTGACGGTGCTGTTCCGGAGGAAGCGGAGGAAGGTGTCGTAGATGTCGGCGGCGGCGTCCCGTGGCAGGGCGGTCGAGGGGACGGAGTCCAGATACACCTGGCGCATCACGGCGAGGCCGACGAGCAGCACGATCATCATGACCCCGATGCCGATGGCCGTCGCCATCAGCGCCACGCGGTGCGCGGGCGCGCTCCAGACGGCGAGCGCCGCCAGGACCAGCACCAGTACGGGGAGCCAGGTGCCGAGCACCTTCAGCAGCCGCATGGCGTCCTGGGCCTCGTTCAGCTTGTCGGTCCGGAACAGGGTGATCGTCTTGTCGACGTCGGGGATCTTCGAGGCCTGGTCGAAACCGGCGTTCACCAGGTCCTGCTTGACTTCCTCGATGACGGTGCCGAGATTCAGGTCGACGCTGTCGTCTCCGGCCTGGACGGCACTGCCGCCCTCGCCGGTGAGGACCTTGACCACGGCGGCGTGGGCCCGCCGGTTGGCGTCGTCCCACACCTCGGCGAACCGGTCGCTGGTCACCACCTTGTGCACGACCGAGTGGACGGCCGAGTTGAGCGCGCTCTTCAGCGGGCCGGTCAGTGCCTCGGCGCCCTGCACCACCTGAGGCGGCGCCCCTTCCTTCTGCAGCGTCCGTGCGATGGCGTCGGTGAAGGCGGCGACATCGACGTTGTCGACCACGCGTTTGGTGAGCCGGTCGGTCACGGTGTTCTGGACGGAGGGCTTCGTGGCGATGGGGGCGACGGTCTGGACGTACCGGTCTGTGTCGGAGACCTCGGAGTCCACCCAGGCGGCGACCACGGCGAGCGGCGCCAAGAGGAAGGCCAGGAGCAGCAGTACGGAGGTGGCCGTGTAGCGCAGACGCCGGTGGCGACGGTGGGCCGCCTTGCGCAGTCGTTCGTACTCGTCTTGTTCCGCGGTGCTCAGCGGACGCCCGGCGAGCGGACGACCGGCACCCTCGGAGGCCGATGACGAGCCACCTGAAGAAGCCATGGATCTCCCCTTGGTGGAGCGGACAGGCACTCGGCTGAGTGCACGGGGGCACGGGGGCACGGGCAGAAGCCGGGGCCTGGGGGCAGGGATTCGGCCCAGGTGCTGGGATTCCGGTCCGGGGGCAGGGTTTCCGGTCGGGGGCAGGGATTCCGGTCGGGGCAGCGGTTGGGCGAGAAGGGTTTCCGCGGTTCGGGGCGTTCGCCGGCGTCACTGCCGTGGCGTCCGCCGCCGGGGCGGTCGGCGTGGGCGGGGCGGGCGAAATCCCGTCCATCGTCGATCAGAACCGATCGGTGATGCGTTTTGTCATGTCTTTTCCTGCTTGTCCACCGTATCCAGGGAGGACGGACGACGCATGGCGGGTGCCCCGTCCGCCTCATGTGAGGCCCCCGCCCCGCCGCAGGTCACGGGGGTGGGGCCGACCGATATGCGGATCCCACCATCGGGTGGTGCACTGGATGAGGGCGTCGTTGCCCCAGGGGTGTCGCGGGACCGTCACCGGGATGCCACCACGCCCCCGATCCCGTTGATCGCCTTGATCCTCGATCCCCCACCCTCCCGGTCTCCCGGTCTCCCGGTCTCGCGGCCGCGGCAGCCGGTGCGCGGAGCGGAGGGGTGCTGGGTACCCGCGCGTCATGAGGAGTTGCCGTGAGCAGCGAGAGCAGCGCATTCGACGACATCGGTCCCGTCGACTACCTGGTGGTCGAGTACCCGGGCAGCCGCCCCACGGGCGAGGCCCTGCCGTACCTGGTCGACCTGGTCGACCGGGGGCTGATCCGCATCCTCGACCTCGTCTTCGTCCGCAAGGAGGGAGACGGTTCCGTCGCGGCGGTGGACCTCGTAGACCTGGCCCGGGGCGAGGACTCCGGCCTCAGGGTGTTCGAGGGCGCCACCTCGGGACTGCTCGGTCAGGACGACATCGAAGAGGCCGGGCGGGCGATCGGGGCCGGCAGTACGGCCGCCATCCTGCTGTACGAGAACCGCTGGGCCGCACCCTTCGCCCGAGCACTGCGCCGCAACGGCGCCCGGCTCGTGGCCGTCGGAAGAATTCCCGTCCAGGACCTCATCGCGGCGCTGGACGCGGTGGAGGCCGAAGCCGGCGCCGGGTCGTGAACGGGCGCGGAGCACAGGAGGTGCCGATCATGCCAGGTCTCATTCGCGGAGTCGCCCGCACCGCGGTCGTCGCGGGCACGGCGACGGCGGTGTCGAACCGTGTGTCCCGGCGCCAGGCGGGCCGGTGGGCCACGCAGGACGCCCAGTACGCACCGCACCCCGCACCCGCCGCCCAGTCCCCGGCCCAGACCGCGGCCCTGTCCTCGGGGGACAAGATCGCCCAGCTGCGAGAGCTGGGTGAACTGAAAGCCCAGGGAGTGCTGACGGAGGCGGAGTTCGAGGACCAGAAGCGCGCCGTCCTCAGCGGGTGACGACCAGTCATGAACGGTCTGCACATCCTGCCGCTCGCCATCACCATGATGGTCGGGCCGCAGATCATCTCGGCCATCATCTTCGTGACGACACCGAGAGCCGTCAGGGTCTCCCTGGGGTTCCTGAGCGGCATCGCCATCGCGACGACGGCGGGTGTGGCCGTCATGATGGGCATCGCAGCCGCTCTCGACAACGCCGTCGACTTCGGTGACCCCTCCGACAAGGGTTCCGTCGGCCACATCATCCAGTACGTGCTGGTCGCGCTCCTGGCCGCCGCCGCACTCAAGAACTGGATCAAACGCGAGAGCGTCGAACCGCCGAAATGGCTCGGCACCCTGATGAACGCCGACCCGCGCAAGGCGTTCAAGATCGCGCTGATGGTCATCCTGGCGATGCCGTCCGACATCGTGATCATGATGACCGTGGGCGTCAATCTGATCCACAACGACGCGTCGTTCGCCTCGGCACTGCCGTTCATCGCCCTGACCGTCCTCGTCGCGGCGCTTCCGCTGCTGATCCGCCTGCTGTTCGGCCACCACGCCGAAGCCGCCATACCCAGGATCCGCGACTGGACCAACACGCACAGCTGGCTCGTGAACATCGTCGTGTGCGTGATCTTCATCGTCCTGATCCTCACCTGACCCGGTGACCCACGCGCGAGTGACAGGCGCGCAAGTGACAGGGAGACACACCATGGCTCAGACGACCTACCCACGCCGGTCCCGGTCCCGGTCCCACCAGCGCTCCGCGTCATGGGCCGGCGGCCTTGTGGCGTTCGGCGCGGTCATGCTGATCATCGGAGGCACCCTCGATGTGCTGCGAGGCATCGTGGCCATCGCCGACGACGACATCATCGTCAACACGCCGAACTACGTGTTCAAGTTCGACCCGACTGGCTGGGGATGGATCCACCTGCTGCTCGGTGCCCTGGCCGTGCTGGTCGGCGTCAGCCTCTTCAACGGCCGGACCTGGGCCCGCGTCGTCGGAGTCGCCCTCGCGGGACTGCTCCTGATCACCAGCTTCCTGGCCCTCCCGTACTACCCGGTCTGGTCGGTCGTGCTGATCGCGGTCTACGGCTTGATCATCTGGGCCCTGTGCAGCGAGCGGCCGCGGTACAGATGAGGCTGCGCCGCCCTCCGGCCGTGCCTGCGCCGCCGGGCTCGCTCGGTGAGGATTCTCGAAACCCCCGCCCGGGAGCGGCTGTTCGACCAGACTTGCCGTTGTATCTCCCACTCAGCAGGAGAAGGGGCGGCGGGCATGGGGAACAGCGCACTCCTGGTGATGGACGTCCAACGGGACGTCGTGGCCATCGCCGACCGCGGTGGTTCCGGATATCTGCCGCGTCTGCGCGGGGCGATCGACGGTGCCCGGGCTGCGGGGGTCGAGGTGATCTACGTGAGGATGGCGTTACCGGCGGGGGACCCCGGAGTCAGCCCCCGCAACAAGGTCATGAGCACCATCGTGCGGGCCGGTCTGTTCACCGAGGGTGCCCCCGGCACCGGGATCCATGACGACGTGGCGCCCCGGGAGGGCGATGCCGTGGTGACCAAGAGGCGGGGGAGCGCGTTCTCGGGCAGCGACCTCGACCTGGTGCTCCGGGCCCGTGACATCGACAGCCTTGTCCTCACCGGCATCGCCACCAGCGCCGTGGTGCTGTCCACGCTGTGGCACGCCGTCGACCTGGACTTCGGCCTGACGGTCCTGGCGGATGCCTGCCTCGACACGGACCCCGAGGTCCACCGGTTCCTGACCGAGAGGCTGTTCCCGCAGTGGGCGGAGGTGCTCACGGTCGAGGAGTGGCTCGAGGCGATCGCACCGTCGTAGGGGAGAGCCCGTCCCGGACCAGCGGCGGACCGGGCCCTCCGGGCGCGATCACTTCCTGCGGCGCCTGCTCGCGCGCTTCTTCAGTCCGGCCTGGCCACGCTTCGTCCAGTCCCCCTGATGGAGGTGGCAACGTGACGTGCCCTTCAGCGTCTTGTTCTGACAGCGACGCCCGGCCGCCGTCGGCCAACCGCACTTCCCCTGCTTCCACTCACCCACGGTGTGCCCCCTCCGGTGGATTCGCCTCGCGTCCGGGCATCCAGCGTGTGGCACATCGCCGCCGGGGAGCAGAGCGCACGGGCAGCGAAGTCGGGCGCCGCAGGCGCACACTGGTCGGTACCCGGGAGCGCACTCGGCGCGCACGCAGCCCGGTTGTGGTGGTGGGATTCCGGGCGGTGCGCGGGGCGTTCGGCCCCGGAGAGCCGCGGGCGCCTCGGAGGGCGGTGGGGGCCGAGTGGGTGCTCGCCCCGGTGTGGCCCCGGAACGGCCCCGGTGCGGCCCGGTGGCGGTAACCGGTACGGGCGGTGACGGGACAAAACGGCTGCCTCGCGGGGGAAATCGCGGGACACTGCGGGACATCCGCACCGAACCCCGAAATGAGGTGAGCCGGGGGTGCGTACACCCGTAAGTGACCCCATGAAGATCGGCCCGTACAAGATCGTGGGGCGGCTCGGTTCGGGCGGGATGGGCTGGGTCTATCTCGGCCGTTCACCCGCCGGTCGCGAGGTCGCGGTCAAGGTCGCCCGACCGGAACTCGCCGCGGAACCCGAATTCCGTGAACGCTTCGCGCGGGAGGTCGCCGCCGCCCGCGTGGTGAGCGGTGCGTACACCGCGGCCGTGGTCGACGCGGACCCGGACGCCGAACTGCCCTGGCTGGCGACCCTGTACGTCCCCGGCCCCTCCCTCGCCGAGGCGGTCCGCGCGGACGGGCCCCTCCCCGAGGCCCAGGTGCGACCCCTCGGCGCCGGACTGGTCGAGGCGCTGCAGGCCATCCACGCCGCCCATGTCGTCCACCGTGACCTCAAGCCCGCGAACGTACTGCTGGCGAGCGACGGACCCCGTGTCATCGACTTCGGTATCTCCCGTGTCGACGGCGCGCCGGGCCTGACCCGGGTCGGTGTCGTCGTCGGCACACCGTCGTACATGTCCCCGGAGCAGATACGCGGGGCCGGGGTCGGGCCGCCGAGTGATGTCTTCGCACTGGCCGGGGTGCTCGTGTACGCGCTCACCGGGCGTCCCCCGCACGGCAGTGGGGAGGGGGTGCGGGCCGAGGTCATCCGGGGGAAGCCGCGACTCGACGGCGTGCCGGAGGGGCTGCGGCCCCTCATCGCGCGCTGTCTCGCCAAGCGCCCCGAGGAACGGCCGCAACTGACCGAGATCCTGGCGGAGTTGGTCACAGAGCAGCCCACGGTGGCCGCCTGGCCTCCGCCCCAGGTCGCCCGGACCATCGAGGTGCGGTACGAGGAGTTGAAGGAGCGTCACCTGCGGCGTACCACCAGTGAGTCCGTGCCCTCCTGTCTGCTGCTGCACGCCCAGGCTCTGCTCGACGCCGGGCTGACCGACGCCATGGTCGCCGAGGCGGTGGTCCGTGACGGTGCCTGACTCCTATCCGGGCCGTGACTCCTATCCGGGCCGTGGGTCCTACCCGGGGCGGGACTCCCACCCCGGGCGCGAGTCCTACCCGGGGCGCGAGTCCTACCCGGGGCGTCCTGAGATCTACGACATCGGGACGCACTGGCGGCAACTCGTGCAGAACTGGGTGGCGCGACGGAATTACCACACGGTCCACGACACCGTGTCCGTCTCCCTGCAATTCGACCTCCGTGAGGCGGGGCGGACCATCACGGTCAGATTCATGACGACCAGGAAACTTCTCGTCGCCTTCGCCACGGACGGGCATTTCCTGCGGCAGGACCAACTCGCCGTCGCCGCCGCCGCTTCGAACGCGTGGAATACGGAACAATTGAACCCCATGCTTTCCGTATGGGATGTACGCGGGCCGCGTCCATGCCTCGCCGGGGTCTGTGATCTTCCTCTGACCTGTCGTATCACCCAGGCCGACTTCGATGCCTTGGCCAATGATTGGGTGGATCGGGCGCGGCAGATGTTCAGTCGCTGTCACCAGGTGTTCAAGTTGTAGAAGTGAAACGCCGGACAATTGACAATTGCCGTAAGTCGCCCGGTGGAATTCTCCAACCCCTTCCGGTCGACCCGTCCCCTGCTCCAATATGGGACGGGTCTTTCAGGGCCGCGGGGGCGTGCCTTTCTGGCCACGGGGGGTTGGTGCGATGGGTGCCGTCAGGCGTTTGTCCTCTCTCGGCGCACTCATGGGGCTGCTGGTCGCCGTGGTGCCGGTCAAGTCGCCGGCCGCCGCTGCCGACTCCTGCAGAAACGGCTTCACCGAGCAGGTGAGGTGCGGGGCCGAGGTGATACCCGACGGCCCCGTCGTCATCACGCTCGACGGCCCGCTGCGGTACGGGAAGCTCAGCGACCAGCAGCGCCGGGACCTCGCCCGGCTGCGCAAGGACGGCAACCCGCTCGTCGTGCAGGTGCCCGAGGGCACAGCGACGGGGGAGGGCGGCACGGCCCTGCTCCTCATGGCCGACGGTCGCCTCGTCCATCCCGATGCCACGATCGACCGGCTGAGGCCGGAAACCCTGGCCGAGCTGACCGACGCCGGGGTCTGCCAGGAGAACCTGCTGTGCGGCTCGGTCGACCGTGACCTCACCGGCAGGCAGCTCATCGAGGAGGGCTTCGCCGCCGACCACTCCGCCAACGTCTTCGACGTCGCCCCCGGGACCACCGACTCGGCCTCCACCTCTCCCGGGTCCGGCAACCCCAACGGCAAGGATGCCAAGGACGCCAAGGACGGCGAGGGCGACCGGGGCAAGGGGGACGAGGGGAACAAGGGGAACAAGGGCGCCGCGGGGGACGCCCACGGCGACCGGGCCGCCGGCGACGACGCGGAGGCCGCCGGTGACAGTACCTCCTGGGCCACCCTCTGGATGGGACTGCTGCTCGTGCTGCTGCTCCTCGCCTTCGCCGTCGTGATCCGACGCTCCCGGGGCCCCGTCACCGTGGGGCATCGCGCGTCCCCCGGGCGGATGGCCGCCGTGCCCGCGGGCGGCGGCGCGCGCCGCCGAGCCCCCCGCGATCCTCAGCCGGTCGACGGCCCTGCCCCGGCGGCGGCACGGGCCGGTGACGAGAGCACCACCCGGCTGCGCGTCGCGGCGACCGCCCGCCACGGACGTCAGGTGAGCGCCCGCCCCGCCCACACTCGCACCGCCGTCGTCCGCACCGAACTGCACCCCCAGGGCTACATCGAACTCGACCGGGTCCTCTACCGGGCCGTGTGGGCCGAAGCGGGGCGGCCGCCGCCCGCGCCCGGCGGGCTCGTCGACGTCGCCGAAGCGCCCGAACGCGACTCCGACGTCCTGTACGCCTTCCCGCCCACCGCCGCACGCCACGCCAAGGGCACCCCCCGGTAGGCCGCGCGGAAGAAAGGCCCGCCTCCAGGACAACGCGCGGCACGCCATCCGCCCAGCGCCCCCGTACCGGCGTACGCGTCGCACCCGGCGGACACGTCGCACGCGCCACACGCCGCTCGCCCCGCCCTCCCGGCGGGCGACGCGCACGCCCCACGCCCCACCCGCACGCGTACCGAGCACGAGAACGGAAACACCAGGGGGAACACCGATGCACAGCGAATACCCGCCCACCATGCCGGCGGAGTACGCCGACATCGAGTTCGAGAACAACGCCCAGCGCATGCCGCTCGTGCTGTGCCTCGACACGTCCAGCTCCATGGCGGGCGCGCCGATCCAGACGCTGAACAACGCGCTCGCCGAGTGGACCCGCGAACTCCATGACGACGTCAGCCTCAGTTACAGCGTCGAGGTCGCCGTCGTCACCTTCGGCGGTCAGGGGGTCGGTGCCTGGCGCGGGCCCCAACTGCTCGACCCACGTACCCGGATGAGCCCCTTCATCCCCGCGCACGCCTTCCAGGCACCGCAGCTGACGGCTGCCGGGGTCACCCTGATGACCGAGGCGCTGGAGCTGTCGATGCACATCGTCGCGGCGCGCAAGGCGGAGCTGCGGGCGTCCGGGCTCCAGTACTACCGGCCGCAGATCTGCCTCGTCACCGACGGTCTGCCGACCGACCCGACCGGTCATCTCACCGACTCCTGGCACCGGCTGATACCCGTCCTCGCCGAGGAGCAGCGGTCCCGCCGGTTCCGGCTCTACGCCATCGGGGTGGGCGGCATCACGGACCGGGGGGAGCAGGTGCTGCAGGCGTTCGCGCCCAAGTTCAACGCGCGGCTGCACGGGTTCCCGTTCCGGGAACTGCTCCAGATGATGTCCGCCAGCGCCAACGCCGAGCAGAAGGGGGCGGGGGACGAGGTGTTCGAGAAGATCTTCAGCCAGTTCAAGACCCAGCGTCCGGCCTGGGAGGCCTGAGGTGGCCGTCCCTTCGTGGCGCATCCACGGGCTCAGCGTCGAGGGGTACCGGCACCGGCGCCAGGGGCTGCCCTGCCAGGACGCCTGCGGCTATGTCACCACCTCCGCCGTGGCCGTCCTCGCGGTCGCCGACGGCGCCGGGAGCCGGCCGCGCTCGGAGGAGGGCTCCCGGCTGGCGGTGAAGCTGGCCGCCGAGCACTTCGCGCGGCGCGCCGGCGCGGCCGTGGAGGTGCAGCCGGGGGAGGCGGTGCACGAACTGCTGCGGGACGCGTTGCACGACGTCAGCGAGGACTTCCTGGACCGTACGGGCAGCGACGCGCCCGACTTCGCCACCACCCTCACGGTGGTGGTGCTGGCGCCCGGCTGGCTGGGGCATCTGACCGTGGGCGACGGGTTCGTCGTCCTGCGGGCGGGGGCGGAGGACGGGGAGCGGCAGTTCCATCTGCTGCCGCAGGCGGCGGCGGTCAGCGAGTACAGCAACGAGACGGTGTTCCTGACCTCGCCGGACGCGGCCCGCTGGACGCACACCGAGTGCGTCTCGGACGACGGGGTCGACGGGGTGCTGCTCTCCACGGACGGCCTCGCGCAGGCCATGCTCAACCGATCGGCGGGCGGCGCCCAGTCCCCGAACGCGTCCTTCGCGGACGCCGTCTTCCGCTCCCTCGACACCGCGTCCGACACCACCGACGGCAACCTCGCCGCCCTCCTGCGCTCCGACCGCCTCACCGCCCTGAACGCCGACGACAAGACCCTGCTGCGGGCCGTCCGCACGAACCGCGGATGACGGCGATGACCGCCCGGCACCACGGGACCGCCGGCCCGCACGACCACCCCCCGGCGCCCCGGGCGGCAGTCGTCGGTACGGCACGGACGCCGGACGCCGGGGTGCGACGGACGCCGGGGCCGACACCGGCCCGCCCCACGGAACACTCGGAGGTATGGCCATGACCGGCCGCACGGTCTTCCTCGACGGCAAGGCGGTCACGCTGGCCGAGCAGCCCCTCAAAGGGGGCGGGCAGGCGGCCGTGTTCCCCGTGGAGGGCGACGCGGGCATCGTCGTCAAGATCTACCGCGACCCGCCCGGCCCCGACCAGGAGCGGCGGCTGGCCCGCATGCTCACCATGTCCCCGCTGGCCGCCCGCCCCACCGACGCCAGCCAGCCGCCCGAGCTGGCCTGGCCGACGGCGATGGCACGCGGCACGCACGGCGAGTTCCTCGGGTACGCGATGCGCCGCTTCGGCGAACCCCAGCACGTCCAGCTCGTCGGCCTGTTCACCCGCGTCCAGCGGCTGAGGCTCTTCCCGGACCGGGCCGACTGGCGGTTCCTGCTCGGCGTCGCCTGGAACCTCGCCTTCATGACCGCCCGGATGCACCACGACAACCTCGTCATCGGCGACTTCTCCAGCAGCAACGTCGTCGTCGACGGCAACGGCTTCGTCACCTTCCTCGACTGCGACTCCATCGCCTTCACCGACCCGGCCACCGGCGAGCTGTTCCCCTGCCTGATGCACACCACCGACTACTCGGCCCCCGAGCGGCAGGCCGGCGGCCCCGCCACCCGGCAGAGCGACGACTTCGCCCTCGCCGTCCTCGTCTACCAGCTGCTCACCGCCGGCAACCACCCCTTCGGCGGGGTCCCGCACGAGAGCACCTCCGAGTCGACGGTCAAGGACAACATCGCCGCGAGCATCTCCTACGTCGTCCGCCCGGAGATGGTCATCATCCCGCGCGGCACCGTCGACCCCTCCGTCCTGCCGCCCGAACTCCTCACCCTCGCCAGGACCGCCTTCGGCACCGGCGTCCAGACCCCCACCGCCCGGCCGCCGGCCGAGGCATGGCTGCGCGCCCTCGACAAGGAGCGCGGGCAGGTGAGGGCGTGCACCGTACGGCCGCTGCACACGTACGGCTCCCATCTGCCGACCTGCCCCTGGTGCACCCGGATCGCCGTCACCGGGCACGACGTGTTCAACGGGCCCCGACCGGCGCCGGTCCCGGGGGCGCAGCCCGGCCCGGACCAGCCCCCGTCGCCGTACGCCGCCCTGAAGGTGCTGGGTGCGGTGGTCGCGGTGGTGCTGCTGATCGTGATCCTGACGAACGTCGGCTGAGCGCGGGCACCACCGGGCCGAGCCTCAGCCCGACCGGTCCTCCAGGTACCGGGTGTGCGACTCCTGCCGTCGGGCCTCGGTGTCGCGCAGGGTCGTGGCCAGGCGCTCCAACTCGCCGTGCAGGAGCGTCAGCTGGCGCTCCAGGTGGCGCTCGGGCGGGTCCGTGCCCGGGGTCAGGCGGCTCCACCAGCGGGTGCGGACATAGGTGTCGACGGCCTCGGGGACGTCCTGCCGCACCGCCCGGGACAGCGTGTGCACGCCCTCGGGGTCCCGGCCCAGGATCTCGGCTACCCAGCCGGGGTCGAGGAGGGCCGTCAGCAGCTCCGTCAGCTCGGTGAGACGGCCTGCGGCCGCGGGCGGCAGCTCGATGCCGGCGAGGTAGCCGCCCAGCCGGGCGAAGTCGGCGCGGACCTCGTCGAGCTGGGCGGACGGGTCCGGGAAGTCCGGCACCGGCGGGCGCTCCGGCGGCGCGAGCAGTGCGCCCGCGCCGTACAGGCCGGCCACCACGACCGGCCAGTACGGGCCCGCGACCCCCGCGAAGGTCAGCGCGAGCCCCGCCACCCCGAGGGCGCTGCCGGTGAGGTTCTTGCGGGACTCGACGTACGCCATGAACCTACTGGTAGCCACGGATCTCCTCGAAAGCGCCGTCCAGCGAGCCCTGTCGGGCGTCGAAGAGGCGGCCGCCGGTCAGGTCGGCTATGTGTTCCAGTTCGTCCTTGTCGGAGTCGCCGAAGAGGATCGGGAAGACGGGGACGCGCTGCTCGGCGGCGGGCAGCCGGTGGTAGAAGGCGTCGAAGTCCGCCGGGCTCGCGCCCTCGGTGTTCTCGCCGTCCGTCATCAGCACGATCGACGTGAACGTGTCCCGGTCGGCGGCGCCGAGATACTCGTACGCCGTCCGCAGTGAGGTGTAGACGGCGGTGTCGCCGGAGGCGGAGAGCTTCCGGGTGTCGGCGCGGATGCCGTCGAGCCCCGGCTTAGGGTCGGACGGCCGCACCACATGCGTCCGCACGCTCTTCACCTCCGACCCGAACGGCATCAGCGTGACCTCCTCCCGGTCCCGGAAGTCGCCGGTCAGCTCGGTGAGGGCGGCCTTCAGTCGGTCCAGGCGGTCGCCCTCCATCGAGCCCGAGGTGTCCAGCACGTACACGGTCCGGGACGGGCGGCGCAGCTCGTTCTCGTAAGCGTCGAGGAGCCCGTCGGCGACGGACCGGCCGCCGGGGAAGGGGAGTTCGCGCCGCCGGGAGGGATCGAGGCCGGCCGACGGGCGGACCGAGGGCACGACCGGGCGGCGCAGGGTCTCCTCGGTGATCAGCCGCTGGGTGCCGGGGGCGCGCAACGCGTCGGCGAGACGGCGTACGTCGTCCCGGACGGCCTGACCGGTCGAGGCGAGGGAGGAGAGCGGGTAGTCGGCGGTGACGACCCCGTCGCGCGGGCGGATCACCGTCAGGTCCTTCCGCGCCTTCAGCACCGACTCGTAGTTGAGCAGCGCGTCGACGTCACCGCGCCGGTCGTACGCCGCCGCCAGCCAGCCCGACGATCCCGACGTCAGCTTCTGCCCCCGGAAGAACTCCTTCAGCCGGGGCGTCGCCCGGGCGACGTCCGCGTCGGTGAGCGCGGACTGGGCCCCGGAGAGCCCGGAGGCCACCGAGACGAGGGTGGAGAAGCCGGAGTTGGAGCGGGCCGGGTCCGTCATGCCGTACGTGAGATCGCCGTCCGCGACGGCCTCCTCGATGTCCGACCAGGTGACGTTCTCCGGCTTCCAGCCCAGCTTCCGTACGGTCGCGTCCCGCACGCCGATCGCCACCGGGCTGGACATCACCGGGGTCTCCGACACGATCTGTTTCGCCGCGTCCGGCCGCAGCCGCAGATAGTCGTTGGACGACAGCCACACGGCGTCGTACGAGCCTTTCGCCCGGCCCTCGGCGAGCAGTTCCACGGCGTCCAGGGTGCCCAGGTGCGTGAGGCGCACCTTGAGGCCCGTGTCCTTCTCGACCCGCTCCAGCACCGGCCGCATGTCGGCGAGTTCACTGGAGGCGAGGACGCGGAGGGTGCCGGGGACGTAGGTGTCCGGGTCGGACGGGGTGTCGGTGGCGGCCGTGCATCCGGCCGTCACCAGGACCAGTGCGAGGGCCGCCGCCGTGCGGCGGGCCGGGAGCGTCGCTCTCATACGAGCCCACCCCCTTCCAGTGCCCCCTGGGCGCGGCTGCGCTCCAAGTAGCTTCCGGCGTCGCGGAGTTCGGCCGTCAGGGACTCCACCGTCGCGGCCATGGTCTCCGTCGCCCGCGCCTTGTACACGTCGATGGCGTCGAGGGTGCGGTAGATCTGCTGGAAGGCCGAGCGGAGCGTCTCCGCGCCGACGGCCGGATCGGCGGCGATGCGCTGGATCTCGCCGCTCTGGGTGGCGAGCATCTCGGCGTTGCCGCGGATGAGGTCCTCGGTGGTGCCGCGCAACGCGTTGACCTGGTCGACGACCTTGCGCTGGGTGTCGAGGGCGGAGGCCAGCATCACGGAGATGCGCAGCGCCGAGACCGTGGTCGTGGCGGCCCGGTCGACGCCCTTGATCAGCTCCTCGTTGTTGCGGCGGACGACGTCCATCGCCAGATAGCCCTGGGCGCACACGGCCAGCTGGGTGAGCAGGTCCTGGTGCTTCTGCCGGACGGGGAAGAGGACGTCGGCGCGCAGGGTATCGGCCTGCTGCGGGTCGGCGGCGTCGATGTGCGCCTCGATCGCCGTGTCCAGGGCCTCCGTCAGGACCACGTACTCCTGGAGCTTGCCCATGGTCTCCCACAGCCGGACCCGCTCCGTCTGCAGCGCGGCACTGTCCCGCCGCAGTTCGTCCTGGCCGCCGCGCAGCGACCCCACGATCCGGTTCAGGGTGCCCTGCGCGGAGGCGTACTTGGCGACGTGGTCGCGCAGCCGGTTGCCACCCGGCAGCCGGGACAGGAGCCTGCGGCCCCTGCCCGCGGGCAGGTCGCGCGGGTCCAGGTCCTCGACCACGCGCCGCAGTTCGACGAGCGAGCCAGCGACCTGCGACTGGGCGTCCCCGTTCTTGCCGGGCAGGCTGCGAACGGTCCGCTCCAGCATGCGGTTGGACTGCGCGGCGGCGGTGCGCATCTCGCCCGCGCCGAGTGCCGCGATCTCCCCGACCTTCCCCGCGAACTCCGGCGAGCGGGCGTCGAGCGCGGCGAGCGACCGGACGTACTCCTCGGCCTTCCTGGCCATGTCCGACCGTACGGACTCCTCGACCGGCACAAGGCCGCCGGCCTTCTCCCGGGGCACGGCCGCGACCGGCTCGGGCGGGGTGAGGGTGAAGCTGTCTTCGCTGGTCATGAGTGGTGTTCCCCCGTCGTTCAGCGGCCCCGCGCCCGGCGCGCCATCTCGTGCAGCACCTCGGAGGTGGGCACGGGCGCCTGCCGGACGGTGAGCCGAGGCGTCAGATACGTGGTGAGGCCGGCCGTCGCCGCCGTGAACTCCTTCGCCGAGCCCTGCGGCCGGAACCCGTGCCGGGCCGCCAGCCGCCGCAACTCCGGTTCCGTGCCGAGCAGTTCACCGAGGGCCCGGCCCTCGTCGGTGACGGGTACGACGGTGTGGTCGCTGTTGACGGTGGTGTCCGGGTAGAGGACGACCAGGTCGTCGACCTTCTGGCCGTCGGCGAGCAGGGCGGCGACCTGGGACTCGTAGACGAGGACGAGCGGGTTGCCGACTCCGCTGACGAAGTCCCGGAACGCCGCGTCGCTGCTCGGCTGCTGGGCGCCCTGGACGCTGATCAGGTCGTGCAGGAGGGGCGAGGTCCTCTTGATGTCCGCCTCGCCGGCGACGACCCGTCCGTCGTTGGCGACGTTGGAGGCCGCGGCGAGATAGAGCGCCCCCGAGTTGGAGGTGGTCGGATCGGTGGTGGCGATGTAGAGCAGGCCCGACAACTCGCCGTACTTGTCCGCCCCCTTGAGCTGCTGCCAGGTGCGGCCGGCCCCGGCCGCCTCCAGGTAGGCGCCCATGTCGAGGATGCCGCGGTCCTTCTCCAGCGTGGCCAGCCCGTTGCGGCTCAGCACCTCGGCGGCGCCCCGGTGGGCGACCACCACGAGGGGTGAGTAGAAGGGGCGGGGCAGCGGTTCGCGCACCCCGTACTTCTCGGCCAGCTCGTCGGCGGGGGCCTTGCTGGAGGGGAAGGCGAAGTCGTACCCCTTCAGGTCCAGCCCGTCCATGGCCCAGGAGCCCGATGTCTCCGTCTTCACGGTGTAGCCCTCGGCGGCCAGGGCCTTCACCACCTCCGGGTCGGCGAAGAACTCCGCCTTCTCCGACCCGATCACTCCGCGCACGGTCTTCGTTGCCGTGCTCTTGTCCCCGGTGTCCCGGCCCGCCACGACGGCTGCCACCACGCCGCCGATCAGCAGGACCGCGAGGACGATCCCTGCGATGCGTCTCACACCGAGGAGAGTGCTCGCGGAACCCGACGTTCCAGGGCGGTACGGGTGAACACGGGGTGAAGCGGCCGTCCCGGAACGCAACCGGAACAGGCACCGCCGCTCAGGGGAAGGGGAGCGAGGGGGGGAGGGAAGAGGGGGGAGGGAAGAGGGGGGGGAGGGAAGAGGGGGAGGGGCGGGGACGCGGGTTGGTCGCCGCTCATCGCCCCGCCCGGGTCCTGTCTCGGGCTGCGGGAGGGGCGGGCGGCACGCGGAGGAAGCCGCCTAGGTGCTAGGTGCTAGGTGCCGGGAGCCGGGCGGAGTGCGGTGCTGTGGCGCCCGGTCCGCGTGTCGCTGCGGGTGCACGCGGACCGGGGCCGTCAAGGGGAGCGGGGGCTCGGGGGTGAGCCGCCGGCTCGGTGGGGCGCCGGGCGGGGTGTCAGTGGGCCGCCAGCTCGCGCGCGTCCAGGGGCTCGGCGGCGGCGTGGGCGTCCATGCGCTCGGCGGCCAGGATCGCGGCCGCGGTGTCGGCGCGCGAGGCGGCGACGACCAGGGCGCGTCCGGCGAGGGCGTGGGCGCGCCGGTGGAGCCCGGCGACATCGCGCTCGCGCCCGCCGGCCGGCACGGACGGCACGGACGGCCGTACGGGCGGACGTCCGCCGCGCAGCCGGGCCACCTGCTCGGACAGTCGCTCGGCGGCCGTGTCGAGGTCGGCGGTGGGGGCCGACGCGCGGAGCTCGTCGGTCACCGCGAGCAGGGCGGCCAGATGGCCGGCGAGCTGGATGTCCAGCTCCTCCTCGCGCGAACGGTGGGGGAAGTCGGAGGAGGTCGTGCCGGCCATCGTGTGGACCGACTTCGTGCGGATCGGCTCGTACATGGGATGGCCTCCAAGCTCGCTCTCGGAGAACCACCCTACATTAGATTTCGTCTAAAGTTGAGTGAGGTCTGGAAGCCGGTCGGGCAGATGCTTCACGACTGGCCGTAGCCGTCCAGGAAGTTCCCGATGCGCGTGATCGCCGACCTCAGATCGGCCACGGTGGGCAGGGTCACCACGCGGAAGTGGTCCGGCTCGGGCCAGTTGAAGCCGGTGCCCTGGACGACCATGATCTTCTCCTGGCGGAGCAGGTCCAGCACCATGCGCCGGTCGTCCTTGATCTTGAAGACGTCCGGGTCGAGGCGCGGGAACAGGTACAGCGCCCCCTTCGGCTTCACGCACGTCACGCCGGGGATCTGCGTCAGCAGCTCGTACGCGACGTCCCGCTGCTCCTTCAGGCGTCCGCCCGGCAGCACCAGGTCGTTGATCGTCTGGCGCCCGCTGAGCGCGGCGACCACGCCGTGCTGCCCCGGCATGTTGGCGCACAGCCGCATGTTCGCCAGGATCGTCAGGCCCTCGATGTAGGAGTCGGCGTGCGCGCGCGGGCCGGAGATCGACATCCACCCGACGCGGTAGCCCGCGACCCGGTACGCCTTCGACATGCCGTTGAAGGTCAGCGTCAGCAGATCCGGGGCGATCGCGGCCGTCGGGGTGTGCGTGGCACCGTCGTAGAGGATCTTGTCGTAGATCTCGTCCGAGCAGACGAGGAGGTTGTGGCGGCGCGCGATGTCCGTGAGGCCCCGGATCATCGCCTCGTCGTAGACCGCGCCCGTCGGGTTGTTGGGGTTGATGATGACGAGCGCCTTGGTGCGGTCGGTGACCTTGCGCTCGATGTCCGCGAGGTCCGGCATCCAGTCGGACTGCTCGTCACAGCGGTAGTGGACCGCCGTACCGCCGGACAGCGAGACCGCCGCCGTCCACAGCGGGTAGTCCGGGGCCGGTACGAGCACCTCGTCGCCGTCGTCCAGCAGGCCCTGCATCGCCATGACGATCAGCTCGGAGACGCCGTTGCCGATGAAGACGTGCTCGACGTCCGTCTCGATGCCGAGGGTCTGGTTGTGCATGACGACCGCCCGGCGCGCCGCCAGGAGGCCCTTGGCGTCGCCGTAGCCGTGGGCCGACGACACGTTGCGGAGGATGTCCTCCAGGATCTCCGGCGGGCACTCGAAGCCGAAGGCGGCCGGATTGCCCGTGTTGAGCTTGAGGATGTGGTGCCCGGCAGCCTCCAGCCGCATCGCCTCCTCGAGCACCGGGCCCCGGATCTCGTAACAGACGTTGGCGAGCTTGGTCGACTGGATCACCTGCATGTCCGTGAGCTTACGACCCGGTAACGCCTCGTGGGTCGTGTTTTCCACCACGTGAGACCGACGCTATGCGCCGAAATGTTCCTCCGCCGCCCCTGGGTGCCGCTCCTCCCCGGTGCCGTGACCGGAACGGTTCACCGGCTCGCGGTGTCCGGCACGCCACCTCGCCGCGCTGTCGCGGCAACCCGCGTACATCCGGTGGGCGGGCGGCGATTCGCCGTGTGACGCACCGCGCCGGACCCCGCGTACTGTCCGGTAAACCCTTCCGGTCACAGCACTAGAATCCGCCCCCAGGTCCGGCCGCCCCCCACACGGCTCCAGGGCACACGACATGAAGGCAATGAGAAGCGATGAATGGGGCGAATCGGGTGAACGGGGTGGACGGGGTGAACGAGGCGGATCGGGACGGTGAGACCTCCCAGGAACCGCCGAAGGTGTACCACCCGCTCGGCGACCCCTCCGCGGCGCCCGTGTACGACGCCTTCCGGGACCCGGCCGCCGCGCACGGCTGGCAGAACGCCTACGACGACACGGTGCAGCTCGACGAGGTCGTGCTCGACGACATCCGGGGGAGGGGCGGCGACGCCTCCGGCGGGCCCGGCGCCATCCCGGCCGCCCCGGCGGCGACCGGGGTGCCGGGCGCGGCGGACGGGGTGCCGGGGGGCGGCTCCTACGCGGCCCACCCGTACGAGGCCGCCCCTTACACGGCCGACTTCGACGGGCGCGCCGACCCGTACGCGCCGGACGGGGCGTACCCCGTAGGCGGCGCGGACCTGGGTGGGCGCCGCGCGCGGCCGTCGGGCGGCCGTCGGGCCACGCTCGGGCGGCGCCGGGCCCGGCGGCGCGGGGTCCTGATCGCGGGCGGTGTCGCCGCGGCCGTGGTCGTGGGCGCCATGGCTGCGGGGCTCGCCGGGGTCGGGTCCTCGGGCGAGGAAGGGCCGAGCGGTCCGGCGACCAGGGAGTCCGCCCCGGCCGACGGCCGTTCCGGCGGCGGGGGAGCGGCCACGCCTTCGGCCGGCGCTTCCTCCGACGCGACGGTGGAGGCCTCCCCCTCCGCCTCTCCGGGCGACGCCTCCACCGGCCCGTCCCCGTCGTCGGGCACCGCCACCGAGTCCCCCGACTCGACCCCGACGGCCACGCGTTCCGCCACCGCGCCCGGCCCGTCCTCCACGCCGACGACCGACCCGGGGGGCCGGGGCAACTCCGGGGGCAACCAGGGCCGGGGTCAGGGTGCGACCAAGGGGCCGAAGTAGGTTCCTGAGCCGGGGCGAGCCGGGGCGAGCCGGGGCGAGCCGGGTGGGCGGAGCCTTGTCACGCGGGCTGGCGCCCCCGGCGCGGAGCGCCAAGGGCGGCCACCCCGCGGTCTTCCTGCTGCGAGGCCCTGCGAGGCGCCGCCGAACCCTTCGAGCCGCCATGCCGCCAGTCATGCCGCCGGCCCTGACGCCTGACGCCATGCGCGCCGCAGCGCCTGCTGCCGCGCGCGCCCCACGCCGTGACGCCCGCCGCCGCGCGCGCCAAGACGCTGTGAGGCCCGCATCGCCGCGCGTGCCGCGACCCCCTGGGCCCGCCGCCGCGCGTGCCACGACTCCCCGGGGTCCGCCGCCATGCGCGTCACAGGCCCTGAGGCCCGCCGCCGCACGCGCAGCACGCCTGAGGCCCGCGTCGCCGCGCGTGCCGCGACCCCCTGGGCCCGTCGCCGCGCGTGCCGCGACCCCCTGGGCCCGTCGCCGCGCGTGCCGCGACCCCCTGGGCCCGTCGCCGCGCGTGCCGCGACTCCCTGGGGCCCGCCGCCATGCGCGTCACAGGCCCTGAGGCCCGCCGCCGCACGCGCAGCACGCCTGAGGCCCGCGCCGCCGTGCGTGCCGCGATGCCCTGACGCCCCGACGTCCCCGCGGCGCCGTCACACCTTGGCGGCGTGACGCCCTGACGAACCGCGGCCGACGTGGAGCCGTGCTCCGACGCGGCACTCCACCCCCTTCGCCCACCCCCTCCACTCCACCCCCCGCTCCGCCTCCTCCATTCCACCCCCTAATCGTTGATCGCCGACCATCTCCGGCTGAATTGCCCTCAGCTGAGTAGGCGTCAGAGGCGACCGCCGTGCTCGGACTTCCGTCGCGTTCTCCGGTCGGCCGCGTCCCAAATCACCGCATCCCCATCCGCATCCCCATCCGCATCCCATCCGCATCCCCACCGCCCCTGGCCGAACCCAGTCCGGCCGGAACCAACTCCTTGCCCGGCCATCACACGGCCCTCACAATGCGCATGACAAACTGCGGTGGCCGGAAGATCTCCCGTCACCCATGTAGCAAGAGAGGGACCCCCACATGAGAAAGCCTCTCGTTGCCGCGCTGTTCGCCCTGGTGATCACCGGGGCGGGCGCGGCACCGGCGGTCGCGGCGCCCCAGGCCGCACCGGAGCCCGTGACCGGGACCGTGCAGACGACGGTCGGAAGCGTCGTCGAGGCGGCGAACAGGACCGTGGCCGACGCGGCGGCCGAGGTGGCTCCGGCGGACTCCGCGGCCCAGGCCGTGAACTTCGCGGGCACCGTCTCGCTCAGCAACTGCTCCGGCTCCGTCGTCCGGATGCCGAACTCCGAGGACGACGACCCGGCCCTGGTGATGACCAACGGCCACTGCCTGGAGACCGGCTTCCCCGACCCCGGTGAGGTCCTCGTCGACCGGGCCTCCACCCGCTCCTTCGGACTCCTCAACTCGGCGGGCACCCGCGTCGCCACCCTCCGCGCCAACAGGATCGTGTACGGCACGATGACCGACACGGACATGGCGCTGTACCGGCTGACCACCACGTACGCGCAGATCAAGAGCTCGTACGGGATCAACGCGCTGACCTTCGACACGGCCCGCCCGGCCGTGGGCACCGACATCACCGTCGTGTCCGGCTACTGGAAGCGGACCTACGCCTGCGACGTCGACGGCTACGCGTACCGCCTCAAGGAAGGCGTGTGGACCTGGAAGGACTCGGTCCGCTACACCTCCGCCTGCCAGACCATCGGCGGCACCTCCGGCTCGCCGGTGCTCGACAACGCCACCGGCAAGGTCGTGGCCGTCAACAACACGGGCAACGAGGACGGCGGGCGCTGCACCGACAACAACCCGTGCGAGGTCGACGCGAACGGCACCGTCACCGTCCGCGAGGGCATCAACTACGGGCAGCAGACCTGGCACGTCCCGGCCTGCTTCGGTGTCGACAACAAGCTCGACCTGACCCGCAGCGGCTGCATCCTCCCCAAGCCGTAGCTCCCAGGGCCGTAGCCACGGCGCCGCGCCCTCATCAGGGGGCGCGGCGGACCGCCCGCCCCGCCAGCACGTCCGTCCGCCGGCCCTCCTCGATCGCGAACCGGCCGTCGACCAGGACGTACGGGAGGCCGGCGGGCAGGGTACGCGGGGCCTCGTACGTCGATCCGGCGGCGACCGTCGCCGGATCGAGGAGGACGAGGTCGGCGCGGTACCCCTCGCGCACGAGCCCCCGGTCGGGCAGCCGCAGCCTGGCGGCCGGGCGCGAGGTCAGATGGGCGACGCACTCCTCCAGGGACAGCACCCCCAACTCCCTTACGTACCGCCCCAGATAGTGGGGGAACGTGCCGTAGGCGCGCGGGTGCGGCTTGGCGCCGCGCAGGATGCCGTCCGAGCCGCCGGTGTGCACCCGGTGACGCATGATCGCCCGTACGTTCTCCTCGTGGCCGACGTGGTGGAGGATCGTCGCCCCCAGCCGGTCCTCGACGAGCAGCCGGCGCGCGGTGACCCAGGGCTCCTCGCCGCGCGCGTCGGCGGACTCCCGGACCGTCCGGCCGACGTACGCCGACAGCGCCGGGTCGGCGACCCCCGAGATCTCGACGGTGTCCCACTCGACCGGCACCCCATGGCATCCGTCCGCGCCGGCGGCCTCCAGCTCGTGCCGGATGCGAACGGCCGTGTCGTCGTCCTCCAGCCTGGCCAGCGTCGCCTCCGGCCCGCCCTCGCTCGCCCAACCGGGCAGCAGCGACACGAGGGTCGTGCAGCCGGGGGTGTACGGGTAGGTGTCGAGGGTGATGTCGGCGCCGGCGGCGAGCGCGTCGTCGAGGAGCGCGAGCAGCTCGGGGGCCCGGCCCCTGTTCACACCGAAGTTCATGGTGGCGTGGGCGAGATGGAGGGCGCAGCCGGCCTCTCGGGTGAGGGCGACCATCTCCCCGTACGCCCGGAGCGCGCCCGCCCCGTACGAGCGGTGGTGTGGGCAGTAGTAGCCGCCGTACTCGGCGACCACCCGGCACAGCTCGGTGAGTTCGGCGTCCTTGGCGTACATGCCCGGCGTGTACGTCAAACCCGACGACATGCCGACGGCGCCCTCGCGCAGCCCGTCCGCGACCGACCGCCGCATGCGGTCAAGCTCGTCGGGCGTGGCCTCCCGGTCCTCCCACCCCATGGCGAGCATCCGCACCGTGCCCTGCGGGACGAGGTAAGCGGCGTTCACCGCGATGCCCTCACCGTCGAAGCCGTGGTCGAGGCGGTCCAGGTACCCGCCCACCGAACGCCAGGTGAAGTCGATGTCCTCGCCGTAGCCGTTCCAGCCGGTGATCACCCGCCGCACCTCCTCGAGGGTCCGGTCGTCGACCGGCGCGTACGACAGCCCGTCCTGCCCGAGGACCTCCAGGGTCACGCCCTGCGCCACCTTCGCGGTGTGCTCGGGGTCCCGCAGCAGGGCGAGGTCGCTGTGCGCGTGCATGTCGATGAAGCCGGGCGTGAGCACCAGCCCCTCGGCGTCGAGCACCCGAGTGGCGGAGGGCCGCTGGCACCCGGCCGCGGCGGCCTCCTGGACGATGGAGGTGATCCTGCCGCCCGCCACGACCACGTCCGCGCGGTAGGAGGGGCCGCCGGACCCGTCGACGACCTCGGCGTCACGAATGACGACGTCGTCCATGTGTGCCACCTTTCGAGAACCACGCGGCGGACGAAGCGACGGACGGCGCGACGCCAGGCCGTGCCCGGTGAGGCGAACCCGGTCCCGGACGGGACCCCTCGGTAGGAACCCCCTAGAAGTCGGAAGGAACCCCTCAGAAGTACGTGCGGATGTACTCCACGACCGTCCCGTCCGCCTCCACCACCGGGATCAGCTTCCACTTGTCGAACGACGTGCACGGATGGGACAGCCCCAGTCCCACCCAGTCCCCGACCGACAGCTCCGCCCCCGCCTCCGTGCGCAGCCAGGCGTGCTGATCGGACAGGCCCGTCACGGTGATGCCGTCGCCCGCGTCGCGCACCTCGCCCGACCCGGCGTCCCGCACCACCTCGGCCGTCGGCAGACCGAGGTCGTACGCGGCGTCGCGTTTTCCGGCGTTCGCGAAGGCCTGCTCGGGGGAGGGGCGGGAGACGACCTGGGCCCAGAGCCGGAAGGCGGGCTCCAGGGCACCTTCCTCGGGTACCCGGTTGAACGGGGTCAGACGCCGGTAGTGCCCGGAGTCGTGCGAGACGTAGGCCCCGGATCGCAGCAGCTTCAGCACGGGCGCCGACAGCCCGGGGATCTCGGCGAACACCTCCGCCACCGCGTCGAACCACTCGCTGCCGCCCGCACTGACGACGATCTCCTCCAGCCCTGCGAACCGCCCGGCCCTGTCGAAGCCGACGGCCAGGGCGACGAGCCGCCGCAGCCAGGCGCTCACCCGTCCGGCATCCGCGTCGGGCACATTGGCCTCGTACCCGGCCACGCCCACCAGTCGCAGCGTCTCGACCCCGGCCACCGCGTCCGCAACCGCCGCGCACTCCGCCTCCGTACGGACCCCGGTCCGCGCGCCCTCGCCCGCGGCGAGTTCCACGACCACGTCCAGCGGGCGCGCGCAGCCCCGCAGCGCGGCGTCCATCAGCTCCACTCCGCGCACGGAGTCGACGTAACAGACGAGCCGGAACGACGGATCGGAGGCCTGCTCGGCTGCGATCCAGCGCAGCGCCGCCGGGTCCACCACCTCGTTGGCCAGGAACACCCGCTCGATCCCGAACTCCCGCGCGACCCGCACCTGGTGCGGCACGGCCAGCGTGATGCCCCAGGCACCCCGCTCGATCTGCCGCCAGAACAACTGCGGCGCCATCGACGTCTTCCCGTGCGGCGCGAACGCCAGACCGTGCCGGGCGGAGTACGCCTCCATCAGCGCCAGATTGTGCTCAAGGCGCTCTGCGGACAGCGCGAGCACGGGCGTGGTGAACCCACCGGTGAACAGGTTCCGGCGCTGGCCGGCGAGTTCCTCCACGGTCAGCCCGTCGGCGTCCGGGGGGAGGCCCTTGAAACGGTGGTCGACGCGTTCGGCGGCGAGACGAGCGAGCGCTTCGACACCCATGAGAGCCTCCCTGACAAGCTGTGTTGCACCATCTGCAATGTCCATTGCATATATCGCTGATGGCTGTCTAACATCCCGGCGAGCACCGGGTCAACGGTGTCCGCCGCTCCATGCCCACGACGAGGAGCCCTCACCATCGTGACCACCGACGGGCTTCCTGCCCCCGAAGCCGCACCGGTCGTCGTGGACGTCGTCGCGCTCGGCGAGTCCATGGTCACCTTCCTCCCCGCCCGCCCCGGCCGCCTCGCCGACGTCCCCTCATTCGAACGCGCCATCGGCGGAGCCGAGTCCAACGTCCTGTGCGCCCTCGCCGCCACCGGCCACACCACCCGCTGGGTGAGCCGCGTCGGAGCGGACGGCTTCGGCGACCACCTCCTCGAAACGATCGCCTCCCACGGCGTCGACGTCTCCTCCGTACGCCGCGACCCGGACCGCCCCACCGGCGTCTACTTCCGCACGGCGGCGGACCGGGCCACCGACGCCCACGAGGTGGCGTACTACCGGGCCGGCTCGGCGGCGTCCGCGATGACCAGGGACAACACGGACCTGACAGCCGTACGCGCCGGCCGGGTCCTCCACCTGTCCGGCATCACGGCCGCCCTCTCCGCCTCCTGCCTGGCCCTCCTCAGGGAACTGACGGCACCCCACCCCGACCGCCCCCTCGTCTCCTTCGACGTCAACCACCGCCCGGCCCTCTGGCACCACCCCGACGACCCCCGGGTCCTCCTGGACCTGGCCCGCCACGCCGACCTCGTCTTCGTCGGCGAGGACGAGGCGGAGGAGGCCTGGGGCATCACGGGCGGCCCGGTAGCGATCAGGGCGGCACTGCCGGAGCCGACGACCCTGGTGGTGAAGCAGAGCGCCCACGGCGCCACCCTCTTCCGGCGCGGCACCCCCGAGGCGGTCGTCCCCCCGGCCCCCACCGCCCCCAAGCCGCCCCACCCCACCGACACGACCACCTTCGTACCGTCCCCCCACGTGGACGTCACGGCCCCCGTGGGCGCGGGCGACGCCTTCGCCGCCGGATTCCTCTCCGCCACCCTCCGCGCCCTGCCCCCCAAGGCCCGCCTCCGCCACGGCCACCTCATGGCCGCCGCCGCCCTCACCTGGCCCGGCGACCTCGGCCCCCCGCCCACCCGCCACCACGCCGACCGCCTCGCCACCCTGGACGACCCCACGTGGGGGAGACTTCGACTCGCCCCCGGCTGGACACAGGCACCGGACCGGGCCGACGAGGAGGTACGCACCCCATGAGCCAGACCGTCGACCGCGCGCTCAGCATCCTGCCGCTGCTCGCCGAGGGCCCCGCCGACCTCGGCCAGGTCGCCGACCGTCTGGGCGTCCACAAGTCCACGGCCCTGCGCCTCCTCCGTACCCTCCACGAACACGGCCTCGTCTACCGCCAGTCCGACCAGCGCTACCGCCTGGGCGCCCGCCTCTTCGCCCTCGCCCAGGAGGCCGTGGAGAACCTCGACATCCGCGAGATCGCCCACCCCCACCTCGTACGCCTCAACGAGCAGTGCGGCCACACCGTGCACCTGGCCGTCTACGAGGAGAACGAGGTCCTCTACATCGACAAGGTCGAGAGCCGCTACCCGGTCCGCATGTACTCCCGGATCGGCAAGCCCGTGGCCATCACGGTCGCCGCCGTCGCCAAGCTGTGCCTCGCCGACCTCCCCGAGCCCGAGCGCCGCGCGCTCGCGGAGAAGCTCGACTACCCCATGTACACGTCCCGTTCGACCCCCAACGCCGCCGCCTTCCTCAAGGAGCTGGCGAAGGTCCGCGAACAGGGCTGGGCCACCGACCTCGGCGGCCACGAGGAGTCCATCAACTGCGTCGCCGCTCCCGTCCGGGGCGCCGACGGCCGGGTGGTCGCCGCGATGTCGGTCTCCGCCCCCAACGTCGTCGTCACCGCCGACGAACTCCTCACCCTGCTCCCGCTGGTGCGACGTACGGCGGACGCGATCAGCGGCGAGTACTCCGGAAGAACCCCAGCGACGGACCCCGTCTGAACGACAAGGACACCCGTATGACCGAGAAGACCGCCCTGACCCCGAAGACCGCCCTGACCCCGAAGACCCACACCACCCCGCCCGCCAAGTTCTCCCACGGGGTCCGCAAGGGGAACATCCTCCAGGTCGCCGGCCAGGTCGGCTTCCTCCCCGCGGTCGAGGGGCAACCCCCCACCCCCGCGGGCCCCGGCCTCCGTGAGCAGGCCCTCCAGACCCTCGCCAACGTCCAGGCGGTACTGGAGGAGGGCGGCGCCACCTGGGACGACGTGATGATGATCCGCGTCTACCTCACGGACGTGGACCACTTCGCCGAGATGAACACGATCTACGACGAGTACGTCGGAGCCCACCTCACCACGGCCCCACCCGCCCGCACCACGGTCTACGTGGGCCTCCCCGAGGGCCTCCTGATCGAGATCGACGCGCTGGCGGTCCTGGACGCCTGACGATCACCCCGTCCCGGAGGGCAGAAGGCCCGAAGGGGGCGCGGGGCACCACGCGACCAGCCGTGGCCGTGGCCTGGCCCTGGCCCGGCGCGGAATCGGAGGCCACAGATGCGGACATATGCCGGGCCCGACTGTTCGAGGCACAGGATCGTCGACCATACTGCCCGCTGTGGAGCAGCGCATTGGTTCGAACAGCCAGCCCCTGGCCGCCGCCGCGGTCGACCCGTCGCACATCCCCGGACTCACGGCACCCGTGTCCGTGACGAAGGAGAAGCAGGAGGAGCCGGAGGACATCAAGCCGACGGAATCCGCCGAGCAGGCGGAGACCGCGGAACCGGACGAGGCTGCCCCGGCCGGCGGGTCCGCCGCGAGGACACCCGAAGCCAAGGCCGATGCACGGCCCGAGACCAAGGCCGACACCGAGTCGGACGCCGAGGAGGAGGCCGTCGAGGGCCCCGTCTTCGAGGCCGCCGACCGCCGCGCGAAGATCGTCGCCGACCACAAGGGCGTACGGCTCCGGCTGGACGACCAGGAGTGCGAGTTCCGCTGGGACGAGATCGGCGCGATCGAGACGGAGTCCCCCCGCTTCGGGAAGCGCTTCACCGTCACGGTCCACACTCCCGACCGCCGCTGGTACCCCATCGAGATCGAGGCGAAGGCCAAGTCCGAGCACGCGGAGTGGGAGACCCGGATCGACGAGGTCCTGGACGCGTACTTCGAGGACGGCGAGGACAAGGAGAAGGACCCGGCCGAGCCCGCGAAGGCGGACGACCCGGCCGAGCCCGAGGACGCCGCGAAGCCGGAGTCCGGCGACGGCGACGACTAGAAGGGGGCGCGGGGAACCGAGCGACCAGCCCCGACGGGCCCACGGTTCCCCGCGCTCAGCGCCGGCCCGGCGCTAGCAGTACTGCGCCTCCTTGCCGATGGACCGGTACATGCAGTCCGAGTTCTCCAGCAGCTGCAGCACCGCGTCCCGGTTGCGCGCCGTCTCCCGGGCGATGACCTCGTCGGGCGGGTAGAAGCCGCCCCCGCCCGCGGACCGCGGGTACATCTCGAAGGTGTAGCCGAAGATCTTCTGGTTGCCCCACAGCCAGTCGTCGATCGACCCGTCCGTGATGTAGAGGTCACTGGACTGCTCGGGCGTGTACCCGTTGCTCGCTGCCATCTTCCCGCCGACCGTCGCGAACGCGTTGCGGTCGTCGGCCGTCATCCCGGTCGTCGTGTCCGCGGTCGTGTACCCGAAGGGCCACAGCACCAGCTCGCTGTACGTGTGGAAGTCGATGGCGGTCTTGATCTGCTGCGCCCCACCGACGACCCGGCTGCGGACGAAGTTCGCGACGACCTTCACCTCGGGCGCGGACTCCGCGGCCGTACCCCGGTAGGTCTCGGAGGACGGTGAGCCGGACGAACCGCCGCAGCAGCCCCAGCGGTAGTTCCAGTTGCGGTTCATGTCCGTGCCGACGTACGACGAACCGCTGTTGGGCTGACGGTTCTTGCGCCATGAGCGGTACGAGCCGCTGGCGATGTCGTACTCGCCGCCGTCCGGGTTGAGGTCCGGGATGATCCAGATCTCGCGGTTGTTCACCATGTTGGTGACACGGGAGTCGATGCCGTAGTCGGAGGTCAGCTCGTTCAGCAGGTAGAGCGCCATCTCGACGGTGAGGTGCTCACGGGCGTGCTGGTGGTGGGTGAACAGCACCTCGGGCTCGGCCTCGTCGGTGCCGACGTTGTCGCTGATCTTGATGGCGACGATGTTCCGGCCCTGGTACGAGGTGCCGATGACCCGCTGGCTGACGATGGAACTGTTCGCCGCGACCACGGAGTTGATCTCGTTCGTCATCTCCGCGTAGTTGTGGTAGCGGGAGTCGGCGGACGGGAAGTCGAAGAGCCGTACGTCGTCCTCGCCGTTCGACCGGTCCGGCACGGCGCCGAGCGGGGTGACCTCGTAGCCCTGCTGCTTGAGCTTCCTGATCTGGTCCGCCCGGCCGGAGACGAAGACCGAGTGGTCGTCGGCGTCGTCCACCGACACACCGGCCTTCTGGAGAGCCGTACGGGACGCGGTGTCCGAGTGCATGTGGACCTCGTACTGGCGGATGTCGTCCGCCGAGGCCTTCGGACGTTCGGCGCTGGTCGCCGTCGCGTCCGTGGTGGTCGCGGCGACCGGCGCCGCGAGCGCCATCGCCAGCAGGCCGACCAGGGCGGCCGTGCGGCGGCCCGATCTCCTGCCCGGGCCGCCGGGCACCGCTGATCTGCCGCGAATGCGGAGTCGCATGAAGTCTCCTACTTTCTCCAGGAATTCCGGGGTCTCCGGAGTGGGGAGTGGAGCGGGGGTGGATCCTTGCGACGTGCCTCCGGCCCGCCGAAGACCGTGGGGGTGATCGTCGGGCCCTGGTGCGGGTGTGGCGCTCATGGTGCGGCTCTGGCATGACCAGGTCAAGAGTGGCCGGCGTGCGCACCCGGTTCGCGTGGCCGGAAGGGGCCGCGAATTGGCCGGGTGGGGGCGTGGCCGACCAGGTGGGTGCGCGGGGCCCGCGCGCCGATGTCGCGCCGCCCGCCTCGCACCGTCGAAAGTCGCGCAGTGTACGCGTGTTGAGCCCGACTCGACCGCTGCCGCGCCAGAGTGCACCCGCAGGTGTGAATCTCGGTGTGATGCCGTGCGAACGCGGCGACAGTGGGAAGCCGCGCAGTAGGAGCCCCACACTCCGGCAACCCCCTCAACTCACTCCAGAGGACTGGCTGATCATGGGCGGATCAGCGCCACGCCGGGAACGGAACACGCCGCGCACGCCGGAAACACCGGGCACTCTCGGCACGCCGGGCACCCTCGGCACGCCGGGCGCGCGGGAATCCACGCGCGGGCCGACGACGCCGCGCACCACCTCGACACCGCCGGGGACGTCCGCCGCGGCGGATACGCCGGGTGTGTCGAGCAAGGGCGACGGGCCGGGTGCACCCGGCGCGCCGAACGCACGCGGCGTTCCGGGCGCCACACGGAAGGCGCCACGTACGCGGAGTAAGCCGAACTCCTCGGGTGCGCCGGGCTCATCGGGTGCGCCGGGCTCATCGGGTGCGCCGGGCTCATCGGGGGTGACGGGTGCCTCGCCTACGCCGGGCGCGTCGCGTACGCCGGGTGTGTCCCGTCCCCCCGGTGTGTCCCGTACGGCGGCTGTCCCGACCACGCCCATCACGCCCCGCACACCGACCGCCTGGCTGCCCGTCCCTGTCCACACGCCCGCCCCCGCTCCCGCTCCCGTCCCCGTCGAGACGACCTCATTCGTCGACCGTCATCACGAACTCGCCGAGGGGCGGCGTCTGCTGACGCGCAGTCGGCTCGTCACGCTCACCGGACCAGGCGGTGTCGGGAAGACGCGGCTGGCATGGCGCATCGCCGCTCGCGCGGAGCGGGCCTTCCCGGACGGTGTTCGCGTCGTACACCTCTCCGATCTGCACGACCCCGCCCTGGTGCCCGCGGCGGCCGTGGAAGCGCTCGGGCTGCCCGATCCGCCCACAGCGAGCGCGCCCCTCGACGCGATCGTCCGACGGGTGGGCGACCGCCGTCTCCTCCTGGTCCTCGACAACTGCGAACACCTGCTGCCCGCCTGCGCCGACCTCGTCGCCGCCCTGCTGCGCGGTACCACCGGCGTCCGGGTCCTCGCCACCAGCCGTCACCGTCTGGCGCTCACCGAGGAACACCTCCTGGAGGTGCGCCCCCTCCCGGTGCCCGATCCCGACGGCGACCTGGCCGACCCCACCGCCCACCCGGCGCTCGCCCTGTTCGCCGACCGTGCCGCCGCCGTCGTCCCGGGCTTCACGCTCTCCCCCGCGAACCGTGCCTCCGTGGCCCGTCTCTGCCGGCGTCTCGACGGCCTCCCGCTCGCGATCGAACTCGCCGCCGGACGTCTGCGCGTCCTCGGCGTCGACCAGCTCCTCGAACGCCTCGACGACCGCCACCGCCTCCTTGCCGCCGCCGGTCCAGGCGTCGACCCCCGCCACCGGACCCTGCGCGCGGCGGTGGACTGGAGCCATGACCTCTGCACCCCCGGGGAACGGTCCGTCTGGGCCCGGGCGTCCGTCCTGACCGGCAGCTTCGACCTGGAGACAGCGGAACGCGTATGCGCGGACGCCGCGACGGAGCCCGGCACGGGCGAGGACCCCGGTACCCCTGTCCGCACCGGCACCGGCACCGGCACCGGCGCCGACGACGCCCCCTCCGCCCTCCGCACCCCGTACGACGTGCTGGAAGCCGTCGCCGGGCTCGTCGACAAGTCCGTGCTGACCTGTGAGGAGCACTGGAGCGGCACCGTCCGCTACCGCCTCCTCGACACCCTCCGCCACTACGGTCTCGACCTGCTGCGCCGCACCCCGGGCGCGGAGGCCGACGCCCGGCGGCGCCACCGCGACTGGACGCAGCACCGGGTGGCGGCGTACGAGCGGGCGTGGTTCGGGCCGGGCCAGCGGGAGATCGCCGCACGGCTCCGCGCCGATCAGGACAATGTGCGTACGGCACTCGAGTTCAGCCTCACCACGCCCGGTGAGGCCCTGGCCGGGCTGCGGCTCGCGGGCAGCCTGTGGTTCCACTGGTACGCCTGCGGGGCACCGGGCGAGGGCCTGCACTGGCTGGAGCGCGCCCTGGACGCCAACCTCGAGCCCACCCTCGAACGCGCCCGCGCCCTGTGGGCCGCGGCCCTCCTCCTGACCACCGGCGGCGGGGAGATCCCCCGAAGCCGCCGACTGGCCGCCGAGGCCCGCGAACTCGCCCTCAGCCTCACCCGACCGGCCCCGACCGCCCCCGCCGACGCCGACACCGAGCCCGACGCCGACACAGCGGCCCGGACCACGCACGCCGCGGCCGAGGCCGCCCACGCCGAGTGCGTCCTCGGGCTGATCCTGCTGTCCGGTGAGGACCCCACCGGTGCCGTCGCCCACTACGACTCCGTCCTCGCCGGCGCTCCGGCAGCCGGCCACCTGCCCGCCCTCGCCGCCCTCAACGAGGTCCGGCTCGCCCATGCCCTCGTCCTCCTGGGGCGGACCGACCCTGCCGAGGCCCTCTGCGAGCAGACCCTGCGCCGCTGCGAACGGCACGGCGAGGACTGGGTGCGGTCGTCCGCCCTACGGACCCTGGCACTCGCGTACACCGCGCGGAAGCAGTGGCACCGGGCCGAGGCGCACGCCTGCGAGGCGCTGCGCCGCGGGCTCGCCCTCCATGACGTGGTCGGCATCGCCCTCGCCCTCGACCTGCTGATCGACATCACCGCCGCCCTCGGCGCCCGCGAACGCGCCGCCGTCCTCCTCGGCGGCACGGACCGTCTACGGGTCGGCAACCTTCCTCAGGATCAGGCGAGTTCGGCCCGGCGGGGCGGAGACGGCACCCGCCACCGGGACAGCGCGAACCGCCTTCGCCGGTCCCTCGGCCGGGCCCCCTTCGAGCGGGCGTACCGGCGCGGCGGCACCCTGGGCCTCGACGAGCTGGTGTCGTACGCACTCCAGCAGGAACCCCGGCAGGCCGTGCCCGAGACCCCGGTGCCGCTCACCGCACGCGAGATCGAGGTCGCCCTGCTCGTCGCCGAAGGGCTCGCCAACCAGCAGATCGCGGACCGCCTGGTCATCGCCCGCCGAACCGCCGAAGGCCATGTCGAGCGCATCCTCGGCAAGCTCGGCTTCCACAACCGCAGCCAGATCGCCGCCTGGGCCACCACCCGGGCCTTCGCGGCGGAGCGTCCGTGAACGCTACCCGCGCATGGGTTCATACATGCCGATCAGCCTTGTAATGCGTCAATTGCGGACGTACCGGGGCGCGAAACAGGTATATGCACTCAGGGAAACGGGTAATCCTCCCCGTGTGCCGCACCCCCGGCGCGGCAACCCTGGAAGCATGCTGCAACTCTCCGGGGGACCCCTTCCGGATTCCGGCCCCCACTTCGCCTCGTACTTCCAACCGCCCATGGGCGCGGGTCATCTGAGCGTCGAGTACGACCCGCGCCCGACCGCCGCCGCCGAGGCGCGTGCGGAGGTCCGCAGGCGGTTGGAGGAATGGGGACTGCTCGACCAGACCGACATCGCGGAGCTGCTGGTGAGCGAACTGGTCACCAACGCCCTGGTGCACGCGGAGAGCCGTCTGAGGATGACCCTGTCCGCGGCGCACGGCGTACTGCGCTGCGAGGTGTCGGACACCGACGGGCGCGCGCCCCGGGTGCGCCGGGTCGCGGAGATATCGGAGAGCGGCAGAGGGATGTTCCTGGTGGATGCGCTCGCCGGGCGCTGGGGCTGCCACCAGGACGGGCCGGGCAAGACCGTGTGGTTCGAGCTCGGCACGTGCGGGTCCGCCGGCTGTGGTCGGCGACGGCCGGCGTAGCCCGCGGAGTTCCGTGCAGCCGCCTCGTCGGCCGCCCCGGAACCACAGCCCGGGCCCCGGCGGCTTCCCGGCCGCCGGGGCCCGTCCCCTGCCACGACCCCCTCCCGCACCCCCGAACCCGCAGCCCCCGAGCCCCGAACCCCCGAACCCCCCAACCCACAGCCCCCGACCCCCGGAACCCACAGCCCCGAACCCCCCGAATCACCCCCGCGTTCCTTCACCGCACGCCCTCTTGTGCCCGCCCCGGCTTTACGCTTTCTTGATCCGCATGGCGGACACCACGGACAACACAGCCACAGGGGAAGCCACTTCGGCCCCGCGCAAGTCCAGTTGGAAGTACATCGGCCCCGGCATCGTCGTCGCCGCGACCGGCGTCGGCGCCGGCGACCTGGTGGCGACCCTGATCGCCGGCAGCAACTTCGGCTACACCCTGCTCTGGGCGGCCGTCCTCGGCTGCCTCGTCAAGATCTCCCTCGCCGAGGCCGCCGGCCGCTGGCACCTGGCCACCGGCCGCACCCTCTTCGACGGCTGGGCGAGCCTCGGCCGCTGGACGACGTGGTTCTTCGTCGTCTACGTCGTCGTCTGGGGCTTCGCGTACGGCGCGGCCGCCATGTCGTCCAGCGCCCTGCCCCTGCAAGCGCTGTTCCCGGACGTCATGGACCTCGAATGGTGGGCCATCCTCTGCGGCCTGTCCGGTCTGGTCTTCGTCTGGTTCAACAAGTACGCGGTCTTCGAGAAGGTCATGACGGTCCTCGTCGGCGTCATGTTCCTGGTCACGGTCTACCTCGCGATCCGGGTCACCCCGAACCTCCCCGAGGCCTTCGCGGGCCTCCTCCCCGTCCTGCCCGACGAGAAGGACTCGATCCTCAACACCCTCGGCCTGATCGGCGGCGTCGGCGGCACGATCACACTGGCCGCGTACGGCTACTGGGTCAACGCCAAGGGCTGGACCGACGCCGGCTGGATGAGGATCATGCGCCTCGACAACCGGGTCGCGTACGTCACGACCGGCGTCTTCGTCATCGCGATGCTCTTCGTCGGCGCGGAACTGCTGCACTCGGCGAACGTCGCCATCGCGAGCGGCGACAAGGGCCTCATCCAGCTCGGCGACATCCTGGAGGACGAGTACGGCCCGGCCACC
Source organism: Streptomyces sp. NPDC042364 (assembly GCF_056437585.1). Classification (NCBI taxonomy): domain Bacteria; kingdom Bacillati; phylum Actinomycetota; class Actinomycetes; order Kitasatosporales; family Streptomycetaceae; genus Streptomyces; species Streptomyces sp. NPDC042364. Next base: position 49,772 of record NZ_JBWKAJ010000026.1, on the reverse strand, counting down.
GCCAAGTTCTTCCTGATCGGCTTCTTCGCCACCTCGTACACCTCCCTCATCGGCGTCTGGCACGGTGTGAGCCTGATGTTCGCCGACTTCGTGGCCCGCTACCGGACGAAGGGGGCGGTGAAGGGCGAGGAGGTCGCCTCCGGTGAGCGCGAACGGTCCTGGCCCTTCCGCGCGTACCTCCTCTGGCTGACGTTCCCGCCCATCGTCCTGCTCTTCCAGGGCCAGCCGTTCCGCCTGATCATCCTCTACGGCGTCCTCGGCGCGGCCTTCCTGCCCTTCCTCGCCGCCACCCTCCTCTGGCTCCTCAACTCCTCCCGTACACCCCGGGAATGGCGCAACGGCATGGTCAGCAACGCGATGCTGGCGCTCGCGGGCCTGCTGTTCCTGGTCCTGTGCGTGAAGCAGATCTGGGACCAGAACTGGGCGGACTTCTTCTGAGCCGACCGCGTCACCCGAGCCTGCCCCATTCCCGGCTGGTGGCGATGTCCTTCAGCTGGGCCATGGTGAGGGCGGGGGTGTCGCGGGTCGCGGCGGTGTGCTGGGCGCCGGAGTTGAAGGCGCTCACCACGACACGGGTGCCGTCGGGCCGGAGCGTGTCCACGGTCCACATCACGACCCCCGCGCCGCCCTTCTCGCCGGGCCCCTGCCGAGTGACGACCTTCGTCCCGTCGGGCAGGGTCTCGGCGCCGGGCCCGAACAGCGAGGTCGGCCCGCCCGGCTGCACCATCTCTGGCTTCTCCCTGCCGGGCTCGTCGGCCTGTCACTCCTTTGATGCGGTGGCCCCCGGGGAATGTTTCACCGGAGGCAGAGGGATACGGTGCGGTACGAGTCACACCGACGGGGCAGAAGGACGAAACCCATGGACCAGCCGGAACAGGGCCACGAGCCGACTCCGAGACCGGGGCGGCAGCCGGAGCCGGAGCCGGAGCAGCGCCAGGAGCCGCAGCGGCCGCCGCAGTCACCGCCGTGGGCGCCGCCGGGAGGCCGGCCGGGGGAGCAGGAGGGGGCCGCGGGCGCGCCCCAGCCACCAAGCCACCCGGAGGCTCCGCCGGGACAACAGCCGGGCACCGGGCAGGGCTTCGGCCCACCACCCCCGCCGTACGCGCCACAGGTCCCGGCCCCGCAGCCGTACGGGACGCCGCCCTCTCCGCCAGCCCCGGCCCCGCAGCCGTACGCGCAGCCCCCGCAGCCCTACGCACAGCCGGCGCCGCAGCCGTACGCCCCACCGCAGCAGCCGTACGCACCCCAGCCGCAGCCGTACGCACCCCAGCCGCAGCCGTACGCACCCCAGCCGCAGCCGTACGCACCCCAGCCGCAGCCGTACGCCCCGCAGCCTTATGCGGCGCAGGCGCACCCGTACCCCCAGCCGCCGCACCCGTACCCACCCGCCGCCGCGGCAGCGGCCCCGGCGGTCCACGACGGCACCGGCCCGGAGTTCCTGGCAGTCGACCGCCACAACTCCATCGTCATCGACCCGTCCGGTGTCGCCTTCGAGGACCACGGCGTCTCCGTCGACTTCCCCTGGCCCGAGATCCGCAGCGTCCACTACAAGGCGAGCCCCAACGGCAAGGCCCTCATGGTCGCCGTCGTCCACCTGGACGGCAGCTTCTTCGAGTGCAGGGTCGAGGCCAAGCCCCGCACCCGCCTCCACGCGTGGTTCCCCCATCTGGCCCAGGTGCTGGGCCACTACCGTCCGATGGGGTAGTGGCGCACGTGAGAGCAAGCCGTAACGCAAGGTGCCGGGTTGGCGGGGCAGGCGGGTCTTCTGGCGGAGCGTGCCGCGGCCGAGGGCGTCGTGCTCGTAACGGACGTTGCCCGCACGGGTGATGCGGGTGTCACCAGGGGCGGTCGCGCCCCCGGTTCGGCGCCGGCCAGGCCCGCCCGCCGATGCGGGCGGGCCCTCGCCCGGCTACGCTGCCGGCCGCTCCCGCCATTCGTCGACGACGGCCCGCTCGAGCACCGCCGTCTCGTCCATGACCGTCCCCTTCTTGCCCATCGGCCCGTCGGCCGTCAGATAGCTCCGTCGGCCGATGTACGTCAGCGTTTCCCGGTCGAAGATCCACTCGGTGGCCCAGGAGGCGCGCTCGTCGACCCGGCGGATGCCGACGCCGTGCCGCCCCGCCGGGTCCACCGCGTCCTCGATCCGGGTCACCCCCGGGATCCTCGCCGCGGCCTCGTACAGCGCGGCGGCGGTCTCCGGCGGCATGACCGCGCCGAGCAGCTCACCGATCTTGTCGAAGACGGCCTGCGCCTTCTCCTGCCCCTCGAAGGTCCTGGTCAGGTCGTAGAGCCGGTCGAGGAGTTCGTCGGGGTCGGTCGGCAGCGACGCCAGCCACTTGTACGTGGGACGGTCGATGCCCGCGGGCACCCCCGGCGACCCCGGCGGCAGCAGCTCCCGCACCGGGAAGTAGGCGCCGTTCTCGTAGGCCAGGCCCAGCTGCTTCACCGGGCCGGGCTCCTGCGTCACCCAGCTCTCCACCTCGGCCGGCTTGCCCGGCACGAACACGCTGTCCTCGTCCTCGGCCTCCGCCCCGGCCGACAGACTCCTGACGTACACGAACTGGTCGTCGCGTACGGGCGTGACCTCCTTCTTCGCGGCCACCTCGGCGATACGGTCGAGCAGGACGACCGCGGTCTCCCCGTCGGACGGCCGCACGCCGAGACCGGAGTCCGTGGTGGTGACCAGACCGACCGTCAGGGCCCCGGCCAGCGCCAGCGCGGCGGCGGGCATCCACAGTGCCGGGCGCCGTATCCGCAGGCGCGGCCCGCGGGCGGCGCCGTCCGTGCCACGGGCGGAGGCCGGGGGAACGGCGGTCGTGGTCGCGGGAGCGAACGGGGCGTCGGCCCGGTCCTCGTCGATGAGTCGCATCAAGCGGTCCTTGTGGTGGGAGAGGCGACCAGGGGGGACGTCCCGCTCGGGTGGGGGCGGCAGCAGTCGGGCCAGCTCCTCGTTCATCGGGAACCCTCCTGAATCTCCTTGAGTCGAAGGGCCGCGAACGCGGCCTCACCCTCTACCTCTCCGCGGCGGCGCCCCGGTTCCTCACCTTTTGCGACGGATTTCCCGCGCTGTTCGCCCAGCCGCTCGTCCGTCAGCCGCCGCAGCCGCTCCCTCGCCCGCGACAGCCGCGACCGGACCGTCCCCACCGGCACCCCCAGCGCCTCGGCCGCCTGCGTGTAGTCGAGCCCCGACCACACGCACAGCGCCAGCACCTCCCGCTCGCCGCGCCGGAGCCGCCCGTACACCTCCCGTACGGCGGCGAGCCGGCGCGCGTCGTCGAGGCGGCCGGCGGTCTCGTCGGCGAAGTCCGCGACCGGGGCGGGGGAGGGGCGGCGGGCCAGGAAGGCCAGCCGGCGGCCGATGCCCCGGTTGGCGTTGCGGGCCTTGTTGGTCGCCATGCCCAGCAGCCACGGCTTGAGCGAACCGCCGTCCGGGTCCAGTTGCTCCCTGGTGCGCCAGGCGTCGAGGAAGGTGTCCGCCATCACCTCCTCGGCCGTCGACCAGTCGCCGGTGAGCCGGTAGGCGTGGTTGTAGACGGCGCGCGTGTACGCGTCGTAGACCTCGGAGAACGCCTCCCGGTCACCGGCCCGTATCCGCGCCCGCAAGGGGTCGCCGGCCTCACTCATCTCGTATGCACCTCTTCCACCTCACACCCTTGCCTCTCCGGCGGGTGAGGCGGGTTCCGGTGACGTGCACCACAGTGCCCAGGCGGAGGTGCGTCCGCCGACGGCACCCGATGGCACCGCCGGCGGACCGGTCACCCGTCGCCCCTACGGCAGCCCGTGCACGTGCGGCCCCACCGCGTTGGACCACGCGTTGCCCGCCGTCGCGTCCCAGTTCGTCGACCAGGTCATCGCGCCGCGCAGGTCGGGGTAGGTCCGCGGCGGCTTGAAGGAGCCGCAGTTCGTCCCCCGGGTGAGGCAGTCGAGCGCGTTGTTGACGATGCCCGGCGAGACGTGGCCGCTGCCCGCGCCCCGCGTCGAGGCGGGCAGGCCGAGCCCCACCTGGGAGGGGGCGAGGCCGCCCTCCAACTGGATGCAGGCCAGCGCGGTCAGGAAGTCCACCGAGCCCTGGCTGTAGACCTTGCCGTCGCAGCCCAGCATGGAACCGCTGTTGTAGTACTGCATGTTGACGACGGTCAGGATGTCCTTCACGTTCAGCGCCGTCCGGAAGTACGCGTTGGACGTCGACTGCATGTCGATGGTCTGCGGGGCCATGGTGAGCACCATCGAGGGACCCGCCTTCGCCGACAGGGCACGCAGCGCCTGCGTCATGTACGTCGCGTCGAGGCCGTTCTCCAGGTCGATGTCGACGCCGTCGAAGCCGTACGTCTGCATCAGCGTGTACACGGAGTTCGCGAAGTTCGTCGCGGAGGCGGCGTCGTTCACGGCCACCGTGCCGCGCTCACCGCCCACCGAGACGATGACCTTCTTGCCCGCGGCCTGCTTGGCCCTGATGTCCGCCTTGAACTGGTCGACGGTGTAGCCGCCGAGGCCCGCCGAGTCGAGGTTGAAGGTGACCGCGCCCGGCGTGGAGGTGGCGTCGGCGAAGGCCACGGCGATGATGTCGTACTGCGACTGGACGTCGGACAGCTTCTGGACCGTCGCCCCGTTGTCGAAGTTCTGCCAGTAGCCGGTCACCGCATGCCGGGGCAGCCCCGTACCGGGACCGCCGGGTGCCGCCGTCGTCGTTCCCGTCACCGTCGCCGACCTGGCCGACTCGCCCGCCGCGTTCGTCGCCGTGACCTGGAAGGTGTACGAGGTCGACGCCGCGAGTCCGGTCACCGTGGCGGACGTGCCGCTGACGGCCTGGACCTTCGTGCCGTTCCGGTGGACGTGGTAGCCCGTCGCGCCCGGCACCGCGTTCCACGCCAGCGACACGGACGAGGACGTGGTGCCCGAGACGGTGAGACCCGTCGGGGCGGACGGGATCGTGGGCGGCTGGTCGCCGCCACCACCGCCGTCGGGGCCGAACACCGACACGTCGTCCGCGAGGTACGCCGCCTGCCCGTACCAGCCGTGCGTGTACACCGTCACCGAGGTCGTCGAGGCGCCCGTCGTGAAGGTGGTGGACAACTGCCTCCAGGCCGTCGAGTCCGGGGTCCACGTCGACACGTCGGTCGTACCGGTGCCGCTCGCGCCCAGATACGCGTACCCGCCCCGCACCCAGGCGCTCAGCGTGTACGTCGAGCCGGGCTTCACCGCCACGGTCTGGACGCAGCGGGCGTTGTCCTGCCCGGCCGGGGTGGCCCGCAGCGCGGCCGCCCCGCCGTGCACGGGGGAGGAGACGGTCGTACCGCTGCCCGCCGAGCACGTCCAGTTCGCGAGACCCGACTCGAAGCCGGCGTTCCTGACGTTGTTGATGTCGGCGGCGGACGCCGGGGCCGCGCCGGTGAGGGTGAGGCCGGCGGCGGCCAGTACGGCGGTGACGGCTCCCGCCGCCCATCCGCGTATGCGTGAGGGTATGCCTGGGACGCGGTCCACTTGTGCCTCCGGTGGGGAGTGGGATGAGGACGGTGGCCACCGCTGGACGTACAAGTTGGTCCAGACCAATCAGGTTGTCAATACTCCGCTCCGGGCACCCTTCACCCGTACGGGTATCCCAACCGGCGCCTTCGTCCGCCGAGTTGGGGCATATGCGTCTCACTCTGTGTGGATACGGCCCGCACCTTCGGTGAGTTGATCAAGGAGATTCGGTGTTGATCGGGCCATGCCGTGGATATGGTGCTGATGCAAGACGATGCAGGAGGGACGGCGAGTCGCATGCCGCCCTCTCAGGGGCCGACTGAGGCGGTGGTCCGACCACCCCGCCGCAGTGAACGGGGTGGTGTGCAGCGTGCCGACCGCGATAGCCGTCACCAGTTCCGGTCTGGTGCTCCCACCGCACGACCGGCAGACCCCGCCCGCAGCCGTACAGCCGCAGGAGACGCTGGAGGGCTCCCTGCTCGGCATGCACGCGCTCATCGAGCAGCACGGTTATGTCATCGCCCTCCACCAGGCGTCCGGCGCGACGCCGGAGGAGCTCGCCCTCACCCGGCGGCTCCAGACCGTCCGCTCCGTCCTGGAGAGCGACCGCATCGCCCTGCTCGGCGTCGACCTGCCGCCGCTCGGACTCGCCCTGCTCGCCCAGCAGTTACGGCAGCTGTCGGCCTGCGACTTCAGCCCGGGGGTGCTCGCCTCCTCGGTACGCCTCCTCGCGCACTACATCTACGCCGGGGCCCTCCTCGGCTCGGTCGCCAGACTCGACCGCATCCCGGTCACCCTCAAGGCGCACGCCAAGTCATGGTTGCCCGGGGCCCAGTTCGCCGTACTCGCGACCCCGCGCCCCCAGCTCGTCCGGCTGAACGTCCCCGACCAGGAACCGCTGTCCGGGCCCGAGTTCGGCACCCGGCTGCTGGTCGCGCAGGGGCCGCAGCCGCCGTCCGACTGGGTGACCGCAACCCTCGCGCCCGCCTGGAACGTGCAGGGCGCCGCCACCGTGCCGCTGCCGGAGGGGTCCGTGCGCTGGTGGGGGACCGGCAAACTCGTCGAGTTCGCCGCCGGGCTCTCGGACGTCTCCGTGCTCTACCAACTCGTGTCCTCCGTACGCCGGGAGACCTGCCACTGGTGCGGCCTGGAACTCATCGGCGACCGCTGCGGATTCTGCGCCGCCCCGCTGCGCGAACCCGAGCCCGCCCCGGACCGCGCCCTTCCCCGAGGCGCCCCATGACGGACGTCCACCCCCTGCGCAAACAGGTCCGCTCCCGTGCCCGGCACGTCCCCACGAGGTGAGATTCAGTGAACTCGCGCCAGCGCCGCGGCGTCGTCCTGCTGGTCCTGTCGGCCCTGTGCGCCCTGGCCGCCTTCGCCGGCGTGCTCTCGGTGATCCGCGACGTGAACTCCAAGGTCGGGCCGGAGGTGACGGCATACCGGCTGAAGGGTGCCATCGCTCCGTACAAGGAGCTGTCGGCGGGCCAGTTCGAGAAGATCTCGATGCCGAGGCGATGGCTGTCCGACACCGCGATAACAGACCTCGCCGACATCCGCGGCAAGATCGCCGTCACCCGGCTGGAGAAGGGCTCCCTGCTCCAGTCCGACATGATCGTCGACCGCCCCGAACTCAAGCCGGGGCAGCAGGAGATCGCGATCATGATCGACGCGTCGACCGGTGTGGCCGGCAAGATCAACCCCGGATCACTGGTCAACATCTACGCCACCTTCGAGGAGAAGGACAGCGACTCCGGCAAGGACACCTCCAAGTTGATGGTCTCCGACGCCCGCGTCATCGACGTCGGCACGCTCACCCCCCTCGAACCCGGCCAGTCCAGCAGCGAACGCCGCCGCACGGTCACCGAGGCGGTCCCGATCACCTTCGCGCTCGACACCGCCGACGCCCAGCGCGTCGCGTTCGCCGAGTCCTTCGCGGAGCACGTCCGTCTCGCCCTCGTCGGGGGCGGCGACGCCACGGTCGTCGTACCGGACGACCGCTCGTACACCCTCGACGAGGACAAGAAGGAGGCCGCGCGATGAGGTCGGTCCGGAACGTCCGCACGAGGACACCACGAACGGGGGTGCGTCGAACGCCCCCGCGGCTGGGCATGCTGATGAGTGAACAGGCGGTCCCTGAGGCGCGGCCCGCCGGCTCCGTCACGGGAACGGGGAACCGCCGATGACCATCCGCATCCTCCCCGCCGTCGGGGACATCGACTCGGCCCGCGCCCTGTCCACCCTGCTCGGCCAGCTGGCCGACGCCGAACCGGCACCGCCCGTGCCCGACTCCACCGCCCTCCTCGACACCCTGGCGCGCCTCGCGGCCGACTCCCTCGACGAACTGCCCGAGGTCGTCCTGGTCCACGAACGCATCGGCCCGGTCCCCGCACTGGACCTGGTCCGCGACCTTGTTCTGCGCTTCCCGGCGGTCGGCGTCGTCCTCGTCACCTCCGACACCAGCACCGGTGTCCTCACCGCCGCCATGGACTCCGGCGCCCGCGGCATCGTCAACCTCCCCCTCTCCTACGACGCCCTCGCCGAACGCGTCCAGGCAGCCGCCGCCTGGTCCACCGGCATGCGCCGCCACCTCGGCAGCGCGACACCCGAGCTGTACACGGGCCCCGGCGGCACCGTCGTCACCGTCAGCGGCGCCAAGGGCGGTGTGGGCGCCACCGTCACCGCCGTCCAACTCGCCCTGGCCACCCAGGCGTCCGGCCGTACGGTCGCCCTCCTCGACCTCGACCTCCAGTCCGGCGACGTGGCCTCGTACCTCGACGTGCAGTTCCGCCGCTCCGTCGCCGACCTCGCCGGGATCACGGACATCAACCCCCGCGTCCTCCAGGAGGCGGTCTTCGCGCACGACACCGGCGTCTCCCTCCTCCTGGCCCCCGCCGAGGGAGAACGCGGCGAGGAGGTGACGGACCGCGTCGCCCGCCATGTCCTCGCCACCCTGCGCTCCCGTCACGACGTGGTGATCGTCGACTGCGGCTCCCAGATGAACGCGGCGACCGCGGCGGCCGTCGAGATGGCCGACCAGGCACTCCTCCTCGTCACTCCGGACGTCGTCGCCGTCCGCGCCGCCAAACGCATGGTCCGCCTCTGGGACCGCCTCCAGATCCGCAAGGCGGAGGAGACCCTGACGGTCGTCAACCGCCACTCACGCGGTACGGAGATCCAGCCGTCCCTCGTCGAGAAGGTCACCGGCACCAAGGTGGCCCGCAACGCCGTCCCCGCCGCCTTCAAGGAGCTCCAGTCCGTCGTCGACGCGGGCCGCCTCCAGGACCTGGACACCCGCTCCACGGTCAAGCAGGCCCTGTGGTCCCTGGCCGGCGAACTCGAACTGGTCACCGTCCAGGAGACCGGAGGCGGCCGCCGCCGCAAGCCGTCCGACCGGGGCGCCCTCGTCCTGCGCCGCAAGGGCGGCGACCGGGGCTCCATCACCCTCGAATTCGCCGGGATGTTCCCGCTCCTCCTGATCGTCATGACCATCCTCTGGCAGGCCGCCCTCTACGGCTACACCTACTCCCTCGCGGGCAACGCCGCCGACGAGGCCGCCCGCGCCGCGACGGCCGCCCACGCGATCGACGGCGACGTCCCCGGCGCCTGCCAGGCCGCCGGCGCCCAGCACCTCCCCGCCGCCTGGAGCGACACGTCCATCGACTGCGCCTCCAACGGCACGGTCATGAAGGCCGAGGTCCAGGCCCCCGTCCCCCTCTTCTTCCCGGGCTTCGACGCGGGCTGGACGGTAAGGGGCGAGGCAGGCGCCGCACTGGAGCAGACCCCATGACCCCCAAGGAGGTCCAGCCACACACCACCCGGGCGCAGGCCCTCGCGGCGGGTGAGCCGCGTACGGGTGAGTGGGCGCATGTCGCGGGGGCGGCGCAGGCCCTCGCGGCGGGTCAGTCGCGTACGGACGCCAGGGGGTGTGTCGGGGGGTGTCCGCCCGCAGCGGTTGGCGCGTCAACCCGTCCGGCTTCCCGGGAGACCGATTCCGCGCCGTTCCGAGGACGGACACCCCCCGGCGCGCCCCCGACCCACCCCACTCCCGAAGGCGCCCCACCCGCACCCCCGCGCACCCGCCACACCAACGACCGAGGCGCGGCCATCCTGGAGTTCGCCGGTTTCCTCCCCATCCTCCTCCTGGTGGCCATGGCGGCGGTCCAACTCGGCCTCGTCGGCTACGGCATCAGCCAGGCCGGCTCGGCAGCCAGGGCGGCCGCCCGCGCACAGTCCCTCGGAAACGACGGCGTGGCAGCGGGACAGGCCGCGGCGAGCGGCTGGCTCGACCCCGAGGTGAGCCCCGACCAGGGCCCCGACACCACCACCGCGACGGTCGTCGTCACGGTCCCCTCCGTGATCCCCCTCTTCGACCCGGTCACCCTCGAACGCACCGCGACCATGCCGAACGACACGGACGAGGACTGAGCGGAGAACCGCCCCCGACCGAACCCACCCCGCCCCCGACCGAACCCACCCCGACCGAACCCACCCCGAACGAGCCCGCTCCACCCAGCCCGCAGCCAAGACCGACCGCCCCCGAGAGGAGCTGACGAAGAGATGAGCCTGCGATCCCGTATCGCCGCCCCCGACGAGGGGGGAACCGGCCGCGAGGACGGACACCTCGTGGCCGTCTACCGCGCCAAGCTCCTCGAAGAGATCGACCTCGCCGAGATGTCGGCCCTGACGGCCGCCGACCGCCGAGCCCGCCTGGAGCGCGTACTCGGCCACATCATCAGCAGGGAGGGCCCGGTCCTCTCCTCCGCCGAACGCTCCCAGCTGATCCGCAGAGTCGTCGACGAGGCCCTCGGCCTCGGCGTCCTGGAACCCCTCCTCGCCGACGCGTCCATCACCGAGATCATGGTCAACGGCCCCGACTCGATCTTCGTGGAGCGAGCCGGCCGCGTCGAACAGCTCCCCCTCCGCTTCGCCTCCACCGACCAGCTCATGCAGACGATCGAACGCATCGTCTCCACGGTCAACCGCCGTGTCGACGAATCGAACCCGATGGTCGACGCCCGCCTCCCCACCGGCGAACGCGTCAACGTGATCATCCCCCCGCTCGCCCTCACCGGCCCGACCCTCACGATCCGCCGCTTCCCCCGCGCGTACACGCTCCCGGAACTCATCGGCCTCGGCTCCCTCGACGAGCAGATGCTGATGCTGCTCGCCGCGTTCGTCCGCGCCCGCTTCAACGTGATCGTCAGCGGCGGTACCGGCACCGGTAAGACGACCCTCCTCAACGCCCTCTCCGGTCTGATCCCGCCCCGGGAACGCATCATCACCATCGAGGACTCGGCGGAACTCCAGCTCCAGCAGGAACACGTCATCCGCCTGGAGTCGAGGCCCCCCAACATCGAGGGCAAGGGCCAGATCACCATCCGCGACCTGGTCCGCAACTCCCTCCGTATGCGCCCGGACCGGATCATCGTCGGCGAGGTCCGCGGCGGCGAGACCCTCGACATGCTCCAGGCCATGTCGACGGGCCACGACGGCTCGCTCGCCACGGTCCACGCCAACTCCGCCGAGGACGCGCTGATGCGCCTGCAGACCCTCGGCTCCATGTCCGAGGTCCTCATCCCGTTCGAGGCACTCAAGGACCAGATCAACTCGGCGGTGGACGTCGTCGTCCAGCTGACCCGCTTCGCCGACGGCTCCCGCAAGATCACCGAGATCGCGCTGCTCGTCTCGCACGGACGCGAACAGTTCCGCATCGCCACGGTCTCCCGTTTCGTCCCGGACCCCCTCGGCGCCGACCGCGTCGTCCACGGCCGCTTCGAGCACCTGCCGATCCCGCGCCCCGTCGCGGAGAAGCTGTACGTGGCCAACGAGCCGCTGCCGCCCGCGTACGGCGTGGCCGAGGCCATCGACGTACTCCACACGAGGCAGGCCATCGGATGAGCCCCCCGAAGCGGACCACGGCCCAGCAGCGGCCCTCGCCCGTGCCCGGCGGCGGATCCCGCCCACGGACGCCGGCGGCCACCGAAGCCACCCACGACGGCGGACAGGAGCGGGGCCGTGACCACAGACAGGAGCGGGGCCGTGACCACAGACAGGAGCGGTCCGTGACCACAGACAGGAGCGGTCCGTGACCACAGACAGGAGCGGTCCGTGACCACAGACAGGAGCGGTCCGTGAACAACGCCACCCTGCTGGCCCTCGGCGCCACCGTCCTGTGCGGCACCCTCGCCGTCGCCGGCGCCCACACCTACGCCTCCGGCCGCGCCCAGCGCCGCGCCCTGGTCGACCGCCTCGCCGGCGGCAAGGGCGGCCCGCTCCGCACGGCGAGCGGTCGCGTACGACGGTTCACGGCCGTCGACCGCCGACTGCGCCGCACCCGCCTCGGCCGGGCGATCCATCTGCGCCTGACCACGACGGGACTCGACCTGACGGCAGGCGAGTTCGCCACGTACGTCGCGATGGTCGTGGTCGCCCTGTGGCTGGTCGCCGCCGCCACGCTCGCCCCGTTCTTCGGCCCGATCGCCGGCGCCGTCGGCATCTGGGCCGCCGCCATCTTCCTCAACTGGCAGCGCCAGAAACGCATCGAGGCGTTCATCAACCAACTCCCCGACGTGGCACGCCTGCTGGCCAACGCCACGGCCGCCGGCCTCGCCCTGCGCACCGCCCTGGCGATGGCGGCGGAGGAGCTGGAGGCCCCGGCGGGCGAGGAACTGGCCCGGGTCGCCGACCAGCTGGCCCTCGGCCGTTCCGTGGACGACGCCCTCGGCGAACTCGCCGAACGCCTCCCCTCCCGCGAACTGATCGTCCTCGTCACCACCCTCGTCCTGTCCAACAAGGCGGGCGGCTCCGTCGTCAGTTCCCTCCGCAATCTCACCCAGACCCTGGAGGACCGCAAGGAGACCCGCCGCGAGGTCCGCACGATGCTCTCCGAGGTCAACGCGACGGCGTTCACGGTGCCCTTCCTGGGCCTGGGCTCCCTCCTCCTGATCAACTCCTCGAACGACGGCGCCCTCGCCCGCGTGACCGGCTCGCCCCTCGGCCAGGCCCTGGTCCTGATCTCGATCGGCCTCTACACCGTCGGCTTCTTCGTCATCCGCCGCCTCGGCAAGATCGAAGTATGAGAAGGGAGCCGTGACCCGACATGACGACATCCATGCTCCCCTTCCTCCTCGCCCTGCTGATGGCCGTCGCCGTCGCCGGCGTCCTCCTCGGCATCCGCATGATCCGCGCCGACGCGAAACTCCCCAGCGACCTGGCCCTCGCGCTGGAGGTCGGTGCCACCCGCGTCTCCAGGACGGGCTCGGCGGTCGACCGCCTCGGCATGCGCTTCGCCCCGCTCGTCCTGAGCCTCATGGGCCCCCGCCGGGTCGAGGCCAAGCGCCGCCGCATCGACATGGCCGGCAACCCCGGCGGCCTCACCCTCAACCGCTACGCCGCCCGCCGAGCCGTCTACGGCTTCTTCGGCGCCTTCATGGGCCTGGTCTTCCTCACCAGTGACCGCCCCCTCTTCGCCGCCGCCACCCTCGCCTTCGGGTTCTTCGCCGCCGACGCCGCGATCTGGCAGGCCATCCGTGAACGCAAGGACGTCATCGACCGCACGCTCCCGGACTTCCTGGACGTCCTCGCCGTCGTCGTCTCGGCGGGCCTCGGCTTCCGCCAGGCCCTGGACCGGGTGGCGGAGAAGTACGAGGGCCCCTGGGCCGACGAACTCCGCATCACGCTCCGCCAGATGGACATGGGAGTCAGCCGCCGCCAGGCCTTCGACGAACTCCGCAAGCGCAACTCCTCCGAACAGGTCGCCCAGTTCGTCTCGGCGTTGCAACAGGGCGAGGAACTGGGCAGCCCCATCGCGGAGACCCTGATCCAACTGGCCGCCGACATGCGCCGCACGGACGCCCAGAACGCGCGACGCAGGGCCGCGAGGACGATCCCCAAGGCCACGCTGGTGACCCTGGTCTTCATGCTCCCGGCGACGATGATCCTCATCGCGACGGGCATGTTCCTCGGCTCGGGCACCAACTTCGGCGAGATCCTGGGCCGCTGATGAGAACACGCGGACGGAACCCGGTCCCCGGCACCGCCCGGCTTCGGGCGGCCATGCACGCGCCCCCGCCGCAGGCCGTGCTGCCGCCGACGCGCCCCACGGCAGCCCCGGCGACCCGGGGACGGCCGACGGGCGAGCGCACCCGGCCCCGGCCCGCCCCCGTCACCGGCTACCTCCAGGACGACGCCGCACCCCCCGCGACCCTCCGCCTCCGGCTCAACGCCCTTCAGGCGCTCTCCCGTCAGACCATCGCCGTCCGCCTCGCCATGCTCGCCATCGGCACGCCCTTCGCCATGGCCAACACCTCCGACGGCGCCCCCACCCACGCCGTACTCGTCGTCGCGGCCCTCGGCATCACCATCTCCTACGCCATGCTCAGGGACTGGGACCGCTTCGCCCCCCGCCTCCTCGCCCACCCCTCCCTCATGGCGCTGGACCTCCTCCTCGGCGCGGTCCTCCTCCTCACCGCCTCCCCGGTCTCCCCCCTCGCCTACGCCACGGTCTGCACCCCGCTCCTCTCCGGCCTCCTCTACGGCTGGCGCGGCGCCGGTGTCTTCACCGGCCTCCAACTCACCGTCCTGCTGACCGTCCACCGCGCCTGGGAACACCGCCCGGGAGCGGGCGCCGGGACCCTCCTCATCGCCGGCTTCTGCGTCGCGGCCGGCATCATCGGCGTGACCCTCCGCAATCTGATGTTCCGCTTCGGCACGGCCACCCAGGCCCTCGCGGAGGCCACGTCCCGTCTCGCCGTCGCGGAGGCCGTCGAGTCGGAACGCGCCCGCCTGGCCCGCGAACTGCACGACTCCGTGGCCAAGACCCTCCACGGCCTGGCCCTCGCCGCGGACGCGCTGGCGGCCTCCGCGGACCGACCCGCCCCCGACCCGGCCGTGCTGCGCCAACAGGCGACCCTCGTGGCCGAGGCGGCCCGCCGAGCCGCCGCCGAGTCCCGGGACCTCCTCACCGATTTACGCCGCCACACGGACCTGACGAGAACGACCCCACCCGCGGACCTGAGAACCGAACTGACCACGAAAGCAAGGACGTTCACCTCCCGCACCGCACTCCCCACCCATCTCACCCACACGGGCCCGGAACCCCCGCCCCTCCCACCCGAGACGATCCACCACCTCCTGGCGATCGTCACCGAGGCCCTGGAGAACACCCACCGCCACGCGCACGCGACGAGAGCGGACATCGATCTGACGGTCACCCCGACCGCTCTCCGACTCACGATCAAGGACGACGGCGTGGGCCTCCCACCCGCACCAGCCCTGGCCGAGGCACCCGATTCCGGCCACTTCGGTCTCGTGGGCATGAGGGAGCGAGCCGAACAGCTCGGAGCGCACCTCCACATGCGGCCCTGCGCACCGGGCACGGAAGTGACCCTGACCCTCCCGCTCCCCGAGCCCCCCACCGGCACCCGCCAACCCCCTCGAACCCCCCAACAGGAGTCCGCCCATGCATGACCGGGACCAGGCACTCCCCACCGAGCCCCGCCTCCGCGTACTGGTCGCCGACGACAACCCGGTGGTCCGCGCCGGCCTCGCCGCGCTCCTCGGCACCCACCCGGACATCGAGGTGGTGGCCCAGGCGACGAACGGCGAGGAGGCGGTCCGGGACGCCCGGCTGCACCGCCCCGACGTCGTCCTCCTGGACGTCCGCATGCCCGGCACGGACGGCCTCACCGCGCTCCCCGAACTGGCGGCGCTGGCCCCCGTGATGATGCTGACGTACAGCTCGGAACCGGAGGTCGTGGCGGAGGCCGTCCGCCGGGGCGCGTCCGGCTACCTGGTCCACGGCGACTTCACGGCGGCGGAACTGATGGCGGCGGTACGGGAGTTGCGGGAGGGCCGACTGACGATGTCCGCCTCCGCCACTGCCTCCGTCTCCACGACGGCTGCGGATGTCTCAACTTCCATCGGCGTTTCCTACAAACCTTCACACGAAAGTCATGACCCTGCTTCGCAGCTGCAATCATCTATGGCACCCTCGTCGAGGGTCCGCCCCGCGTACGCGGCGACACTCCACCGCCGTGCGCCCGACCCGCCCGACCGACCGTCCTTCGGCCTGAGTTCAAGGGAGGTGGAGGTGATGGACCTCATCGCGTCCGGCATGAGCAACCGTCAGATCGCCGCCGCCTGCTTCATCAGCGAGAAGACCGTCAAGAACCACATCAACCGCATCTTCGCGAAACTGCACACCTCCACGCGCAGCGAAGCCATCGCCCACTGGCTCGGCACCGCCCACGAGGGGTGGACCCGATGACCCCGCCCACCCGCCCAAGTTGGGCCCCTGGACCCACCCCCCGTGCGGGCTCTTTCACGTACGGTGATCGGACAGGAGACCCCGTAGAGCGGAAGGGCAACCGCCATGAACCTCAAGCACCGCTTCGCAACCTGGAAAACGACGGTCACGACCCGCATGCGCGGCAAGCACCGCGACGCGGGCGCGGGTTTCGTGGAGTACGCGGGCATCATGATCATCGTCGCGGGCATTTTCGTGATGATCGACCAGTTGGGTCTGGATGGGTTGATCTCCGGTGCGATCGGAGACGCGGTCGCCGACGTGGTCGGCGGGGGCTGATACAGGGTCGACTGCGTAGCGACAGAGGTTCGACCCTCCCGATCTATATCTGGCTGACGGCGATTCTGCTCTTTGTGGCGTTGGCCTTCTTCGCGTTCGCCAAAGCAGCGTCCGCCCGTAGTGGTGCTCAATCCGCGGCGGACGCTGCGGCGTTGGCCGCCGCGCAACATGCTCGGGATGAGTTGTTGCTGGATATCAGGGATGCCCTCCTTGCCGGTGATGATCAGTGGTTGGACTGGCTAGACCTGCCCGAGGGCGGGTTGCCCGTCCAGGGGGTTACCGATGCAGCGGCAGCGCTGGCGGCCCAGAACCAAGCAAGCCTTCAGGGCGATGCCCAGCTCACCGAGGTCGAGGGTAATCCCGGATTTCAAGTCGGGATCCAGACGAACCACACCGTCGGTGACTCGATCATTCCCGGGACTGAAGACTTGACGGCCACAGCTCAGGCGGTCGCTGTCATCCAACCGCTGTGCGACTTCGATATCGCCGCGGATCCCACGAAGCCTGTGAGCCTGGACTGCGACGGCCTTCCCGTGGATATCGATCCCCAAGACTTCAATCCGGACGACCTTCCCGATGCGTCCGTGATGTTCTCTGTTTACCTGGCCGAGTGAGAGGAAGCCGTACCGATGAACCTTCGGCGCACCATGAAGGGCCGCAGGGCAGTGACCGCGGTGGCGATCGCGACCGGGCTGGTTCTTACGGTGGCCGGCTGCGGGGGAGGGGACGACAAGGACGACGCGAAGAAGCCGACGACCTCATCCGCCCCGACGAAGAGCGACAGCGGAGACGCGAAGGGCACTGAGTCACAGCCCCCCGAATCGAGCGAGGTGCTGGCCACAGCCAAGGACGGCGATATCTCGGTCACCATTACATCTGCCGTACGCGATTCAGGGGGCTTCGTTACGGTCGCGGGATCGGTGAAGAACGACGGCAGGCGGTCGTGGCTCGGTGCTGAATGGGCGAGTGATGAGCGGGAACTCAGGTCCAACGGCGGTTCACTATCAGGCGCCAGCCTGGTCGACAACAGCGGCAAGAAGAAGTACCTCATTCTTCGGGATACCTCGGGACGCTGCCTTTGTACGAAATTCAGCGGCCAGATCAGGCCCGGCGGCACAGCCGACTGGTTCGCCCAATTCCCCGCCCCACCCGAAGGCACAACCTCCGTGGACTTCCAGGTCGGCTCCATGCCCCCCGCCACCATCGAGCTCTCCGAGGGCGAGTGACCATGGCCGCTCTCACCCCACGGGTCGCCGCCGCCCTCGCGGTCGTGGCCGTACTCACCCTCGCCACCCCGGCGGCTCACGCCGACGACGACCCCAGCGAACCCCCGGGCTCCGTCACCACGTCCCCGCCCCCGGAGGTGGACGCGAACAGCCCGGGGCTGAAGCTGGCCGCGGGGGCGACGCTCGCACCCGCCAAGGTGCTGGACATCAAGTCCGTCGTGGAGGACCTCGGCGGTGAGGAGCGCCGCGAGGACACGAACGAGAACGTGACGTTCGCGCTCCAGGCGGAGGTCCTCTTCCCGAAGGACAGCGCGAAGCTGAACCCCCAGGCCCGCTCCCGCATCGAGGCGATCGCGGCGGAGATCAAGGCGCAGAACGCCACCAAGGTCCGCGTCTTCGGCTTCACCGACGACCTCGGCTCGTACGCCCACGGCCTGACGCTCTCCAAGAAGCGCGCCGAGGCCGTCCACGACATCCTCGCCGGTGACCTCGACGGCGACGTCACCTTCGAGGTGCGCGGATACAGCGAGGACTACCCCATCGCCGACAACTCCACGGAGGAGGGCCGCAAGAAGAACCGCCGAGTGGAGGTCTCCTTCCCGAGGACGGGCGCCGCAGGCGAACAGAGCTGACCCGTGATCGGCCGCAGCCCCCGCCGCGGCGGGGGCCTACTGCTCCGGGGCCGAGCCCGCCTCGGGCTCCGGCGGATACGCGACGAAGGTGCCCTTGGCGGGCAGGGTGACGACGAGACCGCGTTCACGTAGTTCGCGGGTCGCGCGGCGGGCCGTCAGATGTGCGACCCCGTACTCCGCGGCGAGGTCACGCTCGCCGGGCAGTCGGGCGCCGGGCCGCAGGTCGCCCTTGCTGATGCGTTCGGCGATGTGGTCGGCCATCTGCATGTACACATAGGCGATCTTGCTCGGATCGATCGGTGAGTCGTCTGGAGCAGGCGTCATTCAAGCAACGTACGACAGCGTTCAGCTGTACGAATCTATGGAGCACACCTAACCGCTATACACCTTGCCATACCACCCTGTAGTTTGTTCCTGCCGAAATGAACCCCGGCGACGGTGGGGCCGTCCCGGGGCATGGTCAACGCTGAGAAGGAGCGCCGACAATGCTGGACCTTACCGTCCGAGCCCTGGCCTGGGTGCTGCGCATCTGGTTGCCGGACTCGCGTGGTCGCCACCGCGCTGGATCCCCGATCCCACCGCCCGCCCCGGCCTCCCGCGTTACGGCGTCACCGACTCCGCCCGGTGTCGCGAACACCGTGGCCGGCGCAGCCGCTCACCCCCACTCGCCACCACCCGCCCGCACCCTGGAGGAACGCGTCCGCCGCCGCGCGACCCGTGGCCTGCGCGAACGTCGCCGCGCCCTCTACCTGGCGAGCCTGGGCTTCGATTCGGAGCCACCCGCACCCCGCGAAACCCCGGACTGCCGCACCCTCGTCGGGGCCGCTCGATGACACGTCGCCCTGACGACCACCCGCCGCGACGCCGCCCGATCCGCATGTGCGCGCGCTGCCAACGCTTCACTCAAGACCCTGTCCTGGTCCACGAGCACCACGGGGCCACCGGCCCCGGTTTCAACGTCTACGCGTGCCAGGAATGCGCCCCGCACTATCCGCCCCCGACGGATGAGCTGAGCGCACTGCACTGACGCCCGCCCTGTCGCGCCGTGTGGGGGACCGTTCGCCTGCCAGACGGCTCCCAGCGCGGGGAGCATCGCCGAACCCTCAGGACCGGCGGCCCTCCCGGAAATGGGAGTCGAGCTGCCGGAACAGCGTCCAGACACGGGGATCACTGCCGTCCCCGAGGGGATAGTGCAGAGCTGGGACCGCTCCATGACCGCACTGGACCGGAGTGATGCCGCCCGGCGAACGGCGGGCATAAGCGAGTCCGACGTCTCGGACCTCTCCTGCGCCGACGGTGAACGAGACGGGAATCGGCGGGGCCTCCCGGCGCGGCGGGACGGTGAGGTCGCGACCGCCGGGCCGTAGCGAGACGAGCATGGACGCCAGCCCTTGACCGTCGGCCAGGTTACGGGCGAGAGGTTCGACGGCGTCGAAGGGCGGAGACTCGTCGGGGCCGTAACCCACGGCGAGGGTGATGTCCTCCTCCACCCCGGCGGGCGTACGAGCGACGCGGGCGGTCGCGAGAGCGGGACGAGCCGGGTCGCCGACGGCGACGAGCCAGGTCGGTTGCGGCGCGCGAGCGCGGGCCAGTTCGGTCAACTGCCGCGTGCTCCAGGGAAGATTGACCGGCTCGGCCGTGCTCCAGCCGACCGGCGGCGCACCCGTGAGCTCCCAGGCTGTCTCCAGCGCACGGCCCACGACAAGATCCTCGGTGGCTTCGTGTCGCATGCGCAGGTGCACGACCAGCTGACGTTCACCGGAGTCCGCTGCGGGAGCAGCGAACTCAGCGACGGCGCAGGCCCTGCCGTCCTGGTCCCGTACGGGAGTGAAGGTGCCGTTCTCCCACCGGAGCCGAGCGCCTGACAGACCGTCGTAGAAGCCGTGGTCGGGATGTTGGACGACCCAGCGGTTGGGCAGCCCGCGCAGGGCGACGCGGGTAGGCAGCGTGAGCCGGGCGGTCGGCGGCGTGACGATCTGCAGGGCGCGGTCGGCGTCGGCGGCCGTACGGAGCGCGTCGGAGAGCCAACTGCTCATGGCGACCACCGGGCGGTCCTGGATCACCACCGCCGTGGAGGTGGTGAGAACGTCGACCGCGGGGATGCCCGTGTCGGGCACGGGGACGGCCGCGATGTCGGTGGTGAGGGGAACGACATCGGTGGAAGCGGCCCCGGCCGGCCAGACCACCCCACCCAGCACCGCCGCGAGCCGCCCGGCGAAGGACCCCGCCAGTGGTTCCGCCTCCGCGACCGCCGTCGAGGCACGTGCCTCCGTCCACCACACGGGACCGTCCCCGACCGAACAGCCGAGAAGACGCGAGACCTCCCCGGGCACCTGCACGAGCATCGGAGCCTCCACGGACACCAGCGGCCGCCCACCCGGCGCACAGAGCTGAATGACAGCGCCCTCGGCCAGCGTGCCGATGCCGAGGCCCGGCCCACCTGCGTGGAGACCTGCCAGAACGGTCCGCACATCCGGCATCTTCGGCGTGAGCGCTATGACGTCCTTGGTCACGGGATTCGTGGTCTCTCCGGTTCGATACGGCTCAGATCTGTCCCTCACCCAGCCTGGAGCCGAGCAGGAGATGGCGCGGCAGATAGTCGGACTCGACCTCGATCGAGAACCCCGCGTCAAGGGCGAAGCAGGCCATGGCCAATGGCCCCAGAGCCACGTATCCATCAGGGTTGCTGGCCCGCTCTTGGGTGGCCGTCCAATATTCCTGGTGCCAGCGGAGCGCATCGGCCAGCGCGGAGTTGAACTCGGCGCGGTCCTCCTGCAGGAAGCGGAAGAAGAGGTTGAGCGGGGGGAAGAGAACTTTCAACATAAGGTCAGGGTCGGCCGCCCGCGCCGTCTCCGGCCGGGTGCCCTCGAATGCTGCGACCAGTTTGTCCCCGACGCCGGGCCGCTCCAGCCAGTACGACTGAAGAGCGTCGATCCAGTCGTAGATGTACGCGTCGTAGTCCGCGCCGGCCTGGCGCAGCAGTGAGATGGGTACTTGGCACAGTGCGCTCATCCGATCCTTGGCGCGGCAGATGACCGCGAGAAAGAAAGCAGTGATCCAGTTGCCTGCGTCGGTGTAGTACGCCGGGCCGCTGGCAGGAATGGACCTGGACTTCTGCTCGATGCGGCATTGGACCCTGCCACTGGTGGCCTGGGCGGCGGCAAAGAGCGCCGAGCCGGACTGCATGGCCGTCACCCATCCATCCCACGTGGCGATCCGGGCGGCCTGGGGATCCAGAGCACAAGAGGACTCGGCCAAGGTGAGCGAGACGCTGAACACGTCCTGGACAGCCCTGGGTACATCTTCGAGGTCTTCCAGAGCCCAGGTCAGGCTCTCCTTGAGCGCTGTCAGGCCTTCCGCAATGTCATCAGTGGGGAAGTCATGGCGCGGGATGGAGACGACCACTCTATCTCTCCTCAGAAAAGCTTGAAGTGCTTGAGCGTGGCACCAGCATACTCGCCTGTATTTTCTGTGGCCTTCACCATGACATACTCAAGAGTTTTTCGACGCATGGCCCTCCGGAGTTCAGCGGCGAGTTGCTTGTCGCGCGGCCCTCTCTTTTCCATCTCGGACACGATTGTCTCCACGTACGGCAAGGTCCCCTGCTTGACCTGGAATCCTTTTGCGGCGCCTGCCCCCTTACGGCGCTCCAGTTCTCCGTTGGGCGCCTTCTCTTCGACGATGATGAGATTCCCGTTCTTGCGCCGGTACAGGTCGTCGAATTGGTTTGCGCCGTTTCCGGTCTGAGGTAGGTCATCGATCCGGGTGGCGTCTGGGAACTCGCGTGGCATGACATGAAGCCGTGCCGCGCCCTCGCCGAGTTTCTCGCCTACCTTTGTGTTGTTCGCCCGGTCGACACCGAATGCCTCCTGTGCCTCCTTAAGTGCGCGCGCATGATCGGAGCTCGGATTGCTCGCAAAATCCTTCGCGGCCGTGTTCAGCTTCATCGAGTTGATGCGATCGTTTGCGAGTCGGTTGAGTTCGTCGATGTTCCTGGGCTCGACGGTAGTCTCCGAAAGGCGCACCGCGCCAAGTCGGTATTTCTCGCCAGGTGCCGACGGCAGGTCGTCAGCAGGAATCAGTTTGCCATTCTGGTCTTCCGTCAGCTTGACAAGCTCGTGTCCATTTTCGTCGACCCCATTGGTGTCGAGGCGGCGGCCGATGGCATCGTAGTGTTTCTTACGCCACTCAATGTCATTGTTTGCTTTCCATGCCTGTTCCAGGTCGATTTTCCTGCGCTCGGCCGGAGTCAGATCGAGACCGTTTCTGCCTCCGGGATCTCCACTGCCCAGGGAGCCATGGGCGGTGTTACCCGTTCCAGCTCCTGCGCCAGGCCTTCGCATGGTGCCGTCGTCGGAGGCGAAACCTCTGCCGTCGGAATGTGAGGTGCCACCGGAGGGGTCGCTTGGCCGTCCCCGTTGATCACTGCTTGACGGGCCCTGTGACTCCGCAGCGCTGCCACGAGAAGGTACGTCCCCGCTGGCTGCGGCCTCATGACGGGCTTGTGCCGGAAGGTTTCTGCCTCCAGCGGCGGAACTCTCGGATCCTCGTGCGCCGACATCCACCAACTCGGAATCCCGCTGGTGCGACGAAGTCTGGCGGGGGTTTCTCTGCTCGTAGGCGGACCGCTCCCGCGGCGGTACGTCCGAGACGACGTTGCCATGCCGGTCGACATGGATGAACTCGCCGTTCTCGATGCGCACCTTGGACCCGTCGTCGAGTTCCAGGACGCTGGTCGCGCGAGTGGAGTCGGTCGACGCGCCGAAGCCGGCGGTGATCCGGGAGGTGACGTCGGAGAGCCTGGGGATGGTGTCCACGGTCTTGCCGCCCACCTTGACAGCGGCCGAGAGTGGGTCGAGGTACTCACCGATCTTCGCCGCCGCCCCGGCCCCCTTCGCGACGGTGCCGCCGGCCTCCGCACCCTTGGCCAGCCGAGCGAAGGCACCCGTGCCGAGGGTCAAGACGTTGAAGACCACCGTGCCGGAGGCCCGGACCGGGTTCTCCCCCCACGTGTCCCAGGCGACCAGCCCCTTCGAACTCCTTGGCCGCCTGTTTGCCCCGGACCTCGTCGGCGCTCTCCTCGTCCGGTCCGATCGCCCAGTCCATGAACGCGTCGTACGGGGTGATGGTGTAGAGACCGACGCCGGTCAGCACGTCCCGCACACCGCCCCACGCGTCGCCGTCGAACGTGGCCAGGTCGACCAGGCCCGTCACGGCCGGTTCGATGTTGTCCTTGTAGATGCCGTCCCAGACCAGGGTCTTGCCCCAGTGGTCCAACTCCCAGGCGTGATGGGACTCCTCGACCGGGGTGCCCCAGGGCAGCTCCTCGGCTCCCTTGAGCATGTCGACGTCATAGCCGTACATCACCGTCCGGTCGTTGACGGTGTGACTGCCGTCATCGGTCACGAACTTCGGCCCGCCCACCAGCGCCGAGATCTTGGTTGCCGCGCTGCGCTCGGCCGCCCGGAAGGCGCTCTCCGCTGCGGCCACACCGTCGAGCAGCGCTTGGTGGCGCTGGACCTTGTCCTCGTCGTACGTCCACTCGTCATCGCCGTCGACGTCCTCGACGAAGGTGTAGGCGTCCTGCTGGAGCTGCGCCAGCTTCTTGGCCAGAGGGCGGGCCTCGACGCTGTACGCCTCCAGTGCGTCGGCGACCTTTTCCAGCTTTCCGGCGAAAGCGGCCGCCCCGCTCATCACCGGCTCGGTGGTGGCGAACAGGTCGTCTGCTTCCGGCGCGGAGTAGTACGCCCCAAGAGCCTGGAAGCGGGAGTGCACGTTCTCGCCTGCGTCGCCGATGCCACTGGCGTCCAGCCGGAGCGCCGAGACGTCCTTCTCCAACTGTTCGAAGTCACCGGTGAACTGCGGTATGCCGGCCGGGTCGATCACTTGCCGCCGCCCTTACCCGGAAGCTCCACCTTGGGAGCGGCCAGCGCGTTCCTCTGCGCAGTAGCGGCCATCTCCGTCGCCCCGGCCACGTAGTAGCCGGTGGCCTCACGCGCCCCGTTCACCGACTTCGCCGAGCGTGCCCCGAGGAACAGCACGTCCTGAGCGGATTCCTCGACGAACAGCGCGAGCGCCGAACCGACCGCGCCGGTCTCCGGCGCCCCGCAGTAGGCGCCGCTGATCGTCCCGGCCGACTTGGCCGCGCTCGCCATGTCACCGACGTACGACTTCACGTCCTTGGCCAGATCGTCCATGGCGTGCTCGACCAGCGAGGTCACGAACTGCACCCCGGACGACGAGATGTCCCACCCTGTCATGCGCCGAACCCCCGTTGTTGATGTCTTGTCACAGCCGGGCGTCCCGCCACCCGGCCCCCGTGTGCCACGACAGTTCAATCAAGTCGAACACATCTTCCCCTGTAAATCGTCGCGGCAGCAACGCAGTTGGAGTCGATGTGACGTGTTTCGTGCGGTCAGAGGGCTGACCGTGGACACGTACAGCCGTGTGCACGTTCCTTTCCGCATCGCTCACGGAGGACACTTCGCTCATTCGGTGGGGCGATCCGGCCCCACGCCGGAAGGCCGCGTCCGTGCAACCGGGCCCTGCCCGCGCCATCCTCGTCCCAGGCCGTCGGCCGTCGGCCGTCAACCGTCAACCGCCGACCGTCAACCGCCGGCCGGCAGGCAGCGGCCGTCGACCATCGGCCACGGCCGCTTCGGCCATCGACACCGAGAACCCGCGGGAGCCAGCACATGCGAAAGATCGTTCTGATGATGTCCGTGTCCCTCGACGGCTACATGGAGGGCCCCAACCGCGAACTGGACTGGCACCTTGTCGACGACGAGCTGCACACGCACTTCAACGATGTCCTCAGGGACATGGGCGCCTTCCTGGACGGCCGGGTCTCCTACGAGCTGATGGCCGACTACTGGCCCACGGCCGACCGGGACCCCGACGCGCCCGCGCCCGTCGCGGACTTCGCCCGTATCTGGCGGAGCAAGCCGAAGCTCGTGTTCTCACGGACGCTGCACCGCGCGGAGTGGCACACGACGATCGTGCGGGACGTCGTCGTGGAGGACATCATGGCGCTGAAGGCGCAGGAGGGCGGCGACCTGGCCCTCGGCGGCGCCACCCTCGCCGCGGAGTTCATGCGGCACGACCTGATCGACGAGTACTGGCTCTATGTCCACCCGGTCATCCTCGGCCGGGGCCGGCCGCTGTTCTCCCAGGCCGAGGAACGGCCGAAGACCGACCTCCGCCTCATCGAGACCCGCGCCTTCGGCAACGGAGTCGTCCTGCTCCGCCACGGCAGGAACTAACCCGCGCCTCCGCCGGACCCGGGTCCCTCACCGGACGGAGGCCCGTCCCCGGCCCGCGCACCGCCCCCGGGCCGCGCACCGCCCCCGGCCCGCGCCCCCTCACCCGGCGACCGCTCCCCTTCGCGGGCAGGCGTCCCCTCGTCCCCGTACGCCCTGCCCTGCGAGTACGCCCGCAACGACCCAACGACCGTGTTCGTGACGGCGACCAGCGGCACCGCCACCACCGCGCCGCCGATCCCCGCGACCATCCCGCCCGCGGCGACCGACAGGACGACGGCCAGCGGATGGACGCGTACGGCACGTCCGAGGATGAACGGCTGGAGGATGTGGCCCTCGATCTGCTGGACCGCGAGGACCACGACGAGGGTCATGACGGCGGTGAACACGCCCTGCGTCACCAGCGCCACGACCACGGCCAGGGCGCCCGAGACGACCGCGCCGACCAGGGGGATGAAGGCGAACAGGAAGATGAACACGGCGAGCGGGACGGCCATCGGCACATCGAGGAAGTAGATGCCGAGGCCGATGAAGATGGCGTCGATCATGGCGACTATCACCGTGCCGCGTACGTACGCCGTCAGCGTCCGCCAGGCGCGGGGCCCGGCCGCGGAGACTCCGGGGCGGGCCGCCGCCGGGACCAGCTTCAGGGACCACTGCCAGATCCGCCTGCCGTCGTAGAGCAGGAAGAGTGTGGAGAAGATCGTCAGGAGGATGCCGGTGAGCGCCTCGACGATGACGGTCACGCCCTCCAGCCCGGCCGAGGTGATCGTGTCCGTGTTGTCGCTGATGGCGTCGCGGAGGTTCTGCGCGATGTCGTTGATCTGGTTCTCGGTGACATGGAACGGGCTGGCGAGCAGCCAGCGCCGCAACTCGTCGATGCCGTCCTGGATCTGGTCGGAGAGGTCGTCGATGTTCTCCATGACCTGCCAGGTGACGAACCAGCCGATGAGCCCCATGATGACGAAGCCGAGGGCGGCGGTCAGGGCCGTGGCGAGGCCGCGCGGTACGCCGAGCCGGGTCAGTCTGGCCGCCGTCGGCTGGAGCACCGCGGTGATGAGCAACGCGCCCGTGAAGGACAGCACCAGCAGCTGTACGGAGCTGATGATCCGCATCAGGACCCAGACGGTGCCCGCGAGGACGAGCAGCCGCCAGCCGGCCTCGGCCGCGACCCGCATCCCCCAGGGCACCGCGGACGCGGGGTCGGGGCGGGGGCGGAGGACGACGGTGGGCGCCTCGGCCGGGCCGCCGCCGGGGGAGCCCGCGGAGCCGGATGCGAGGGTCTTCGGGCCGTCACCTTCGGCCGCCGACCCGGTCGACGGGGTCCCGGACCCCGCCGCCGACCCGGCAGCTCCCGTCCGCCGCCCCGTCCCTTCGGCCGAGGACCCGGCCCGATCGGCGGAACCGGCGGAACCGGAGGAATCAGCGGACTCGGACTCCATCTCCGCGCGGCGGCGCTCCAACCGCTCGCCCCAACCGCTCAGGCCGGAGCCGATCCGGCCGAGCCACCCTGGCACCCGCGACATCATCCGTCCTCTTCCCCCGTCGCCCCTGCTGTTCACCACTCCCCCCGGATGCCTCGATTACTCTCGGGGGCTTCGACCGTACATGGCGGAAGCCCCCCACCAAAGGACGGTGGAGGGCTTCCGGAGGTTGAGCGTGCGACACCCCGCCGACAGCGCTGCGGCGGGGCATCGGTGGTGCGGCGGGCCTAGTACCAGTGGTTGGCCTGCCAGAAGGACCACGCCTCGCAGGGGCTGCCGTAGCGCGATTCCATGTAGTTGAGGCCCCACTTGATCTGCGTGGCCGGGTTGGT
The DNA here is from genome assembly GCF_056437585.1 of Streptomyces sp. NPDC042364. Taxonomy (NCBI): domain Bacteria; kingdom Bacillati; phylum Actinomycetota; class Actinomycetes; order Kitasatosporales; family Streptomycetaceae; genus Streptomyces; species Streptomyces sp. NPDC042364. The sequence continues at coordinate 22,788 of NZ_JBWKAJ010000026.1, read as the reverse complement.
CTGCCAGTCGGAGCCGGCGGACGACATCTTGGAACCGGGGAGCGCCTGGAAGAGACCGTAGGCACCCGAGGACGGGTTGACGGCCTTGTAGTTCCAGCTGGACTCGTGGTTCACGATGTTGCTGAAGCAGGTCCACTGGTCGCTCGCCACGACCGCCTTCGCCATCGCCTGGATCTCCGCGATGGAGTAGGAACTCTGCGTCGGGGCGTCGCTGAGCGAACTGGCGGCCTGGGCCTTGGTCTCGGCCTCTTCCTTGGCCTTGCGCTCCTGCTCGGCCTTCTCCGCCTGCTTCTGCCTCGCGATCGCGTCCTCGGCCGCCTTCTTACGGGCGGTCTCCTCGGCGTCCTTGCGGGCGGTCGCGTCGGCGGCGATGGCCTGGGCGTCGGCCTGTGCAGTCAGGGATGCGGTCTGGACCTGCGCCTGCTGACCGACAGGTATGTCGGCGAGCAACGTGGTGTCGTTCGCGACCGCCTCGGCGTCGTCCGTGGTCTGGGCGGTGCTGCCCGAGGCAACTCCGACGACACTTCCGACTGCGGTGACCGCGGTGGCCGAGGCCACTGCGAATCCCCGGACCGAAATCCGGCTCACACGGTTTCCTTCCAGCATCGCCCGCCTCGGTGACCCTGGCGGACGCAATCGTGCCCCTGGCGCTGGCCTCCCAACTGCGGGGTCACGGAGGCGCGGGCCCGGTGGGCAACTCCCTTGCGGGAGCGCCGCGTGGTGCTCGGGCGGCATACGACGACGCTATGGAGTTGACCGTGGTGCTGCTGTGGTTCCGTACCGCTGGGGGTACGGCTGTGTCGTATGCGGGGCCTGACAGAAGTGAGACTCTGCCGTAACCCGGCACCGCAAGGCAATTCACGGGTGCGTGTGAAAGCTCACACCTCGTTTGGCCCTAGGGATTCCAGGAAACGCCCACACGCCGAGGCGCCGCCCGGCTAGGCTCATCGCCTTTGCCGGACGGCGCCAAGGGGTTCACCGGTGACCGGAGTTGACCGAAAGTGGTCAGATCGCCCGGAACCGGCAGAACCGTTAAATCTGTCCGTCCTCCAGCATTTCGGTCACCAGGGCCGCGATCTGGGAACGCTCGGACCGCGTCAGCGTGACGTGGGCGAAGAGCGGATGGCCCTTCAGCTTCTCCACCACGGCGACGACACCGTCGTAGCGACCGACGCGCAGATTGTCGCGCTGGGCCACGTCATGGGTCAGAACCACCCGTGAATTCGCACCGATCCGGGACAGAACGGTCAGCAGGACGTTCCGCTCCAGTGACTGGGCCTCGTCCACGATGACGAACGCGTCGTGGAGCGAACGGCCGCGGATGTGCGTGAGGGGGAGCACCTCCAGCATGCCGCGTGCGGTGACCTCCTCGATGACCTCGCGGGAGGTGACCGCGGAGAGCGTGTCGAAGACCGCCTGAGCCCAGGGGCTCATCTTCTCGGCCTCGTTGCCCGGCAGATAGCCGAGCTCCTGCCCGCCCACCGCGTACAGCGGACGGAAGACCATCACCTTCTGGTGCTGGCGCCGTTCGAGCACGGCCTCCAGACCCGCGCAGAGCGCGAGCGCGGACTTGCCGGTGCCGGCCCGGCCGCCCATCGACACGATCCCGACGTCCGGGTCGAGCAGCAGATCCAGCGCGATGCGCTGCTCGGCGCTGCGGCCGTGGATGCCGAAGGCCTCACGGTCGCCGCGGACGAGCCGGATGTTGCCGTCCGGCGTCACCCGGCCCAGCGCCTTGCCGCGCTCCGACTGGATCGTCAGACCCGTGTGGACCGGGAGGCCGCTGACCTCGGGGGCGTAGACCGTCCCTTCCTCGAAGAGGATGTCCACCTGTTCGCCCGGCAGGGTCACCTCGGACATCCCGGTCCAGCCGGAGGCGTCCGTGATGGCGAGTTCCGCGCGGTACTCCTCGGCGAGGAGGCCCACGGAGGACGCCTTGATCCTGAGGGGCAGGTCCTTCGACACGACGGTCACGTCGTAGCCCTCGGCCTGCAGGTTGCGGGCGACCGCCAGGATGCGGGAGTCGTTGTCCCCCAGGCGGTAGCCGGTCGGCAGGACGCTGGGGTCCGAGTGGTTGAGCTCGACGCGTACGGTCCCGCCGAGGTCCCCGATCGGGATGGGGGCGTCGAGGCGGCCGTGCCGTACCCGGAACTCGTCGAGCAGGCGCAGGGCCTGCCGGGCGAAGTAGCCGAGTTCGGGATGGTGCCTCTTCGCCTCCAGCTCCGTCACCACGACGATCGGAAGCACGACCTCGTGCTCGTCGAAGCGGCTCAAAGCGTTCGGGTCGGCCAGCAGGACGCTGGTGTCGAGGACGTAGGTGCGCCGGTCTGGCTTGTGGCGCTTTGTGCTGGTCACCACGGAAGGACGTACCCCCTCGGATGAGGTCGGGGAGCGACGGGTCTGAACTGGGCCGGTCGACGGCGCCGTTGCACGGGCCGGTGACCGGCCCTCCGCTGCTTCGTCCGTGCTGTGACCGCACGATCGGGCTGGTGCAAAGGGCCTCCCGGGCGGACGGCCCCGAGCCGTCCGCTGAGATCCGACACCCGTGGTTCGGGTGTCGACCTGACTGGCTTATGCCCTCGAACACGCGCCGCCATGCCACGCCGTACGACGGCGCCCCGGTGAACTCCTCGTTACCTCCGCCCGGCAAGGGGCGGCAGAAGCCTCATCCGCCATGCGGGGGAAAGGCGGAGGCTCAGCCTCCGTAGCGCCGGTGTCGCACCGCGTAGTCACGCAGGGCGCGCAGGAAGTCGACCTTCCGGAAGGCCGGCCAGAAGACGTCGCAGAAGTAGTACTCGGAGTGCGCCGTCTGCCAGAGCATGAATCCGGACAACCGCTGCTCGCCGCTCGTACGGATCACCAGATCCGGGTCGGGTTGGTCCCCGGTGTACAGATGACGCCCGATCATGTCGACGTCGACGCTCTCGGCGAGTTCCTCCAACGAGGTGCCCTTGTCCTGGGCGTCGAGGAGCATGGACCGTACGGCGTCGGCGATCTCCTGGCGGCCGCCGTACCCGATGGCGACGTTGACCAGTATCCCGTCGACGTGCGCGGTGGCCTCCTCGGACTCCTTCAGGGCGCTCTGGAGCTGCCCGGGGAGCTGGTCGAGCGTGCCCACGTGGTGCACCCGCCAGCGGCCGTCGGCGGCGAGGGAGCGCACGACGTCCTCGATGATGCCGAAGAGCGGGACCAGCTCCTCCTGGGGGCGGCCGAAGTTGTCGGTGGAGAACAGCCAGAGGGTGACGACCTCGACGTCCGTCTCGGTGCACCAGCCGAGGAACTCCTCGATCTTGTCGGCGCCGGCCCGGTGCCCCTGTGCGGTGGTCGAGCCCGCGGCCTTCGCCCAGCGCCGGTTGCCGTCCATGATGACGCCGATGTGCTTGGGCACCTGGGCGTGGTCGAGGTGCCCCTCGACCCTGCGTGCGTAGACCTTGACCAGCAGGCCGCGCAGTTTGTCGCGCAGGTTCACGTGAAAGCCCCTCCGGTGTCGCGGCAGTCCCCTTGGTTGGCAGAGCCTACCGGTGCTGGAGGTCGGATCCCCCAAGGGGTGTTGGGGGTGGGGGCCCTTCAGGGGCCTGTCGCCCGGTCCGCGGAGAGCCTGCGCGGAGGGGCAGAAAAACGGGCCGGTCCGTGGGGGGGAGACGGACCGGCCCGAGGGGGGGTTTCCACCATAACCCTTTGTGAGTGATGCTGCGTGCATCGGCGTGCCACAACTACTCTGCGGAGTCGGATGACAGCGTGAGGGTGAGCGCGGAAGGGCTCATTCAGGGTGCGATCGCGTGGGGATCATGGCCTGATCGCGACGGATTCCAAGGGAAAGAAGGGGAATCCCGGCGAAACCATGGGGTTCGCGCATTCTTGTGCGACTCTCGGGGAGCGGCGGCAGGGCGCCCTCATGTGGGTGAAGCGGCGCCGGAACGCCCGCTTGACGCGACCACCGGTTCACGGCACCGCGCAGCCCCCTCCACTGCGCGGTGCCGCCCGCGCAGCTTTGCTCACGCGAATTACCTTGGTCTGAACCTACGCGAGAGGGGCCGTCCAAGCCAAGTCGCGGGCGATAACGATGTGGAAACCGGGGGCGGTCGCGAGGTGTCGCCGCAGGGCGACGGGTGGGCACCCCTTCACCCGAACAGCTCAGCCGGAGGAGCCCGGAAGTGCCCATGGCGGCAACCGGAGTTGGCGAAAGGGAAGACCGCGGGCCGACGCCGCGCACGCCTGACCGGTCACCCGCCCGTCGGCTTGCGGGCCTCGAAGAGATGGCGGGCGCTGTGGGCGACGAAACACCCCTCGCTCACGATCCGCTCGTGGAGGGAGCGCAGCTGGGGCAGATACGCGTCGACCGTGAAGCCGGGCACCATCCACACGACCTTCTTCAGGAAGTGCACCACGGCGGCGATGTCGTAGAACTCCATCCGCAGCCGCTCGGCCCGCAGGTCCACGATCTCCAGCCCGGCGGCCTCGGCGTCGGCGCGTTCCCGGTCGGGGTGCCGGCCGTTGCGGACCTCGTCCGGCAGAGGGCCGGTGAAGTGCTCGACCAGCTCGAAGACGCTGCCGGGTCCCACGTGCTGGGCGAAGTACGTGCCGCCGGGCCTGAGCACCCGGGTGATCTCCGACCAGTGCGCCTGGACCGGGTGGCGGCTGGTGACCAGGTCGAAGGCCTCGTCCGCGAAGGGCAGTGGCGCGTCCTCCGGGCTGGCGACGACCACCGCACCCCGCGGGTGCAGCCGGGCGGTGGCCTTGGCGACGTTCGGCGGCCAGCCCTCCGTGGCGACGGTCAGCCGGGGCAGCCGAGGGGCGGAATCCAGCACCTCTCCGCCCCCGGTCTGGATGTCCAGCGCGGCCGACGCCCGCCCCAGCCGCTCGGCCATCCCCCGCGCGTATCCCCACGAGGGACGTGCCTCGGTGGCCCGCCCCTCGAACCACGAGAAGTCCCACCCCTCGGTGGGCACGGCATCGCCTTCGGCGACGAGATCTTCGAACGCGGGGGAGGTGGGGGAGGGGAGACCGGTCATGGGCAGGGATTCTGCCGAGGGGGGCGCCCGGGATGCGAGCGTTTTTTCAGTGGGCCCGCGCCCCGGCGCCTCGGGTGGCCTGCGCCCCTGAAGGGGCCGCGGGCCACCTTCAGGGGCGCGGGGAACTGCGCGAACAACCCCCACGCACCCGCAGCCGCCGACACCACCCGCACCCCTCACCCACAAGGCGGCCGACGGCCTAATCGCAGAGAATCGACTCCGCCTCCAGCGTGACCCCCACCGCCTGGATCACCGACGCGATCTTGAACGCCTCCTGCACGGTCTCCCGGTCGACCCCGGCCTTCCGCAGGACCTGCTCGTGCGAGTCGAGACACAACCCGCACCCGTTGATCGCGGACACCGCGAACGACCACAGCTCGAAGTCGACCTTGTCGACCCCGGGGTTCCCGAGCACGTTCATCCGCAGCCCGGCCCGCAGATTGCCGTACTCGTGGTCGGAGAGCAGATGCCGCGTGCGGTAGAAGACGTTGTTCATCGCCATGACCGCCGCCGCGGACTTCGCCGCCGTGTAGGCCTCCGGCGACAGGTTCGCCTTGGCCTCGGGCGCGAGCTCCCGCAGCACCACGGCCGACCGCGAGGCGATCGCCGTGGCGAGCACGGTGCCCCACAGCTGCTGCGCGGGCAGCTCGGAGTTGCCGATGACGGACCCCAGGTTGAGGCGGAGGTCCTTGGCGTAGTCCGGTATCGCGGACTTCAGGGCGTCGAGGGACATGGCGGCCTCACTCCCCGGCCAGCAGCTTGACGGGGTCCAGTGTCTCGTCGCCCTTGGTCCAGTTGCAGGGGCAGAGCTCGTCGGTCTGCAGGGCGTCCAGGACCCGCAGGACCTCCTTGGGGTTACGCCCCACGGACCCCGCGGTCACCATGGCGAACTGGATCTCGTTGTTCGGGTCCACGATGAAGACCGCGCGCTTGGCGAAGCCCTCCTCGTCCTCGATGCCGAGGTCCCGCATCAGCTCGTGCCGGGAGTCGGCCATCATCGGGAACGGCAGGTCGCGCAGGTCGTCGTGGTCCTTGCGCCAGGCGTGGTGGACGAACTCGGAGTCGCCGGAGAAGCCGAGGACCTGGGCGTCGCGGTCGGCGAACTCGTCGTTCAGCTTGCCGAACGCGGCGATCTCGGTGGGACACACGAAGGTGAAGTCCTTGGGCCAGGCGAACACGATCTTCCACTGACCCTCGTAGGTCTTGTGGTTGATCCGCTGGAACTCCTCGCCCTTCTCCAGCGAGACGCAGGCCATCAGATCGAACTCGGGGAACTTGTCACCGACAGTGAGCACAGGCTCTCCTTGCAACGCGAAAACACCCCTTGGACCAGGGCTTTCCGACGGGTTGGACGATCTCGATGGTGGCACAGGGTGCATTGATCAATGAAATAGCTACACTCGGTCGGGTTGATCGAAGACGGTTATCAGTGACCGTGAGTGAAAGGCGGGGTCATAGGTGCGGCCTTCCGGAAACGGCGCCGTCCGTCGCCGCCCCAGCCTCTCCCAGCTGCGGGCCTTCGCGGCCGTCGCCGAGCATCTGCACTTCCGTGACGCCGCGACGGCGATAGGGATGAGCCAGCCGGCCCTCTCCGGTGCCGTCTCCGCGCTGGAGGAGACCCTGGGCGTGACGCTGGTGGAGCGTACGACCCGCAAGGTGCTCCTCTCACCCGCCGGTGAGCGCCTGGCCGTACGGGCGCGGGCGGTGCTGGCGGAGGTCGCGGCGCTGATGGAGGAGGCCGAGGCGGTACGGGCGCCCTTCACGGGAGCGCTGCGGCTGGGGGTGATCCCCACGGTGGCGCCGTATCTGCTGCCGACGGTCCTCAACCTCGTCCACGAGCGCTACCCGGACCTCGACCTCCAGGTCCACGAGGAGCAGACCGCGAACCTGCTGGACGGCCTCACCACCGGCCGTCTCGACCTGCTGCTCCTCGCGGTGCCGCTGGGCGTGCCCGGGGTCACCGAACTGCCGCTGTTCGACGAGGACTTCGTCCTCGTCACCCCGCTCGGCCATGAACTGGGCGGCCAGGAGGGCATCCCGCGCGAGGCGCTGCGCGCGTTGCGCCTGTTGCTGCTCGACGAGGGGCACTGTCTGCGTGACCAGGCCCTGGACATCTGCCGCGAGGCCGGCCGTGAGGACGTCCCGGTCACCACGACCGCGGCCGGTCTCTCCACCCTCGTCCAGCTGGTCGCCGGCGGTCTCGGGGTGACGCTGCTGCCGCGAACGGCCGTGACGGTGGAGACGAGCCGGAATCCCCAGCTGCTGACCGGGCGCTTCGCGCATCCGGCGCCGAGCCGCCGTGTCGCCCTGGCCATGCGGACGGGAGCGGCGCGGGGCGCCGAGTACGAGGAACTGGCCGCAGCGCTCAGGGAAGCGCTGCGGCCCCTGCCGGTCCGGGTGCTGTAACGCCTCCCGCGGACGGCGCCTGGCGGACGGGCGCCTGCCGGACGCTCCCAGCGCCGTGCCCGCCTGCCCGGCGAGCCGGACTACTCCGTGCGGAGCCCCTCCGGCCGCATCAGCCGCAGCAGCGGCGGCATGCTCAGGGCCGTGACCAGGACGACGACACCGGCGCCGATGCCGGTCATCGACAGCACGCTCACCCAGTCCACCCCCACGCCGACGTCCGTCATCCTCAGCAGGACGGCGCCCAGGGCCAGGCCGACCGTCATGGCGAGGACGAGGCCCAGGGTGATCGGGATCGCCGTCTGCCACAGCACGGACAGGCCGAGCGTGCGGCGCCGGGTGCCGAACGCGACCAGCGCGGACAGCAGCTTCCTGCGTTCCCGGAGCTGCTCCAGCTGGGAGACGAGGAGGCTCGCGCCGATCAGGACGAGCACGGCGGTCGCGCCGACCAGCAGACCGGTGCGGATGTCCTCGAACTGGTCCAGCCGCCTGGTCGACTCCCACTCCCAGGTCCGGATGAGCGGATCGATCGCCACGGCCGCGTTGCGCACCTCGTCGAGGGCGTCCGGGACCGCGGGGTCCGTCCGTACGTACACGGTGCTGTAGAACAGGGTCTCGGTCTTCGCGGGCAGGGCGCCCGGGGTCGCCATCAGGCCCGACGTCCCGGTACGCAGCGAGTCGGCACGCGCGGACACCCGCTTCATCCCGGCCGGGAGCTTCCAGGCGATCTCGGCGCCCGGGTCGTCACCGCTGTAGGACGGGTCGAAGTACAGGGTGCGGCCGGCGGTGGCCAGGCTCGTCACGGTCGGGTCGGCCGGGTCGGGCAGCACGAAGACGTCGCCGTCGCGGCACGAGGGGATCCTCGCGAGTTCGCGCAGCGCGGCGCAGTCGCCGACGGTCACCTCCGTCGATACCTCGGGGTCCTTGGCCACGCGGGAGACCGTCGCGGTGGACAGCGCCGCGGCGGCCGCCGCGCCCCTGGCCCGCTTCAGCTTCTCGCCGGCCTCGCGCACCGGGAGGTCCTGCGGGAGGGTCAGCTCCATCTGGGCGCGTGTGGTGTCCTTGCCGGTCGATTCCGTGAAGCGGCCCTCGACCCCGGAGAACAGCATCTGCAGGGCGATCGCGCCGGCCACCGCCACCGCGATGCCGTTCACCATGCGGGCCGCCGAGCCGCTGCTCAGCTGGAGCCGGCGTACCGCCAGTTGCCAGGAGACCGCACCGGAGCCCAGCCGGGCGACGAACGCCTCGACCACCCAGGGGAGCAACGCGGTGATGCCGAAGAGCAGCAGGACGACACCGCCGATGACCAGGTACTCGTTGAACCCCCCGTTCTCCGACCCCTGGCCGAGCATCGGGTAGAGCAGGGCGAGACCGGCGAGCGGCAGCAGCAGCCGCCACCAGAGCCTGCGGCGGGCCGGTTTGGCCGTGCGGACCACACCGAGGGGTTCGATGACGACCCCGCGCAGCGCGAACAGCGTGACGAGCACGGCGGCGGCCGGCACCGCGAGCGCGACCAGCAGGGCGAGACCGGGGGAGGGGTTGAGGTCGCTGGGGAACACGCTGACGTCGAACACCTCGACCGAACCGGCCACCTCCCTGCCGAGCAGGAAGAACCCGGTGCCGAAGAGCAGACCCAGGACGGAGCCCGCGAGAGCCTCGCCCGCCGCGATCCGCCGGGTCATGCGGCTGTCGGAGCCGACCAGCCGGAGCGCCGCGAGCCTGCGGTCGCGCCGCTCGCCGCCGAACCGTACGGCCGTGGCGATGAAGACGGCGACCGGCATCAGCAGCACCACGAAGACGACCAGGATGAGCAGCAGCAGGACCGGGTCGACCTCCTCCTCGGGCTGGTCGGCCGTGGACGTGCCGAACCGGTCGATCCGGGCCACCACCGAGCCGTCGATCCGCTCGGCGAGCCCTTCGGCGCCGGCGTAGTAGGCGAGGTCGCCCGAACCGATGAGCCCAGTCCTGCCGATGGTGCCCACCGTCTTGTACGGCAGCCGGTCGTGCAGCAGTTTCCCGGCGTCGGACCCCAGCAGCTCGGAGAGGGCGGGGGAGACGACCATCTCGCCCGGAGCGGGGAACTCCGCCACCCCCGGCGGCAGTGGCGCGTCGGCGCCCTCGGGTTCGAGGAGCCGTCCCCGGATCTCCTGGTGCCGGTACTCGGTGTCGGTGTCGGCGACGAGCAGGCTCCGGCCGGTCGGCTTGGACTCGCTGTTGTTCTCGAGGTATCCGATCCCCCGGTCCTGGCGGGCCTCCTCCCGGGCATCCCGCGTGGACATGACATTCGGAACGGCCGCGGTGAGCAGGAGCAGCGCCACCCCGAGGCCCACCCCGAACGCGGTGAGCACGGCGCGCACCCATCCCTCACGGCCCCCGGTGAAGGTGAACCGGACGCCCATCGCCAGGTCCCGGTACCACTGGCCGACGACAGCGGACTTCATATGACGCGCTCCATGTCCCGCGACTTCCCGTCCCGTACGACGATCTCGCGGTCGGAGTACGCGGCCACCCGCGCCTCGTGCGTGACCAGGACGACCGCCGCGTTGGTGGACCGGGCCGCCTCCGTGAGCAGCTCCATCACCCGCTCGCCGTTGAGCGAGTCGAGCGCGCCGGTGGGCTCGTCCGCGAACAGCACCCGCGGGCCGGTGACCAGCGCACGGGACACGGCGACCCGCTGGCCCTGACCGCCGGAGACCTCACCGGGACGCTTGCGGGCGAGGTCGTCGACCTCCAGCCGCGCCATCCAGGACAGTGCGGTCCGCTCGGCCTCCTTGCGGGAGGTGCCGTTCAGCCGGAGCGGCAGCGCCACGTTCTCCACGCAGGTCAGCTCGGGCACCAGCTGGCCGAACTGGAAGACGAACCCGAACTCGCTGCGCCGGAGCGCGCTGCGCTGGGCGTCGTTCATGGTGGCCATCTCGCGGCCGTTGTACGTGATCGACCCGGAGTCGGGCGTCACGATCCCGGCGAGACAGTGCAGCAGCGTCGACTTGCCGGAGCCGGAGGGCCCCATCACCGCGACGACCTCGCCGGGGTGGATGGAGAACCCGGCGCCGTCCAGCGCGGTCGTCGGACCGTAGGCCTTGCGCAGGTCGGTCGCGACGAGCAGGGAGCCGGCGGGCGGCGGGGTCATCGGGTCACCACCTCGGCCAGCTTGCCCAGTCGGGCGGCGGTCAGCTCCAGCCATCGCAGGTCGGCCTCCAGATGGAACAGGGCGTGGTCGCAGATCAGCTGGTCGGCGAGATCGCCCTTGCGCTTGCGGTCGGTGAGGATGCGCATCATGCGCAGGTGCTCGGAGCGCTGGGTGTCGAGGATGTCCGCCGCGTCCCGGTGCGTGAGCAGGGCGAGCACGACCTTCGTGTAGAGGGTCGACTGCAGATACGGCTCCGGCTTCTCCGGAGTGGCGAGCCACCGCTGGACATCGGTGATGCCCGCCTCGGTGATCGCGTACCGCTTGCGCTCGGGCCCGTCGCCGGGCTCGATGCCGTCGACCTCGACCAGGCCGTTCTTCAGCAGTCGGGACATCGTCGAGTAGACCTGGCCGTAGTGCAGCGGCCGGTCGTGACCGAACTTCTCGTCGAAGGCCCGCTTCAGGTCGTAACCGTGTCGGGGCCCGGACTCCAGGAGTCCCAGGAGTGTGTGACCGATGGACATGACACGACTGTACACACCGCGTATACACACCACGTATACCTGCCGTGTATAGGTCGCGACGAGAGGTGGATCCGCCGCAGGTCACACGTGAATGTCACGGTTCTGTCACCACGGCCGCTCGCAACGCCCGGGCCTGTCGGGGCAACCATCACCCCTGCTGGAACGTCCGTTCCGGTGGGACGAGGTATGCGACCGTCCGCGGCGCGTGCGCATTGTCACGCCGGAAGCGGCCCTACCGACTCCTCTTTGGCACAGTCCTCGGTGTTAGCTTGCTGAGCTGACATTGACCCGAGTGACGTATGAGACCGAGCAGAGGCGGAGCGGACCGGAGCCATGGGACGAGCGGAAGAAAGACGAGCGCGGCAACGCGGCGGTCGCCGCGCGGCGCCCAAGCGCTCGTCCGGGGCTGAGGCGGGGGCGACCGCGGTCATAGACGCGCCCGCCGGCGGCGGACGGGCCGCCGCCCGGGCCGCGGCCAAGGGCGGCGGGAAAAAGAAGAAGACCGGTATACGCCGCCTCTTCACCTGGAAGAAGATCGTCGGCACGTTCTTCGGGCTGTGCCTGCTCCTCATGGGCGCGTTCGTCGTGCTCTACATGATGATCGACATCCCCAAGGGGAACCCGGACGCGACCAAGGAAAGCAACGTCTACCAGTTCAAGAACGGTGACCTCCTCGCGCGTACGGGCAAGGGCACGACCGCTCGCGAGATCGTCGGACTCGACCAGGTCCCCCCGAAGGTCCGGATGACCTTCGTCGCCGCCGAGAACAAGACCTTCTACTCCGACCCGGGCGTCGACTTCAAGGGCATGACCCGCGGTGTGATCAACACGCTGTCCGGCAAGGGCAAGCAGGGCGGCTCGACGATCACCCAGCAGTACGTCAAGAACTTCTACCTGACCTCGGACCAGACGGTGACCCGCAAGCTCAAGGAGCTGGTCATCTCCCTGAAGCTGGAGCGCGAGAGGTCCAAGGACTACATCCTCGCGGGCTACATCAACACCAGCTACTACGGCCGCGGCGCCTCCGGCATCCAGGCGGCGGCCCAGGCGTACTACCGCAAGGACGCCAAGGAACTCACCGTCGCCGAGGGCGCGTACCTCGCCGCCCTCCTCCAGGCCCCCAGCCAGTACGACCTGGCCGTCGCCACCCCGACCGGAAGGAAGCTGGTCACGGCGCGCTGGAACTACGTGCTGGACAACATGGTCGAGATGAAGCAGCTGGACGCTTCCGAGCGCGAGGCGATGAAGTTCCCGAAGCTGAAGCCGCCGCAGGCCACACCCGACATGGCCGGTCAGACGGGCTATCTGGTGGAGGCCGCCAACAGCGAGCTGGCCCGCCAGCTCGTGGCCAGCAACAGGGCGGACAACCGTGAGCAGGCCGTGGCGCTCATCGACAAGGGCGGCTGGACCATCAAGCTCAACATCGAGCCCAAGAAGCAGGCCGCACTGGAGAAGGCCGTCAAGCAACGGCTCACCAGCAAGCTCGACCCCAAGAAGCGCAAGGTCGACGCACACATCCAGGCCGGCGCCGTCTCCGTCGACCCGAAGTCCGGCAAGGTCGTCGCCATGTACGGCGGCGTCGACTACGTGAAGCACTACCAGAACAACGCCACGCGCCGGGACTACCAGCCCGCCTCCACCTTCAAGCCGGTGATCCTCGCCGCCGCCGTGGACGGAGCCGCCGAGACCCAGGACGGCGACCCGATCGCCGCGAACACCATCTACGACGGGGACAGCAGGCACCAGGTCCTCGACAACGGCACCAAGGTCGGCTTCGCCCCGCCCAACGAGGACAACGTCAACTACGGCGACGTCACCGTGCAGACCGCCATGAACAAGTCCATCAACTCCGTCTTCGCCCAGATGGGCGTCGACGTCGGGATGGAGAAGGTCATGGAGGTCGCCGGAAAGCTCGGCATGGACACCGAGGGCATGCAGGCGGTGCCCGCCCAGACCCTCGGCTCCATGGGCGCGAGCCCGCTGGAGATGGCAGGCATCTACGCCACCCTCGACAACCACGGCAAGAAGGTCACCCCGACCATCCTCGCCTCGGCCAAGCACCGGAACGGGCCGGTCGACATCGCCGACCCGATCGGCGAGCGGGTCATCACCCGCGAGGCGGCCGACACGGTCACCTCGGTCCTCACGGGCGTGGTCGACGACGGTACGGCCAAGATCTCGGTCCGGGACAACCCCGCCCGCAACGGCCAGCAGGTCGCGGGCAAGACGGGTACCTCCGACGAGAACCGCTCCGCCTGGTTCACCGGTTACACCCCGAACCTGGTGACCTCCGTCGGCCTCTTCGGCGAGGACATGAGCAAGAACGGCAAGCACGTCCCGATGTACGGGGCGGCCGGCGTCGAACGTGTCAACGGCGGTGGGTTCCCCGCCCAGATCTGGGCCACGTACACCTTCGGCGTGATGGGCGAGAAGACCAAGTTCGACCTGGAGACCACCCAGGGCGCCGCGGTCGCACCGACGGAGTCCCCGAGCCAGAGCCCGACCCCGTCGGAGTCCCCGGAGACCACGCCGGAGGAGACCCCCGAGACGACGCCGGAGGAGACCCCCGAGACGACGCCGGAGGAGACCCCCGAGACGACGCCCGAGGAGACCCCCGAGACCACGCCCGAGGAGACCCCGAGCGACGGCGAGATCGACCTGCCGCCGGACCCCAACGACCCACAGGCAGGCGGCTGACGGCACAGGCAGGCGGCCGGCCACACAAGAAGGGGGCGCCCGGTGAAAACCGGGCGCCCCCTCTGTACTTCAGGGGCGCGGGGAACTGGGCGATCAACCACCCGCAAGCCGCAGTCCGCAGACAACGGACGCCCCGAGCTGTGACCGGATCGACCCGGCGGAGCGCTCACGCCTGGTTCAGCTCGAACCAGACGACCTTCCCCGCGCTCAACCGCGTCGCTCCCCACCGCTTCGCCAACCGGTTGACGAGATAGAGCCCGCGCCCGCCCTCGTCGGTCGCCCGCGCCTGCCTCAGCCGCGGCAGCTGCGGCACGTCATCGGTCACCTCGCACCGCAGTACATCGGTCCGCAGCAACCGCAGGGTCACCGGCCGGGTCGCGTACCGCACCGCGTTCGTCACGACCTCACTGATCAGCAACTCGACCGAGTCGGTCAGTTCCTCCAGCCCCCAGCGGGACAGCGCATGACGTGCGAGACGACGGGCCCGCCCCGGAGCCATCTCCTCCGGTTCCAGGAACCAGTACGCGACGTCACTGGGCGCGATGCCGTCGAAGCGGGCGGCGAGCAGCGCGATGTCGTCGTCCCGGTCACCCGGACCGAGCATGTCGAGCACCTCGTCGCACAGGGCTTCCAGCGGCGGCGGATGATCCGGCCCGGTCAGCTGCGCGGTCGCGGCGAGCTTCTCGCGCAGCTGCTCTATCCCGGTCCACACGTCCCTCAGCCGGGACTCCACCAGCCCGTCGGTGTACAGCAGCAGCGTGCCCCCGGCCGGCGCGTCCAGCTCCACCGCCTCGAAGTCCACCCCGCCCACACCGATCGGCGCCCCCGGCGGCACCCGCAGCACCTCGGCACGCCCGCCCAGATGCAGCAGGACCGGCGGCGGATGCCCGGCGTTGGCGATGGTGATGCGGTGCGAGACCGGGTCGTAGACGGCGTACAGGCAGGTCGCCATCCGGTCCGTACCCAGCCGCTGCGCCTGCTCGTCGAGGTGGTGCAGCACCTCCTGCGGAGGAAGGTCCAGCCCGGCCAGCGTCTGCGCGGTCGTCCGCAGCTGGCCCATGATCGCGGCGGACGTCATCGAGTGGCCCATGACGTCGCCCACGACCAGCGCGACCCGGCTCCCCGGCAGGGGAATCGCGTCGTACCAGTCACCGCCGACCCGTGCCGTCTCCGCGGCCGGCAGATACCGGTGCGCGAGCCGGACGCCGGTGCACTTCGGCAGGGCCTCCGGAAGCATCGTGCGCTGCAGCTCGTCGGCGATGTACGCCTCACGCCCGTACAGCACCGCCTTGTCGATGCCGAGCGCGCTGTGCGTGGCGAGCTGGGCGGCGACCAGCAGATCGTCCTGTTCGAACGCCATCCGCTCCGGGCGGCGCAGGAACACGGCCGCACCGATCACCCGGCGCCGGCCGCGCAGCGGGGCGAGGATCGCCCGCTGTCCCGTCGGCACCGTCAGTTCGGCGTCCGGACCGAGCAGTTCCGGCAGCGCGTCGTGCGCGGCGGGCGCGTCCGCGAAGACCGGCCGCACCCCGCGCAGCACCTCGGCGAGGGCCCCGCCGGGCCGTACCTCGCACTGCTCGGCGGTGACGACCGCCAGATCGACGGGCTCGGGCTGGAGCGGGGGCGTGAAGCCGCCCTCGGTGTCCCGCTCCTCGGGGATCCGGTCGGTGCGGCGCAGCCGCAGCAGCATGGGCCCGGTGGGCCGCTCGTCACCGACGGGCAGCGGCTCGCGCAGATACACGAGGATCGCGTCGGAGAACGTCGGCACCGTCGCCCGGCACAACCCCATGACGATCTCGTCCAGATCGAGGCCGCGGGCGATCCGCCGGGTCGCGGCACCCACGAACCGCAGCCGGTCGCCGTCCCGCCGCATCGGCATGGGGGCACCCGGCGGGACACCCTGCCCGCTGCGCCGCTCCAGACCGCCGGCCGGGCCGGAGGACCGCTCGCCCTCACCGCCGGGCTGCGCCGGAATGGTCTCCGGTGCGGGGCGGGGGCGGTGCGGGTCGGGCTCGGTGGCCGCGGGCTGGGAGTGCTCGGAGAGCGCCGGCTGGGCATGTTCCGCAGGGGTGTCGCCGCTCTTCGGACACTGGGTCGCCGTGCCCGGCTCGGCGGCCGCGTCACCCGTACGGGCCTGCGCGTCACCCATGCGTGCCTGTGCGGGTAAGGCGGCGGGCGCCGCACGCAGCGGCTCCTGGGTACGCAGGACCGCCCCGCGGGCATCCGTGGGGCCGGCGCCGCCCTGAGGGCGCTCATGGGAGGTGGGGTGCTCCGTCACGCGTGTCGAATCCATCCGTCCGGGACTGCGCGAGCTACGCGCAGTTCGTCCCGCAGCAAACCCGATACTTCGTCCCGCAGAAAGGCCGATACCCGGATTACGTGCCCCAGGAACGGATTTCCCGCGTGGTCAGAGGCAGTTCCTGTGCCACACACGGTACCGGCGGACCCGCCGGACGACAGTGCCGACCGTCCGTCTGGCCTTCTCCGGTTTCTGCCGGTGTGGCCCTCGTACCCCTTGATCACGTCCTGCCGCCCCTCGGTGACGTATGGTCAAGCACTGCGCGAACTGCGGGAGTTGCCCCTGTGAATCCTCGCGGAGGACGATCCTACGGTTGTGGACCGGGGGCGCATCAAGGGTCTCATGAGGACAAGTGCGCGGGCGTGCGGTCCCAGTCGTCAGGGAGAGACGGTACTCCCCACTCGGGATTCGGGCGCCAGTGCTGCCAACCGTCCGAGAACGGCCGGCCCCAGGCGCGGATCGTCTCCACCGCCGAGCGCCCCGCCTCCCGCACCCGTTCCGCCACGTGACCGTCCATCAGCCCGTCCTGCTGAGCCTGGGCGAACTCGTCCTCGTCACGCCAGTCCCAGGACCGGTCCGGATACACACAGATGTCCAGGAAGTGGTCCACGGAGTCCACGCCGCCGTCCCAACGGGACAGCGGCGTCTCCAGGTTGACGTACCAGTTCTTGAAAAGCCAACCCGGCTCCCAGAACAGCCACACCGACCACGGCTCTCCCGGCCGGGCCAGCTTCAGCACACCCGTGCCGAACCACCGGTCGCGCAGGACCTCGCGAGGCCTCTTGTAGCGGGTGGCGAGCGGCTCCGCGTGCAGGGGGGTGCCGTCGGCGAGGACGGGCTTCACGCACTCGGTGCCGGGGGCCATCCACACGGCCAGCATTTCCTCGTCGTCACGGACCACGGTGACGGGCCGCGCGATGTGGAAGCGCTCGCCCGCGTTCTCCCGGTAGCGCCACAGGATGTGACGTCCCGGCTCCCAGAACGCCGTCGGGCCGCTCGCTTCCGCTCGTCTCACCGCTCCACCATCCGCCATGCACAGATATTAGGTGTCATGCGCATATGACGCTGCGGTACCGGTGATGGTTCACACCTGGGCGGGAATCGGTTACCCGTGTGTCATCCGGGCGTGCCGCCCCACGCCGTCCGGTCACGGCCGTGTCATCCGCAGGACATCCAGCGCCTCGTCGAGCTGTTCCACCGTCAGATCGCCGCGGTCCACGTACCCGCTCTCCAGCACGACCTCCCGGATGGTCTTCCGCTCGGCCAGCGACCTCTTGGCGACCTTCGCCGCCTCCTCGTATCCGATGTACTTGTTGAGCGGGGTGACCACCGACGGCGAGGACTCGGCGTACTCCCGGGCCCGCTCCCGGTGGGCGACGATCCCGTCCACGGTCCGGTCGGCGAGCAGCCGGGAGACGTTCGCCAGCAGGCGGATCGACTCCAGGACGTTCTTCGCGATGACCGGCAGCATGACGTTGAGCTCGAAGTTGCCGGAGGCGCCCGCGACGGCGACCGTCGTGTCGTTCCCCGTGACCTGGGCGGCGACCATGAGGACGGCCTCCGGGATCACGGGGTTGACCTTGCCGGGCATGATCGAGGAGCCCGGCTGGAGGTCCGGCAGGGAGATCTCCGCGAGCCCGGTGCGCGGCCCGGACGCCATCCACCGCAGATCGTTGGCGATCTTGGTGAGGGACACGGCGATCGTGCGGAGCTGCCCGGACGTCTCGACGACGCCGTCCCGCGCGCCCTGCGCCTCGAAGTGGTCCCGCGCCTCGGTCAGCGGCAGCCCGGTGACCCGTGCGACCTCGGCGATCACGGCGGCGGCGAACCCGGGCGGGGTGTTGATGCCGGTCCCCACGGCCGTACCGCCCAGGGGCAGTTCGGCGAGCCGTGGCAGCGACGCCCGCAGCCGCTCGACGCCGTACCGGACCTGGGCCGCGTATCCGCCGAACTCCTGGCCGAGGGTGACCGGTGTGGCGTCCATCAGGTGCGTACGGCCGGACTTCACGACGTCCGCGAACTCCTCCGCCTTGCGGGAGAGCGCGGTCGCGAGGTGTTCGAGCGCCGGGATCAGATCGTGGGTGACGGCGGCGGTGGCGGCGATGTGGAGGGAGGAGGGGAACACGTCGTTGGACGACTGGGAGGCGTTGACGTGGTCGTTGGGGTGGACGGGCCGGCCGAGCCGCTCGGTCGCCAGGGTGGCGATGACCTCGTTGGTGTTCATGTTCGACGAGGTCCCGGAGCCGGTCTGGAACACGTCCACCGGGAAGTGCTCGTCCCACCTGCCGTCCGCGACCTCCGCCGCCGCGTCCTGGACGGCCTGCGCGATGTCCTCGTCGAGCACCCCCAGCTCGGCGTTGACCTTCGCGGCGGCGCCCTTGATCCGCGCCAGGGCCTCGATGTGGGCGCGCTCGATGCGCTGCCCCGAGATCGGGAAGTTCTCCACCGCCCGCTGGGTCTGCGCACGCCACTTGGCGTCCGCGGGGACCCGGACCTCGCCCATGGAGTCGTGTTCGACGCGGTAGTCACTCATGACCGGTACAGCGTCCCGGCCCGTCACGATGTTCCCGGCTTCCCTCGGACGAGTGAGGGCGGAATTCCACGGGCCCTTGTCGGCGGTGTGCAGTAGCGTCGCCGCGTCGACCCGACGGTCGAACGAACTCCGACGAAAGAACGTGCATTGAGAAGCGCTGTCATACGCCGGTCCTGCGCGGCCGGCGTCGCCGTCCTGTCGCTGACCCTCCTGGCCGGCTGCTCGGACTCCGGCGAGGGCGGTAAGGACCCGGGCAAGGGCGGCTCCGGTTCCGCCGGGGAGAAGAAGCCGGCCGCCCTGTCCGCCGCGGACCTGGAGAAGGTCGTGCTGAAGGACGGGGACGTCAAGGGCCACAAGGTCACCGCCCCCACCGTGACCGTCGAGCAGAAGGACGTCAGGACCGAGGACGAGGCGTGCGCCCCGCTGGCGTACGCGGCGATCGGCTCGGTCATCGACCGGCCCGGCGCCACCGTGCAGCGCGAGACGGCCAGTGTGCCGAACGCCGCGGACCCCAAGAGCCTCGACGTCACCCGCACGCTGATCCGCCTGTCCTCCTACGAGGGCGACGGCGCCGAGGCCGCGCTGGACTCACTGACCAAGTCGGTGGACGCCTGCGCCAAGGGCTTCGAGGTCACCGCCGACGGCACGGACCAGCAGGTCACCAAGGTCGCGAAGACCGAGGCTCCCGAAGGCACCGACCAGGCCGTCGCCCTGGACGTCGTGTCCGAGGCCGAGGGCGCCAAGGTCCCGATGAAGGTCCTCGTGATCCGCAAGGGCGGCACGGTGGGGTACTTCACCGCGCTGAACATCGGGTCCCTCGCCACGGGCAAGGACTTCGACTTCCCGGCCGAGATCGCGGACGCGCAGATCGCCAAGCTGGACTGACGGCCCGTCACGTACCCCGCGCCCCTGGGAGGGCTTCGCCCCTCAGGGGCGCGGGGTCGCGCCGTGACTAGGCCAGGCCCGGGCCGCGGACCGGGATGGTGGTGAACGTCGGGGCGGGCGCCGGGTCCTTGAAGAAGTCGTTGCCCTTGTCGTCGACGACGATGAACGCCGGGAAGTCCTCGACCTCGATCTTCCAGACGGCCTCCATGCCGAGCTCCTCGTACTCGACGACCTCGACCTTCTTGATGCAGTCCTGGGCGAGGCGGGCCGCGGGGCCGCCGATGGAACCCAGGTAGAAGCCGCCGTGCGTGCCGCAGGCGTCGGTGACCTGCTGGGAGCGGTTGCCCTTGGCCAGCATCACCTTGGAGCCGCCCGCCGCCTGGAACTGCTCCACGTAGGAGTCCATGCGGCCGGCCGTCGTCGGACCGAAGGAACCGGAGGCGTACCCCTCGGGGGTCTTCGCCGGGCCTGCGTAGTACACCGGGTGGTCCTTCAGGTACTGCGGCATCTCCTCGCCCGCGTCCAGCCGCTCCTTGATCTTGGCGTGCGCGATGTCGCGGGCCACGACCAGCGGACCGGACAGCGACAGCCGGGTCTTGACCGGGTACTTGGTCAGCTCGGCGAGGATGTCGTCCATCGGCTGGTTGAGGTCGATCCGCACCACGTCGCCGGCCTCGTCGAGGTGCTCGTCGGTGGTGTCCGGCAGGAACCGCGCCGGGTCCGTCTCCAGCTGCTCCAGGAAGACGCCCTCGGCGGTGATCTTCGCGACGGCCTGGCGGTCGGCGGAGCAGGAGACGG
This sequence comes from Streptomyces sp. NPDC042364, assembly GCF_056437585.1. Lineage (NCBI taxonomy): Bacteria > Bacillati > Actinomycetota > Actinomycetes > Kitasatosporales > Streptomycetaceae > Streptomyces > Streptomyces sp. NPDC042364. Next base: position 2,510 of record NZ_JBWKAJ010000026.1, on the reverse strand, counting down.
CGATCGCGACCGGGCAGGACGCGCCGTGCCGGGGGAGCCGCACGACCCGGACGTCGTGGCAGAAGTACTTGCCGCCGAACTGCGCGCCGATGCCGATCTTCTGCGTCAGCTCGAAGACCTTCTCCTCCAGTTCCTTGTCCCGGAAGCCGTGGCCGAGCGGAGAACCCTCGGACGGGATCTCGTCCAGGTAGTGCGCGGAGGCGTACTTGGCGGTCTTGAGCGCGTACTCGGCGGACGTACCGCCCACGACGATCGCGAGGTGGTACGGCGGGCAGGCGGCCGTGCCCAGCGAACGGATCTTCTCCTCCAGGAACTTCATCATGGAGGCCTCGTTCAGGACGGCCTTCGTCTCCTGGTAGAGGAACGACTTGTTGGCGGAGCCGCCGCCCTTGGCCATGAACAGGAACTTGTACGCTCCGCCGTCCGTCGCGTACAGCTCGATCTGGGCCGGGAGGTTGGAGCCGGTGTTCTTCTCCTCCCACATGGTGAGCGGAGCCATCTGCGAGTAGCGCAGGTTGAGCTTGGTGTACGCGTCGTAGATGCCCTGGGAGAGCGCCTTCTCGTCCCCGCCCTCGGTGAGGACGTTCTGGCCGCGCTTGCCCATGACGATCGCCGTGCCGGTGTCCTGGCACATGGGCAGGACGCCCGCCGCCGCGATGTTCGCGTTCTTCAGCAGGTCGAGCGCGACGAACTTGTCGTTGCCCGACGCCTCGGGGTCGTCGATGATCCGGCGCAGCTGCGCCAGGTGGGCCGGGCGCAGATAGTGCTGGATGTCGTGGATGGCCTCGGCGGCCAGCTTGCGCAGCGCCTCCGGCTCCACCTTGAGGAAGGTGCGCCCGTCGGCCTCGAAGGTGGAGACACCCTCGGAGGTCACCAGCCGGTACGGAGTGGTGTCCTCTCCCATGGGGAGCAGATCGGTGTACTCGAACTCAGGCATCGGTGCCCATTCCTCACTAGACAGGCTGATTCTCAGACGCGCTCAGACGCGGCTCGCCTCCGGGGGCGCCGAGGTCTGTGGCTCACACCGGCGGCCGGCCTCCATCGGCGGCGTCCACCAGCGTAGAACCTGGCGCCGACGGCGGGTCTGTGAGGTAAGGCTCAGTTCCACTCCCAGGGGGTCTATCGCGATCTATCGTGTGTCGGTACGCTGCTGCCGTGGACCTTCAGAAGCAGACCGGGACGCGCGTCGCCGCCGCCGAGTTGCGTGCCTCGGACGCCGACCGTGACCGCATCACCGACATCCTTCGTGACGCCCTCGCCGAGGGGCGCCTCACCGCCGAGGAGCACTCCGAGCGGGTCGAGGGCGTGCTGGCCGCCAAGACGGTCGGCGAACTGGACGTGTTCATCCGGGACCTGCCCGCCGCGCACAAGCCGTCGGCGTACGCGCCGCCGTCCTCCGTGCCCAACCGCCCCACGCCCGGCTCCATCCCGATCGACGCGGACGAGCGTCTGCTCGCGGTCTTCAGCTCCTCGGTCCGCAAGGGCCGCTGGCGTGCGGGCCGCCGCATCCACGCGTACGCCGTCTTCGGCAGTGTCGAGATAGACCTCAGCGAGGCACTCTTCGAGCACCGCCAGGTGATGATCAGGGCCGTCTCCCTCTTCGGCAGCGTGGAGATCCGCGTCCCGGAGAACGTCTCCCTGCGCGGCAGCGGAGGCGGTGTCCTCGGCGCCTTCGAGGTGGACAACCTGGATTCCGGTGAGCCGGACGCGCCCGTGGTCTATGTGGACGGCTTCGCCGTACTGGGCAGCGTCGAGGCGAGGCCCAGGCGCGGCAGGATGATCGCCGATCTCCTCGGCCGCGTGACCGATCATGTCGCCCGCAAGGTCGACGGCAGTTTGCGCAAACATCTTGACCGTTGACGCCTGTGAATCCGATCGCTCCCGGACCGTTCCCGAAGGGGTTCGGTCCGCTTGTGACAGCCCGGTGAGAGCGCCGGATTCCGGCGGTTGGGGACTCAGTGCATAGGCCCGCGCACAGCGGGTAGGCCTTGCTGCATCGTCTCTCGCTCGCGAAGCCGTCGTCAGGAGTAGACCGTGCTGCAACCGCCGCATTCGTCCCTGCAGGTCGCTGCCGTTCCGCCCCAGCGGGTGCCAGTGCGAGACAGGGATCAGGACGCCCCGTGGCACACGGAGGCCGTGTGCCGGCGTGACGAGGCCGGGCTGTTCTTCGCCCCCTCCAAGGAACCCACCGCGGCCCGGCTCTCCCGCGAGGAGGCCGCCAAGCGTGTCTGCGCCCGCTGTCCCGTCATGGTCGAGTGCCGGGAACACGCACTCCTGCAACCGGAGCCGTACGGCGTCTGGGGCGGCCTGACCGCGGCGGAACGGCGAGTGGTGCTCGCCCGAAGGCGCCGCCGGGACCTGGAGTTGAAGAAGGCGGCAAGGACGGCCGGGACGATAGCCGCGGCGGGCTAGCCGCAAGGCCGTGAAGTTAACGGGTCTCGCGGTGTTGTCCAGGGGCCTGTAGGTGAGGGTTTGGCCGGACATGAAGAGCGGAGCCCCGGTAGAACTGG